>NZ_JAHKRA010000109.1 GCF_019345525.1 Flavobacterium sp. NKUCC04_CG | reverse complement strand
GCGAGAGGACTCGCGCGGTAGCGTAGCCGGACATTTTTAATACTCGCGTAACAGCGGGCGAGACTACTTGGTTGTCAAGTAAACACACGAAATCACTATTAAAAAAACAAGTATAAACGCATGTAAATCAAATGTTTAATATGTCAACTTAATGACGTGCTCGCGCGATAGCGAAGATTTTATCCTTCGTGCACTAGCGGGG
>NZ_JAHKRA010000108.1 GCF_019345525.1 Flavobacterium sp. NKUCC04_CG | reverse complement strand
CTTGACTATTTTGTCTTACAACAGTGCAACAGGTATGTTGACGTATCAAGATGAGAAATCGAATTTGACTACTTTAGATATTAAAGGAGCGATCGACAGTTTTGAAACGATTACAACTTTAACACCAAATTATACTGCGGGTACAATTACTTATGTGAACGAAGCGGGTGCTAGTGTAACTGTAGATATCAAAGCCATGGTA
>NZ_JAHKRA010000107.1 GCF_019345525.1 Flavobacterium sp. NKUCC04_CG | reverse complement strand
ATATCTAGAATGATGTCACCCCTACGGGGTTGGTTTGGGGATTTGTTTGAAAATAACGGCATCCCACAAGGGGTTGAAAATGTTTATCGAAATACAATGTCCATAATTACGGCAATAACCATATCTAGAATGATGTCACCCCTACGGGGTTGGTTTGGGGATTTGTTTGAAAATAACGGCATCCCACAAGGGGTTGAAAATGTT
>NZ_JAHKRA010000106.1 GCF_019345525.1 Flavobacterium sp. NKUCC04_CG | reverse complement strand
TACCATGGCTTTGATATCTACAGTTACACTAGCACCCGCTTCGTTCACATAAGTAATTGTACCCGCAGTATAATTTGGTGTTAAAGTTGTAATTGTTTCAAAACTGTCGATTGCTCCTTTAATATCTAAAGTAGTCAAATTCGATTTCTCATCTTGATACGTCAACATACCTGTTGCACTGTTGTAAGACAAAATAGTCAAGGTT
>NZ_JAHKRA010000105.1 GCF_019345525.1 Flavobacterium sp. NKUCC04_CG | reverse complement strand
GATACGCTGATACGCTGATACGCTGATACGCTGATACGCTGATACGCTGATACGCTGATACGCTGATACGCTGATACGCTGATACGCTGATACGCTGATACGCAGATACGCTGATACGCTGATACGCTGATACGCTGATACGCTGATACGCTGATACGCTGATACGCTGATACGCTGATACGCTGATACGCTGATACGCTGATACGC
>NZ_JAHKRA010000104.1 GCF_019345525.1 Flavobacterium sp. NKUCC04_CG | reverse complement strand
TTAAGTTGACATATTAAACATTTGATTTACATGCGTTTATACTTGTTTTTTTAATAGTGATTTCGTGTGTTTACTTGACAACCAAGTAGTCTCGCCCGCTGTTACGCGAGTCCTCTCGCGTGGTCTATGTCAAATAAAAAACGATCAATTATATTGGGCGTTTTGTGTTTACTAAGGTAGTTTAGATAAAAGGATGTCTTCCAACTTTGTCAAAA
>NZ_JAHKRA010000103.1 GCF_019345525.1 Flavobacterium sp. NKUCC04_CG | reverse complement strand
AAATAGAATTCTACAATACATAACACAAAAATACTTTGATTTCAGGATATCTGGCGTTTATATAGCTATTAACTATAAGATTCATATACCACTACTTTATCAACTAACCCCCCGCTGCCGCACGAATCCTTTCGTGTGGCAAATAGAATTCTACAATACATAACACAAAAATACTTTGATTTCAGGATATCTGGCGTTTATATAGCTATTAACTATAA
>NZ_JAHKRA010000102.1 GCF_019345525.1 Flavobacterium sp. NKUCC04_CG | reverse complement strand
AAAACGAAGCAAAAAGTCAAGACGCTATAAAAAATTCCTAAAATCACTTGACTCCGCCTAAAAGATTTTAACTCCCTGCGGTCAAACACAAAATCTTTTTTCGGCTGCGTTACAGCGATTTCTTAACGGATTTTTTATAAGGTCGAAAAGATTGTGCGAAATTCAAAAGTAAAGTACAAAGTGAAAACCATGGTTGTACTATTGCTGTAATTATTTAAAAA
>NZ_JAHKRA010000101.1 GCF_019345525.1 Flavobacterium sp. NKUCC04_CG | reverse complement strand
CTTCATATCTGCTTATTAAGTATCACCAATTTAGGTGATTACAATAAGAGCACAAAGAATTGAATATTAAATATTTACCTTTTTTATTAACAGTCAGTTGCGGATTTATGGGTCCTCTCGCGTGGTCTATGTCAAATAAAAAACGCTCAATTATATTGGGCGTTTTGTGTTTACTAAGGTAGTTTAGATAAAAGGATGTCTTCCAACTTTGTCAAAAAACAA
>NZ_JAHKRA010000100.1 GCF_019345525.1 Flavobacterium sp. NKUCC04_CG | reverse complement strand
CTTCATATCTGCTTATTAAGTATCACCAATTTAGGTGATTACAATAAGAGCACAAAGAATTGAATATTAAATATTTACCTTTTTTATTAACAGTCAGTTGCGGATTTATGGATCCTTTCGTGTGGCAAATAGAATTCTACAATACATAACACAAAAATACTTTGATTTCAGGATATCTGGCGTTTATATAGCTATTAACTATAAGATTCATATACCACTACT
>NZ_JAHKRA010000099.1 GCF_019345525.1 Flavobacterium sp. NKUCC04_CG | reverse complement strand
AACAGCTCACTAGTCGAGCGGACGAGCATGGATAATAATCGGGCATAAGTATACTACCGAAGCTATGGATTTACAGACAAGGGTTTGTAAGTGGTAGGGGAGCATTCTAATGGGGTTGAAGGTGATATGTGAGTATTGCTGGACTAATTAGAAAAGAAAATGTAGGCATAAGTAACGATAATGCGGGCGAGAAACCCGCACACCGAAAAACTAAGGTTTCCAC
>NZ_JAHKRA010000098.1 GCF_019345525.1 Flavobacterium sp. NKUCC04_CG | reverse complement strand
CAGCTGGTTAGAGTACTACACTGATAATGTAGGGGTCGGCAGTTCGAGTCTGCCCGGGACTACAGGTTGCACCTGAGGCAATCTTTTATCTGTATTGAGTTACATCAATACTTATAGAGGGTTTACGGGTAAAACACGACTCGTATTTAGAGAAAGTGATTGCAAATCACAATTTTCGACTTACGAATCACGAAAAACACTTTTATTGAAAGGAAATTTTAGA
>NZ_JAHKRA010000097.1 GCF_019345525.1 Flavobacterium sp. NKUCC04_CG | reverse complement strand
GTGGAAACCTTAGTTTTTCGGTGTGCGGGTTTCTCGCCCGCATTATCGTTACTTATGCCTACATTTTCTTTTCTAATTAGTCCAGCAATACTCACATATCACCTTCAACCCTATTAGAATGCTCCCCTACCACTTACAAACCCTTGTCTGTAAATCCATAGCTTCGGTAGTATACTTATGCCCGATTATTATCCATGCTCGTCCGCTCGACTAGTGAGCTGTT
>NZ_JAHKRA010000096.1 GCF_019345525.1 Flavobacterium sp. NKUCC04_CG | reverse complement strand
CGGATCTAAAGACTGGGCTTGTACACCGAAACAAACCAACAGTACACTTAAAAATAGTGTATAATATAAAATCTTTTTAAACCTCATAACTTCATTTAAATTAACGATTCACCTGTACCCATCCCTCTCTTCTTCCTAAAAAAGTATTGATTACATAAAAATAGGTGCCGCTAGCTAAGGGCTTTCCACTTTTATCTTGACCCGCCCATTGATTGGTATAACC
>NZ_JAHKRA010000095.1 GCF_019345525.1 Flavobacterium sp. NKUCC04_CG | reverse complement strand
ACGCGCAACGGCATCGGCCCTATTGCTGTAATATTCTATATCATACTGTTCTCGATTGTCCAAAAACATGGCTTCGCTCACTGCGGTTAAATCAACTGCGCGATTTTGAAGCGAATACCTGCAAACCTCAATAGCTTTAGGATCAACCACATCGGTATGGATATTCGAAGGCAGACTGATCACTGCCGACCGTTCGCAGTTTATATCCGAAAAGGCGATACGC
>NZ_JAHKRA010000094.1 GCF_019345525.1 Flavobacterium sp. NKUCC04_CG | reverse complement strand
GTGCCCCGACCTACTCAGGATACCACTATTCTTATCTTCCTTTACTTATACGGGACTGTCACCCTCTTTGGTCAAGCTTTCCAACTTGTTCTAATTCTGTCCGCAAGAAATGTCGTGGTCCTACAACCCCAATATTGCCGTAACAACATTGGTTTGGGCTGTTCCGCGTTCGCTCGCCACTACTTACGGAATCACTTTTGTTTTCTTCTCCTCCGCCTACTTA
>NZ_JAHKRA010000093.1 GCF_019345525.1 Flavobacterium sp. NKUCC04_CG | reverse complement strand
GTTTTCAGAGGTATAAACATAAGTCCCTTTTGGTCCTTTTACCAAAGTTGTAATCGTTTCTGCTCCAGCAGCTACCATGGCTTTGATATCTACAGTTACACTAGCACCCGCCTCGTTCACATAAGTAATCGTACCCGCAGTATAATTTGGTGTTAAAGTTGTAATTGTTTCAAAACTGTCGATCGCTCCTTTAATATCTAAAGTAGTCAAATTCGATTTCTCA
>NZ_JAHKRA010000092.1 GCF_019345525.1 Flavobacterium sp. NKUCC04_CG | reverse complement strand
TTTTTAAGTATCTGCACTAAAGCTAAAGTAAGGGGTATTAGTCTGTTAAGAAAGGGGCTTGAAAAAACTGTAAATTAAAAGAAGAAAAGATTAGGAAAGCTAGAAAAAAGGCCTACTTTTGCACCCGCATTACCGCAGAAGTTCTTTGAGAAACGGAGTTAAAAAAAAGAAACATATAAAAGGAGTTTTACTCTTTTAAAAATTTACGAAAATTAAATTTGTT
>NZ_JAHKRA010000091.1 GCF_019345525.1 Flavobacterium sp. NKUCC04_CG | reverse complement strand
GAATTGAGTTCCGTCGTAATAAACGTTACCTCCTACATAAGTATTGGTCAAGTTTTCGATCAATTGCTCCAATACCGTAGTATTGGTGATGATGTCCGTAAAGTTGTTGATTACATCAGCCGGTACGTCAATCGTAGTTACAGTTCCGTTTTCAGAAGTATAAGTATAAGTACCGTCTAGATTGTTTACCAAAGTAGTGATGGTTTCTGCTCCGGCAGCTACC
>NZ_JAHKRA010000090.1 GCF_019345525.1 Flavobacterium sp. NKUCC04_CG | reverse complement strand
ACCCATAAGATTTATGTTTTACAGCAAAATGGGGAATCGGGTTGTTATGAAGAAAGCAATTATAACGTAACCGTCGAAGCTGATGTAAGAGCAGATGTCATCGAAGATGCGATGGTGCATTGCGAGTATTTTATACTACCGCCTTTGGTTTCTTTGGATAGCGGGTATTATACAGAACCCGATGGAAAAGGTGAGCGGCTTTATGCCGGACAACTGATTTTAG
>NZ_JAHKRA010000089.1 GCF_019345525.1 Flavobacterium sp. NKUCC04_CG | reverse complement strand
GTGCCCCGACCTACTCAGGATACCACTATTCTTATCTTCCTTTACTTATACGGGACTGTCACCCTCTTTGGTCAAGCTTTCCAACTTGTTCTAATTCTGTCCGCAAGAAATATCGTGGTCCTACAACCCCAATATTGCCGTAACAACATTGGTTTGGGCTGTTCCGCGTTCGCTCGCCACTACTTACGGAATCACTTTTGTTTTCTTCTCCTCCGCCTACTTA
>NZ_JAHKRA010000088.1 GCF_019345525.1 Flavobacterium sp. NKUCC04_CG | reverse complement strand
CGATTTCCTTACTCTCTCTTATTTGCTGTCAATTCAATATGTCTATGAACGTGTCTTCTTGTTTTTCGCTTGTATCTCAAAGCGGTTGCAAAACTACAACTTCTTTTTTAATTGGCAAGGTTTTTGTTGGAAAATAATTTCCTTTAAAATCTTGTCAATAATGTGTCAGAGCGTTGTTTCCTTGCGGGTGGCAAAGATACAACTTTAATTATTTAAGAAACAA
>NZ_JAHKRA010000087.1 GCF_019345525.1 Flavobacterium sp. NKUCC04_CG | reverse complement strand
ACCAATAATGGCAACGGGAGCTACACCTATAAAAACGAAAAAGGAGTTGATGTGGTGATCGACGTTCCGGGTTCTGTATCGAATCAATTTGAACAAATCATCCAAAACCCAACTGTTCGCGAAGTATTAAATCAATACCTGACTTCCAATTCGGGCAACGTTAGTTTTGGCGAAAATGGATTGACCTATACCGATGCAAGCGGTGCTACCCAAAGCTTGGATTTA
>NZ_JAHKRA010000086.1 GCF_019345525.1 Flavobacterium sp. NKUCC04_CG | reverse complement strand
AATAACCACCTTAAATCGGTTGTTATCCAAAACTCTGGAATAACGAATATCGTAACATACGAAGATATTTAAATACTTGTATTTTTGTAGAAAGTCATCCTGTCCCGTTTAGAAAAACGGGACAGTACACATAAGCTTACGGGTTATTAGTACTACTCGACTATGACATTACTGCCTTTACATCTATAGCCTATCAACGTGGTCATCTCCCACGACCCTTTAAAG
>NZ_JAHKRA010000085.1 GCF_019345525.1 Flavobacterium sp. NKUCC04_CG | reverse complement strand
CTTGACTATTTTGTCTTACAACAGTGCAACAGGTATGTTGACGTATCAAGATGAGAAATCGAATTTGACTACTTTAGATATTAAAGGAGCGATCGACAGTTTTGAAACGATCACGACTTTAACACCAAATTATACTGCGGGTACAATTACTTATGTGAACGAAGCGGGTGCTAGTGTAACTGTAGATATCAAAGCCATGGTAGCTGCTGGAGCAGAAACGATTACA
>NZ_JAHKRA010000084.1 GCF_019345525.1 Flavobacterium sp. NKUCC04_CG | reverse complement strand
ATAGGTACCCGCATTCCCCTTGGTTAAAGTTGTTAGGGTTTCGTGGGTTTTTACCAATTCAGCAAGAGTTAAGGTTTGGGAGTTCCCCTCGTTATCGCTATACTTGAAAGTAGTTCCATCAAAAGTAACCGGTCCCTCAGAGGATTTGATGATCGATTTTAGTTTTTCTAAAACAGCCGGGTTGTTCGCAATGCTGTCAAAGTTTGAACTCACATCACCAACCACATCA
>NZ_JAHKRA010000083.1 GCF_019345525.1 Flavobacterium sp. NKUCC04_CG | reverse complement strand
GATCACCACATCAACTCCTTTTTCGTTTTTATAGGTGTAGCTCCCGTTGCCATTATTGGTCAGGGTAGTCAGCGTTTCATGGCTTTTGATAAGCTGAGATAAATCCAAGCTATGGGTAGCACCGCTTGCATCGGTATAGGTCAATCCATTTTCGCCAAAACTAACGTTGCCCGAATTGGAAGTCAGGTATTGATTTAATACTTCGCGAACAGTCGGGTTTTGGATGATTT
>NZ_JAHKRA010000082.1 GCF_019345525.1 Flavobacterium sp. NKUCC04_CG | reverse complement strand
AAATGTCACACCGTTATATAATAAAACCATTCAACGGGTTCGAAAACTACAATCATTTCACCCCTACGGGGTTCGAAAATTATTTTACCCTTATCGGGTTTTTCAAAAATGCCACACCGTCATATAATAAAACCATTCAACGGGTTCGAAAACTACAATCATTTCACCCCTACGGGGTTCGAAAATTATTTTACCCTTATCGGGTTTTTCAAAAATGTCACACCGTTATATA
>NZ_JAHKRA010000081.1 GCF_019345525.1 Flavobacterium sp. NKUCC04_CG | reverse complement strand
CACATCACCAACCACATCAATCACAACTTCTGAATCGTTTTCCGATTTATAGGTATAGGTACCCGCATTCCCCTTGGTTAAAGTTGTTAGGGTTTCGTGGGTTTTTACCAAATCTACAAGAGTTAAGGTTTGGGAGTTCCCCTCGCTATCGCTATACTTGAACGCTGTTCCATCAAAAGTAACCGGTCCATCAGAGGATTTGATGATCGATTTTAGTTTTTCTAAAACAGCCGGGTTGTT
>NZ_JAHKRA010000080.1 GCF_019345525.1 Flavobacterium sp. NKUCC04_CG | reverse complement strand
ATGACCGGTGATTTTGTCAAACCGACCCACAAAAGGATCCGGTAAATAACCGGTTCCCACGGGAATACCAGACATTTTATCACCCCAAAGCTCGGAGTCCATCGTGATTCCGGCCACCACTTCGCTAGCCGTAAAAGCCAATGCACGAGCCGATGAATAAGCACTCGTTATCGGAAAAGAAGGACATGCTGCCGCTGTTCCCCAAAGCAATTGTCCTTTGGTATTCAGTTTTAAAACATAG
>NZ_JAHKRA010000079.1 GCF_019345525.1 Flavobacterium sp. NKUCC04_CG | reverse complement strand
CTTTCAATAAAAGTGTTTTTCGTGATTCGTAAGTCGAAAATTGTGATTTGCAATCACTTTCTCTAAATACGAGTCGTGTTTTACCCGTAAACCCTCTATATGTATTGATGTGACTCAATACAGATAAAAAATTGCCTCAGGTGCAACCTGTAGTCCCGGGCAGACTCGAACTGCCGACCCCTACATTATCAGTGTAGTACTCTAACCAGCTGAGCTACGAGACTCTGTACTTTTATTGTGT
>NZ_JAHKRA010000078.1 GCF_019345525.1 Flavobacterium sp. NKUCC04_CG | reverse complement strand
AACGCGAGTAGCTGTACCGACCAAAGTCAATTTACGATCACTTACCAAGATTGTTCCATACCCAAGGGAATTTCGCCTAATGGAGACGGTTTTAACGACAGTTGGGATTTGAGTAAACACGGGGTTTTGGATGTGATCATCTACAACCGTTGGGGGCTAGAAGTGTACGCTCGTAAAAACGGTTATACCAATCAATGGGCGGGTCAAGATAAAAGTGGAAAGCCCTTAGCTAGCGGCACCTATTTTTAT
>NZ_JAHKRA010000077.1 GCF_019345525.1 Flavobacterium sp. NKUCC04_CG | reverse complement strand
AAGTGCGTATCGCCTTTTCGGATATAAACTGCGAACGGTCGGCAGTGATCAGTCTGCCTTCGAATATCCATACCGATGTGGTTGATCCTAAAGCTATTGAGGTTTGCAGGTGTTCACTTCAAAATCGCGCAGTTGATTTAACGGCAGTGAGCGAAGCCATGTTTTTGGACAATCGAGAACAGTATGATATAGAATATTACAGCAATAGGGCCGATGCCGTTGCGCGTGAGCATCAGATAGAAAATGCCGCGGCT
>NZ_JAHKRA010000076.1 GCF_019345525.1 Flavobacterium sp. NKUCC04_CG | reverse complement strand
ACTCTTTTAAAAATTTACGAAAATTAAATTTGTTTCTTAAATAATTAAAGTTGTATCTTTGCCACCCGCAAGGAAACAACGCTCTGACACATTATTGACAAGATTTAAAAGGAAATTATTTTCCAACAAAAACCTTGCCAGTTGAAAAAGAAGTTGTAGTTTTGCAACCGCTTTGAGATACAAGCGAAAAACAAGAAGACACGTTCATAGACATATTGAATTGACAGCAAATAAGAGAGAGTAAGGAAATCGCAA
>NZ_JAHKRA010000075.1 GCF_019345525.1 Flavobacterium sp. NKUCC04_CG | reverse complement strand
TGGTGCATTGCGAGTATTTTATACTACCGCCTTTGGTTTCTTTGGATAGCGGGTATTATACAGAACCCGATGGAAAAGGTGAGCGGCTTTATGCCGGACAACTGATTTTAGAAAGAGAGCAAACGATTTATGTGTATGCGGTTTCTAACGCGAGTAGCTGTACCGACCAAAGTCAATTTACGATCACTTACCAAGATTGTTCCATACCCAAGGGAATTTCGCCTAATGGAGACGGTTTTAACGACAGTTGGGATTTG
>NZ_JAHKRA010000074.1 GCF_019345525.1 Flavobacterium sp. NKUCC04_CG | reverse complement strand
GAATTGAGTTCCGTCGTAATAAACGTTACCTCCTACATAAGTATTGGTCAAGTTTTCGATCAATTGCTCCAATACCGTAGTATTGGTGATGATGTCCGTAAAGTTGTTGATCACATCAGCCGGTACGTCAATCGTAGTTACAGTTCCGTTTTCAGAGGTATAAACATAAGTCCCTTTTGGTCCTTTTACCAAAGTTGTAATCGTTTCTGCTCCAGCAGCTACCATGGCTTTGATATCTACAGTTACACTAGCACCCGC
>NZ_JAHKRA010000073.1 GCF_019345525.1 Flavobacterium sp. NKUCC04_CG | reverse complement strand
AAAACTATGCTCCTTAAGCAACCTAAATAATTACTTAAGCTACTTTTCTTCATCCTTAGTAGTTCTAAATGATAAAATATTAACTTCTGGTATAGAGTTGCGGATTTATGGGAGGACTCGCGCGGTAGCGTAGCCGGACATTTTTAAAACACGCGTAACAGCGGGGGAGACTACTTGGTTGTCAAGTAAACACACGAAATCACTATTAAAAAAACAAGCATAAACACATGTAAATCAAATGTTTAATATATTAACTTAA
>NZ_JAHKRA010000072.1 GCF_019345525.1 Flavobacterium sp. NKUCC04_CG | reverse complement strand
CTACAAATCGGAAAACAACTCAGAAGTTGTGATTGATGTGGTTGGTGATGTGAGTTCAAACTTTGACAGCATTGCGAACAACCCGGCTGTTTTAGAAAAACTAAAATCGATTATCAAATCCTCTGAGGGACCGGTTACTTTTGACGGAACAGCGTTCAAGTATAGCGATAACGAGGGGAACTCCCAAACCTTAACTCTTGCTGAATTGGTTAAAAACAACGAAACCCTAACAACTTTAACCAAGGGGAATGCGGGTACCTAT
>NZ_JAHKRA010000071.1 GCF_019345525.1 Flavobacterium sp. NKUCC04_CG | reverse complement strand
GATACGCTGATACGCTGATACGCTGATACGCTGATACGCTGATACGCTGATACGCTGATACGCTGATACGCTGATACGCTGATACGCTGATACGCAGATACGCAGATACGCTGATACGCTGATACGCTGATACGCAGATACGCAGATACGCAGATACGCTGATACGCTGATACGCTGATACGCTGATACGCTGATACGCTGATACGCTGATACGCTGATACGCTGATACGCAGATACGCAGATACGCAGATACGCAGATACGC
>NZ_JAHKRA010000070.1 GCF_019345525.1 Flavobacterium sp. NKUCC04_CG | reverse complement strand
CGATTTCCTTACTCTCTCTTATTTGCTGTCAATTCAATATGTCTATGAACGTGTCTTCTTGTTTTTCGCTTGTATCTCAAAGCGGTTGCAAAACTACAACTTCTTTTTTAACTGGCAAGGTTTTTGTTGGAAAATAATTTCCTTTAAAATCTCGTCAATAATGTGTCAGAGCGTTGTTTCCTTGCGGGTGGCAAAGATACAACTTTAATTATTTAAGAAACAAATTTAATTTTCGTAAATTTTTAAAAGAGTAAAACTCCTTTT
>NZ_JAHKRA010000069.1 GCF_019345525.1 Flavobacterium sp. NKUCC04_CG | reverse complement strand
GGTAGCTGCCGGAGCAGAAACCATCACTACTTTGGTAAACAATCTAGACGGTACTTATACTTATACTTCTGAAAACGGAACTGTAACTACGATTGACGTACCGGCTGATGTGATCAACAACTTTACGGACATCATCACCAATACTACGGTATTGGAGCAATTGATTGAAAACTTGACCAATACTTATGTAGGAGGTAACGTTTATTACGACGGAACTCAATTCACTTATATTGATCAAGCGGGTAATACCCACATCATCAATTTCGAAGACATCGTT
>NZ_JAHKRA010000068.1 GCF_019345525.1 Flavobacterium sp. NKUCC04_CG | reverse complement strand
CATCCCTCTCTTCTTCCTAAAAAAGTATTGATTACATAAAAATAGGTGCCGCTAGCTAAGGGCTTTCCACTTTTATCTTGACCCGCCCATTGATTGGTATAACCGTTTTTATGAGTGTACACTTCTAGCCCCCAACGGTTGTAGATGATCACATCCAGAACCCCGTGTTTACCCAAATCCCAACTGTCGTTAAAACCGTCTCCATTAGGCGAAATTCCCTTGGGTATGGAACAATCTTGGTAAGTGATCGTAAATTGACTTTGGTCGGTACAGCTACTCGCGTT
>NZ_JAHKRA010000067.1 GCF_019345525.1 Flavobacterium sp. NKUCC04_CG | reverse complement strand
GTCTCGTAGCTCAGCTGGTTAGAGTACTACACTGATAATGTAGGGGTCGGCAGTTCGAGTCTGCCCGGGACTACAGGTTGCACCTGAGGCAATCTTTTATCTGTATTGAGTCACATCAATACTTATAGAGGGTTTACGGGTAAAACACGACTCGTATTTAGAGAAAGTGATTGTAAATCACGATTTTCGACTTACGAATCACGAAAAACACTTTTATTGAAAGGAAATTTTAGAGGTTGACTAACCCGAACACGTTTGGAAGACATACCTTCTAAATTCATTTGGGGGATTAG
>NZ_JAHKRA010000066.1 GCF_019345525.1 Flavobacterium sp. NKUCC04_CG | reverse complement strand
TTTACTCTTTTAAAAATTTACGAAAATTAAATTTGTTTCTTAAATAATTAAAGTTGTATCTTTGCCACCCGCAAGGAAACAACGCTCTGACACATTATTGACAAGATTTTAGAAGAAATTATTTTCCAATAAAAACCTTGCCAGTTAAAAAAGAAGTTGTAGTTTTGCAACCGCTTTGAGAGACAAGCGAAAGACAAGAAGACACGTTCATAGACATATTGAATTGACAGCAAATAAGAGAGAGTAAGGAAATCGCAAGATTTCAAGAATTAGCGCAAACTATCTAAACATAT
>NZ_JAHKRA010000065.1 GCF_019345525.1 Flavobacterium sp. NKUCC04_CG | reverse complement strand
TACCAAAACCTGGAGTGTTGTGCTGCTTTGATCGTAATGAGGGTCAAAGGGAATGAATTGCAAGCCTTCAATGCTGCGCTGCTCCCCCGGTGCTAAACCGATGTTTTGAGGCACAAAAACCCCTTCGCCTTCGGGATTTTCAAAGCTCAGTTGTACGTATTCATTCATATTATTACCCGCATCCACATCAAAGATTATAGCGGTATAAGGGTATTTCTCCCTTTTGTAGTTTTCGTGGCTTTTGACATAAATATCACATTTCCCACAATCTTGACTCGTTTTTACTACAACCAAGCCCC
>NZ_JAHKRA010000064.1 GCF_019345525.1 Flavobacterium sp. NKUCC04_CG | reverse complement strand
CTAATCCCCCAAATGAATTTAGAAGGTATGTCTTCCAAACGTGTTCGGGTTAGTCAACCTCTAAAATTTCCTTTCAATAAAAGTGTTTTTCGTGATTCGTAAGTCGAAAATTGTGATTTGCAATCACTTTCTCTAAATACGAGTCGTGTTTTACCCGTAAACCCTCTATATGTATTGATGTAACTCAATACAGATAAAAGATTGCCTCAGGTGCAACCTGTAGTCCCGGGCAGACTCGAACTGCCGACCCCTACATTATCAGTGTAGTACTCTAACCAGCTGAGCTACGAGACTCTGTACTTTTATTGTGT
>NZ_JAHKRA010000063.1 GCF_019345525.1 Flavobacterium sp. NKUCC04_CG | reverse complement strand
AGCGGGTGCTAGTGTAACTGTAGATATCAAAGCCATGGTAGCTGCCGGAGCAGAAACCATCACTACTTTGGTAAACAATCTAGACGGTACTTATACTTATACTTCTGAAAATGGAACTGTAACTACGATTGACGTACCGGCTGATGTGATCAACAACTTTACGGACATCATCACCAATACTACAGTATTGGAGCAATTGATCGAAAACTTGACCAATACTTATGTAGGCGGTAACGTTTATTACGACGGAACTCAATTCACTTATATTGATCAAGCGGGTAATACCCACATCATCAATTTCGAAGACATCGTT
>NZ_JAHKRA010000062.1 GCF_019345525.1 Flavobacterium sp. NKUCC04_CG | reverse complement strand
ACAGAACCCGGAACGTCGATCACCACATCAACTCCTTTTTCGTTTTTATAGGTGTAGCTCCCGTTGCCATTATTGGTTAGGGTAGTCAGCGTTTCATGGCTTTTGATAAGCTGAGATAAATCCAAGCTTTGGGTAGCACCGCTTGCATCGGTATAGGTCAATCCATTTTCGTCAAAACTAACGTTGCCCGAATTGGAAGTCAAGTATTGATTTAATACTTCTCGAACAGTTGGGTTTTGGATGATTTGTTCAAATTGATTCGATACAGAACCCGGAACGTCGATCACCACATCAACTCCTTTTTCGTTTTTATA
>NZ_JAHKRA010000061.1 GCF_019345525.1 Flavobacterium sp. NKUCC04_CG | reverse complement strand
AATCATATATCGTTACAAAATATGCCGGTAAAAGAATGTTTTATTTTCGTTGAACCCCGCAGGGGTGACATGATTCTAGAACATGGTGTATTGTTAAAATGATATGCCGTTCGTTAAACCCCGCAGGGGTGACATGATTCTAACAAATCATATATCGTTACAAAATATGCCGGTAAAAGAATGTTTTATTTTCGTTGAACCACGTAGTGGTGACATGATTCTAGAACATGGTGTATTGTTAAAATGATATGCCGTTTTCGTTAAACCCCGTAGTGGTGACATGATTCTAACAAATCATATATCGTTACAAAATATGCCG
>NZ_JAHKRA010000060.1 GCF_019345525.1 Flavobacterium sp. NKUCC04_CG | reverse complement strand
TAAAACCATTCAACGGGTACGAAAATCGTTTTACCTATATTGGGTTCTACAATCATTTCACCCCTACGGGGTTCGAAAATTATTTTACCCTTATCGGGTTTTTCAAAAATGCCACACCGTCATATAATAAAACCATTCAACGGGTTCAAAAACTACAATCATTTCACCCCTACGGGGTTCGAAAATTATTTTACCCTTATCGGGTTTTTCAAAAATGTCACACCGTTATATAATAAAACCATTCAACGGGTTCGAAAACTACAATCATTTCACCCCTACGGGGTTCGAAAATTATTTTACCCTTATCGGGTTTTTCAAAAATG
>NZ_JAHKRA010000059.1 GCF_019345525.1 Flavobacterium sp. NKUCC04_CG | reverse complement strand
TTATTGCAGCGGGGCTCACCTCTTCCCATTTCGAACAGAGAAGTTAAGCCCGTTAGCGCAGATGGTACTGCATTTATGTGGGAGAGTATGTCGTCGCCTTTCTTTTAAAAACCCCTAGTCTTCACAGACTAGGGGTTTTTTGTTTATAATCATTTCACCCCTACGGGGTTTACGAAAAACGATACCTCGTTTTTCTATAATCATTTCACCCCTACGGGGTTCTCTGCTCATAAGCGAATAGGCACATCGGCGTATCCGCTTTTATAATCATTTCACCCCTACGGGGTTTTCCATAACCAACATTTTATTGTCTAGCATTATTTCACCCCTA
>NZ_JAHKRA010000058.1 GCF_019345525.1 Flavobacterium sp. NKUCC04_CG | reverse complement strand
AAACATCGGTTTAGCACCGGGGGAGCAGCGCAGCATTGAAGGCTTGCAATTCATTCCCTTTGACCCTCATTACGATCAAAGCAGCACAACACTCCAGGTTTTGGTAAGGCTAAACGGTAAAGTGGTTTGCGATTATTATAGGTTCACTTTAAACTTTGGCACTCGGGGTTCTTGGAGGCCTACTGAGGTTTCCCCTACCGAGGTGCCGCGAGCCACCGCCCAATTAACGCCCAACCCCACGTCGGGTACAACGGTGTTGCATTACGACAGCAGTCTTACAACGCCTACTGCGGATATAGGGGTGCAGGTGTTTGATATGCTGGGCAAAGCGCATTGGAGCGGTTCGGCAACCTCGGCCAAAGGCAGCCTGC
>NZ_JAHKRA010000057.1 GCF_019345525.1 Flavobacterium sp. NKUCC04_CG | reverse complement strand
AAAACTAACGTTGCCCGAATTGGAAGTCAGGTATTGATTTAATACTTCTCGAACCGTTGGGTTTTGGATGATTTGTTCAAATTGATTCGATACAGAACCCGGAACGTCGATTACCACATCAACTCCTTTTTCGTTTTTATAGGTGTAGCTCCCGTTGCCATTATTGGTCAGGGTAGTCAGCGTTTCATGGCTTTTGATAAGCTGGGATAAATCCAAGCTATGGGTAGCACCGCTTGCATCGGTATAGGTCAATCCATTTTCATCAAAACTAACGTTGCCCGAATTGGAAGTCAGGTATTGATTTAATACTTCGCGAACAGTCGGGTTTTGGATGATTTGTTCAAATTGACTCGATACAGAACCCGGAACGTCGA
>NZ_JAHKRA010000056.1 GCF_019345525.1 Flavobacterium sp. NKUCC04_CG | reverse complement strand
AGCCGTTGTCGGCAATCACGCGAACCCGATATGGACCTCCTTCCGAAACCTCGATGGTTCTTCCGACCATACCGTTGCTCCATGTATAGCTATGCTGGTCTGAACCGCTAGCCGATAAACGCACGCGATATGGTGTACAATCCAATACATCAAATCGGATATACGGTTGCTCCGGTGGCGGGGTTACGCTAAATTCCATTACCGCACTGCCCATACACTCGGGATCTTGCGGGTCGCGCACGTTTAACACATAAACATAGTCGCCCGCTTCCAAGTGTTCTTCAAACTCCAAAGGGGTATGGATACTCCAATTGTAAATCACGGTGTTGTTGCGCGTCCACTGACGTAAAACCCGCGGATCGGCAAGGGTAGCGCTGATTT
>NZ_JAHKRA010000055.1 GCF_019345525.1 Flavobacterium sp. NKUCC04_CG | reverse complement strand
CGCATCTTCGATGACATCTGCTCTTACATCAGCTTCGACGGTTACGTTATAATTGCTTTCTTCATAACAACCCGATTCCCCATTTTGCTGTAAAACATAAATCTTATGGGTTCCTAAAAGAACTATACTTTCTCCTCCCTTATAGCTTTCTCCTTTTCCCCCTGCTTGCGAATAATAAAATTGATTACCGCTCAAATTGGGAAAAACATAGCTACCACACACGATTATATCTGCTCGTTGTTCTGGTAGCTCGCCCGTCGTATAAATAATGGGAATTTCATAGATTTGGACGCATTCCAACTCCAACTGCTCGATGCGTAGATACACTATTCGCTGCGAATTATCGGGTTTTAAAATATAAGCCGCGGCATTTTCTATCTGATGCTCACGCGCAACGGCATCGGCCCTATTGCTGTAATATTCTATATCATACTGTTCTCGATTGTCCAAAAACATGGCTTCGCTCACTGC
>NZ_JAHKRA010000054.1 GCF_019345525.1 Flavobacterium sp. NKUCC04_CG | reverse complement strand
TAGGGGTGAAATAATGCTAGACAATAAAATGTTGGTTATGGAAAACCCCGTAGGGGTGAAATGATTATAAAAGCGGATACGCCGATGTGCCTATTCGCTTATGAGCAGAGACCCCCGTAGGGGTGAAAGAATGCTAGACAATAAGATGTTGGTTATCGAAAACCCCGTAGGGGTGAAATGATTATAAAAGCGGATACGTCGATGTGCCTATTCGCTTATAGGCAGAGAACCCCATAGGGGTGACATAATTATAACAACCCGTTTTACGCATTAGCAAAATCCCTATCGTTTCGTCTGCGACAAAACGATAGGGATTTTGTGCCGTGGCGCTGCGCTAGGCTTTTTCTAAACAATTCAGCAAAATAAAACTCCGTACGGGTGACATGATTCTAAGGGCGGATACGCCGATGTGCCTATTCGCTTATGAGCAGAGAACCCCGTAGGGGTGACATGATTCTAAAGCGTATACGCATATCAGCGTATTTGC
>NZ_JAHKRA010000053.1 GCF_019345525.1 Flavobacterium sp. NKUCC04_CG | reverse complement strand
CAAAGATTATAGCGGTATAAGGGTATTTCTCCCTTTTGTAGTTTTCGTGGCTTTTGACATAAATATCACATTTCCCACAATCTTGACTCGTTTTTACTACAACCAAGCCCCTGGAGCTCGATTGGCAATAACCCTGTTCCAAGTACAATTGATAAACCCCTTCTTCGCGCACTCCTAACGGATCGACAGTTCCATAATTACCGCCTTGAATGATTTCTCCGTTGCGCGTCCACCCGTGTTCTACGAAGTAGGGCAAAGGGGGAAGTATGGTAAACCACGGATTTTCTTTGGACACACAATGCGCTATACATCCGGTGGGCAACACCCACATATAGGTATCGTTGTGTTTGGGTACTTGAACGCTGTGGGTTGCCACGCAGCCGTTGTCGGCAATCACGCGAACCCGATATGGACCTCCTTCCGAAACCTCGATGGTTCTTCCGACCATACCGTTGCTCCATGTATAGCTATGCTGGTCTGAACCGCTAG
>NZ_JAHKRA010000052.1 GCF_019345525.1 Flavobacterium sp. NKUCC04_CG | reverse complement strand
TATATAGGTATGGTTTTTATGAGCCTATTCGCTGATTCGTCCATTCGTCCATTCGTCCATTCGTCCATTCGTCCATTCGTCCATTCGTCCATTCGTCCATTCGTCCATTCGTCCATTCGTCCATTCGTCCATTCGTCCATTCGTCCATTCGCGAATAAATTACAAAAAGGAGCAATTTTATAACCACAACGCTCCAAAGCGTATAAACGTATCTGCCCATCCGCGTATCCGCATTCAAGAATAGTTAACTAAGCACAGCCATTTTGCACCCACAGCACTTTAAGGCGAATTCTCCTATCCGCCCATCCGCGTATCCGCATAAAAAAAAACTCCTTGTAAAAGTACGGTTACCAACCTGTTAAGAAAAGAGCGCGATAAATACCAAAAATAAACTTCCAAAAGATTAGGAATGCTGATAAAAAGGCCTACTTTTGCACTCGCATTACCGCAGAAGTTCTTTGAGAAACGGAGTTAAAAAAAAGAAACATATAAAAGGAGTTTTACTCTTTTAAAAATTTACGAAAATTAAATTTGTTTCTTAAATAATTA
>NZ_JAHKRA010000051.1 GCF_019345525.1 Flavobacterium sp. NKUCC04_CG | reverse complement strand
TGGTTATTGCAGCGGGGCTCACCTCTTCCCATTTCGAACAGAGAAGTTAAGCCCGTTAGCGCAGATGGTACTGCATTTATGTGGGAGAGTATGTCGTCGCCTTTCTTTTAAGAACCCCTAGTCTTCACAGACTGGGGGTTTTTTGTTTTACAACGGAGCGACGTGTTCGGCCTTTGGCCTCGGTTCGTCGCCTTTCTTTTAAAAAGTCCCTAATCTTTATTGATTAGGGACTTTTTTGTTTATAATCATTTCACCCCTACGGGGTTTACGAAAAACGACACCTCGTTTTTCTATAATCATGTCACCCCTACGGGGTTTTATTATACGAAATTATAGATAAAAGCCTAGCGCAGCGCCACGGCACAAAATCCCTATCGTTTTGTCGCAGACGAAACGATAGGGATTTTGCTAATGCGTAAAACTGGATTTTTGTTACAATATTGATGTATCGTTTTCATAGAACCCCGTGGGGGTGACATGATTGTAGATGATGCGTCACACGGGAATGTTGTTTATAATAATAATATATCATTTTCGTATAACCCCGTAGGGGTGACATGATTGTAGATGATGCGTCACA
>NZ_JAHKRA010000050.1 GCF_019345525.1 Flavobacterium sp. NKUCC04_CG | reverse complement strand
TCGTGGTCCTACAACCCCAATATTGCCGTAACAACATTGGTTTGGGCTGTTCCGCGTTCGCTCGCCACTACTTACGGAATCACTTTTGTTTTCTTCTCCTCCGCCTACTTAGATGTTTCAGTTCAGCGGGTTTGCCTCCTATCGGATACTATGTCTTCAACATAGTGGGTTGCCCCATTCGGATATCTACGGATCAAGTCGTGTGTGCCGATCCCCGTAGCTTTTCGCAGCTTATCACGTCCTTCTTCGCCTCTGAGAGCCTAGGCATCCCCCATACGCCCTTATTTTGCTTATGTGCTTATGTAATTGTCGAAACAATTACGTGCTTTCTATTATTTTTATTGTATTTAAATATCTCAATATGTCAATGAACGTGTGGCGGGTCTTTTGTATTAACAATTGACGCTTTATGCCGTTGTGGAGAATATCGGAGTCGAACCGATGACCTCCTGCGTGCAAGGCAGGCGCTCTAGCCAGCTGAGCTAATCCCCCAAATGAATTTAGAAGGTATGTCTTCCAAACGTGTTCGGGTTAGTCAACCTCTAAAATTTCCTTTCAATAAAAGTGTTTTTCGTGATTCGTAAGTCGAAAAT
>NZ_JAHKRA010000049.1 GCF_019345525.1 Flavobacterium sp. NKUCC04_CG | reverse complement strand
GTGTTGTTGCGCGTCCACTGACGTAAAACCCGCGGATCGGCAAGGGTAGCGCTGATTTTAATCGGACTACCGCTACAGCTAATGGCCGGTGGGTTTAGCGTGACCAAAGGCGGTTTTTTAACGATAACCGCAGCCGATCGAGCACCGTAATAACCACAGCCGTTGGCGTCGAACAATACCGGCCAATAATTGCCCGTTTGGTTGACCCTCAAAGTAGCTCCAGTAGCCCGAGCAATGGGGTGAGCCCCGTTCATCCATTGGTAAGCAACAGGCTGCTGACCGGCTGTCTGTACAGACAAACGCACACTGCCCCCCTCGCAAAAAGTAGCTTCCTCAGGCCTTGCTTCTGAACCTAAAAATCTTGCTTTAATGACGGTAAACGGCCCTTGTTCCCTACTCATCGAACAGCCGTAACGGTCGGTTACCGTTAATTTGATTCTATTAGTAATAGTATTTCGTCCCACAGGCAAATTGATTTCCGCATAAGCCATTCTCAGCGTGGTATAATTAAACTCCCATTCGTATTGGTATTCTGGATCGTAGTTAACCGGTGCGAGTAAAATGGGATTTTCGATACAATTCGGGTTGTAGTTGACCGTAAACTCTGCGTTGGGGCG
>NZ_JAHKRA010000048.1 GCF_019345525.1 Flavobacterium sp. NKUCC04_CG | reverse complement strand
TTGACCAATACTTATGTAGGAGGTAACGTTTATTACGACGGAACTCAATTCACTTATATTGATCAAGCGGGTAATACCCACATCATCAATTTCGAAGACATCGTTCAAGCCAACGAAACCTTGACTATTTTGTCTTACAACAGTGCAACAGGTATGTTGACGTATCAAGATGAGAAATCGAATTTGACTACTTTAGATATTAAAGGAGCGATCGACAGTTTTGAAACAATTACAACTTTAACACCAAATTATACTGCGGGTACGATTACTTATGTGAACGAAGCGGGTGCTAGTGTAACTGTAGATATCAAAGCCATGGTAGCTGCCGGAGCAGAAACCATCACTACTTTGGTAAACAATCTAGACGGTACTTATACTTATACTTCTGAAAACGGTACTGTAACTACGATTGACGTACCGGCTGATGTAATCAACAACTTTACGGACATCATCACCAATACTACGGTATTGGAGCAATTGATTGAAAACTTGACCAATACTTATGTAGGCGGTAACGTTTATTACGACGGAACTCAATTCACTTATATTGATCAAGCGGGTAATACCCACATCATCAATTTCGAAGACATCGTTCAAGCCAACGAAACCTTGACTATTTTG
>NZ_JAHKRA010000047.1 GCF_019345525.1 Flavobacterium sp. NKUCC04_CG | reverse complement strand
ACAAAACGCTCAATATAATTGAGCGTTTTTGTATTTAATAGAAGACTCGCACCTAGCATTCTTGTGTATATTTATCCGTACCACACGAAAGGATTCGTGCGGTAGCGGGGTTGTTTATTCGTACTACAGAATTCATACTTGAACTGAAATTTAAACACTTATTTCAAATTTCTAGCAACATCTTTATAGTCTAATGTTTCAATTAATTTTCCATCTCGATAGTGCTTCAATGTTAATTCCCCTTTTCTTTTAGAAATAGAATCTCCTATTTCAAACTTATTCTCCCAATCTGAAGGAACATAAAAATGCTCACTACTAACTTTCAGCGTTAATGTATTATGATTCATTTTTAATCTAAAAATTGAATCTACATTTCCACTTAAAAAAACACCCAATTTATCATCGAGATAGACCTCTTTATCTGACCTTTTGTCGGCTTTTGATACAAAATAAATATAACCAAAGAGCATTAATAGGGGAAATACAAGCACCCCTATTAAAATTACTTTTCCTGTAAGAGATATCTCTAAATCTTTCATAGTTTAAAAAACTTTTGTGGTTCCATACGAAAACATACCCCCCCCGCTGCCGCACGAATCCCCCGCTGCCGCACGAATCCTTTCGTGTGGCAAATAGAATTCTACAATACATAACACAAAAATACTTTGATTTCAGGATATCTGGCGTTTATATAGCTATTAACTAT
>NZ_JAHKRA010000046.1 GCF_019345525.1 Flavobacterium sp. NKUCC04_CG | reverse complement strand
ATCCTTTCGTGTGGCAAATAGAATTCTACAATACATAACACAAAAATACTTTGATTTCAGGATATCTGGCGTTTATATAGCTATTAACTATAAGATTCATATACCACTACTTTATCAACTAACCCCTTACAACCTGCATAATCCATAGCACTGCTATAGATATAATCCTCTGGTCTGTACACCAAACCCGCTTCAACTGGATTATTATGAACATAACTTATTTTTTGCTTGATAACTTTATTACTCCACAGTTCTATAGGTTTATTATCGTGTCTCCAAAACTGATATCCCGAAACATTAGAAGACCGTTGAGCTTCACTTTTAAAAAAATCCAACAAAAATTCTCTTCTACTCTCACTGTAATTTTCCTTAATCGCCTTTACAATTGACTTACTAGTAAAACGCTTCAAATCACCAATTAACAATTCTGGACGCTGTCCCTTTACACTTCTGAAAATCAGATGGACATGACTTGTCATGATACACCATGCATGTAATTCTAATCCTTTTTCTCGCTGACAATAGACTAAACTCTCTATAAATAAATTCTTATACTCATTCCGAGTAAAAACATCAAGCCAACCCACTACAGCAAAACTTACAAAGTATAAACCCTCAGGATTACAAAATTTATAATTTCTACTCATTTTGATTGTTTTATTCCTCTGAATAAAAATAGAGAAAAATCTTTCATAAACACAAAACGC
>NZ_JAHKRA010000045.1 GCF_019345525.1 Flavobacterium sp. NKUCC04_CG | reverse complement strand
CTTATAGTTAATAGCTATATAAACGCCAGATATCCTGAAATCAAAGTATTTTTGTGTTATGTATTGTAGAATTCTATTTGCCACACGAAAGGATTCGTGCGGCAGCGGGGGGCAAGATTAGGTACAAATAGTTACTTAAATAGTATTGACGATGCATCTAGCGTTCTTAATGCAACACATAGTGGTAAAGCAAAAGTATTAAGTACTAATGCAGGGCAAAATAGAGCTTATGTTCAGTATAATAATGTAACAGGATATTATAATAATAATGGAGTTATAATTTCAACAAATAAGTTTTTAATTAAAGGAGGGAAATCTTCTACTGTTGTTCCTGTTCATCCAAGTTCAACAACGTTTAAATAATTGATAATGACAGAAGAACAAAAAAAATTCGATTTATACTTAATTGTTTTAAGGTTTTTAGTTTTTAAAATAACTAATAATTTAAATAGAATTTATCTCGAAATTGATTTAAAGAAAAATAAAATGTTATTGACAGCATTTTATTTCGCTCCACCATCAGAATTAGAATTACTAGATGATATTGTTACAAATAGCAATGCTCATATTCCGAATTTATTTATTGTTAGTCAAGTGAAATTGATGGCTGATTATAATCAAAATGAGATTTATGATTTTATAGTATTTGCAGTATACAGCGACATTAGCGAAGGATCTCTATAACTATGGTGTGCGTTATTATGACCCCGCTACCGCACGAATCCTTTCGTGTGGTACGGATAAATATACACAAGAATGCTAGGTGCGAGTCTTCTATTAAATACAAAAACGCTCAATTATATTGAGCGTTTT
>NZ_JAHKRA010000044.1 GCF_019345525.1 Flavobacterium sp. NKUCC04_CG | reverse complement strand
ATTAGAATGCTCCCCTACCACTTACAAACCCTTGTCTGTAAATCCATAGCTTCGGTAGTATACTTATGCCCGATTATTATCCATGCTCGTCCGCTCGACTAGTGAGCTGTTACGCACTCTTTAAATGAATGGCTGCTTCCAAGCCAACATCCTAGCTGTCTGGGCAGACAAACCGCGTTTTTTCAACTTAGTATACATTTGGGGACCTTAGCTGATGGTCTGGGTTCTTTCCCTCTCGGACATGGACCTTAGCACCCATGCCCTCACTGTTAGTGAACATTATATAGCATTCGGAGTTTGTCAGGAATTGGTAGGTGGTGAAACCCCCGCATCCAATCAGTAGCTCTACCTCTATATAACTTTATAACTAACGCTGCACCTAAATGCATTTCGGGGAGTACGAGCTATTTCCGAGTTTGATTGGCCTTTCACCCCTACCCACAGGTCATCCGAAGACTTTTCAACGTCAACCGGTTCGGTCCTCCATTTAGTGTTACCTAAACTTCAACCTGCCCATGGGTAGATCACACGGTTTCGCGTCTACCACTACTGACTAAAGCGCCCTATTCAGACTCGCTTTCGCTACGGATCCATGGCTTAACCACTTATCCTTGCCAGCAACGGTAACTCGTAGGCTCATTATGCAAAAGGCACGCCGTCACCCCACTTAAGGGCTCCGACCGCTTGTAGGCGTATGGTTTCAGGATCTATTTCACTCCGTTATTCACGGTTCTTTTCACCTTTCCCTCACGGTACTGGTTCACTATCGGTCTCTCAGGAGTATTTAGCCTTAGCGGATGGTCCCGCCAGTTTCAATCAGGGTTTCACGTGCCCCGACCTACTCAGGATACCACTATTCTTATCTTCCTTTACTTATACGGGACTGTCACCCTCTTTGGTCAAGCTTTCCAACTTGTTCTAATTCTGTCCGCAAGAAAT
>NZ_JAHKRA010000043.1 GCF_019345525.1 Flavobacterium sp. NKUCC04_CG | reverse complement strand
AGCCGTTGTCGGCAATCACGCGAACCCGATATGGACCTCCTTCCGAAACCTCGATGGTTCTTCCGACCATACCGTTGCTCCATGTATAGCTATGCTGGTCTGAACCGCTAGACGATAGACGCACGCGATACGGTGTACAATCCAATACATCAAATCGGATATACGGTTGCTCCGGTGGCGGGGTTACGCTAAATTCCATTACCGCACTGCCCATACACTCCGGATCTTGCGGGTCGCGCACGTTTAACACATAAACATAGTCGCCCGCGGCCAAGTGTTCTTCAAACTCCAAAGGGGTATGGATACTCCAATTGTAAATCACGGTGTTGTTGCGCGTCCACTGACGTAAAACCCGCGGATCGGCAAGGGTAGCGCTGATTTTAATCGGACTACCGCTACAGCTAATGGCCGGTGGGTTTAGCGTGACCAAAGGCAGCTTTTTAACGATAACCGCAGCCGATCGAGCACCGTAATAACCACAGCCGTTGGCGTCGAATAATACCGGCCAATAATTGCCCGTTTGGTTGACCCTCAAAGTAGCTCCGGTAGCCCGAGCAATGGGGTGAGCCCCGTTCATCCATTGGTAAGCAACAGGCCGTTGACCGGCTGTCTGTACAGACAAACGCACACTGCCCCCCTCGCAAAAAGTAGCTTCCTCAGGAATAGCTTTAGATAAAACAAAATTGGCTTTATTGACGGTAAACGGCCCTTGTTCGCTACTCATCGAACAGCCGTAACGGTCGGTTACCGTTAGTTTTATTTTGTTGCGCTCTGCATTTCTCCCCTCCGGTAAATTGATTTCCGCATAAGCCATTCTCAGCGTGGTTCTATTAAACTCCCATTCGTATTGGTATTCTGGATCGTAGTTAACCGGTGCGAGTAAAATGGGATTTTCGATACAATTCGGGTTGTAGTTGACCGTAAACTCTGCGTTGGGGCG
>NZ_JAHKRA010000042.1 GCF_019345525.1 Flavobacterium sp. NKUCC04_CG | reverse complement strand
CTATTCGTTGATTCGTCCATTCGCTTATTAGCGAGTGCCTTTAATTTATATACCTCAATTTTAAACCCACAGCATTTTATGGCGAATTCGCCCATCTGCCCATCCGCGTATCCGCCTTCATTATATAGGTATGGTTTTTATGAGCCTATTCGCTGATTCGTCCATTCGTCCATTCGCGAATAAATTACAAAAAGGAGCAATTTTATAACCACAACGCTCCAAAGCGTATAAACGTATCTGCCCATCCGCGTATCTGCATTCACAAGCTCCAAAGCGAATTCGCCCATCTGCCTATCCGCGTATCCGCACTGTTTATATATAGGTGTGTTTTGTTTGCCTAATTGCGGATTCGTCCATTCGCGTATCCGCATTCAAGAATAAATAACCAATTACAGCAATTTTAAACCCACAGCACTTTAAAGCGAATTCGCCCATCTGCCTATCCGCGTATCCGCATTCTTTGTATATAGGTGTGTTTTGTTTGCCTATTTGCCATCTGCCCATCCGCGTATCCGCATTCACAAGCTCCCAAGCGAATTTGCCCATCTGCCCATCCGCGTATCCGCATTCAAGAATAGTTAACTAAGCACAGCCATTTTGCACCCACAGCACTTTAAAGCGAATTCGCCCATCTGCCCATCCGCGTATCCGCTTTTTTAAGTATCTGCACTAAAGCTAAAGTAAGGGGTATTAGTCTGTTAAGAAAGGGGCTTGAAAAAACTGTAAATTAAAAGAAGAAAAGATTAGGAAAGCTAGAAAAAAGGGCTACTTTTGCACCCGCATTACCGCAGAAGTTCTTTGAGAAACGGAGTTAAAAAAAAGAAACATATAAAAGGAGTTTTACTCTTTTAAAAATTTACGAAAATTAAATTTGTTTCTTAAATAATTAAAGTTGTATCTTTGCCACCCGCAAGGAAACAACGCTCTGACACATTATTGACAAGATTTTAAAGGAAATTATTTTCCAACAAAAACCTTGCCAGTTAAAAAAGAAGTTGTAGTTTTGCAACCGCTTTGAGATACAAGCGAAAGACAAGAAGACACGTTCATAGACATATTGAATTGACAGCAAATAAGAGAGAGTAAGGAAATCGCAAGATTTCAAGAATTAGCGCAAACTATCTAAACATATTAAAAAAATACGATGAAGAGTTTGATCCTGGCTCAGGATGAACGCTAGCGGCAGGCTTAACACATGCAAGTCGA
>NZ_JAHKRA010000041.1 GCF_019345525.1 Flavobacterium sp. NKUCC04_CG | reverse complement strand
CGGTATTGGCCTTAATCAGCCAAGGTTTACCCGTGCATAAATCCGCTTGATCAACAATGCTGAGCTCCACATCATTTAATTGTTGCTCGAAATCTTGGATAAACATCGCGATACCTCTTATAGCGTATCGTTCAATATTACCAACTCCAAACTTTAGTCGGTATTTTCTACCGACGGTTAACACCGTGGGTTTGGTTGGAAAAACCTTTGAATTTAACATCCAATAAATTAAGGGATTGTTCCAAAGAGGAATTATCTCAGGGCTACCCAATTCAGGATAGTTATCAATTACCAACTCCTGATGAATGGGAAGATTTGTTCCGGGAACTCTGGCTATGTTCTGCTTGTTTTGAGTGGTTAAATCCGTCAACCATATACCTAAATACTGAAATTCTCCAATCCAACCCGTCCAACTAAAAACGTAATCAATATCCAACTGTTCATTCAAAGCAATAAAATCAAACTCCAATACTGCTGTGGCACTGGGTTGTAACTGTTGTTGGCCCGGAATCTCCAATTGCAAGGCATTTAAATCGGCATCACCCGTCCAAGACGGACTATTTTGCTGAAAACGGTCAGAGAAGTTTGCAGCAGAAAGATTCATACTCAAATCTGTAGTGGATAAGGCGATGCCCTTTTCCAATAGAAAAGTCGAATTGTTTTTATTAAAATAACCGATGGAATTAAAGTCGTTTTGCCCATCACCAGCCTGAAAACGAATGTTGGAAAAAATATTATCGCAGTCCGAGTACAGGAATTTTTCTTCCACCCAATCCACATTCTCAGTCATGGCATCGTTAGCCTCGATCTGTACATAGGGAACCTCAGCTGCCCGCAGACAAACCTTAAAGCGCAAATCGTTATTGTAATCTATATTATTATATCGAATAACTGTATCTGCTCCCAATACGAGGTAATACTCCTGCCCCACTACCAACTCACTTAAAACCATATGTTCAGTATTCGAAGCTGAACCGTCTATGCTCTCACTATTAAGAAATGCAAAACATATTTTAGCTGGGCTATCAAAATTGCAGTCCGTATAAACCGCACCTGTAAAAAAGAAAGAAGTCCGGGTCTCTGGTAAAACATCCGATCGAGCATCAAAGACCCTAAACAAATGGGTCTCTGCAGCAGCCCGAAACCGAAACAAATTCTTTTTTTGTCTGCTATCAACCGCTCTTCCACAAGTCAAACCCAAGGGAAGCATGCCCGCATGCTCAAAAGAACCCCTTGCATATTGCACACAGTCCACCCCCGTATTAACCGGAATCTCTACGGCATTCTCACAATTCAAATCCGGATCTAAAGACTGGGCTTGTACACCGAAACAAACCAACAGTACACTTAAAAATAGTGTATAATATAAAATCTTTTTAAACCTCATAACTTCATTTAAATTAAC
>NZ_JAHKRA010000040.1 GCF_019345525.1 Flavobacterium sp. NKUCC04_CG | reverse complement strand
CCATAAATCCGCAACTGACTGTTAATAAAAAAGGTAAATATTTAATATTCAATTCTTTGTGCTCTTATTGTAATCACCTAAATTGGTGATACTTAATAAGCAGATATGAAGATATTGAATTCCAATGGGATTTCGGCCTTTGGCGGCTTGAATTTTGTTATTGCAGAACTCGATAATAAAGAGATTGGAAAGACTCTTAATGAAACCCTGCCCAAGTTGGGAGCCCAAAGTAAATATAATTGGAGAGATTTACTCTATAGTTATTGGTCCGTATTCTTTTGTGGTGGTGATTGTGCAGAAGATTTGTCAAGTAACTTTAAACCTAACTTTTCCCAATCGCCAAAGCTTAAAATTCCCAGCCCCGATAGGGTTTTGAACCGCTTAAAAGAACTTGCTGAACCTACTACTGAATTTGCAACTTCTCGAGGGGAGCACTTGCATCAATTCGCCATTAATGAGAAACTAACTCAACTAAACCTTGAGATACTTAAAAGGATAACAAAATTCACCAACACGATGGTTGATTTAGACTATGACAATACCGTCTGTTATACCGAAAAAGAAGATGCGCAAATCACCTATAAAAAATGCTATGGATATGTTCCAGGAGTTGCGTTAGTAGGATCAAATGTTGTTTATGTGGAAAACAGAAATGGAAGAAGCAATGCGGGAATTTTACAGTCCGAAACACTTGAAAGAATGTTTACATACCTTGAGAATCATAATATTAAAACAGATCGATTTAGGGCAGATAGTGCTTCGTATGAGTTTCGAACTATAAGAACCATTGAAAAGCATACGAACAGATTTTATGTCAAGGCGAGAATGTCCTCAACAATGGATACCGTCATTTCAGCGGTTAAAGAATGGGAGGTTGTAGGCGACAAAGAAGACGGAATCTTTAGAGGCGAAGTATACTATACGCCTTTCAAGAGAGCTGCCAAAGATTACAAGATGCAAGATGATCTCCACGAGTATAGGTTTATTGTAACCAAAGAAAAAAGAAAGGATGGTCAGATAAATACCTTTACTGGAGAAGCTTGTGTCTACTCAATCATCATAACTAATGATCAACAAAGTGAGCCTGAAGACATTGTTTTCTATTACAATCAAAGAGGGACGATTGAAAAGGAGTTCGATGTTCTAAAAAATGACTTTGGATGGCAAAAATTGCCTTTTTCCACATTGGAACAAAATCAAGTCTACTTACAAATCATGGCCATTTGCAGAAATATTTATCATTATATCATAAACCTCTTCTCTAAAAAAGTAAAAGGTCTACAGCCAAATTATAGAATCAAAAAATTTATTTTTAGATTTATTGCTATTCCTGCAAAGTGGGTTTACCGTTCCAGACAATGGCATCTGAAAATTTATGGAACTATTAATTGGTACACCTGACAAATTTTTATATAGTATCTTTCAAAAGTTCTTCAACATATTAAAATAAAAACAGAAAGAATAAATCCTTTACAGGGAAAACTATGCTCCTTAAGCAACCTAAATAATTACTTAAGCTACTTTTCTTCATCCTTAGTAGTTCTAAATGATAAAATATTAACTTCTGGTATAGAGTTGCGGATTTATGG
>NZ_JAHKRA010000039.1 GCF_019345525.1 Flavobacterium sp. NKUCC04_CG | reverse complement strand
TGTTTAATATGTCAACTTAATGACGTGCTCGCGCGATAGCGAAGATTTTATCCTTCGTGCACTAGCGGGGGTAAACAGCAAATTCGATAAGAAAACCGTAACCCGTTTACTTGACATAGAAAAACTAGACCCCACAGATAAAGAACACGTTTTCGCTATGCTAGATGCGTTTATCGCCAAAAATAAATTACAAGCTATTCTTAAATAAAAAATCCCAACTTACGGTTAGGATTTTTTATTTATATACCACACGAAGGGATTAACTTCGTCGAATTACATTTCGTGCGGTAGCGGTAGCGAGGGGGGAGAACTTTTTTCTAAACTTTCAAAGAAGTCTTGACTTTTTATTATTTGAACTTTTTTGATAATAGCAAAAACTAACGAATCTAAATCTTGAAACTGTTTACAGGAATTATTAACAATTATTCTTTTTTCATTTTTTTTATTCTGTAAAATCATAATATATCGTGTACCATCCTCAAAATCAACGTCAATAGAGTCACATTCTAACTTCACTATTTTATTAAGTTTTTCCTGAATACTATCCAACACTTCTTGCTCCAAAAAACTTTCATATAATCTACCGTTTTCATTCACTTTATTGATTAACAAAAACACATTCCCCTCAGTGTCTATTTTGTAAGATTTTGTGTATTCATTATAAATTACCGTTAAATCCATATTGTAATAACGTTCAGTAGTTTTTTCAACTTTACAACTCAAACAAAACAATAGTACAAAAGAAACAATAAAGTAACATTTTTTATTAATTTGCATATCCATTTATCTGTTTTTTTATTTCCAAATCATTTTTTTTAATACCACTATTTTTATAATATTGCTGAAGAATTGGAAGTAATTTTTTATCCAAAACCTTATCCCTACCTTCCTGAGAATGGTGTAATAGATTTCGAATCCATTTTTTTGGATATCCATCTTTCACAGCCTTGTTTCCCCATTCTATAAGATCTTTATCTATCGAAGAAAAATCCATTTTTTTATTATCAGAAAAATCTTCCGCATTTTTATCAGCATGGAGAAAACTTTCATGAGCTATATCAATAATGTAATTATCCACTACCGTACCCGTTTGAGATAACAAAATATCAATTTGCATCCCTTCTCCATCTTTATCTACTTGTGCTTGTGTTCTAGCATTTGCAGGATCATTCTTGTCTTGTTTCTTAAAATTCAAATCAATGCCTTTTTTATCAAACTTCCCACTTTCCTCATACTTTTTCCCTGCTATAACTTGTCCTGATTGGGCGAAATTCGATAAAAATGCTATGCCTTGCTTTGATTTTGCGAATGTCTCATACGCTTTAACTAATGCAGGATTAACATAACTGCCTTTTGCATTCTTTTGATAAATGAACGAATCATCGACATAATTACCATCTGGATCTATAAATAAAATCGGATTATCCAATGCATAAACATACGGACTGATACTAACATAGAGATCCGCTAACGGGTCTACATTCATCCACCTGCCCAATGCTGCATCGTAATTACGTGCCCCCGCTGCCGCACGAATCCTTTCGTGTGGCAAATCAATATTCTAATATTCAACTCTTAAACCCCCGCTGCCGAACGAATCCTTTCGTGTGGCAAATCAATATTCTAATA
>NZ_JAHKRA010000037.1 GCF_019345525.1 Flavobacterium sp. NKUCC04_CG | reverse complement strand
CAGACTGATCACTGCCGACCGTTCGCAGTTTATATCCGAAAAGGCGATACGCACTTCGTATTCACCCGATTGAGTAACCTCCAAAACAGAATCCCGCGCTCCGCCTATCAAGACACCGTTCCTATACCAACTGATTGCCCTTTTTAACTCCCCGTATTGTTCGGTATTGGCCTTAATCAGCCAAGGTTTACCCGTGCATAAATCCGTTTGATCAACAATATGCAACGATGCATCCTTGAGCTGTTGCTCGAAATCTTGGATAAACATCGCGAATCCAGCGTTAGGAGTAAAAGGAATATCTAAACTGCCAACTCCAAACTTTAGTCGGTATTTTCTACCGACAGTTAACACCGTGGGTTTGGTTGGAAAAACCTTTGAATTTGATAACCAATAAATTAGGGGATTGTTCCAAAAAGAAGGTATAAATGGCTCTAGTAATTCGGGATAGTTATCAATTACCAACTCCTGATGAATGGGAAAGTTTGTTCCGGGAACTCTGGCTATATTCTGCTTGTTTTGAGTGGTTAAATCCGTCAACCAAATACCTATATATTGCATACGACCCATTCTATAAGGATAAGTAAAAAGATAATTGATATCTAAAGCATCGCTTAAAGCAATAAAATCAAACTCCAATACTGCTGTGGCACTGGGCTCTAACTGTTGTTGCCCGGGAATCTCCAATTGCAAGGCATTTAAATCGGCATCACCCGTCCAAGGCGGACTATTCTGCTGAAATAATAACGACAAGGTTGCAGCAGACAGATTGATTGTTAAATCAGTCGTAGCCAAAGCAATACCCTTTTCCAATAGAAAAGTCGAATTGTTTTTATTAAAATAACCGATGGAATTAAAGTCGTTTTGCCCATCACCAGCCTGAAAACGAATGTTGGAAAAAATATTATCGCAGTCCGAATACAGGAATTTTTCTTCCACCCAATCCAAATTCTCGGTCATGGCTGCACTGGCATCTATTTTTACATAAGACACTTCCGCAGCCCGCAAACAAAGCTTAAATTTCAAATCGTTATTGTAAGTTACATTGTCAACGCGAATAGTAGCCGCGTCACCCAAAACCAGAAAATACTCCTGCCCCACTACCAACTCACTTAAAACCATATGCCAAGTACTCGAATCTGTACTACTTGATTCCGTTGTAACATAGAAGGCAAAACATATTTTAGCCGGACTATCAAAATTGCAGTCCGTATAAACCGCACCCGAAAGGTTTGATAAAATAGTATTCCCATGTATAACAGCAGATCGAGCATCAAAGACACTAAACAAATGGGTCTCTTCAGCAGCTCGAAACCGAAACAAATTCTTTTTGTGTTTGGTAGAAACCGCTCTTCCACAAGTCAAACCCAAGGGAATCACGCCCGCATGCTCAAAAGAACCCCTTGCATATTGCACACAGTCCACCCCCGTATTAACCGGAATCTCTACGGCATTCGCACAATCCAAATCCGGATCTAAAGACTGGGCTTGTACACCGAAACAAACCAACAGTACACTTAAAAATAGTGTATAATATAAAATCTTTTTAAACCTCATAACTTCATTTAAATTAACGATTCAGCTGTACCCATCCCTCTCTTCTTCCTAAAAAAGTATTGATTACATAAAAATAGGTGCCGCTAGCTAAGGGCTTTCCACTTTTATCTTGACCCGCCCATTGATTGGT
>NZ_JAHKRA010000036.1 GCF_019345525.1 Flavobacterium sp. NKUCC04_CG | reverse complement strand
AAGATTTCAAGAATTAGCGCAAACTATCTAAACATATTAAAAAAATACGATGAAGAGTTTGATCCTGGCTCAGGATGAACGCTAGCGGCAGGCTTAACACATGCAAGTCGAGGGGTAGAAGGAGCTTGCTCCTTTGAGACCGGCGCACGGGTGCGTAACGCGTATGCAATCTACCTTTTACAACGGAATAGCCCAGAGAAATTTGGATTAATGCCTTATAGTTTATGCTTGTGGCATCACATACATAATAAAGATTTATCGGTAAAAGATGAGCATGCGTCCCATTAGCTAGTTGGTATGGTAACGGCATACCAAGGCAATGATGGGTAGGGGTCCTGAGAGGGAGATCCCCCACACTGGTACTGAGACACGGACCAGACTCCTACGGGAGGCAGCAGTGAGGAATATTGGTCAATGGAGGCAACTCTGAACCAGCCATGCCGCGTGCAGGAAGACGGTCCTATGGATTGTAAACTGCTTTTATACAGGAATAAACCTATCCTCGTGAGGATAGCTGAAGGTACTGTAGGAATAAGGATCGGCTAACTCCGTGCCAGCAGCCGCGGTAATACGGAGGATCCAAGCGTTATCCGGAATCATTGGGTTTAAAGGGTTCGTAGGCGGTTTAATAAGTCAGTGGTGAAATCTCCTAGCTTAACTAGGAAATGGCCATTGATACTGTTAGACTTGAATTATTGGGAAGTAACTAGAATATGTAGTGTAGCGGTGAAATGCTTAGATATTACATGGAATACCAATTGCGAAGGCAGGTTACTATCAATCGATTGACGCTGATGAACGAAAGCGTGGGTAGCGAACAGGATTAGATACCCTGGTAGTCCACGCCGTAAACGATGGATACTAGCTGTTCGGTCGCAAGACTGAGTGGCTAAGCGAAAGTGATAAGTATCCCACCTGGGGAGTACGTTCGCAAGAATGAAACTCAAAGGAATTGACGGGGGCCCGCACAAGCGGTGGAGCATGTGGTTTAATTCGATGATACGCGAGGAACCTTACCAGGGCTTAAATGTAGATTGACCGTTTTGGAAACATTACTTTCGCAAGACAATTTACAAGGTGCTGCATGGTTGTCGTCAGCTCGTGCCGTGAGGTGTCAGGTTAAGTCCTATAACGAGCGCAACCCCTATCGTTAGTTGCCAGCGGGTCATGCCGGGAACTCTAACGAGACTGCCAGTGCAAACTGAGAGGAAGGTGGGGATGACGTCAAATCATCACGGCCCTTACGTCCTGGGCTACACACGTGCTACAATGGCCGGTACAGAGAGCAGCCACTGGGCGACCAGGAGCGAATCTACAAAACCGGTCACAGTTCGGATCGGAGTCTGCAACTCGACTCCGTGAAGCTGGAATCGCTAGTAATCGGATATCAGCCATGATCCGGTGAATACGTTCCCGGGCCTTGTACACACCGCCCGTCAAGCCATGGAAGCTGGGGGTACCTGAAGTCGGTGACCGCAAGGAGCTGCCTAGGGTAAAACTGGTAACTAGGGCTAAGTCGTAACAAGGTAGCCGTACCGGAAGGTGCGGCTGGAACACCTCCTTTCTAGAGATACGCACTAATTTTATCTTACTCACTCGCTGTTCAATTCAAATAATACACAATAAAAGTACAGAGTCTCGTAGCTCAGCTGGTTAGAGTACTACACTGATAATGTAGGGGTCGGCAGTTCGAGTCTGCCCGGGACTACAGGTTGCACCTGAGGCAAT
>NZ_JAHKRA010000035.1 GCF_019345525.1 Flavobacterium sp. NKUCC04_CG | reverse complement strand
ACTTACAAAGTATAAACCCTCAGGATTACAAAATTTATAATTTCTACTCATTTTGATTGTTTTATTCCTCTGAATAAAAATAGAGAAAAATCTTTCATAAACACAAAACGCCCAATATAATTGAGCGTTTTTTATTTGACATAGACCACGCGAGAGGACTCGCGCGGTAGCGTAGCCGGACATTTTTAATACTCGCGTAACAGCGGGCGAGACTACTTGGTTGTCAAGTAAACACACGAAATCACTATTAAAAAAACAAGCATATACACATGTAAATCAAATGTTTAATATGTTAACTTAATGACGTGCTCGCGCGATAGCGAAGATTTTATCCTTCGTGCACTAGCGGGGGTTATTTGTTAGAATACACTGAATTATCTAAAATATAAATACTTAAATATTTTAAATCAGATTTTAGCTTATCAATTCCATTATCACTGTATAAGAATATTGAATCATTCTCATCTTTTTTATTCATATAATCTTCTAATATACAATCTCCGTTGTTAATTATTTTCATTTTTGAATCCGTATTAACAATCAATTTTCCATTATACCATATTAAAGTTATACCACCTGTATTAACTGTCTCAATAGCACAGCTTGATGGCTTAATAATACCATAATATTTATAAGGAATCACATAACATATTCCTCCAATTCTTTTCCAAACAGTTACTTCTTTACCGTCTTCAAGTTTATAGAAACTTCGACTTTGGTCAATCGCAAAGCAAATAAATAAAAAAAATAATATAACATAACCGGCTGATTTAATATACTTCTTCATAATTAATTCAATCCATTTCTTTGTCTATTTCTATATTGCATAGGATTCTTTTGTCCCCAAATTCTATATCCAGCTGTGTGTCCTACTTTTTGGGCATATTGAGATGGTTTTCCCTCTGTAGCAAAAGGGTTTAACTGTTGCCATTTTTGCAATCCATCAAACGCACTCCTTGTATCACTCCAATTCCATCCTTTAGAGGCAGCAAAATAACCAGCTCCAACGTTTCCAATATCTCTTGCAGAAGCAAAAATAGTTTTTCCACTATTACTTTCCGACATATTATCAATACCTTGGAATAACATTCCTCTATAATGATGTTTATTCCATTGGGTAGTAGGTAATTCATTTCTACCTCTTGCCTTAAAATCATAATGTTTACCGCCAGTTGCATTAGGCATATAATCTAATTGTGTCAAACTGGAATTATTTACAACTTCATTATTTAAAAAGTCAATTCCAGAAGTATCATAAGTATTAATCACAGCCCCTTTAACAGCTTTTCCTTCTTCTGTTAAAAAAGAATACTCTGTCAATGATTCTCCTATCTTTTCAGATTTTTTATTATAATGCCCTTTTGAATCAGCTAAATATATACTCTTATCTCCATCTGCTTTTCCACTTACCACTTCATATTTTCCCTCTCCAATTTTTCTTACTCCAATACTTTCTCCACCTTCCTTACTCATCCCCGTAGGGTCAGTAAAGTTAATCGGGTTGTTTCCAACGTACGAATACGGTTCCATGGTTTGCTCCGCCAACGGATCCACATTCAAAAATATACTAGCCCCCGGATTATAGCAACGCGCACCATAGTCGTATAGCGTCATAGTATTTTTATTCTTCGTGCACTAGCAGGGGTGTAGCATCCTGGTTCTTATCCAAAAACAATGCAACCTTTTTTACAATACTTATCTTTTTTTTATAATCAATCTCTAAAGAAATATCATAAAGACAATGTCCTAAATCGATTTGCACATATTTTATCTCAATACCATCTAATAGCCTATAAAATTCCATACTAACATAAAACCCATCTCCTAATTCTATTTCCGAGATTGACTCCGGGTCTTTTGTTAAGTCATTAATATAATACTCATTATACCAACTCATATCATACCCAAAACAATTAACAAATTCTTTGTATCCATTTTCCAAATCTATCATTAATGGAGAATATGCATAATTATTGTAAAAAGTTTTAAAAAAATCATCAATACTTTTTTTACTTAACATTGACAATTTCTTTTTACTCCCTACTCCATTCATCATCATTATATCTCCATTTGCTTTTGAAGAAACCGTAACCACAACCAAATACTTAAGAGCATTTCCAACTTCCTTCTTAGCATTAATTTTATAATATGAGTTACATCCTGAAAAATAACACATAAAAAATGACAGTACTAAAGCATAGCAAATTCTTATCATAACTATTCGACTTTAGGTAAAAAACTACCATTCCCTAATTGGTTCGCTTCTTTTCGAGTCATCCTCTCAGGAGGATATTCCATTAAACCTCCTGTATTTCCTGTTCGTATATTGTCATCTAATCCCAAAGTATGTCCTACTTCATGAATTCTATTAATGCTATTATCATGTTTTGAATTCATCATTATTGATTTTTTCCTTTCTGTAACACCGCCTGTTTCTAACATAGTACCTTCTTGATCTATCCTAACTTTAAACACATTTCTATGAGAATCCTCATTTCCTCTCTCCAAACTATTACCAATACTGTACCCTTCAAATTGCTCTGCATTTGCTTTTATTTTAGTTTGAAGCGAACTTCCACCGTCCTTGAAACTTAAATCAAATTTAATGCTGTATCCCCCCGCTGCCGCACGAATCCTTCCATAAATCCGCAACTCTATACCAGAAGTTAATATTTTATCATTTAGAACTACTAAGGATGAAGAAAAGTAGCTTAAGTAATTATTTAGGTTGCTTAAGGAGCATAGTTTT
>NZ_JAHKRA010000034.1 GCF_019345525.1 Flavobacterium sp. NKUCC04_CG | reverse complement strand
ATATTAGAATATTGATTTGCCACACGAAAGGATTCGTTCGGCAGCGGGGGTTTAAGAGTTGAATATTAGAATATTGATTTGCCACACGAAAGGATTCGTGCGGCAGCGGGGAAAGGATTCGTGCGGCAGCGGGGGTTTAAGAGTTGAATATTAGAATATTGATTTGCCACACGAAAGGATTCGTGCGGCAGCGGGGGGCCACACGAAAGGATTCGTGCGGCAGCGGGGGCACTCCCAACAGCAGGTGGTAATAAACATTATTTACAACCGAGAAGTGCCAGCGGAGTATATAACGGACATAGTATTAATTCTGTAATAGAAGCATTCAGTAAACCTACTATTGGGCAACAGATAAATAATGGTTTAAGAAGGGCATTGATGCCTCTTTAATTCCGTTTCTAAATTTTATATTATGAGAATATTATTGATGATAATGTTGTTTGTAGCATCTACAGGATGTCACAACAGAAATAAAAAAGTGGATAACGAAAAACTATTAGGAAAAGACTACAGGCTTTTTCAGGAAACTCCAGTTTGGGATTTAGCAAAAGCGGTAGAAGATGAAAATGTTTCTTTGATTAATAAATTGGTTACAGAAAATAAACTACCAGTAAATTATCAAGAATCTAAATTTGGCAATACACTTTTGATGCTTGCTATAAAAAACAGTGATTACGAAAGTGTAAAAGCATTATTGAGCTTGGGAGCAGACCCAAATATTCAGAATAACTATCGGGGAACTACTCCGATGCACGATGCTGCCAAGAATGAAAATCCCAAATATTTAAAGATCTTAATAGAGCATAAGGGCAATCCTAATGTTGTAGAAAGTAAACCTATAACGGAAGATAATCAGGGTAGGGAAACACCATTGAATGTAGCTATCTCGTATGTCTCGGGTAATAACTTAGAAAAAGTCAAACTGTTGGTAAAAGCAGGTGCAGATATAAATTTTTATAATGAATGGTACACTTATATTCCTCATTTACCTTTATCAGATGCAATTTCACATTATCAATTTGATATAGCTCTTTATTTACTTGAACGAGGAGCTAATTATGACGGTATTATGTACAGAACGGTTCAGGAAGACTCCATTTACATACTTGGGGCATTAAGACGTAAGATAGTTGATATGAACACGGAACAGTACAAGCAAAAGATGAAAGTCATCTCTTTCTTAAAAGCGAAAGGTTTAGATTATGATAAAGAACCCATACCTGATTATATAGAAAGGGATATAAAGAAAAAATATCCTAATGATTGGCAAGAATATTTGGAAAAGTACTAAAATTAAAGACAAAGCCACTAAATGAGTGGCTTTTGTTATTTAGCGTAAGCGTGTTTATTTAAAAAATGCCCCACTGGTGGGCCCGGCTACGCTACCGCGCGAGTCCTCTCGCGTGGTCTATGTCAAATAAAAAACGATCAATTATATTGGGCGTTTTGTGTTTACTAAGGTAATTTAGATAAAAGGTTGTCTTCCAACTTTGTCAAAAAATAATTAAGTTTCTTTGTATATTAACTGCGGTTTAAGAGTTGAATAGTAGTATATTGATTTGCCACACCAAAGGATTGACTCCGTCGAACCTTCGATTTCGTGCGGCAGCGGGGGGCGTAAGCTATGATATGGCAACCGATAAAATTAAAGTAGGTTTAGGAACTAATGATAGGGGTCTTATATCACATGAACTAGGCCATGCATATCAATATGAGCAAGGAGAAACCTCTTTATTTAAAGATAATTCTCAATTCGGCAGCCTATATGATTTAAGTGATGAAACTCAATCATATAATAGAGAAAGAGCTTTAAATGGAGGTATGGAATATTTTACAAATCCAAAAATCACTTGGAATAATAATGATGTAAAAGCATTTGGACAGACAATGACACCAGCAGCATATCAAAGCCTGCCATCTGGACCTATAGATATAAATTCAAAAGAAGGTAAGGCACTAAGAAATCAGACAATAGAGGCTGGTAGGAATGGACAAACCGTAATGGAAGTTTATAAAGGTTGGCAAAAAGATTATACAAAAGGAGTGAAAAAACGAGGATAAAATGAAAATAGCATTAAATATATTAGCAGTGGCGATAACTTCTTTATTCATTAATAGAGAGGATGTTATTGGCAACTACACATATCAGACAGCCCATTATTACGAAAGTATTGAATTGAAGGACAATAATAAATTTATATATTTTTCTAAACAAGAATTTCTTAATTCTGAAATAGAAGGTAATTACAACATCCAAGGTGATAGCCTTGTATTAGACAGTAACCCTCAGAGAGATAAAATAATTGTAAAGGAATTTAACAAAGGAAGCCAAAGCAATTGTACTATTGAGGTAACAAATAAAATGGGGCAGGCTATAAACTACAAAATTAATTTAATTTTAGTAGATGGAAGCGAAATTGAATTGATTGACCAATTTGAAAAATCAAAAGTCAAAAATCAAAAAATAAAAGGTTTTTATATTGTAGATACGAAAGGTTTAAAATCGCCTCTGTATTACAAAAAAGGAGAATTTACTAATTACTTTAAAGTCGAATTTGAGCAGAAGCGAATTTTCGAGAATGAAGTATGGCATATACATTTGAATCAGATACGACCAAGAGGTTTAAATGGAGAATTTCAAGAATATTTTTTAAGAAAGTAACTTAAATAATAGTCATATATACAAAAACCATTTTTAACCGAGTGGTTTTATGCTGAGCCCCGCTAGTGCACGAAGGATAAAATCTTCGCTATCGCGCGAGCACGTCATTAAGTTGACATATTAAACATTTGATTTACATGCGTTTATACTTGTTTTTTTAATAGTGAT
>NZ_JAHKRA010000033.1 GCF_019345525.1 Flavobacterium sp. NKUCC04_CG | reverse complement strand
GTCCAAACCCGTGCCACCAATGTAATACTGCTCTATCAAAGGGTCGTAAGTAAATCGGACCCGCTCTATAGTTTGTAAATTCCTAAAGTCCAAAAAGGTATGGGAAACGTAGTTGCCCTCGCTATCGTAACGGATGATATACCACTCGAGATAAAAATCTGATTCTGCTGGTGCCTCCACCCTTATACGCCCCTCCAAATGGGTACCCTCTAAAAAACCGACAAACCAATGGGTGGTGCCGTTGGCTTCGGTATAAACATCGCCAATTTGGCTCCACCCCAAATCTTGAATTACCTCGCCCTGTGGAAAACGGTGCCAAAGCAAACGCCCGTTATCCGCTTGATATTTGGCCAAAACCATGGTCTTAAAATTCGCATTGGGTATATCGGGGTCCAAACCCCGGGTATAGTCCATACGGACATCGTCGTCAAAATGTGGAGGTTCTTTAGTGTATTGAAAGGGACCAAAAGGCAACATGGATTCAAGATTACTCACAAACAGGCCCACATACAAACCGCCGTTTGAGTCCAGTCCCAAATTGTAGGCGTGATCCCAGGAATACCCCCCTATGCCCTTGGTCCACAACACCCTGCCCTCACAGTTGAGAGCCGCCAAAAAAACATCCGTATATTGATTAACGCCAGCTGGTCTGTTATATTCCTTTACGGGATCTCCATCAAATTGGGCATCGGGATGACCGATAACCCCCAACAGATAAACGTTGTTTTGCGCATCAATCTTAATATCCAATATGGTTTCGAACAATCGTCTATTATACCAATAACTCTTATCTAGAAGCATCCCATAAGCCCCTCCGCCCTTTTTATGCCATTTCCACTGGTAGTCCTGGGCTAAACCGGGCACCGATAAAAACAAACTCAACAACAAAATCAATCCGTTGTCTCGTACCGATTTTTTAATTCGCAATCCGCATCGTTTGTACTGTGTTTCCATAATGTTCTATTTTATAAAAACACTGTAAAAACAGCGGCCTGGCCCACTGCTTTTACAGCGTTTTTGGGGTTAGTTTTTAATCAAAATCTGTTGGTAACTTCTGTGTCCATAGTTCCCGAAATTTTATTTCACCAAAATCTTTTGAGTGACTTTATGTCCGTCGTAGTCCAGTAAGGCCAATATGTATTGTCCGGAAGCTAAATGCCCTAAGCTGACCTCTTGCAATTGGATATGCCCCTTGGCTACTATACGCGCTTGCAAGTCGTAAACCTCATAATACTTCCATAACCTATCCGATTGCCAATATACTTTATCGCTAGTCGGATTCGGATAGAGCACCACTTCTTCTATGGTTTTAAAGGTGGGAGTACTCATGTTTTCTCCACAATTCCAGGCCGCCAATTTGGCTACAAAAAAATCGGGGATACCGGAATAAAAAATAGGCGTCATCCGCGGTACATGCGGATCATCTACAAATAAACTACCGCTAAAGTGCCCGCCCACCAAAATGTTCTGATCCCGGTCCACAGCAATAGCCGTTAAACCGTCGTGATAACCCGAAGGCCCTTTGATGCGGTGCAACGCATTGCAATGACCGGTGATTTTGTCAAACCGACCCACAAAAGGATCCGGTAAATAACCGGTTCCCACGGGAATACCAGACATTTTATCACCCCAAAGCTCGGAGTCCATCGTGATTCCAGCCACCACTTCGGTAGCGGTAAAAGCCAATGCACGAGCCGATGAATAAGCACTCGTTATCGGAAAAGAAGGACATGCTGCCGCTGTTCCCCAAAGCAATTGTCCTTTGGTATTCAGTTTTAAAACATAGGGAAGTACATCTCCATTGACCTCTGGAAACTCTAATCCCGCAAAGGAATTTACATACGGGAGGTCATTAAATTTCGCAGATCCCATACCCGATAGATATACATTAGATTGCTCATCGGTTTTTATTTCTGCCAAGATACCTCCATCCATATCGTGACTCCACAGTTTGTTTCCCGCTTTGTCCAAAGCCAAAACATACATCGACTTTAAGAGCACTTCATCGCCATATGAAATAACTTCGAAACTATCCCAACAAACTCCACCAATGTAATACTGCTCTATCAAAGGGTCGTAAGTAAATCGGACCCGCTCTATAGTTTGTAAATTCCTAAAGTCCAAAAAGGTATGGGAAACGTAGTTGCCCTCGCTATCGTAACGGATGATATACCACTCGAGATAAAAATCTGATTCTGCTGGTGCCTCCACCCTTATACGCCCCTCCAAATGGGTACCCTCTAAAAAACCGACAAACCAATGGGTGGTGCCGTTGGCCTCGGTATAGATATCACCTATGGCACTCCATCCCAAATCTTGAATTACCTCGTCCTGTGGAAAACGGTGCCAAAGCAAACGCCCGTTATCCGCTTGGTATTTGGCCAAAACCATGGTCTTAAAATTCGCATTGGGTATATCGGGGTCCAAACCCCGGGTATAGTCCATACGGACATCGTCGTCAAAATGAGGGGGTTCTTTAGTGTATTGAAAGGGACCAAAAGGCAACATGGATTCAAGATTACTCACAAACAGGCCCACATACAAACCGCCGTTTGCGTCCAATCCCAAATTGTAGGCGTGATCCCAGGAATACCCCCCAATACCTTTAGTCCACAACACCGTGCCCTCACAGTTGAGAGCCGCTAAAAAAACATCCGTATGTTGATTGCCCCCAAAAGGCCTGTTATACACCTTTACCGGATCTCCGTCAAATTGGGCATCGGGATACCCGATAACCCCCAACAGATAAACGTTGTTTTGCGCATCAATCTTAATATCCAAAATCGACTCGTAATACCCTCTATTATACCAATAACTCTTGTCGTCTAACATTTCAAAAGCCCCTCCGCCCTTTTTATGCCATTTCCACTGGTAGTCCTGGGCTAAACCGGGCACCGATAAAAACAAACTCAACAACAAAATCAATCCGTTGTTTCGTACCGATTTTTTAATTCGCAATCCGCATCGTTTGTACTGTGTTTCCATAATGTTCTATTTTATAAAAACGCTGTAAAAACAGCGGCCTGGCCCACTGCTTTTACAGCGCTTTGGGGTTAGTTTTTAATCAAAATCTGTTGGTAACTTCTGTGTCCGTTGACATACAAAACCACCAAATATTTACCGCTAACCCAGTGGTCGGACGGTATCAGCAGGCTGC
>NZ_JAHKRA010000032.1 GCF_019345525.1 Flavobacterium sp. NKUCC04_CG | reverse complement strand
CCGCTTTTTGTGTATGCGCAAAAAGCGGTGTTGTTTTTTGTCTCTTAGATGGCTTGTTGTAAGGAGCAGATTTACTCACTGTTTTTTACAAGTCTGGTTGTTTCGTTGTAAAGTGGTTAATGGTTGGTTGCAAACTTTAACTGTTAAAATACCTAACCAATTAAAAATTTAACTAAAATTTAACTAAGTGTTTTTTATGAATTGTTAATCTTGTAACTCAAAATAGATATAATCAATCATTTATAAGTAATGTTTATGTGTTTACTATTAATAATTGTTAAAAATATACATTATGAGATATAATTACTTTTATAGAATAAAAAAAACACTTTTTGAGAATAAGTGTTTTTTAAGCTTATTGTTGCTGTGCTGCTCTTTGTCGAGTATGGGACAGCCGTTAAACAATGGCGCTTGGTTGAGTTGGGACCAAGAAGTGGGTTGTAAAACCTATGATTACGATCCCAATCCCAAATACGACGGTTATCTAGAAGATATAGCGAATGCCCCTTGTTTGTCGGTTTGCGAAGGCGGCGCCATGGCGTTTTATATGCGAGGAAACAACATTCGAGCAGTGAGTTGGGAAATTTCAGGCGGCACAATTCTGCGCGAATATCAAGATCGGATTCGTGTGCGTTGGGAAAACCGCGGTGCTGCCGGGCTTAGCTTTAAGGTTGTTTTTAATGATGGATCGATTACTCAAGGCAGTTTGTGTATCGAAGTGCTTGCAGCGCCTAATGCCGCCTTTAAATTGCAGTTACCACAGCAGGCATTACCGGATGTGGTCTGTTTAAATACACCTTTTGTAATAAACAATTTATCGGAAGCCAATGGGGGCAGTCAAATCGTCTCGTATGAGTGGGATTTTGGCGACGGCAACGTTTCACGTGAAAGAAATCCTCAACACCAGTATAGCCGGCCGGGAATTTACACGATTTCTCTCCAAGTGACCAACGAATGCCATTGCAGCAGTTATTTTAAAGCGGATATTCAGGTCGAAGCGCAAATAGCCGCTAGGATCAGTTGCCCGACGGTTTCCTGCGAGAATAGCGTTCAAACCTATACGGTCGAATCCGCATGCGGAGGTGATTGGTTTGTAGTAGGGGGAGAGGTCATCGAAGAGAATGAGCAAGAAATCCAAGTGATTTGGAATGAGGTCGATCAGGACGGTTTTGGATATGTGAGTTATATCAGTTATTGCGGTTGCCGAAATTGGACCACGGTTAAAATACCGGTTGTTAAAAATGAGGGAACAATTCAGGGAAACCCAACGGCTTGCGTGCGGAAACAACAACGCTTTTCGATGCCTCAATGGCCTACCACTGATTTTCAATGGGAATTGCTATCGTTAACAGGGGCACAGAGCACGTTGACTCCCACGGACCAACGCAACGAAATAGTTTTGAATCCATTAGAAGCAGGCAGGTATTTGTTGGTGTGTACTTATACCAATACGCTGCTAAAATGCGGTGGACGCGCCACTTTTGAAATAGAAGTGGTAGCCGTTCCAGAAATTACGGGTCCTACAGAGTTCTGTGAAACCCCCAAAGGCATTGTTTATGAATCCAATCTAAATATTCCCTTACTATGGGAAGTTAAAAAGGGTAATACCCTGGTTCATTCTCAAACGGCTAACAGCTTGTTTTGGGAAGGTGGCACAGCGGGTTTTTATACCATCACAGCCACCCATCAAGATTATTGTACGAGTATTCCTTTATTGGTCACGATTACGGAATTACCCGATATCAGTGAGGTGGAATTAATCGGAGAAAAAATGGTATGTCCGGGGGCTCCTTATGTTTACCGTATCGAAAACGACGACGCCAACTTTACTTACGAGTGGGAGGTTACCCACGGTCAAATTCACGGGTCTCGATTTGGCGATGAAGTAACGGTGACCTTTGATGTTGGCGAATCCCTAGAACGCAGCATTACGGTAAAAAAATTCTCGCTCAACAGCCTTCGTTGTACTTCTGCTCCCAAGCGTTTTAACATTTTAGCAATGAATCCCCAGGCGCGGTTTACCAATTTGGAAAACACCGTACTTTTTTGTCCGAGTACATACTCCAGTTTTAAAGTAGATTTTGATAACAATATACAACCCGATCACATACATTGGGAGTCCTTTCCAGATAATTTTGCCAATATCGTACAGGGGCAAGGAAGTAAAACGGTCCAAGTGAGTTGGAATGAAGTATCCAATACCAATTCCGGCTTTTTGCGATTAACCATCAGAAAGTGTGATCAACTCTATGTGTTTAATCATCCGATTACCCTATTTGAAAGTCCCCATTTCACTTGGCAAAATCCGAATCCGCTAAATGTATGTGTGTACGAGCCTTTTACGGTGACCTTGGTTTCGGATTCCAACCTAAGCGGAGGAAGGGTTATTTGGGATTTAAACAACGGATCGGAGCCTACGGCTGCAAGTCCTATTTCAGGAACGAGGATCAGCAGTCCGCCATTGGCATTTGAAGAGGAATTAAATGACGATATCGCTAGGGTAATTACCGCCACAATCATCAATCCCAACGGATGTGAAACGCAAATACAGTTGAATTTAAATGTGCTTTTGCACCCCAAACCGGTAATCACCGTGACTCCCAATGGCGATATCTTTGTTTGTCCTGAAAACGGCTATGCCGTAACCTTATACGCCACCCATCAATTGGATATACCCGATCAAAATATGGAATGGTATAAAAGCGGGCAAGCCGGCGTGTTGGGCTATGGCCCTCGTTATACGGTAGTTGGGGATAGTAACCACTCCGAGGCGGGGAGTTATTACGTTAAAATGACCAGTATTTTCGGTTGTTCTCGTATTTCGGATTTAGTACATATATACGAAAACTGCAATCCGAGTTGCAGCGGACTAAACGAAACGGCAACCACCTCCTTTACGCAGTCGTGTAATGACTTCTCGTTTACGGGAACCTATACGGGAAGCCCAGTTGGGGTCAGTTGGAAACAAAGCCGGTATTTGAAAAGAGCAGCCGGGCATACCGATACCCAGGCGAGCTTTACGACGACAAAACCGGGATTGCATTTTGTACAATATTGGGTCGATTACCTGATTAACGGCAATATTTGTCGGATCAACATACACAAATCGTTTTTTAAACCCTATGAGGCCAAATTCAGATACCGTATGTCGTGTGTGAGCCATAACAATACCAGAGATGTCACCATCATAGACCATTCACTCTATGCCGATCGAACCAACGTGACCTATAGCTTTAGTAGAGACGGTATGCCTGCGGAGTATAGCGGACGCAACAGCCAATATACCTTTAGAAACTTAGCACCGGGTACTTATAAATTTAAAATACAATTGAAAAACGGCAGTGCTTATCTATGTACTGAAGAAAAAACGGTGGTCGTCAAAGGGCGCCCCAACGCAGAGTTTACGGTCAACTACAACCCGAATTGTATCGAAAATCCCATTTTACTCGCACCGGTTAACTACGATCCAGAATACCAATACGAATGGGAGTTTAAT
>NZ_JAHKRA010000031.1 GCF_019345525.1 Flavobacterium sp. NKUCC04_CG | reverse complement strand
TATAAGTTTAATGCCAAGGAATTGGATGCCGCTACCGGTATGTATTATTATGGTGCGCGTTATTACGACCCGAGTACCAGTATATTTTTGAGCGTAGACCCCTTAGCGGAGAAGTATCCGAACTATGGTGGATACATATATGTAATGAATAATCCGATAAATGCAATTGACCCGGATGGTAGAGAAGTTGTATTTGTAGTAGGAGGAACTAGATATAATTTTAATGGTACAAACTTGACTAATAACAAAGGACAGATAGTTAATGTTAAAGCATCTTCACATGCAGGCAGAATATTAAATGCATATATAAGTCTTAGTAAGTTAGACCCACACTTTAAAGGACAAATAAAAACTCTAGTTGGGAGTAAAAATACGCATATGATTAATACTGATCAGTTAAGTTCTTCTGGAGGTAGTGTGAAAGGAGGTAATGAATTTGATAGTGCTAGTACTACTGCTGATATGGAAAAGACAGGTAAATCTATGGGAAGTATTACTAGGTATAATTTTAGTGAAGCAAAGAGTAAGGAAATTGAAAGATCAACAGGAGTTTCTGGTTCTGATATTACTACGGTTGCACACGAGTTACAGCATCAATATGATTATGAGAAGGGAAATATGGCTGATTCTTATGGTATGGAATCAAGTAATACAAATCCAGCAGAAATTAGAGGAGTAAATAATGAAAATATAGCAAGGGATAAATTAAATATGAGTCAAAGAACAAAATATGGAGGAAAGGAAATTAATCCTAAAGAATTAAAGAAATGATAAGAGTCGTAACTTTGTTATTATTAGTATTACTCTATTTTAGTAGTTGTATAAGGATTAAAAAGACTAATAATAGTTTCGCTGACAATTTAGAGATAATCTTGGAAGCAAGTAACAAGGATGGTTATTCCAGTTATATGGATATTTATTTGTTTACTGAAAAAAGAGAATCGGATAGCTTAGTTTCTTTTAATGTAGATGCATTAAGGAGATTGTATTTTGGGGGGCATTTAAAGGATGTTACAGATAAATTTTCTTTCAAAGAATATATAGTTGAGATTATCAACAATGGAGTTAATTTAGATTGTTCATATTATGGAGAATGTTTCATTCTAGATGAAAAAATAAAAAAGGAATATGAGAAATTTGGTTTTGAGTGGTTTAAGAAAAGATATGCCTATGGAGATGTCTCTGAAGGTAATATTCTTATAAATATTGATAATCTCTCAAAACAAGAAATTCTTACAGTAATTTATTTTTATTATTGTAACGCATATTTTACTTCGTGGGGTGATTATGAAGGATTTTATATTGTTAAGAATGATATTGTTATTGAAGATAGTTTAATAGCTCCAGAAGTAATATTAGTTGAGTGATATTAATAAAAACAAAAAATCCTCCCCCGCTTGTGCCAGTATCTTACTGTTGATAATAACAAAAAATCTCCGCTACCGCACGAAATAAAATTCGACGAAGTCAATCCCCCGCTAGTGCGCGAATATTAAAAACATTCGACTAGGCTACCTCGCGAGTCCTCTCGCGTGGTTTGTATTAGATACAAGAACACTCGATCATGCTGAGGTTTTCTGCTTGCATAAAGGTGTTTATTTAAAATGGGAGTAAGTCTTTTGACTAAGATAAAATGGAATCCGGGTTTTTGTATAAAACTTGAGTTTTAAGATTCAAATATTAGTTTATTCAATTTGCCACACGAAGGGATTGACTCCGTCGAATCTTCGATTTCGTGCGGCAGCGGGGGGAGATGGTAATCCTAAGGTAGCTATTGATAATATAGCAAAGGGATTATTGAAAGATGGTCAGAATTTAAAAACAAAACATGAGAGTTTTTCCGTTAATGGAGACGGGGGAGCTACTTTGGATGAGTTTAATGTTTTTATCTCGAAAGTTGCAGATTATGTTGGAAAAGAAATATCGGGAATTAGAATTGGTGACTCAGGTAGTGATAAAGTTAAGATGGTTAGGACTGCCAAGTATGAAGGGAATTCGAAGACTGATTCGAAAACACCTACATCTTGGCTAGAGATGAGTAAAGGTCTTTTAAAAGGCCATTTTCATACACATCCTTTTAGGGATCATACTCCCTCTTCAGATAAAGATGTTCCATTGTTTAATTCATATCCTAAATTGCCTTTTTATATTATTGCTGGAGGTAGAGAAAAAAGATTTAATTAATATATTTAAACTAATAATAATGAAGATAAATAAGATAGTCATATACCTACTATGTATTATTCTTTATAGCTGTACAACTTATCAAAAGTCATTAGATTTAAGCATAGATAGTTTAGAGAACGTTAGAGAAGTTGTAATAAATGATATGGCTATTAATTATAAAACATCTAAAAAACATCTAAAAAAATATGGAAAACCTTTTGATGTTTTTATTTTTTATTCTGATTCAATTATTGGGGATAATTACGTTTTTCATATTATTCCAAACTACAATGATGTAAGTATAAGAATTGAAGATAGCATAGGTGAAGTTCCTGATTCAGGGTTTCCAAATAGATTTTGTGAGATTAATAATAAATTGTTTTTGTGGAAAGATAAAGTAACACCAATGAATCAAACTATTTTGAATAAGTTGAATCGTTATGGTATATTGGATTCCACAGCTGTAAAGAAAGAACTTGATTTATTACCTCTTGATTTTGAAGATAATCGTGTTTTTAGAATCGACCATAGTGTTAATGGATACTTTTATTTTGTGTGTAAGAATAATATATTAAACTACAAGAAGATACCATCTTATAAATTGAAGAAATATTTAGATAGATTATCCATACAATGTAAATAGAATTAGGAATTGTATGTTTAGAATATTGAAAACAACAATCCCTCCCTGCTACCGCACGAAATGAAATTCGACGAAGTCAATCCTTTCAAGTGGTACGATAAGTAAACACAAGAATTCTGGGCGCGTCTCCTCTATAATATACAAAAGCTCTCAATCCTATTGGGAGTTTTGTTTTTACAAAGGCAGTTTATCGATAAAAGGTAGTCTTCCAACTTTTTAAAAATAGAATGAGGTTTCTTTGTATATTAACGGCGGTTTAAGAGAGGGATATTAGTACAATGAATTTTGCTGCACGAAAAGACTACCTCTGTTGAATTTCTCCCACTACCGCACGAAATGAAATTCGACGAAGTCAATCCCTTGGTGTGGTACGAATAAACAAAAAATCCCAACCGTAAAAAGTTGGGATTTTTTTATTTAAGAATAGCTTGTAATTTATTTTTGGCAAGAAACGCATCTAGCATAGCGAAAACGTGTTCTTTGTCTATGGGGTCTAGTTTTTCTATATCGAGTAAACGGGTTACGGTTTTCTTATCGAATTTGCTGTTTACGCCTTCTCCCACAAGATAATCCAAGCCTGCCCCTGCCGGTGCCCGATTTTTTAAATAATTACAGCAATAGTACAACCATGGTTTTCACTTTGTACTTTACTTTTGAATTTCGCACAATCTTTTCGACCTTATAAAAAATCCGTTAAGAAATCGCTGTA
>NZ_JAHKRA010000030.1 GCF_019345525.1 Flavobacterium sp. NKUCC04_CG | reverse complement strand
TGGGTTTTGGATGATTTGTTCAAATTGATTCGATACAGAACCCGGAACGTCGATCACCACATCAACTCCTTTTTCGTTTTTATAGGTGTAGCTCCCGTTGCCATTATTGGTCAGGGTAGTCAGCGTTTCATGGCTTTTTACAACCTGAGATAAATCCAAGCTTTGGGTAGCACCGCTTGCATCGGTATAGGTCAATCCATTTTCGTCAAAACTAACGTTGCCCGAATTGGAAGTCAGGTATTGATTTAATACTTCTCGAACCGTCGGGTTTTGGATGATTTGTTCAAATTGATTCGATACAGAACCCGGAACGTCGATTACCACATCAACTCCTTTTTCGTTTTTATAGGTGTAGCTCCCGTTTCCATTATTGGTCAGGGTAGTCAGCGTTTCATGGCTTTTGATAAGCGAAGATAAATCCAAGCTTTGGGTAACACCGCTTGCATCGGTATAGGTCAATCCATTTTCGCCAAAACTAACGTTGCCCGAATTGGAAGTCAGGTATTGATTTAATACTTCGCGAACAGTCGGGTTTTGGATGATTTGTTCAAATTGACTCGATACAGAACCCGGAACGTCGATTACCACATCAACTCCTTTTTCGTTTTTATAGGTGTAACTGCCGTTTCCATTATTGGTTAGGGTAGTCAGCGTTTCATGGCTTTTGATAAGCTGAGATAAATCCAAGCTTTGGGTAGCACCGCTTGCATCGATATAGGTCAATCCATTTTCGCCAAAACTAACGTTGCCCGAATTGGAAGTCAGGTATTGATTTAATACTTCGCGAACAGTCGGGTTTTGGATGATTTGTTCAAATTGACTCGATACAGAACCCGGAACGTCGATTACCACATCAACTCCTTTTTCGTTTTTATAGGTGTAACTCCCGTCGCCATTATTGGTCAGGGTGGTTTCTATGTTTTTTATCTTTATTTCAGATGTAGCAATAGAAACTTGATTGCCGTCACTATCTTCAAGAATCAAAAAATCATTTTCGATTTTTAAATTCACATTTTTGGTATTATTAAACAAATGTGAATCAGAATCTATAAGTAATCTAACCCATTTAACATCTTCCCAATAATAATATCCAGGTTGTAATGTTTGATTTGAAGATGTATTATACACCAGTAAACTATTCACATTTCCGTGAGAAATAGTACTTTGATCTGTATTATTTTCTAAAGCAATACGCGGAATCATCATACCCTTATTTTTGGATACAATATCCATTTGGGCAGATTGATGAGGCTGTTTTATCCCAACACCAACTTGAGAATAAGCAAACCCACTGATAAATAGAGCCGTCAACGGCAGTAGTTTCTTTTTCATTAGAATTGTTTTTAAAGTAGAAATAAATAGTTCTAAAAATTTAAGTGTGAACTAATTTTAAAATACTTGTATTAATAATTAAAGGAAATGGCTAATTAGCCTTTTAGAATTGTCTTTTTGACAATCTTTAGCGTTTTAAAGAGATTCTATGATGCTTATACACCAATACAATGATTCTATAAAATAAAAAATGGAGACGTTTTTATTACAGTGAACTTAGAGTAAACATGATATTGAATAGCTGCAGCGTTTAAAAGAATCCTATTATGCTTTTTTATCTATAGATTTTTATAAATAATGAATTATTGTTTAGAAAGATGAAGTTCACTTCTACTGTTTTTTTTATGAGCTTCATCGGAACATTTCGTAGCATTGTCGTGCTAGATCGTTTTATCACTAGAGCTCTTTGACTATAAAAGCACTACGTCTATTTTCCTGATGTTCTCGTTCGGAGCACTTTATCCCACTACTACAATTATTAATCAATTGTGTCTGCCCATATCCTTTACCGCTGACTCTTTCCGCAGCTATTCCTTGACTAAGAATCCAGGCTACAGTGGCCTTTGCACGGCGTTCAGAAAGTTTTAAATTAAAAGCAGCATTTCCTCGACTATCCGTATGGGAGCAAACTTCTATCTTCATATTCTTATACAGATCTAATATGGCAACTACTTTGAGTAGCTCTGTCATAGCATCTTCTCTGATATCTGCTTTTCCAAAGTCAAAATAAATCGGATTGAGCTTAAGCACTTGAAATAGATCATCTCCTTTTTTAACGGCGATCAATGAACTTTCTAGCCCGAAGTCTACTTGAACTGTAGCTGTTTTTTCAGGAAGAGTTGCAATTATTTCTATGGTATTATAATTATCAGTCTTAGCGATAACGCGGTATTTAGCACCGCAACTCAAATTTGGAAATTCATATAGTCCTGCTGGGTCAGTTGTTGTGATAGCTATTTCATTACACTGAGAGTCATACAAAACTACCGTCGCATTTCCTAAAGGAATTAGGCTGACTCTATCATAAATAGATCCCTTAATGGCTTGAGTACATTCTAAAACTAAAGGGGTTTGTTCTTGAAAGGCATACAAATTATCGGCTTTCTTATCAGCTATTCTATTGGAACTCAAAAAACCAAGACCGCTGTTAGCATCTATGTAAAAACCGAAATCATCCATTGAACTATTAGCAGGTGCTCCTATATTCTGTACAGGACTAAAACTTCCATCTGAATTTATTTTAGTAACATAAATATCCAAACCTCCTAATCCTGGGCGTCCATCTGTAGAGAAATACAATTCATTTTTTGATGAAATAAAGGGAAAACTCTCACGCCCTTCTGTATTAATAACGTCTCCTAAATTGATTGGTAATCCATAAGTCCCGTCCTCATGAATGGCTACTTTATACAAATCAGATTGTCCGTGGTTGTCATGGCGATTTGATGCGAAATAAAGCCATTTTTCATCTGGAGTTAAGGCGGGATGTGCTGTACTGAATTGGTCTGAATTAAATGGTAGTTCGATAGCCTCGCTCCATTGTCCATTATTTTTTGTTGACTTATATATTTTTAATAAAGTATTGTTGTTATCATCAAATCCTCGTTTATTTTTATTGTAATTATTACGGGTAAAGTAAGCTGTTTGATTATCCTGAGTAAAAACTGGAGTCGATTCATTAAACTTTGTACGCCATTGGCTTTCAAATGGTTTAACCCGTCCCCAGCTACTATCTTTTTTTACAGCTACTTGATACAAACTACTAAAAGCTTGTCCGGTCCAACTATGCGTTTTTCCTGTAAATGCACTACGTTCTCTTGTAGAGGAAAAAACAAGTTTACCTTCGTGTAACGTTGTGCCGTAATCAGACTGGTTACTATTAAAAGGTAGAAATTCCATCTCATATCGTCCAGAATTTGACTCAATTTCAGCTAAAAAATTCTTTTTATTATCAAATATCAACGCTCTACGATCTGACTTTTCTAGATTTAAAAAATCATTCATACAAGATGTTGATTGCGTGTAATTTCCTATAGCTTTTAAGGCCTGAGCATAACGATAGTAATACTCAGACGCTTTTATAGTATCTAATTCGAAAAACTTTTCATACCATATAAAAGCTTGGTCAAGCTTACCATTAAAATAGTAGGCATCCCCTAAATTTCTATATAGCTCTGGAGATTTAACCCCTTTTTTAGCTTGATGTTCATATAGCGAGATAGCGTCTACATAGGCGTATTCTTCCATATGCATTGCTGCTTTTTTCTCTTGGCGATTTTGCGCGAGTAGTATTTGACCTATCGATAAAATACTGAGAAAAATTAATTGTTGTATTTTTTTTATCATAATGAGTAGCTTTAAAAGAATCTAGGTGCTGAAATTCGGTTGTAACGTTTAAACAACTCAAACCTCATAAAGATCTCATGAGACCCTGAATTGTAGTTCGATAATTTTGTAGTATCGGTATCGTAGCTATAGCCAATAAATAAACCGGGATTAATCTGAAATCCCACTAATCCACTCCAAGCAGCATCCCAGCGATATGCTGCTCCAACTACAAATTGATTTGCAAACATAAAATTTGTTGTAAGGTCAACTTGTAACGGTGCCCCTGCAACGGCTTTACTCAATAATGCAGGTTTAAACTTTAAGTTTGGACTTAAGTCAAACACATGTCCCGCGATAAGATAAAAGTGCATTTTTTGACGTACTGTAGAACTGATATTGTCATCGTAACGATCGGTATGTAAAAAATTTGGAACCGATAATCCTATATAGGTTTTATCAGAATATAAGTAGAGTCCCGCTCCAATATTTGGACTAAACTGGCTCTCTATATTCTCAGCAAAAACAACATCGTTGGGATTGTACCTATTTAGTTTATTATAATCTACATCAAGTAAATTAGCGGTTCCCTTTACTCCGAAAGCTAAATGATAGTTTTCATTTACAGTGACAGCATAGGACAAATCGATTGCGATATTATTTTCATCCATCGCACCAATTCGATCATTAATAAACGACACCCCTAATCCCAATCCAGAATCACCCAATGGAGTGTTTATAGAAACATTGGCTGTTTTCGGTGCTCCCTCCAGTCCTACCCATTGCGTTCTATATAAACCAAAGACGCTCATTACTCCTCGAGAACCAGCATAAGCAGGATTTATTGTAGAAGTGCTATACATGTATTGAGAATATTGGGAATCTTGCTGTGCCTGAACAAGGCTAATTTGTGCAAAGAAACTTAGGACGATAAGTAGAGTCTTTTGTATTGTTATATTATTCATCAGTCTTATTTTTTAGTTGTTTTCCAGATGTAAATAGCCCGCTTTTTTGACCATACGTGTTCCGTTTTCGTCTATGTACTCATAATTAATGATATAGTAATATGTACCTGTTGGTAATAAACTCTTCTTATCAACGGTCACACGTCCTTCAGAAATCCCCCTAAATACATTGCCAGTGCTGTTGTAATTATTAGTTTCGAAGACTCTAACTCCCCAACGATTATAGATTTCAACTGTATTATTTGGAAAACGCTCTATATTATCAATAATAAAATAATCGTTGTAGCCATCACCATTGGGTGATACGGCATTGTAAATCACTATATCTCCATCTAATAACAATTCTTCTTTGACAGTTCCTAATGTAAAAACACCAAACCCACTTACTACTAAAGGGCTAGTAACGGTTTTACTCTCGAAATCAACAATTCCCCCTTCATCAACCCAGAGATTCTGATTGCTATCCCATCGTAGTATCCGAAGATTTTTAGCTGAATCATCAAGCAGTTCGAGCGGTGTAGTACGCTCATCCCAACTTAGGGTTAGGATGATAGTACTATCGGGATTATTGTTCTCTACAGTCCAATACTCCGCATGGTTAATTTGCTCAATTACACCTGTTTTATCACTATGGGGTTGTCGATCATCTGAGTTTCTTAAGTAATATTTAGCCAGAATGGCATCCTTAATCTGCGATGGAGCACTGATTGTAGCTGGACGATAAAAGTTTTGATTGCCAATGGGAAAAACAAATGCCTCATTGCCGACTTTTTCAACTTGTCCATCCACATGACTTATATCGGATACATTTATCGCTTGAGCTCCTTTTTCAAAAACTAAAGCTCCATTTAACGAATCCATTTGAATAACACCACTTTTGAAATTAGCAATACCCGCAACACTCATATCGTTTTGCAATTCAAATGCGGTGTTGGAAGTCGGATTATTAAACAATACATCATAAAAATGACTTTGTGCTCTACCACTTAAAATTTGTTTTTCCGTTTTGCCCGTTGAGGGTTGGAAAACCGCGTATGATTTTTTTAATTGACTGTCAAAAATATATAGACCGTCATTAAGAAAGTCCTTGAAATAATAAATGGTTCCATTATTGAGTACTTGTCCTTCAGTACGGTTCTCAAAATTCATTTCCATCGATACTTTTGTATTTGGTAATACCGAAAAAACCCCCTGATTATTGATTTGACTATACGCCGCTCCAGAAATCATTAACATTCCCAAATATTGTATATACATATTTCTCATTTTTCTTTATTTTATTTTTGGACTAATTACTGGATTAACAATTGCCCTACCCTGAATAATAATGCGTGTATCTTCTACCTCTCCGCCTATAGCGGCACCAATAGGAGAGTCTATTTCCGATTTTGTGTATCCAAAACGCAACCTCACATAAGTACTACGAGCAATGCGATTTTTTGGCACCGTCCACTCTAGAGTTGCTGTTTTGGCAGAAATGGGAGCATTTACGATTGCTTTTTCATCATCGCTAAATTTACCATCGAGATTAAAGTCGATCCATCCTGTTATATAGCCGTTCTTCTTGGTGTGATAGGGAATAACTACCTTCATTTTGTAACCGGGTAAATAATGAGCTTTATAAGAGAAACTCCGATATTCTTGTGGCCAGGCATCCTCTTCTTTAGAGCCTGCATATCCATCTAAATCATCACCCATAGCTAATTTGCCGAAAAGCATATTTATATCACCATCTGGAGGAACACTTCCCAAATATCCTCCGACAGCAGTCCGCAGTCCGCTTAGCTTATAATCTCCGATATTAATATTCTTGTTTTGTCCTACCGCTATTTGATCATCTATAGGCTCTAGAGCATTAAAAACATGCAAAGGCACTCCATAACTTTCGGGAGCATCACCTGTATCTGTTTTAGGTACCAATAAACCTAAAGCAATAGCAGTCACTCCACCTCCTCTTAACCCAACGTCAACAGTAACAGACAAATCCTTTTTATCATAGGCTTGATCATTAAAAGTTAGAAAAGTTACCCCTCCTGTTCTATCATCATTCCCCCGTAAAAACGATATTTTTTGTTGATTGCTATTAATATTATCCTTCCGTATCACGTAAGGTTCCCGCGAAGAAGTATTTTTTAATAAATCAATAAGGGTCCAAGAACCACTACCTATGGCATAAAAATTTTCAATATCACTCAATGACTCCGCGTCTGCTATTACCACACCAGTTAACCGAGCTGGTACTCCATCTATATAAGCCTTGCAGACCAATGAAAAACTAACAAATTTTCCAGACACGCCATTTTTAATTCCACATACCAATTTATTTCTCGCGCCTATACCTCCAATATTATATAGTTTGTCTAGAGAATCCCCGGTATAATTTCCTGGACGATAGCTTTGAATATTTCCTACAACTTTAATTAATTTTGCTTCAATGCATAAAAACTTCCCACCTGCAATGGGGATTGATGCGTAGGACGTACTGTTATTATTCAACGTTACATTTGCCTTGCCGTAAGTGTCTCGACTAGAACTAGCCCCCCATGTCAACCACAAGACATCTTTCGTATTTGGACTTGAACCTCCAGTTGCAAAAGCTGCCGTTGCAAATCCATTGGAAAAACATTGCGCTTTTATTGGTTGACTAATTATAGTCAACAAAAAAACTAATCCGAATATGAAATTTCTATAGTCCATTATAACGGTTTTACTGCTAAAACAATGTTCATAAATGATCCCAACGTTATGTCTGCATTGGCTTTCACTTTATACGACAAAACTCCCTTATCACTTACACTGACATTCTCAAAAACTTCAACATCATACCAAGTCACTATATAATCCAATTCACTGCTTTGAAGTACGGGTAAAACGGAACTTGCACCAGGATTTTTGACCATAGGAGTCTTGAATTGTTTTTGATAACGATCATATAAATTAATTTTCCCAAATGACTCGCCCGACACTCCTACTTCATTTACAACTTGATCAGCCGCTGTAGGAATTAACAAGGATGGCATGTAAAAAAAATTAGGTAAGGATGCACGTAATTTGCGCAAGGCGCCATCTTTGTCCATAACTACATAATGATCTTTCAAATCACCACTAGCCAATCCTTTTATCGCTAAGGTATTTTTAGCTGTTGTCGTCAATTCGGTCGGTTTAAAAATCGAACCGCCTAATTGTATAAATCGACCTGATTTTTGCAAACCATTGTTAGCTGAAATATCATCAATCCACATTGCTCCATCACCTTCATCATTCGTACTAAGTACTTGATTTGCACTACCCGGTGTTATTTTAAGCGAAGCCGCACTCAAAAGTGATTTTTCACCGCCAATCACTGTAATTCCAGTTCCCGTTAATGCTTGTCCCTGTTCTTGAATCAGTTCTTTCACATTTAAATTTGATACCGCTCCTTTTCCGTTTTTTATTACAAGTGTCCCATCTGCACTGTTAGGAGTAATAGAGCCTATACTTTGAAACGTTTCTACAACAGATCTCAAATTTACAGTCTGCTCTTCAGGTGTTTCATTGCTATATGTTAGCATACCTGTTTCCAAGACATAAGCTAAGTTTGTTACCGTCTCGTTGGTTTTAACCAAATCAGCAAGAGTTAAGGTTTGGGAGTTCCCCTCGTTATCGCTATACTTGAAAGTTGTTCCGTCAAAAGTAACCGGTCCCTCAGAGGATTTGATGATCGATTTTAGTTTTTCCAAAACAGCCGGGTTGTTCGCAATGCTGTCAAAGTTTGAACTCACATCACCAACCACATCAATCACAACTTCTGAATCGTTTTCCGATTTGTAGGTATAGGTACCCGCATTCCCCTTGGTTAAAGTTGTTAGGGTTTCGTGGGTTTTTACCAATTCAGCAAGAGTTAAGGTTTGGGAGTTCCCCTCGCTATCGGTATACTTGAAAGCTGTTCCGTCAAAAGTAACCGGTCCCTCAGAGGATTTGATGATCGATTTTAGTTTTTCTAAAACAGCCGGGTTGTT
>NZ_JAHKRA010000029.1 GCF_019345525.1 Flavobacterium sp. NKUCC04_CG | reverse complement strand
CGATTTTCGTACCCGTTGAATGGTTTTATTATATAACGGTGTGACATTTTTGAAAAACCCGATAAGGGTAAAATAATTTTCGAACCCCGTAGGGGTGAAATGATTGTAGAAATGATTTGAAAAAATATGAAAAAAGAGATACAGAACAGGAAAAAAAGTGCTTGGATAAACATAGCCATTATGGTGGTAATGGGGGTTGTATTGTTTACACCTTTGGGGACGGAAGTAAAAGTTTTATTCAATAGACTCATTGCTTTTTCACCTGATTTAGAAGAGAAAATAGACGAAGAGCAAGTTGATTTTTCAAGCTGGCAGTTAAAGAATGAGAAAGGAGAGGCGGTTGCATTTTCTGAATTTAAAGGCAAATTGATTTTAATTAATTTTTGGGCGACCTGGTGTCCGCCTTGTATAGCGGAAAAACCGAGTTTTCAAAAATTGTATGACGATTATAAAGACCGTGTAGTGTTTTTATTTGTCACTTCTGATCCGTTGGATAAAGTAGTAGCCTATAAGCAAAAACACCATTATAACTTGCCGATGTATTTCCCGTTATCGCCTGCGCCAAAGTTACTGGAGTCGAGTTCGATACCGGCTTCGTTTTTGATTGATCAACAGGGGCGTATCGTTCTAAAGAAGTTTAGTGCTGGAGATTGGAATAGTGCTGGTTTTAGACGGGACTTAGATAAATTGTTGGTTGGTGTTACTCCATAGTTTGTAGTTTGCTGTTTTCATTGCAAAAACGCTTGAAACACTGAGCGGTTTAACCTCAGTTTGTTTTCTAATTTGGAAATTGCGAAAAGCGATGCATTCTTCTAATGTAAAAAAGGCTGCCAATACCTGGGAATCCAATAATTACGATTAGCTATAATAGCCGATTAATTCCCTTTTCTTCGCGAAGGAGTTTCCGGATAGAAAGGGTGAATAAAAAAATAAAAAGGCAACTAATAAGGAGATAGGGTAAAATCAAGTGTTAGGGTGTTATGAGTAAAACTAATAAAGGACAAATATAGGTGTTTGTTGGATGGAATCCAGTTGAATAGAGCTATTGGCTAGGTGTTTATGGCTTGTTTTAAAAGCCGCTTTTTAGCTGTAATAAAAATAAAAAAAATCCGGAACAGAGAAGATCCGGATTTTTTGTAAGGGTAAAGTGCTATGCTACTAATAGTAAGTATAACGTCTTACTTTAGCGATATATTTAGCCAAGCGAATAACTTGGTGGCTGTATCCGTATTCGTTATCATACCAAATGTAAAGTACAATGTTTTTTCCGTCTGCAGAAACGATAGTAGCGTTACTATCATATATAGCTGGAGCAGATGTACCAACGATATCTGACGATACCAATTCATTATTCATAGAGTATTTAATTTGCTCTACTAAGGAGCCTTCTAAGGCGGCTACTTTCATAATTCGGTTAATATCTTCAGGGTTGGTTTCCTTAGAAACTTCTAAGTTTAAAACAACCAAAGAACCGTTTGGAACGGGTACGCGGATAGCGTTTGAAGTCAATTTACCTGCAAGTGTAGGTAAAGCTTTGGCAACAGCACTTCCTGCACCGGTTTCTGTAATAACCATATTTAATGCAGCTGCTCTACCACGGCGGTATTTTTTGTGCATATTATCGACCAAGTTTTGGTCGTTAGTATAAGCGTGAATCGTTTCTAAGTGACCTTTTACGACACCTAGATTATCTTCAACCACTTTTAAGATTGGAGTAATGGCGTTGGTAGTACAAGAAGCGGCAGAGAAAATATGGATATCGTCTGGGCTGTATTCTTCGTGGTTTACACCAAGTACGATATTAGGAACTCCTTTTCCGGGTGCTGTCAATAAAACTTTATCGGCTCCTTTAGAAGACAAATGACGTTTTAAATCGGCTTCTGTAGTAAAAGCTCCGGTATTATCAATAACCAAGGCATGGTCAATGTCAAATTCTGTATAATCAATATCCTCTGGTCTTGATGCAGAAATCATATGAACGGTAGTACCGTTGATAATTAAAGCATTGTTTTCTGGGTCTGCAATTACAGAACCTTCGAAATCACCGTGGATGGAATCGTATTTTAATAAAGAGGCTCTTTTTTCAAGTAAAATGGCATCGTTTTTATCTCTGGTAACAATAGCTCTTAAACGAAGTTGTTGTCCTTTTCCAATTTTGCTCATCAATTCGCGAGCCAATAAACGTCCGATACGTCCAAATCCGTACAAAACGACGTCTTTTGGTACAATATTTTCCGTTTGTTTAGCATTCTTTAATTTGTTGATAACAAAAGAAAGTGCGTTTTGTTGTTGGTCTTCTTCTAAATGATATTCATAGGTAAGTTTACCGATGTCAATTCTTGAAGGAGGTAGATCTGAAGATAGAATTGCTTTTGCAATTTCAACCGTATCAAAAATCATAATGGGTTTTTCAACAAATTTTGCAGCGTATTCGTGCAAGTTGATGATGTCGCTCACGTTTCGGTCAATCAATTGATTTCGGAATAAAACCAATTCGATAGATTTGTCATACCATAAGTCGCTTACAATTTTAATGAATTCGACACATGCTTTTCTTCGATCTGCCTGAAAGGCCAATTCTTTTTCGTAAGAACCTGAATTTTTCATAGTTAGATTGTGTTGTAATAAATTGCTGCAAAAATATTGATTTTAAATCAAATATAGTGGCTGTTTTAAAAATAAAAGCACAACAATTGTTGTGCTTTTAGCAAAAGAATTGGAATTATAATAGCAGTCGGATTAATTCGCCTTTGCGATTGATAATTTCCATGCGAAATTGTTTTTTTATTTTAGAATTGTTTAATATTTCTATAGCGTTTTGAGTGCTTTCTATTTTGGTTCCGTTTATGGTGAGTAATACGGCGCCTTCGAGTTCGTCTTGATATGCGGCATAGCGTTCGTTGCTCACTGAAGTGATTCGAATTCCATACGGTAATTTAAGTCTTTTCTTTTCATCAACGCTCAGGTCTTGAAATGTAAACCCGTTAAACTCGGGATTAATCGCTTCCTTTTTGCTTAAGAACACGTCGAGTGTCATGTCCTTTTCTTGACGTTTAACGGTAACCGAAATTTTATCATTAGGGCGTTTCGTATTTAAAACCGAATTTAAATCGACAAAAGTCAAAATGTTTTTTTTGTCGATTTGTGTAATGATATCCCCGCTTTGCAGACCGGCTTTTTTTGCCCCTGATTCCTTATTGACGGATTCCACATAAAACCCTCGGTTGGTTTCCAATTTTTTTTCTTTGGCAAGGGCAGGAGTCAATTCAAAACCCTGAATACCCAATACCCCTTGTTGTACATTGCCGAATTCCATTAAATCTTGAACTATTTTCCGAGTCACATTAGACGGTACTGCAAACGAATACCCCACATAAGATCCGGTATTAGACGAAATCATGGTGTTGATTCCTATCAACTCACCTTTGGTATTGACCAAAGCACCGCCACTATTACCGGAATTGACTACCGCATCGGTTTGAATAAACGATTGAATGCCGGATTTAGATAGATTTCGAGCTTTGGCAGATATAATACCTGCTGTCACCGTCGAATTAAGGTTATAAGGGTTTCCGACGGCCAAGACCCATTCACCCAATTTGATTTCATCAGAATCGCCAAATGTGATATAGGGCAGTTTTTTAGGGGTATCGATTTTTAAAAGAGCAATATCCATGGATTTATCTGTTCCGATTAATCGGGCAGGATAACTCGTATTGTCATTTAAGGTAACCTCTAATTCAACGGCACCCGCAATTACGTGATTGTTTGTTACTATATACCCGTCTTCCGAAATAATTACCCCCGATCCTATACCGATTTGAGGTTGAGCCGGACTGTTTTGATAACCGTAAAAATACTCCATTATAGGATTGCTTGGCGCGGTTCTATAACTGAGATTTTTAACGTGTACCACCGTGTGAACTGTGTTTTCAGCTGCCGCACTAAAGTCGATAGGGTTTTCGGTTTGATTGCCTGCTTTCGATGCTGCGGAAGTGGCTATTGAAATTTCTGACTGGTCGGCGCGTTGCTCTATAAAGAATTTATATCCGCCGAGCGTTATAATGCCGCTTAACAAAGATACGACTAATAAAGAGCTTAACTTGTTCATATTCTATCGATGTTTTATTGTTTGCTATAGTAAATATATATAAAAAAAATGTCCAAAAAAAACGTTTTAACGAGCTATTAACGCGATAAATGGTCGGATTTATATTCGTATTTTTGCAACTATTCTAAACGGGAGAGCATTATGAATACGACGGTGAATTTTTTTAAGTACCACGGTACGGGTAATGATTTTATTATGGTAGATAACCGCGATGAAACATTTCCAAAATCAAACCGAGAACTGATTGAGAACATGTGTGACCGGCGATTTGGTATTGGCGCAGACGGACTTATTCTCATTGAAAGGGATGCCGAAAGCGACTTTAAAATGCGGTATTTTAATGCAGACGGAAATCAGAGTTCCATGTGTGGCAACGGTGGTCGTTGTATAGTGGCCTTTGCCAAACAGCTGGGGATAATTGGAGATAGTTGTCATTTTAATGCAGTCGATGGGCTTCACTATGCTACTATAAACAAAGAAAATGAAGTTTCGTTGCAAATGACTAATGTTGGTGAAATCCAAAGTCAGGGCGATTATACGTATTTAAATACGGGATCACCGCATCATGTCGTTATGGTTTCTGATTTGGAGCACTACGACGTTTTCCATAAGGGAAAGGAAATTCGGGAGAGTGTCCTTTATCAGCCTGGTGGAACCAATGTCAATTTTGTTGAAAAAATAAATCAAGACACCTTTGCTATTCGAACCTTTGAACGTGGAGTTGAAGACGAAACTTGGTCTTGCGGGACGGGAGCAACTGCTGTGGCAATAGCCATGTTTAGCAACGGAGAAACGACCGCTACCGACATCAATATCTTGGTAAAAGGGGGGCGTTTAAACGTGAAATTTACCAAAGAAAAGGCTGGATATAATTCGGTTTTCCTTACTGGTGCTGCTCAAAGGGTTTTTGACGGAACTATATCCGTCGTACTATGATTACGTTAAAAGGGGATTTGGTTTATTTACGCGCATTGGAACCAGATGATTTGGAATTTGTATACCAATTGGAAAACGAGGAAGCGTTGTGGGAAGTGAGTAATACACAAACGCCCTACAGTCGGTTTTTGATCCACCAATATTTGGAAAACGCCCATTTGGATATTTATGAAACCAAGCAATTGCGATTGGTTATCTGTTTACAGGCGAGCAAGGAAGCTGTTGGTTTGATCGATTTATTTGATTTCGACCCAAAAAATCAGCGTGCGGGTATTGGAATTGTAATAAATAAGCAAGAAAATCGTTTACAAGGTATTGGTTCTGAGGCCTTAGAATTGCTTATTAATTATGCCTTTCACCATTTACACTTGCATCAATTATACGCAAATATTAGTACCGATAATATGTCTAGTGAACGCCTTTTTATTAAATTTGGCTTCCAATGTATAGGAGTTAAAAAAGATTGGATTCGCGTGGGAACAGATCGAAAAGATGAAGCTTTATATCAATTATTAAACACTAAAAAATGAATTTAAAAAAAGCAGTAGGTATCATCGCAGCATTAGCTATGTTGGGTGCTATGGTTTATGCTTATACTATGTATGACAAGGCCTTTTCTACAAACATTAAAGGAATAGAAAAAGAGACCTATATATATATCCCTACTAAGGTTACTTATTCCGAAGTACAACATATCATTGAACCTTATGTAATAGATATGGATAAATTCGAAGCCATAGCTGAACAATTTAAATATTCGTCTAATATCATTTCCGGTAAATTTTTATGGACCAAGGGAATGAATAGTTATGATATGATGCAGGCACTTCGCAAAAACATCCCGGTAAAAGTAACTTTTAACAATCAGGAAACCATAGAGCGCTTGGTACAGCGTTTGGCTACCCAATTGGAGCCCGATAGTTTGTCTTTGTTGGAAACGTTTACCGATCCTGTTTTTATGCAAGAAAACGGATTTACTGAAGAAACTGTTTTGGCTACATTTATGCCAAATACCTATGAGTTCTATTGGAATGTAAACCCGGTAAAGGTGCGTAATGCGATGCATAAGGAATACATTAAATTTTGGAACGAAGAACGCCTTCAAAAAGCAAAAAATCTTGGTTTGACCCCAGTTGAGGTAGCTATTTTAGCATCTATCGTGCAAAAAGAAACCGCGAAAAATGATGAAAAAGCTACGGTAGCGGGTGCGTATCTAAATAGATTAAAACTGGATATGCCGTTACAAGCGGATCCAACCGTGGTTTTCGCTAAGAAAAAATACACCAACGACTTTGATCAGATAATCAAAAGGGTCTATTTAAAAGACCTGGCGATTCCTTCTCCTTATAATACGTATCAAAATGTTGGATTACCTCCTGGTTTGATTTCAATGCCGGATATCTCATCTTTAGAGGCTGTATTGAATCCAGAACAACACGATTATATTTATTTTTGTGCCAGTGTAGAAAAAATGGGATATCACGAATTTGCAGCTACGCTAGCGCAACACAATGTCAATAGAAAAAAATATACCGATTGGCTTACTAGAAACGGTATTGAGTAGCTTTTTTAAAACCATAATGAAACGCAATAATGCACCGCTCTATACGGCTTATTTAAGATTTAAAACTGCCCTTAAAAAAGATTGGTAACAAGAGTAAATACAAACTGTAAAAAGCCTAAAAACGCTTCCGTGTTTTTAGGCTTTTTACGTTTTTAAAACAAGCCGATTTTAAGGTGAAATAGGGTGTTTTAAAGTGTGATTTTAAACTTAAAAACGTCTTAAAATTATCGGTTGGGCTATTAATTTAGTTAAGATTATTAAAAAAAGCAAATTTATTTTTTATTTTTTTATTTTTACAAAGCGCTGTTTGTTAGTGTTTTGTGTATTAAATGTCATTTATAAAGTTAAATAACGGGTCGGTAAATAGCTTTTTATAAAAAATAAAGTAACTTTGCCTTCAGAAATTTCAAATGGTGACAGGGTTTGAGAAATTAAAATTGATGATAAAAACATGTTCTTATTTTATTGGATTTGTGTTGCTAATTGCCACTGTAGTTTCCGGTTTTAAAAGTTATGAAATAGCGCTTATAAAACAACATAAAACGGAAATTAAAGAGTCGTTATTCTACCATGTTGCTACCGAAGAAGAAGTAGCAAATGAAGCGAAAGACGAGGCGGTAAGTCTAGCTGCAATTCCATTTACCGGTAAATCATTTACCGGATTTAAACAGGCTCTTGCTGTTCGAGAATCCCTGGGTTTATACACTTTGGTCAATTCCTATGGTTATATGGGGAAATATCAATTTGGAAAAAGCGCTTTACGCGCAGTAGGGATCCGAAATACCGCAGGTTTTTTAAAAAACCCCATTCAACAAGAAAAAGCATTTAATGCCTTGTTGGCAAAAAACAAATGGGAGTTGAGAAACGAGATTAAAAAATTTGAAGGTAAAAAAGTAGGAGGTGTCCATATTACAGAATCGGGAATTTTAGCTGCGGCTCACTTAGGTGGTGCTGGATCAGTAAAGAATTTTTTGAAAAGCAATGGGCACAATGGTTTTCGCGACGGGTTTGGTACTTCTATTAAGTCGTACATGACGAAGTTTGCGGGTTATGATACTTCTCACATTATACCCAACGATAGTCCGGTGGTTACGATGTAGTAAAATTTTAAAAAAAAAACCAGCTTTTCGAAGTTGGTTTTTTTTGTTTAGTGGCAATCAGTGAATCCGCGAATCCGCAAAAAAACTATTTGTTAAAAAATAAAAAAGAGCGTTTGTTTTTAAAAATGTCATTTATATTTGTAAACGAATAAAGAGTAAAAAATAAAAAAAATGAAACTAATACTTACTAATAGCTGGTGGAGCCTACTTACGTCAAACGTCGTGAGCGGTCCTTGCTATAAGTATAGTTGATAACATAACTTTACCTATTATAAAAAAGGCTTGTCTAACGACAGGCCTTTTTTTTTGCTCTAAACAGTATTAAATTTTTAAATTAAAACAGATGAATTACCAAGTAGATTTAAATGGATTTTACGGAAACTACGGAGGTGCTTATGTGCCGGAAGTGCTGCAAGCCAACATAAAGGTTTTGCAAGAACAGTATTTGGCACTGATGCAAGAGCCTGATTTTAAACTGCAATTGGCGCAATTGCTTTCCGATTATGTCGGGCGACCAACGCCTTTGTATTTTGCAAAAAACCTGTCGCAGAAATACCAGACCAAAGTATATTTAAAGCGGGAAGACCTTTGTCACACCGGTGCTCATAAAATCAATAACACCATCGGACAAGCCTTGTTGGCCAAGCGTTTGGGTAAAAAAAAGATTGTTGCTGAAACCGGTGCGGGACAACATGGAGTGGCTACAGCTACCGTCTGTGCATTATTGGGTATGGAGTGCATTATTTATATGGGAGCTTTAGACATGGAACGACAGGCTCCAAATGTAGCGCGTATGAAAATGTTAGGCGCAGAAGTTAGAGCGGCACAATCGGGCGCTAAAACGCTTAAAGAGGCTGTTGATGAAGCCTTGATGCATTGGATTGGCAATCCAGACGATACCTTTTATATCATTGGATCTGTCGTAGGCCCGCATCCTTATCCCGATATGGTTGCTCGTTTTCAGTCGGTTATCTCGGAAGAGATTAGAAAACAACTGCTGCTTGTTGAAGGGCGCTCCAATCCCGATTACATCATTGCCTGTGTGGGCGGAGGTAGTAATGCCACGGGAGCATTTTATCATTTTTTTGAAGAAGAATCGGTGCGTTTGATTGTAGCCGAAGGTGGGGGAAAAGGGATAGAGTCGGGTCAAACCGCAGCAACGTCTTTTGTGGGGCAGTTAGGTGTTTTACACGGTAGTAAAACCCTGTTTATGCAAGACAACGACGGAAATCCCTTAGAAGCATATTCGATTTCTGCTGGTTTGGATTATCCGGGTTTTGGACCGCTATACGCCCATTTAAAAGAGTACAATCGCGTTGATTTTATAGCCGTTGAAGATGATTATGCTATGAAAGCCGGGCTGGCATTGTGTCGAACGGAGGGTATTATTCCCGCTATGGAAAGCGCACATGCCTTAGCGGTATTGGACCTGATGACATTTAAACCGGACGATGTTGTAGTCATCAACTTATCGGGTAGAGGTGATAAGGATTTAGATAATTACAGCGCTTATTTCAACATGTGAAGAGCAAATTTAAGATTTAATGAAAGGCGTATTTGTTTTAGCAATCGTCTAACCTGAGGCATCCGTGAAATTAGTACGGATGCTTTTTTTTTACTCAATTCCCTCAGCAGTTTGGCATGGGGATACTTGTTTTTATTGGAGAAATAAACTATTTTTATAGGAGATATACAACTTTAAAGGTTGTTATAAAAACCGGACGACACCGCTTTGGGGGTCTGGTACTCACGTATTATCATAACTTAAAAACACTGAAAAATGAATGAAATTCTAGCGCTTACTTCTAAACAAGCTTATAAAACTATAGTTACAAAAGACCAACATGCCATTATAGTGGATGAACCGGTGAATTTGGGAGGTCAGGATTTGGGAATGACGCCTAAGGACTTGTTGGCAGGAGCTTTGGCATCGTGTACTAGTATTACGATTCGGATGTATATCGATAGAAAAGGATGGGATTTAGGCGACATCCGTGTACGGGTTTCATTGGAAAAAGATGCGGAACTACAGAAAGATGTTTTTAAAAGAGTCCTTGAATTTGATCAGCCTTTAGAAGCGGATATGCAAAAAAAAGTTTTGATGATTGCCGATAAATGTCCTGTTCATAAAATGTTGGAGCAGTCTAGCGTAATTGCAACCAAAATAATTTAAATAATAAAGGCTGTCTCATAGACAGCCTTTATTTGCCCATACGCCCATATGCGTATAAGCCCATTTGCATATCCGCATATCCGCATATCCGCATATCCGCGTATCTGCGTATCTGCGTATCTGCGTATCTGCGTATCCCCCCTTTACCCAATCATCTCTTCGGGTTTTACCCAAGCATCAAAATCTTCAGCAGTTACATAGCCCAAGCGCACGGCTTCTTCTTTTAGAGTGGTTCCGTTTTGGTGTGCTGTATTGGCGATTTCGGCAGCCTTATAATAACCGATTTTGGTATTTAAAGCCGTTACCAGCATCAGTGAATTGCTAACCAATTCTTGTATTCTAGGTTTGTTGGGTTCTATACCTTGAGCACAGTGTAGGTCGAAGGAAACACAGGCTTCTCCAATCAAGCGAGCCGATTGTAATAAATTGGCAGCCATCATTGGTTTAAAAACATTCAGTTCGTAGTGTCCTTGTGTACCGCCAATAGTTATGGCTACATCATTGCCCATAACCTGTGCGGCTACCATGGTTAATGCTTCACATTGTGTTGGGTTTACTTTTCCTGGCATGATAGAAGAGCCCGGTTCATTGGCAGGAATAAAGAGTTCGCCAATTCCCGAACGAGGACCAGAAGCCATCATTCGAATGTCGTTGGCTATTTTGTTTAGCGATACAGCCAATTGTTTTAAGGCACCATGAGTTTCTATAAAGGCGTCGTGAGCGGCTAGGGCTTCAAACTTGTTTTCAGCGGTTATAAAAGGCAATCCTGTAAATTGAGCAATGTATTTGGCTACGAGAACATCATAACCTTTAGGGGTGTTGATTCCCGTTCCTACGGCGGTACCGCCTAAGGCCAATTCGGATAAATGAGCTAAGGTATTGTTTAAGGCTTTTAGCCCGTGGTTTAATTGAGCAACATATCCGGAAAACTCTTGCCCTAAGGTCAGTGGTGTGGCATCCATTAAATGTGTTCGACCAATTTTAACTACATCTTTAAAGGCTAGGGACTTGGCTTTTAGTGTGTCGCGTAATTGTGTTACACCGGGAATTGTTGTTTCTATTATCAAGCGGTAAGCTGCGATATGCATACCGGTGGGGAAAGTATCGTTGGACGATTGTGATTTATTGACGTCGTCATTGGCTTTAAGTACCGGTTCTCCAACTCCAATTTTAAATCCAGCAAGTACTTGTGCGCGATTGGCTACGACTTCATTGACATTCATATTACTTTGAGTTCCGGAACCCGTTTGCCAAATGACCAATGGAAATTGATCGTCGAGTTGGCCTGCTAATATCTCATCACAGACCGTTGCAATGGCATCTCTTTTTTCTTGAGACAAAACATTCAAGTCAAAGTTGGCATAGGCAGCGGCTTTTTTAAGAAAGGCAAAACCCTCAATAATTTCGTGCGGCATGGATGCTGCAGGACCAATTTTAAAATTATTTCTCGAGCGTTCTGTTTGTGCGCCCCAATATTTGTCGGATGGAACTTGTACTTCACCCATAGTATCTTTTTCTATACGAAAGCTCATAATGATATTTTTTTTAGAAAGTTGTTTTTTAGAATAATTCTATATAAAGGTATCGAATATGTCCCAAATAGAAAAGTGAATTAATTTCTTTTTAGATAAGTAGGTATTCCCGTTTTTTCATTATACCTTTGACTTTGTATTCAAAATTCCGGAAAACATGTTTGAATTTCAACAGTATTTAGGCTTTATCGTTGCCATGGGCGTCCTTACATTAGGGTTCTGGCTAATGATTTTTTTAATTGGTTTCGTTCAGTATTGGGCTGGAGGAGCGGTTATTGAATTAATCAAAGAGAAGAGAGCTAAAAAAAGAGAAGAACAAGAACAAATTAAATAATTTGATTCGACAGTTTAAAAAAAGGGAGCCTATGGGTTCCCTTTTTGTTTTACTGCTTTTCTCACACTTCATTCAACAAGCGATTCCTTTTCGTACTCCCTAATCCAATCAATCCAGATTTATATAAAAACAAAACCCCTCCGAGGAGGGGAATTGAGTGTACGGGTATTTTATGTACTATAGCGTGATTTAGTTCATCGTTATATTAACCTCCAATCATTTCTCCAGAGTCGGAGTCGCTGCTTTTCGGAGCAAACTTTGGTTTTTCCGATTTCTTTTGATTAAATCTGTAGGTAAGCGACAAATTTATTTGACGACCTCTCCATTGCATCTCGCTAAAGGAGTTGGACTGTGGTAAATGCGTTTCTACTTCTCTTTTTCTAGAGTTAAACAAATCGCTTACGTTTAAAGATAGGGTCGCATTGTCTTTCAGTATGTCTTTACTCAAGGCCATATTCGCAGATAAATTGGCTTTATTAATTCCCTGTGCCGATGCTTCTTTTGCGCGGTACATACCGTTCATTTGCCAGTCGATTTTATACGGTAGGCTTACTCTTGAGGTAATTCGGGTAAACCAAGAATAGGCGGTATTGTCAAAATTTTGTGTTTCCTGATTACCGTCGAAATCGGTAAAGGTATAATCTCCCTGCGTTTCTTTTCTAAAGAAGTTGAAGTTACCGTTTAAGCGCCACCATTTAAAAGGTGTTGCGTTTAGGGTAAATTCAAATCCATAGCGGTATTCGGTTGCTAAATTGATAGGCGAACTAACCGTGATCGGTGTGCCATCTGCTGTTGTACCGTTGATTCGTTTTACAAATTGAAAAGCATCATCGGTAATGTTGACATAGGCCGAGGTACTTAGTGTAAATCCGGTCCAACGCTGCATATATCCCAAGTCAAAAGCATTGGTCATGGCAGGGTCTAAATCGGGATTTCCTTGAAAGAAGTTTATATCACTAGAATAATTGGAAAAAGGGTTTAAGAAAAAGCCTCTTGGACGATTCACCCGCTTACTATAACTTAAAGTAACATTACTAGAAGGCGAAAATTCATAATTTAAAAAGGCACTGGGGAAAAAATTATTATACTTTTTGTTGTTGTAATCTTGAGTAATCAATTGATTAACATCCACATTGGTGTCTTCAAATCGCAAGCCCAACATATAGCTAAAGCGATTTATTTTACTGCCAAACTGAGCGTAAACCGCATTGATTTTCTCCTTGTATTCCAAAGTGTTAGTTAGGTTGCTATTATTTATCCATTGAGAATTCGTAAAATTATCCAAAGCAAAAACGGTTTCTAAGGTGGAGAAATTACCCAAATAACCCGCTTCAAATTTCGAATCTTCACCCAGTGGTAATACATAATCGGCTTGCAGGTAGTTTCTACTTACTTTCTCATTGTTTATTGTGCGTTCTAAAGTGAAATGGTCTTGAAGTTGTGTTTGATCTTTTATTTGGGAGTTGTCCAAATCCTTGTCGGCAGAAACCGTACCGCTTAGCGTTAATTTATGGCCGTCTTTTTTAAAGTTTTTCTCAAAAGTGGTAGTGTATTCCACACTTTCTCTCGTTCCGTCTTTATCTTCATCACGTGTTCTTGAATAGTCGAATAAACGGTCTTTATCATAGTAATTATAATAAATCGTATTCGGGCTATTTATTTGGTTTTTGTTCAGAGTTACTGCATTGGTCCAAGTGAATGATTTGGTTAAAAACCATTCCAGTCCAAAATTGATATTATAACCTTCGCGTTCGCGTGTACTCGGTTTGTATTCGTCTATGTATTGACGTGGTAATCCCGTTAGCACATCGAGGTATTCGGAATTGTTAACCATATTCCCTTTGCTTTTAGAATGATTGTATCCCGCATTGGTATAGAGGTTGTAGTTTTCGCTTCTGAAATTGATATTTCCATTAAGCCCATAATTCATTGGATCGCCAAGCGTACCGGTTAAACTTCCGTTGATTCCTTGTGCTTTCCCTTTTCTCAAAACGATATTGATAATACCGGCACCTCCTTCGGCTTCATAGCGGGCAGAGGGATTGGTGATTACTTCTACTTTTTCGATAGATTCAGCAGAAAGAATTTTCATAGCTTCGGCTATATTGCTTGCTAGTCCCGTTGGTTTTCCATCGATTAAAACTTTTACATTTTCATTTCCTCTCAAACTAACCGTTCCATCAACATCTACTGTAACAGAGGGTACATTGTCTAAAACATCACTAGCTGTTCCGCCTTTGACGATCATGTCTTGGCCAACATTATATACTTTTTTGTCTAGTTTGATTTCTACGGTAGAGCGTTCTGCAATAATGTTTACTTCAGCTAAAGTTTGTGAATCGGCAACGATTCTTTGTTCTCCAATAGAAGTGTTTTTTAAAACGGATATCGTATTGATTTCTATGGTTTTAAAGCCTAGAAAATCGATTTTTAAATAATAATCCCCTTGCGGAACTGTAAATTCAAATCTTCCTTTAGAATCAGTCATTCCGCCAGAAACGATAGACGCATTGGCTTTGTTTTGTGCATAAACACTGGCGTATTCCAATGGCTGATTGGTCGAGAATTCAACCACGCTACCCGATAGCGTAAACTCGTTTGGTTTGGATTGGGCTAAACCATTTACTGAAGTAAGTAGGAACAGCGCCAAGCAAAGCGTCATCAATTTTTTCATTATAGTCATTAGTTTGTTTAGAGGTTAGACTATAATTTGCACGATTGGTTTAATTTGTATTTGTTAATGTTGTATTAAAAAACTACAGTATTTCATCGATTTTTTCGGTAGGGCGGGCTATAACGGCTCGATGGTCGTGAACCACAATCGGACGTTCAATCAATTTGGGATTTTGAGCGAGGATTTCGATGATTTTCTCCTCAGTCAATGCTTCACCGGCAAACTGTTCTTTCCATATCGCTTCTTTGGTGCGAACCAATTCCATGGCGGGTATATTTAACTTTTTTAAAACTGCCATTATTTCTTCTTTGGAAAGTGGTGCATCTAAATATTTAATTACATCAAATGAAATTCCTTTTTCTTCTAGATACGCGATTCCTTCTCGAGACTTACTACATCTCGGATTGTGATATATTGTAATCATTTTTAAGAGCTATTTATAGATTATAATTTTAAATAAAAGTAACTTAGTACAAAAATAAGACAATATGAATTATATAGAACAACTTCTTCCAACTCCAATTGCGAAAAAACTATGGTTATACCTTCCTTTTCCTGTTTTTTTTATTGGGATGTTGTTTTTTAATGCGGTGTTTTTAGCTTATAATCAAACGGATACCAATGCAATAATAGAACAAGGGATTGCGGCATACGGCAAAAACATGTTTTTTTTGCAAACCGTTTTACCCATGGCCTTATTCTTTTTTGTATTGTTATTTTGGGTTAAAATGGTGCAAAAACAATCGCTTTTGAGTTTGGTAACCTCGCGAAAAAAAGTAGATTGGAGCAGAATATTATTTGCCTTTAGTGTATGGGCTGGAATTACCCTTATAGTCTTTTTTTATAACCTGTATACCGAACCACAAAATTACCAATGGAATTTTAATGGAGCTGCATTTTTTCCCTTTTTAATTATGGCATTGGTTTTGATTCCCTTACAAACAAGTTTTGAGGAGTTGTTGATGCGCGGTTACCTGATTCAGGGCATTGGTTTGGCTAGTAGGAGTCGTTTTTTAGCACTGTTTGTTACCTCAATAATCTTTGGTTTGATGCATATATCGAATCCCGAAGTGGGGAAAATCGGGTATTATATCCTGATTTATTATATCGGGACCGGATTCTTTTTGGGTATATTGACACTGATGGATGACGGATTGGAATTGGCTTTGGGATTTCATGCTGCAAATAATTTGATTGGCGCTTTATTAGTTACTTCGAATTGGACGGCTTTTCAAACCAATTCCTTGTTTATTGAACAGAGTGCTATCGAGGAATCATTACCTATTTCCACTGTTTTAATTCAGGTAGGGATTGTTTTACCGCTCTTATTACTGCTTTTTGCCAAAGTATATCGATGGACAGATTGGCGTAATAAATTAACGGGAAGAGTAGGATAATCTTTTAAATACATACAGCTGTGTAACAGCTAGAAATATAAAATTAGCGGCGTATCAACACCGACGAAAATCATGCAATACTATACGATTTTTAACCTATAAATAATATCGGCATATGAAAAGTTATGAAATACACCCGAATTTTAGATTAAATGGAAAAAAAATGACTCAAGATCAATTAAGCCATTTGGCTTTTGATTTGATTCAAGATGGCGAACCGTACCAACAGGATTTGGGTAAACTATTTATACAGTGGTTTGATCAAAGCAAGACTATGGAACTGACTACTTCGGGAACTACTGGAGAGGCAAAGGGAATTCAGATCAAGAAAAAGGCGATGATTAACTCGGCTCGTGCTACGGCAGATTTTTTTAAATTGGCAGCTGGAGATCGAGCATTACTGTGTTTGTCAACCAAATATATAGGTGGTAAAATGATGGTTATTCGCGCTTTGACCTTAGGTTTGGAATTGGATGTGGTTGCGCCGAGTTCGACACCTTTATTAAACAATAAAGAAATTTATGATTTTGTGGCGATGGTACCTATGCAAGTTGAAAATTCCATAGCCGAACTGGACAAGGTTAAGACCGTTATCATTGGAGGTGCCAAAGTGAATGCTGATTTGGCCATGCGATTAAAAGAATTGGATACAGCGGTGTTTGAAACTTATGGAATGACGGAAACCGTTAGTCATATTGCAGCAAAAAAAATTGGTGAACCTTATTTTACCATATTACCCAATGTGCATATTTATGCTGATGAACGCGGTTGTTTGGTTATTAATGCGCCTAAAGTAGCCGATGGTATTTTGGTGACTAACGATTTGGTTGAGGTGGTAAATGAACATCAATTTCAATGGTTAGGACGTATAGACAATGTTGTAAATAGCGGAGGTATAAAACTGTTTCCCGAGCAAATTGAAGCCAAATTGATTGGGTATATACCGTCGCGTTTTTTTGTAATCGGACAAGAAGACGAAAAACTCGGAGAGCGATTAATACTCGTGATTGAAAGCGAACCTTATGAATTTGATCAAGATATTTTTAAGGGTTTAGGTAAGTTTGAAAAACCCAAGCAAATCTTGTTTACGTCAAAAATTGAAGAAACAGCTACGGGGAAATTATTGAGAAAACAAACCTTATTAAATCTGGTTTCTATATAAGCTTCACTCAATAAACATAAAGGGTTTATGGTTTAATAGCATTCGGATTGGAGATGAGATAAAAAATGATTTGATGCATAGTAAACAGTTAATTCGGAAATATTTGGAAGTGTTTTGCCCGATGAGCGATTCCGATTGGGAGTTTTTTGCAAGTAAATTAATTCGCCATCAGTTTCCAAAGAAATCCATCCTATTGGAGGTAGGTCAAGTGGAAGAATACCTTTCTTTTGTTGAAAACGGCTTTGTTCGCTTTGTGGTTCCCAATGATTTGGAGGGCGATACCTTTGGATTTGTTTTTGAAAAAGAGTTTTTATGTGCTTATGATTCTTTTGTCACGCAAACAAAATCGGACTATCTAGTAGAAGCCTTAGCCGAGGTCGTACTATGGCGTATTCGATTTACAGATTTGCAATGGGTATATGAAAATACCGTTGTTGGGAATATGCTGGGCAGACGTGTAGCAGAAGCCTTGTATGTTAGTAAAATCAAGCGAGAGAAAAGCTTATTGATAGATACGGCCGCCCAACGTTATCACAAACTCTTTTTAGAAAAACCCATATGGGTCAAACAGATTCCATTAAAATATTTAGCTTCATACATCGGAATTACTCCTCAAGCATTAAGTAGAATTAGAAGGCGAATTTCTTAACTCAGGTTCATTTTTTTTGTTTGAAAACGGTTTTATTTTAGTCAAAAAAATGAAACCTCTTTTAATTTTATTAGTTGTTTTTACCGTTGTTTTCTATGGGATGAAAATAGCTGCATTAAAAACAAATATTGCGTTTGCCGCTCGTATAGCCATGTCGGTCATGTTGTTGTTTACCGCTTGGGCACATGTTGCTTTTCTTAAGGGAATGATGCTCATGCTGCCTGAGTGGATTCCTTTTAAACGAGAATGGATATTGTTTACTGGAGTTTTGGAAATTCTCTTTGCAATAGGCATATCTTTTTCGATTTCTCGCAGACTCACAGCTTGGGCACTAATTGTTTTTCTAATACTAGTTTTACCTGCCAATATTAAAGCAGCGATGATTTCGCTCGATTTTCAACGCGCAAGTTATAGCGGATGGGGACTGTGTTATTTGTGGTTTCGAATCCCTTTGCAGTTTTTTTATATCGCATGGGTTTACCTGTGTTGTTTTCAAATAGATTCGTTTGATAAAAAGGGATACCCATCAAAATAGCTAAGGAAGATTTAAAACTTGAGACTTCGGGTTTCTCTGTTCTCCAACATGAAAACCCAATTCCCACCAAGCCTTCATCTTTTCGGGATTAAAAATCAGTGAATTGGTAGTGAGTTGTTCCGGCGGATAATAAAAATTTAAAACAATGCTGCGGTGCAGACCTTCTATTTTACCCAATATAAGATCGTCTGTTGCAATTTGATTGAGCATAAACTCAAAAACTCTAGAAGTTAAGACAAAGGCATTTTTTATGGGTGCTTTGGTTTGGGTATCATTTTTTAAGATGATGATATCGATTTCAGTGGCTCCTTTCAATATGGCTTGATAGATAGGCACTAAATCTCCCATACCGCCATCGGCATAATCAAAATTATTTTTGTTCACCAAACTCATAAAGGGGACCATAGATGTTGAAGCCCAAACCCAATCACAATAATCGTCGTAATTGCAATCGCGCACATTTTTGTATTCCACTTGCATACTGCTTAAATTGGAAACGGTGACAATCACATCTTTACCGGATTGCTGAATTTTTGAATAATCTGCAGCTGTCATGGTACGGCCAATTAAATCGCGCAGATTTTTGCTTTCTCCAAAAGTTTTTTTGCCTTTGAGCATTGTTTTTAAAACGCCAAAGTGATTGATTTTGGTTTTAAACACACCATTTTTTTCGGTAATAATAAACGGACAGATATTAAAAATATCGGATTGTGTAACACTGGTAAACACCTTTTTTAATTTTTGAGTTTCTCCTATAGACAGTAGGGGTACCAAAAGACTACCGGTAGAGCTGCCTATTAATATTTCATATTCCCTTTTCTGTACCGTAAGGAGGTATTCTGCCAAGCCTCCTGCAAAAGCACCTTTACTTCCTCCTCCTGAAATCACTAATGCTCTCATTGTAAAATATATTGGGTTGTTATACCGTGTACTTCTAGTCGGTTTATAGTTATAAAAATACCGATAAAAAAGGCAATTGCTGTTTTTAGAAGAAGGTTTTTTCGTTTAAAGCCAAAAATACACAAGCTGATTTAACTCGCTGATTAGGGAGGGGATATTTATACCTTAATGTTGAAGGTGCTAAAGGTTTTAAAGAAACGAAAGGGGAGGTTACACCTTTAAATTAAAATAATACAATCACAACGGTATAAAACATTTTCCACCAATCCAGTAGGTATAAGATAATTGTTGAAATAATCGCCGAAGATTAAACATTTTCCACGAATCCAATCCCGTAGGGATGAAATAATTATAGAATTGATTATCGAAATTTAAACATTTTCCACGAATCTAATCCCGTAGGGATGAAATGATTATAGAATTGATTGCCGATGATTAAACGTT
>NZ_JAHKRA010000028.1 GCF_019345525.1 Flavobacterium sp. NKUCC04_CG | reverse complement strand
CGCAGATACGCAGATACGCAGATACGCTGATACGCTGATACGCTGATACGCTGATACGCTGATACGCTGATACGCTGATACGCTGATACGCTGATACGCTGATACGCTGATGGGCTTATAAAAAGATAAATTGTAAGGCCGCTCCCTTTTTACGTGTAAGGGCGAATACGCGTATGTGCGTATGTGCAAATAGGCTTTGTTACGCTGATAGTCCGATGGGCGTATAGGAAAGTTTACAGTTATTTGTCTAAGGTTCGGTGTAAAATAAAGAAATAATACGATTGTATCGGTCTTGTATATTTACATCAACCTTTTCCAGTAACGAACTGATTACTGGTCACTCTTTTACATCACCCTGTACCATAATGAACTGATTACCGATCACTATTTATGTATCTGCAAAAAGGCAACTCCGCATTAAAAAACGTGTTACAAAAACGCGAAAAATGTAACATGTTATTTTAAATATGCTGATGAGTGAAGGCGCATATAAGCATGAGATGTGGTCATTCGCCTCGGGTTCAATACAAAATGAAGTAAATAGGGCAGTTTTAATGGTCTTGTGGATGTACAATGCTATAAGGCAAATTTGCAAATAAACGAATGCATAAAAAGTAACAGCTTAGTTATATATACGCAGATGAGTGAATTGGTATTGCTCTTAAGTTCTAACGATATATAATAGATTTGTTTTTATTTATCGTAGTAATGTCCTTGAGCAGACAATACTGTTACGATAACTTGTAAGTTATTTATACTATAAATCAAGCGGTCTTTTGAATTAATTCGTCTGGACCAAAAACCGGATAATTGATATTTCATTTTTTCAGGTTTTCCAATGCCACTTTCTGGATGTATTTCTAATTCTTTAAAAATTTTCTCAATGATAGCAATAGCAGCTTTATTGCCAGATTTATAGATATTGGCCAATTCTTTTTTAGCTTTTTTTTCGACAATTATAATATATCTTCCCATATATTATTACTGTCTTTTATAATAGTAACAGCACCTTTTTTAGCAGCTTCGTTGGCCTTCAATATTTTTTTTACAAACTTGGGATCATACCCCTTATCTTCGAGCGTATTTATAGGCACAACAGCAAATGCTTCGCCACTTCCTCTACTGACAATGATTCGCTCTGTCTGTGCCAAATCGGCATATTTTTTAATGTTTTTTCTAAATTCAGATACGCTTATAGTTTTCATAGTATAAATAGTTCTTAAGTACAATATACTATTTATTATGTACATAAACAAGTACTTTTTATGCAATTGATTGACACTTCTGACGTACAGAAAGATTAAACATAGTCTAATCAATTTCTTCTAAAGATTTCGATGGAATTTTAAGTATGATCAGAAATCGATTTTCCACATCAACTTCTACCTAAACGAACTGATCACCGATCACTATTTACTTATCCGCAAATTTGCAAATCCGCATTAAAAAAACATCTTTTAGGCGGAATAAGGGGATTTTAGGAATTTTTTATACAGTCTTGACTTTTTGCTTCGTTAAATGGGCACCCGCCACGGGTTCAAGACAAAATGAAGAAATAGTGCATTTATTGCTGATGCTGATATGCAGATATGCTGATATGCTGATATGCAGATATGCAGATATGCAGATATGCAGATACGCTGATACGCTGATACGCTGATACGCTGATACGCTGATACGCTGATACGCTGATATGCTGATATGCTGATATGCGACTGGGCGAATCCGCGTATAGGCTTTACAGTCATACCACTAAAAAAAAACTTCTTCTTTAGTCCGTACTCTCGAATTAAACAGCAGTATGCGCTGATAACTTTCAAACGAGATAAAATCCTTAATAACATCGACGTAGAGTAAATTTTCCAGATACAGATAAAGTGTGAGATGCAGGGTATGGTCGATATTTTTTTGATCGAGAAAATCGAGGAGAATCAAGGTAAGTTCATCATTATAAAAGGCGTACGACTGTTGAACGCAGCAATTGCCATCGCGAATCAGTACGGCTATCGACAGTAAACGACGGTTTTCGAGAAACAATTTAGTAAGATTTTCTAATTGGTTTTTGTTGAGGGTACTGAGATAGGCATCAATACATTGGAGTACATACTTATTAAAACTATCGGGTAATCGAAAGCGGCGAGAAGCAATAAAATCGGGTGATACCGGAATGTCTGGGCGACTATAATCAATCGATTGTTTTCCGGTTAAGATCGAATTGATTAGGGGTATCAGTACGGCGTAAAAATCCTTTGTTTTCATAGGTCGGGCTGATTTAGAAGGGAGTAAATACTGCGGTATTGGCGGTTTTGAAGACTTAGAACAACCCTGGACTGGTGGCGCATCGTTTTCGTGCAAACAGTCGATAGCGTATCTAAAAAAAGGGGAGTAGTTAAAACATTTTTCATCGTGCCTATATTTTTAGGATTAAAAAAGGCGTGAAGCTAAAATCTATCGTCAACTGAGGTACTCGGATACCCAATAACCAGACAGACTTAGCCCACGCCAATATAAGCACAGGCGTAAGCCTATCGTTTGCGGTTATTTGAAGATTCCGAGTTTTCAGTTGTACCAAACGATAGCTTACACTTTATATAATATTTTTCAAGAGCAATGTAAAAAATAAGGCATAAAAATCCAAATGAGGAATAAAGATAATTGTGTTAAAGTTCGAAAAGTGATGTGTTTGGATTTTGTTTAAATTATAGTTCTATTTTTACAGATTTTACAGAATTATAATTTAAGTTAGATACTTTCAATGTAAACAATAAATAAATGGTTTTAAGAGGTGGTGGTTTTTTATGGATTCTTATTTTGCTAATTGTCGGATGCAAAAAAGCAGCTTTTGACGATGCTACCAAACGAAATGCCGATTGGGCGTATTGGATTGATGAAAAAACAGGTGAAAGTTCTTGGATACGAGTTGGCGACAATACAACGGTTGACGATGGTATTTACTTTTTGTTTTATCACAATGGTAATGTATATTATAAGGGTAAAATCCGAAACAAGAATAAGGTCGATACCACTTTTCATTACGGATTAGATGAGAAATTAATTAAATATATTGTTTTTCAGCCAGATACGACTTTGCATGTCTACTTACATGATGGGCCTTATACTGAATATTTTCAAGACGAAACACTATATCAAAAAGGGACGATTTCCAATGCAAGATTTAATGATGATTGGGTACGATATTACAAAAATGGTCAAATCGAATGGTTACAAGATTATAAGAATGAGACCGGTACAGTGATTTGGTACTATGAAAATGGACAAAAATCATCTATAGGTTATTTTATCAATCGCAAAGCTAACGGGGAAATAAAACATTGGTATGAAACTGGTCAAATAAAAGAATCCACTTATTGGAACAATGGTTTGCAAGAAGGGAAGAGTACTTTCTACTTTGATAATGGTCAAGTCGAATCCAGACAGTATTGGGTTGCAGGTAAACGTGAAGGTAAAACGGAATCTTGGTATGAAAATGGAAAAAAGGCTAAGGTAGGATATTATGAAAATGGCAAATTACATGGTTCCTATATTCAATGGACAGAAAAAGGAAACGTGGAAATTGATGGAAGTTATGATAATGGAATCTTAACAGCGAAAATTGTTACCTATCACGACAATGGAAAGATAGCTATGGAAGGGAAGATTAAAGACGACAAACCTGATGAAATCTGGAATTCTTATCACAAAACTGGAAAACATATTAAAACGAGATTTTTTCATAATAACGAACTTGTAAATGAGTTTAATTATTAAAATGGAGTTTTAAATATTTACAGTAATCAATCTTGTAGGTCAACCTATATTTGAGCCGTTCAAGAAGAACGATTGAACTGCTTTTATTGCCATAACATTTGTTATATTTACGATTCAGTTTCCTTCTTCAAATTAAATCGTTACTCATGAAAAATTTAGATCAAGTAATACACGAACTCATTGCATTTAGAGATGCACGTGATTGGCAACAATTCCATAATTCTAAAGATTTGGCAATAGCCTTATCAATAGAGGCGTCTGAACTTTTAGAGTTGTTTTTATGGAAAGGCAATGAGGAGTGCAATCGTGAGAGATTGAAAGAAGAATTGGCAGACGTGATGATGTATGCTTTATTATTAGCAGATAAAAATCAATTGAACATGATTGAGATTATTGAGGCGAAGATCAAAAAAAACGATGAAAAATATCCAGTCGAAAAGGCGAAAGGTACTGCTAAAAAGTATAATGAATTGTAATGAAGAGAGACTTTAGAATATCTCACACGCAGTTTGATCAAACAATATTTACGGAACTACTCCTACAAAGTCCAGAATATCTTTCTTGGCCCCTGGTATATGTGTTGAGTGATATCAAAACAAAACAAGCGTATATAGGGGAGACTACGGACGTAATTTCGCGCATGAAAAGTCATTTGAACAATCCTTATAAACAAAAATTAACGAGTGCTAATTTTATATTAAGTGATTATTTTAATAAGTCTGCAGCTTTAGACATAGAATCCAACCTGATAAAGTATGTAGCTGCTGATGGTTTTTTTCAAACGATCAATGGCAATTTAGGAATCGCTAACCATCAATATTATCAACAAAAAGAAGTTTATTGGGAACTGTTTCGCAGTATTTGGGAAGAATTGCGAAGTTTGGGAATTGCTCGATATTCACTAGAGCATATTGACAATTCAGATTTATTTAAATATTCACCGTATAAAAGTTTATCTGTTGAGCAAATACTCGGACTTAAAAAGATATTGCAATGTTTGTTAGATGATAACGCCAAAGTTAGTTTAATTGAAGGTGGAGCTGGAACGGGCAAGACTATATTAGCAATTTTCTTATTCAAGTTACTTAAAACAGATTTAAGAGATTTTAATTACAGTGACTTTGACGAAACTGATGTAGAATTATTTGAAATGTTGGAGCGTGTAAAAGAAGAATATAAAGATTTAAAGATGGCTTTGGTAATTCCGATGTCATCGTTTCGAAAAACCATCTCTAATGTTTTTAAAAACATAAAAGGTCTTAGTTCTAAAATGGTTATTGGACCTGCAGAAATGGTTCGGGAAAAATATGATTTGTTGATAATTGATGAATCTCATCGTTTGAGAAGAAGGGTGAATTTAGGTGCGTATTTTGGTAATTTCGACAGTAATTGTACAGCTTTAGGTTTAGATAAAAATACGAGTTCTGAATTGGAATGGGCACTTGTTCAATCTAAGAAAACCATCTTATTTTACGACGAAAAGCAAAGTATAAAACCCTCTGATGTATTGAAATCGGATTTTATAAAATTAAAAGCAGCTTCCACTACACGTAACGAACAATTAAAGCAACAATTCAGGGTTAAAGGGGGACGTCAATATGTTTCTTTTATCAATAAATTATTAGATCAAAAACTTAAACAGGAAGAGAAATATATTTCTAGCGAGTATGAAGTATTGATATACGACTCTTTACAATTGATGTTAAGTGACATTAAAAATAAGGAATCTCAGTTTGGTCTATCGCGTATGGTAGCTGGTTTTGCATGGGATTGGATTTCGAAGAAAGACAAAACCAAGTTTGATATTGTAGAAGGAGATGCACAATTGAAATGGAATAGTACAGCTACGGATTGGGTGAACTCCCAAAATGCTATTAATGAAGTGGGTTGTATACATACCATCCAAGGCTATGATTTAAATTATATAGGAGTTATTATTGGATCTGAAATTGGATTTGATGTTAGAACCAATAAGATTATTATTAAAAAGGAAAATTATAAAGACAAAAACGGTAAGAATTCTATCGTTGACCCAGATATTTTACATAACTATATAATAAATATTTATAAAACCATACTTCTAAGAGCAATACGAGGTACCTATATTTACGTTTGCAATCCTGATCTAAGAGCCTATTTTAAAACATATTTACCTACCAAAGAAATAAATACAATCGCTGAAACTCGGGAGTTAGTAATTCATAATCAACGTATAAGTGAAAATTGTATTCCATTTTATGATTTGCAGATTTCAGCAGGAATTTTCAGCGACTATCAAACGGTTGATGAATTGAAATATATCGAGATAGATCGCACAAATCGATATATTTCTGATTTATTTGCCTGCCGAGTAATAGGCGAATCGATGAATCGAATTATTCCAAACGGCTCCATTGTCTTGTTTAAAAAGTACAATGGTGGAAGTCGAAACGGCTTGATTTGCTTGGTAGAATCTACTGAAATTCAAGATGTTGATTTAGGAGGGCACTATACTATTAAGGAATATGAAAGTAAAAAAATAGTAGGAGATGATTATTGGCAACATACAGAAATCGTTTTAAAACCTCTATCGAGTTATGACTCTTATCAATCGATTCGATTGAGAGACGAGCAAACCGTAGATTTTAAAGTAATTGGGGTTTTTGTAAAAGTACTTGATGGTTCTTATGTAAATTAATAGAAAAATTCATAGATAAACTTTATACGTTTTTAGATTCAAAAAATATTTTAAAAATTAATAAATGGACTACGCCTTTTCGAAGTTGAACAGCAGTAAGGCGTTGCCAGCTCCGTTATAGAGTAAATAGGAGTTGGTTCATGCATATTTACATCAACTCGTTCCAAAATTGAATTAATTACTAATCCCCGACTATCAATAGATTAGCTGCTTTTTTTTGTAACATTTTTTTTGAATATTAAAATTTTTGTAGGAACTTTATAGTTATGAACCAGCAATAATAACTATGAAAAGAGTGATGTATTTAGCGGCATTGTCAGTGGTGGTGCTCTCGTGTAACAAGACAAATAAAACGGAACAGACCGTTGTTGAAAGCGAACAACAGACTGAGGAAGTTGTAGATGCCGGTGCTACACTGCAAAAGGGGAGCGATTTTGACATAAATAGCCTAACTGTATCGGAGGCGGATTTGGGCGTATTTCCATTTTTAACATTGCCTAAGGGGTTGCGAACTGTAAATCCGTTGCAAAAGAAATACGACATTTGTTTTTTCCCTATAAATGGTGTGATGACGTCGTTCGAGGGGCGACTTTACAAAGCTAATATCACTGCAGAAGATGGGGAGGAGTTTTCTCAACGTTATTTTGAGAAGAGTTTGGAAGAATACTTAGTATCGGTGGGGGCTATAAAAATTTTTGATGGGGAAATTACCAAAGAAGCATACGAGCGCTATACCAAACAGGATCCGAATAAAGGTGATCAAGGTGATATGGGCTATGCGGATCAGCAGATTAGATGCTACGTAATCCGATCTAAAGATCAGGGTAATATCTACATACAATTCACGGCGAATAATGCTGGAGGTACCCTAAACATCTTACAGGAAGAGGCTTTTAAACAAACCATAACCAAAGTATCTGCAGACGACATACAACGAGACCTTAACGACAAGGGAAAATCGATACTCTACATCCAGTTTGACTTGGATAAATCCGATATCACGGCTGATGGAGATGAGTCGGTTCGTCAAATCACTACGGTATTAAAAAGGGATCCGAGTTTAAAAATTGCAATTGAGGGGCATACGGACAATACGGGAAATGCCGCACACAACAAGGAACTATCTAAAAACCGCGCTCATGCGGTGATGCAATCCTTAATTGCACAGGGAATTGAAAAAACGCGTTTATCGGCTAAGGGCTTTGGAGCGGATAAACCTTTGGTAGCTAATGATTCGGAAGGTAATAAAGCCAAAAACCGTCGGGTGGAATTGGTGAAAATCAAGTAAAGTAAAACTTTGTTATGGTAATCGTATTGTAAACTTCAACATAACTATGGGAGTAGACGAATCTGTAAATCACGACCAGAGGCTTTAGCCGAGCGGGCATAGCAATCGGCAAATCCGCGAATGTGCAGCTAAAAAAATGTATCTTTGTACCAAACTCCTCCAAACACATGAGAGCATTGGTCATTGCGGACAAACAGGATATTACTCGATGGGGAATCACCCATTTGGTCCGCGATATGGATGAATTTCAATCCGTTCAGGAGGTGCTTACGAAAAGCAAACTTAGAGAATATATTTCCAAGCATCCTACGGCTGTAGTGTTGATGGACAATAACCGTTTTGACATGGAGAACTTTGATGAAATCTCCGATGTGGCCAAGGAATTTGTGGGGGTGGATTGGATTTTATTTTCGGATGACTTTAGTGATATCTTTTTAAAGCGTTGGTTATTAAACAAGGAAAACTTCAGTTTAATCCTCAAAACGGATTCCTTATATCAGATTCGCACTGCGATAACGGCAGCGTTGAAGGGAGAAACTTACATCTGCGAACAGTTAACCGAAAAAATTCAGAATTACAACCGTTTTTCCGGGCATGCAGATCAGGTTTTAACCCATTCGGAGCGCGAGATATTAAAGGAAATCGCTTCGGGAAAAATGACGAAAGTCATTGCCTTAGAGCGAAATCTGAGCATACATACCATTACTACCCATCGTAAAAACATCTTTAAAAAACTCGAAATTAACAACGTCCATGATGCCATTCGTTATGCCATTCGTGCGGGAATTATTGAACGCGACGACTATACGATTTAGACCGTAGTTTAGTATACCTCCTTTGATAACGAAATACCCAATTGGATAATTATCGTTTTAGTATCTCAAACTCATAGGTGCAATTGGAATCTAATACAAACCCTGCCAGCAAACCCCGTAGGGATAACAAGATTGTCGATCGTAATTCGATTATTCCCAACCCCGTCGGGATACCATGATTATAATTCCATTAACCCAAACCCCGTAGTGGTGAAATTATTGTAGATCATATTTCATTAATCCAAACCCCGTCGGGATAACAAGATCGTCGATCATAATTCGATTATTCCCAACCCCGTCGGGATACCATGATTATAATTCCATTTTTCCAAACCCCGTAGGGATTCCATGATTATAATTCCATTTTTCCAAACCCCGTAGGGGTAACATTATTGTAGATTATAATTCCATTAACCCAAACCCCGTAGGGGTGAAATTATTGTAGATCATATTTCATTAATCCAAACCCCGTAGGGATAACAAGATTGTCGATCATAATTCGATTATTCCCAACCCCGTAGGGATACCATGATTGTCGATCATAATTCCATTAATCCCAACCCCGTAGGGGTGACATGATCGTAGCTTATGATTATCCCATTAATTCAAACCCCGTAGGGGTGATATAATTATGGAGACATGATTATGGAGACATGATTATGGAGACATGATTATGGACGACATGATTATGGACGACATAATTACGAACGACATGATTATGAACGATCTAATTTTTGTTTAGAATAGATTTTCAACAGACAAATACCGTTCACCGGTATCGTAATTGATGGTTAATATTTTGGTTCCCTGTGGTAATTTGTCCGTAATCTTGTGTACACCAGCCAGTGAAGCTCCAGTAGATATACCGACAAACAAACCTTCTTGAGTAGCTGCTTTTAGTGTAAATTCATAGGCCTGAGCCTTACTGATTTGTTCGATACCGTTGAGTAAATCCACGTTAAGGTTTTTGGGAATAAATCCGGCGCCTATACCTTGAAGAGGATGAGGGGCAGCGGTACCACCGCTGAGTACGGGTGACAGTTCGGGTTCAACCGCAATGATTTTTAGGGCTGGAAATGCGTTTTTAAGCACCTCGCCTATACCGGTTAAATGTCCGCCGGTACCTACACCGCTAATAAAATAATCAAAACCTTCGGGAAAGTCGGCCAGAATTTCCATAGCTGTCGTTTTACGATGGATATCAGGATTTGCGGCATTTTCAAATTGCTGCGGTATCCAAGAACCTTCGAGTTCTTCTGCCAGCTCATATGCTTGGGCGATGGCTCCTTTCATCCCTAAATCTTTTGGGGTCAGTACCAAATCGGCACCAAAGGCTTTCATTTGTTTTTGGCGTTCTACAGACATGGAGTCGGGCATCACGATAATGAGTTTATAGCCTTTTAAAGCGGCTACCAGAGCCAAACCAATACCCGTATTTCCTGAAGTGGGTTCAATTATAGTACCTCCGGGTTGGAGTTCTCCCGATTTTTCAGCAGCTTCAATCATTCCCAAGGCAATGCGGTCCTTTAAACTTCCGCCTGGATTTGTCTTTTCCAACTTAATCCAAACTTCGTGATTGGGAAATAAATTACTCAATCGAATATGTGGGGTATTACCAATGGTTTCTAATACGCTATTGTACTTCATGATAGGCTGTAAAAAGGGTTAACTCCTTACAAAGATAAGCTTTAACTAGAAAAGATAAAAACATAAAAACTTTGGGAATACCTATATCTTTTTGAAACCAGATTTCTTTAGGATTGCCGGATAAAAAACATGAATAACTGATGACTTTGTCGGTTTTAGGACGTCAAGCCATCGTTTAAAAAACTACCGGTATACTTTTTAAAAAACGGTTTTTTGTAGATGTCGCCTATGGGAATTTCTTTGGTATTCATATACACATTGTGTTTGTCAAAAGAGGTGATGTGTTGCATATTAATCACATAAGATTTACTGACCCGAATAAAATCGTTGGATTTCATCTTTTGGGAAATGGATTTCAAGTTCATTGCTGTAATTAACTTTTGTTGTGATGTATGTACAATACAATAATCTTTTAGACCTTCAATATAATGAATATCGCTATGAAGTACTTTAAAAAACTTGCGTTCCGATTTGATAAATATATAATTTTCGCCCTCGTTTTCGGCTGTGGGTAAAGTAGCGGAATTTTGGTAATTCAAATAGGTTTGCGCTTTCTCAATCGCTTGTAGAAGGCGTTCCTTATGAATGGGTTTAAGCAAATAATCAATCGCTTGTAACTCATAGCTTTTAATAGCGTATTGAGAATAGGCTGTAGTAAAAATGGTAAGGGTATTATGATTGATTTTTTCTACAAATTCCAATCCGCTGAGTCCGGGCATTTCAATATCGACAAAAATCAAATCGACCTTGTTGTTAATTAAAAAATCAATAGCAGCATGTGCGTTGGCAAATTTAGCCACTACTTCTAGGGTCGAAATCTCTTCAATGAGTAGTTTTAAACCTGCTCTTGCAATGGGTTCGTCGTCAATGATAATGCAAATCATATCGGTAGAGTTAATTGAACGGTATACTTTTCTTTTTGATTGTCAAATATAAGCTCATAATCGTTGTTATAGAGTAACTCCAGGCGTCTTTGAATATTGATCAATCCCAAACCGTTGCTATTGGAACCGCTGTGGAATCGGGCGTCGTCGCTTTTGGAGTTAATGCATTTAAACCGTAACTTTTTACCTTCCAGATAAAAATAGATATGGATAAAAGTAGGGCCTTCGTCGAGTATAACACTGTGTTTAATGGCATTTTCAACAAAAGTGGTGAATAAATTGGGGGGAACCATAATGTTTTTTTTCTTGCTGTCGTCTATTTTACTATCAATGGAAAACGAAAAATTGTCGCGTCTAATCTTTTCGAGATTAAGAAAATTCGAAAGAAATTCTGATTCTGCGGCTAGAGAAACGTGATTTTGGTTATTTTCATAAAGTTGATAACGCAGAAATTCCGACAATTTATGTATGGTAAAAGAAGCTTTTTCCGGGTTTTGTTTTACTAAAAAGGAAACGTTGTTCAGCATATTGAATAAAAAATGCGGATTGATTTGATTTTTTAATTCGTTTAGCTCCATTTTTAGCGTTAGATTTTTTAAATCGTCGATGCGATTGCTGTCTTTTATCCAGCGTTGAAAGAGTTTTAGGGTTGTTGATGCTATTATAAAGGGAGAGAAAAATACGGTGGCGGAAATAATTTCTTTGGAGGGTTTTTTCCAATGTATTTTATCGACCAGTCGAAAGGGTTCAAAATAAATCTCGGCTATCAATTTGAGCAGTATAATTCCCAAAGCGACCATAACAAAAACCAGTAGGAGGTAACTGATGTAGTACGATTTAAAAAAGAAACGAGGTACTAAAACATACATATTGATATAAAACATAGAAACGAAGACTACGTAGGCGGTAGCCAAACTATAATATTCATAATTTCCAGAATATTCTTGCCAGTCTCTGGCATTTAAAATAAAGATGATGAGTATGATTAATATGGCAGTATGACGAAAAAAGCGAAAGCGATTTTCGATCAGCAAATTAATAAACGGATTGCATTTGAAGCTGTGTTCCATAATCGAGTGCCTCTTATTTTACGTATAATCGGTAAAACTACGGTTTTCTAATTAGGTACTACAGTATTTAGTAGTGCTTTTAGTTGTTGTTTATTGAATTAAGACTGGGGACTTAGGGTTTTGGTATAATAAATTGCGGCTTTGGTAGAATAGTTTAGGTCAGTAGTTATCCGTGTTTAGTGGTAACACTTGGCTGTATGCAAATAAAAGAAATAAGCTACAAACGGTTTTGGTATAATAAATAAGGGCTTTGGTAGAATAGTTTTGCTCCGTGATCTATAAAAGGTGTCATTTGCGATACTAAATAGGAAAAATCGTGATACTAGACTTTCATAAATGGATGCAAACGCCTGAGTTAACAAAGCTAACAACGCGGCAAAAAAACGATAAACTCATTCAGCTTATCGATATCAATAAGTTTATAAGTGGTTATCATTCGGAAGAAATTGAGATGGTCGATTGTTTAAGTTCGTCGGTAAATATCATCAACATCAAAGAAAATTTATCGGGTTTGGTATTTTATGAATTGGATTCTTTTTTCAACGAAAGCTTTCATAAAAACTTAGCCAGAGAACTGTTGTTAAAAACCAAGTTAGAACGAAAGCTAAACGAATTGTGGTTGATTTTTGTGAAAGACGATTACCGCAACACGACGGTATCGATAGAGCCTAAGCAATTATCGGCCTTTACGAATTTGTTTGAACAAATATTTCTGTTTGACTTTCATAAATCGTCGATTCAAAAAATCATTTAATTCTACACCAAAACAAATGCATAGAATACTTACTAGTTTGATATTGGTATTGTTGTCTGTATGTGGATATAGTCAGAAGCAAGACAGTTTAACCGAGAAAATAAAGACGGTTTTGGCAGATAAGTTCCCTGCGACTCGAGTTTTAAATTTGGAATACCAACAACTTTCTCCCTATAAAACCACTTTGAAATCGGCAACCGGTTCTACTTCTCAAGAAATTAAGATAAAACAATTGGAACAGGTTCGATTTAATGCCAATATTGATTTGTATAAAAAACAACAATGGGTATTGTCAACCTCATTATATTACCAATACACTTCGTTTAATGGGCAAGCCCACTTGCAGCAACCGTTGGCAATTAATTCCTTTTCGGGAGATTTCCACTACCACAGTACCTCATTAAACCTAAGTCATTTTAGACGATTATTTCAAAAAACCGCTATTTTTAATGCCAGTATCAGCGTAAATGGTAGCGAAGAACACTTTGAACGGGTAAAGGGATTTTTAACCGGCGTAGTGGTTCTAAAACATACAGCTGAAACCACCATGTCGCTAGGGGTAATCGCTATTTTAGAACCCAGTGTTGAAATTCCCATCTTACCCGTTTTTACTTATGAAAGAAGATTCCTTAACCAATGGGTATTAGATATCGCCTTACCTCAAAAGGTCATGTTGCGAAAGCCCTTGTTTGATCACAGTAGAATTTCGTTAGGCACGCAGCTCAATACCACATCTTTTTATATGTACAGCACTCCAAAGCAAACGTATGAATTGAGACAATTGGAAATCAATTCGGGTATTACCTACGAACGTAATTTGGGGCATTCAATTATTGCAACACTGAAAACGGGTATGCAAAACACCTTTAATTCAAGGATTTTTGAGAAGGAAAAGTCATTTAAAAACTACGCTATCGAAAACACATCGAAACCGAGTTTTTATTTAAGTGCCGGTATTTCTTTTAATCCTTTTTATAAAAAATAATCTTTAATATCAACAGTACAATTTTATAGTTATGGTTCGGATTTTTAAAACCAACGTTTCTAATTTGATTCAAGGAAATCACATCATGCGCAGTTTATTGGCTCATTATCCCAACAGTGTTATTAACTTCGATTTAGAAGACTGCGATAATATTTTGCGAGTAGATGCTCGTGGAGTACAGTCGGAAGATATCGTAAGTCAATTGCAAAATTTAGGATTTCAATGTATCGAAATAGAGGGATAGCCTAACTTATAATTTGTTTGTATTTCAATGGGGGCGTTTGGAAAGAATAAAACGACCCCATTGAAACGGACATTATGGATATAGGTCAATTTCAGTTTTACAAAATTTCAAAAACTGTGATTGTAAATCGAATTTCAAATCTTGGTTTTTGGTAGCGTATGATGACCTCTGTTTGGTGTTTAAATGGTATGCCAGCAATCTATTGAGTCCAAGGGCAAACTTACGATCCCTTCGGGTCTAGTGCTGTTTGTTAAACATCCTTAAAGTATGGTATTTTGCTTAACCGACAAACTCATCGTTAAATTGTCGTAATACCGATTGCTGTGATTAAAGAAATTTTTGATGATGCCATTTTCTAAAAACCCCATTTTTTTATACAGAGCAATAGCCATTTTATTTTCGGTATAGACCTGTAACCAAAGCAGTTCTAATATGGGGTTTTCTTTTGCCCAACGAATACCGTGTTGCATCAATTGCGTGCCGAGGCCGCTGTTTCTCCAGTCACTAAGTATTCCCATACCAATAACAGCAGTATGTTGCATCATGCTTCGATGGTGACCGCTAATATCGATATTCCCAATGATACGACCTTCAAATTCGGCGACAATTAGCAGCGAATTGTCTTTTTCTAGAAAGGACTGAATCCAGTTTTCTTCCTGTTCTAAAGTCATGGTGAATTCTTCGGGAGATTGCGGAATGTATTCACTATCGGCTAAATATGCTTTTATGGTTTGTATAAGTGGTAAAGCGTCTGAAACACGAGCTGGTCTTAAGGTAATTTCTTGACCGTTTTTGAGTAAAACGGTTTGTGGAATAAAGGTCATAATGAGTTTTTTATTGGGTGTTGATGACCAAAAATATAAGTTTTTTTTATGGTAGTACACATTCCAGCGAATATAATTTAATACCTGCTTGATTTTGGGTCTGTATTTTAGTTAGTGGGCGATTAAAAATTAGGCTAAAGGCGAAATAGTTTTTGATTTATGCTGTGTTTTGTAGCCTAGTGTTCAAATCAGGTAAGCAATGCTTGTTTGGGTTGTGGTAAAAACCTTGCATATTGGTAATTCAACTGGTATTCGATGTGTATTCTTTCTACAAAGTGAGGTATTTTACGACTAAATTTTATAGTTAATTAAAATTAATAGTTAATATTTTTCACATTTTATATGTTTTTATCCATATATTTACGCAATGAACTATTATTGGCACTAGATTTGCAATTCTATTCAGTGTAACCTTAAAAGATATATTATGAAAAATTCAATGAAAGCTATTTTTAAAGTATTAGGAGTCTTGTTGGTTACTGTTTTTGTGATGGCAGCCTGTAGTAAAGACGATGATCCTGCAGACAACGATTTGTTTGTTGGAACCTACAAAGGGCATATTAGTTATGTAACAGACGGTGAAAATATCGACAAGGCAGACGGGAATGTACGTGTGGTTAAAGTAGGGAATAATTACAACTTTATATTTTCGGACAACATTCCAGATATTACGGGAGTGGAATTTGAAAAGAAAGGAGACAATAGCGTAATCAGTGTGGGTTCAAACGACACGCATTACATTAAAATTGACGACAGTAAATTATTGATTGCCTACGCAAAAGACGGTAAACTTTGGACGGCAAATGCCAACAGATAATCAACGATAAAGCCGTTTTTAATTTTCTAGCTTTATAGCTCGTGATTCCTCGATTTAATACATCGGGAAGAGTAAGGGAAAAACAACAATTAAAAAGGGCTGTAGTAAACCTTCGCAAATTTTGCGAGGGTTTTTTTATGTGTACAATTCAATATAAAAAAAGAAAGCGCTAATTTCTTAGCGCGTTATGATATAGAAGAGAGTAAAACTACTCTGCTTTGGGCTGTTCTTCCTGAGCTTGTGGGGCGGTTTTTGTAGTTGGATTGTCATTCTCTTTGGTAGCATTTTTAAATTCCTTGATACCGGTTCCTAAACCTTTCATCAATTCTGGGATTTTTTTACCTCCAAACAACAACAATACAAATGCAACAACTAAAATAAGTTCAGAAGGAGCTATTGCTCCAAGAAATACTAAGGATGAATACATGGTGTAAGAAATTATTATTATAAAGTACAAATGTAATTTTTTACATTATTTTTTCGGGTTTTCTTATGATTAATTTAACTCTGTTGAGGTTATCGTATTTGAAACCTCAATGTGTTGTTAAATTTAAAATAATTTAAAACTTTGATAAATTGTTAAACTTTAAACTTTTTTGCGGTATATACTGAGGCGTTTACGGCGAAATTAGAACAAAAGTTTAGAAAAAAATATTCTAAAAAAAAATATAAGCCCGTGAATGTGAGACGAGTTAAGTATTCTTTTAGCCCATTTTAGAGTTTAAATCGTTGTTATTTGTACTTCAATTTGATCTCGATAGGATGTGGCAAAAAATAAAACTATAGTTTTAAAGCTAAAAACCTTCTTTTTTATATTAATTCAGTGGTTTGTTTGCGATTAAAACCGTTTTTAAGTTTTTAGAATCGGTAAAAAACTCCAGATGTATAAATTGGTCTTTAGTGCTAAATTCGACTTGTAAGTAGGTGTCGTCATTTTCTTCAACCACTTGTGTCCACTGGGGCAAATAGCCCTTAAATTCGTGTAAACACCATTCTAAAGAAGAGTAATTCATTTCTAAATTAAACGGTAAACCGGTAACTATGCTCTGGTCTAAGGTATAAAAACTATAATATTCCAAGCCGTTTTTCATTTTGACATACAATAGACCGATGCTTTCATCGAGATTCCAACTGTAATATTTACCGTCGACTGCTGTTTCAAATTCGTGAATAGTGGGCTGTGAATTTATTTTTTTGGTAAAATAGGAAGCGTTTAATGGAAAGGCAATGGTTTTGCCATTTGGGATGATTTTTTTAAGATTGGCTGAGGTTTTTTTTTCGGGTTCCTCAAAACTAAATTCGGAATCGGCCGTGGAAGTATAGTCGGCATAATCGGTCGTGATTGCTGTACTATCCGCTGTGGTTTCATAAACTTCTTGTACTACTTGATAATCGCTTTCAAGAAATTGTCGCAGTTCTTTTTCAAATTCTCCAGTTGAATTTACTTTTGTTCCAGCTACTTGATTATTGCGATTATCCAAAGCGCTTTCTATGGTCACTTTAATTTCGGATTTTTTTTCGTTTAGGCGAACAACTTCGATATTCCAGTTGGTTTGAACCAAAAAAGCATCGGCTTTGGCGTTCTTTAAAACGGCATATTTATCTAGTGAACGATCGCCTTGACGCGGATTGATTAGTTCGTAGCTGCTGCCTTGTATATTGTCGCCTTTATAGCCGTCTGTAATTCCGTCGTTTTTTAGTTCATGCGGAAAAGCATACACCATTTCCATGATTAAGTCGTCGTTTTTATCGATTTTAAATACATTGGAATTCTGAGCAAATAGGCTAACACAAGTGAGTAAGCAAATACTGATGAGGTATATTTTTTTCATATAATTGGAGAATGTTTAAGTAAATTGATTCGTTTGTAAAACGTGACCGTTTGTAAAACTCAAAAATAATAAAAAATCCTGCGCTTGGAGCTGCAGGATTTTTTTATTAATTCGGTTATAAGAATCTTAGTTGGATACTAATTGTTTGAGTTTTGCCCATTGTTTTAAGGCGTTACGCGCTTCTACAGCAGGATAACCCAACATGGTTTTTCCGGCTTGAACATCGCCTGTTACACCTGATCCAGCACCGATAACAGCACCATCTCCTATGGTTACATGATCTTTAATAGAGGCGCTTCCACCTATCATAACTTGATTGCCCAAGGTTACGGATCCGGCTAAACCGCTATTTCCTGCCATAATACAAAAACGACCCAATACACTATTGTGTCCAATTTGAACTAAATTGTCTATTTTACAGCCGTCTCCAATAATGGTAGCACTAAATTTTCCGCGATCGACACATGAATTGGCGCCAATTTCAACGTGATTGCCTATAATTACATTTCCAATTTGTGGAATTTTAACCAAGCCACGCTCGGGACAAGGTCGGAAACCAAATCCATCTGCTCCAATGCTGGCATTGGGATGAATAATACAGTCTTTTCCAATATGACAACGTTCTCTGATTGTTGTACCAGACCACAATACAGTACGGTCACCTATAGTACACTCGTCTAAAATAGTTACGTTCGGATAAATGGTAACATCTTTTCCTAAAACTACCTTGGGACCGATATAACAACCGGCTCCTATACGTGAACCTTCTCCAATTACGGCTAAAGGATCTACCACGGCATTTGGATGAATTTCTGTATGAAATTGAGGACTACTAGGCGCGAATAAATCCAATACTTGAGACATGGCTAAATCGGCATTTTTTACCTTGATAAAAGCGCGATTATCACCTGGTGAAATAGAAATATCTTCATTTACAACGGCTACACAAGCTTTGGAGCTGGTCCAAAGACGTTCGTATTTCTTGCTTCCGATGAATGAAATTTCAGTATCACAGGCGCGTTCCAATTGCTCAGGAGCCTTTATCATTTGCAGGGTATTGCCAACGATAATGCCTTTTAGAACTTGATTGATTTCTTCAATGGAATATGATTTCATTTATGGTATTGTTGATTTGTTTTTCAGTTGCCAAATAAACAAATTAAACATTATATCTCCTAATTTTGTTTAGTTATAAAAATGGATCCTTATTGTTATCTTAAAAATGAAATAAAATGTTTGGTTTTTCTATTTGGTTAAGGTGATAACGCAGCTTTAAAAAATTAATTGTTTTAGCTCTAGGGCACCTTGTGTAAATACCACGGAAAGTTGACATTAAATGCAGTTGAAACCAACAAAATCAGGCTTTAGTGCAATATGTTAAAGTTTAAATATAATTGTAATATTAAATATTTTCAGCGCTAATAGAACCGGATTAAAGGACTACAAATAGTATAGTCTCGAAGAATTTTATGTTTTACGGAGAAGTTATTGCATAAAAAAAGGCCGTCTCAAGTTATGATACGGCCTCTTAAATGTTGAATGAATGAATAAAAAACGAGATAGATTAGCCAATTTGACACCAGGTTTTTCAAGCCTATTGTCTTCTGTTATTTTCCAATGTAGGAATCGACGACCAATCCAATCTATTATATCTTTAATAATGTTTTCTAAGAATTGATGCAAATATACATATTTATAAAATAAGAATTGTTAAAAATAAGTCTTATTAATATTTATTTTATGCAATATGCTGCATATGGATTTGTTTTTAGTATTGTTTAGGAAATTAATCACTAGTATTAGTGGTTTGTATGGATTAAAATACTGTTTTTTAATAAATCTATGGTTTCTGAGCGTGTAGTTCGGCTAAGGATGTTGGAAATTTTTTATTAGGGAATAGCGTTTTAGTAGATATTCAGTTAAAGATGAGGAGTATGTTTTTTTATACTGACGGCTAATAGGAGGTGTTTTGCTGCTACATGCTGAGAAAAAAAAGTGCTGTTGCTGTTGTTATCGCTTTCTTAAAGTGTCTTTGCGATTAAATATTTTTTGTATTATGAAATCATTAAAATACCGCATCCTTAAAGATGCTAAGCGTTTTGAGGGAGTAATACTAAAAGTAGACAGCTTTATCAATCATCAAATCTCTAGTCTAGATTCCTTTTTGTTATTTAGTATTCAATTGCAAACAACATTTTTTTAAAATAGCAACAGTTGTGTCTAGCTCTCTTTCGTTTAACGAGGCAAACCCAAAGCGAAACGCATTGTGGGTTTTGTTGATTTCATTGATTTGCAAATGGAATTCTGAGGCTTTTTTTTGAAGGCTATGTACCGAAATTTCCCTATGTAGAATGATCCACATCGCCATACCTCCCGACGGATTGTCAAAGCTTATATATGGATACAGTTCTGTATTAAGCAAATGAGTGAGGTATTCTCTGCGTAATTGATAGGTTTTTTTAGCCTTTTTTACATGGCGCTTTAGTTCACTATCAGCAATTAGAACCGCCAGTGCATCTTGCATATAGCCGTCACCACCAATATCGATCATCTTTCTAAAAGCTACAGCTTGCGTTATAAAATTCTTGGGAGCAATCATAAAACCAATGCGTAAAGAGGGGTCTAAAATCTTTGAAAACGAACCGATATAGATAATATTTCCCAGATGTTGTGCACTGGCCAACGGCAAATAAGGCGACGAACTGTAGTGGAAATCGTAGTCGTAATCGTCTTCTATGATGACAAACGTATAACGTTTTGATAAATTCAATAAATGCATCCGTCTCTCCGTGCTCAGGGTTACTGTAGTAGGGTAGTGATGGTGTGGTATTACGTAGACGGCAGTAATCCGTTGTGTTTGGCAAAGTACTTCTAATTGGTCGGTATCTATACCCCATTGATCAACGGTCAGTTCGATGAGTTGAGCTCCAGATTGTCTAAAGACTGTATTGGCCATAGGGTAGTTTGGAGTCCCCACCACTATGGTTGATTGAGAATCTAAAAGCAATTGACTACTGAGATATATACTCATCTGTGCTCCATGAGTTATTAGTAAATTGTCTATAGTGAGGTTGAGTCCGCGACTTACGGCTAGGTAATTGACCAATTCTAAGCGCAAAACCAAGGTGCCTTGTGCCATATTCTGCTCAATATTTTTGCGTGCATACCTTTGGAGTAATAGCGATCTATAAGTTTTTAACAACAAATCGATTGGCGAAATACGGATATCTGGACGCCCATCGTCTATGATGATTTCAGCACGCGTAATCGCTGGTCTTAATTGGGGTGTAGCTGCGTTTTTAAAATCGGCATTCATCGCATTTTCATAAGGTAAAAGCGACTTTTCCGCCTGCCAGCTTTTTGGTGGTAGCAGGGGAATGCGCTCGGAAACGATGGTTTTTTTTCTGGGTACTATCGCAATCCAATCCTGACTGTGTAGTTCCTCATAAGCTGCAACAATGGTTTTGCGGTGCAATTGTAGTGTTTTCGACAATTCCCTACTGCTGGGCAAGGTCGATCCCGGTTTTAGAATTCCGTTTTGAATAGCTTGGCTCAAGCTAAAGGCAATTTGTTGATAAAGGGGCTTGCGGCTGTTTTTATCCAAATTAAAAAGACTTTCGAATGGAAACATATGGACTACTTAAAAAGTTAAAACTGGTACACAAATATAGTCCAACTTGCTTTTAATTTTGCGGTAGTAATCAAAAAATAAATATCATGAAGTTTCAAATTAAAAAAGCGGGTTTAGAAGATTTAGATCAAACAGCTGCCTTGTACAATCTATACCGTATTTTTTACCGACAACCGTCCGATTTAGAACGTGGAAGAGCCTTTTTAAAAGAGCGTTTTCAAAATATGGAATCGGAAGTGTTCTTGGTAATGGTCGATAATAATGCCGTTGGATTTGTTCAGTTATACAAATTGTTTCACTACGGTAAATTGCAAAAACAATGGTTGTTGAGCGACTTATTTGTGCATCCGGATTATAGAGGACAAGGACTGTCTGTCGCATTAATTGACCGATGTAAACAATGGTGTGAAGAAACCCAGGCCTGTGGTTTGCTGCTCGAAACGGAAAAAACCAACGACATCGGAAATCAATTGTATCCGCGTTGTGGATTTGTACGTGACGATGTGCATAATTATTATAATTATTGGTTGTCTTAAACGGATAATATAGGTCCTAACGGTTCAAAGAAATAATTTTAAAAGCGGTCGTAAACTCAGTTTTACGACCGCTTTTTGTGTATGCGCAAAAAGCGGTGTTGTTTTTTGTCTCTTAGATGGCTTGTTGTAAGGAGCAGATTTACTCACTGTTTTTTACAAGTCTGGTTGTTTCGTTGTAA
>NZ_JAHKRA010000027.1 GCF_019345525.1 Flavobacterium sp. NKUCC04_CG | reverse complement strand
CAAAGTATAAACCCTCAGGATTACAAAATTTATAATTTCTACTCATTTTGATTGTTTTATTCCTCTGAATAAAAATAGAGAAAAATCTTTCATAAACACAAAACGCTCAATTATATTGAGCGTTTTTGTATTTAATAGAAGACTCGCACCTAGCATTCTTGTGTATATTTATCCGTACCACACGAAAGGATTCGTGCGGTAGCGGGGGGTTGATATTTTTTCTAGTGAAGAAAATGCAGATGGTTATTTGAGACCAATATTGTTACCTGCCTATCTTCCATATCTATATGTATATGTGTCAGATGAAGGTATTCGAAGTGTGTCGTCTGATTCTGATGCTGACTTTGTAACAAAATTATCCTATAAATGGACTAAAATTGATTTGCAATCTAAATTTATTCAGATTTCAGAACTTAATAGAAACATTGAAATAATAGGAGGTAATATAAGTATAGAGGGTGTTAAAAACGGTGTTTTCGGCTTCGATGTTTCGGGAGAATTTCCAGATGGTTTTAATGTCTCGATAAGAAATAACAGATCAGATTATCTTACAATAATACATAATGCACAAGCGGAGCTACCGATTAAGTTGTACACTTTTGAAGATTATTATTTACGCCCTGGTGAGTCAATTTCTTTGAAATTTGAGAAAGCATCTAAATGTTTTTCCGTCGTTGGTGGTTTAGATATTCGTTTGTCATATAAAAATGTAGATGAAATCTTAGGCTCCGACTCTCTTACCCTTTTCATCGATTCCTCAGCCGGTGATTTTTTAGATGCTGATAATTTGAATACGACTTTCGTCCCTACGGTAATGCGCTATTTCAAAGATTATACAAATGATGTTGTGAGTTGGCAATGGTTCCGTGAATCGGGTACTACCCAAGAAGACCAGGATGCAGACCAAATCTGGTCAATGGATAAAAACTATCCAATTTTAGAATTAACCCCGGAAGATTTCACCCAAAACATTCATTCCGGTAGTGTGACTTTTATGTGTCAAGCCGTTAAACACTTACAAAAACACAAAAATATTAGCCGGTTCTGTACGTCAAAACTACGACACCAATAATTTATTTTTCGAACCCGATAGGCGAATCGACCCTTTGGTTCTATTGGTTGAATGTGGTATTAATGACCCACATAATTACAAAAACGGATTAGTAAATGCTGATTTAACCAATGTTGTTTGGAAGATTTCCTCAGCTGGTATTTTTACTGATATATTGGATAGCAATAGAGAGTTTCAAATTGGAAAAGGTATTGATAAAGGGCAGTTAAAAATATTTCGGAACATATCGGATTTGGAAAGCGTAACAGTAACATTCACTGCAAAGTATCTAGAACCCATCAGTAAACGAATTGTGAACTTTCAAGAGAGCTTTGTGCTTATTACCAACCCTATTGCCACGGCTCCTACTTTACTTGACACAAGCGCTCCTTATGGCTATAATTTATACCCGACGATCAACAATCAAGGATTGGTTTGTCAAGCAGATTTATTTCGAGGACCTGAAAAACTAGCCGCTGCTTATTATTGGTCGAAAAACAACGTTGAGATTACAGACTCAAACGGATACTTAAACAGTAAAACGGATAAACTCTTTGTCCTCTCATCTGCTATCACAAAGCAAGGTGACGTCATTAAAGTAGAAGTTGCTGATTGTTCTGCACATCTTAACCAATTACAGGATGATTGGGTGGAGGCTCAGCCAGAAGTTGTTGATTGGAGAGGGTTATATGAAAATAATCCAGAAAACTTACAGAACAATTCACTTTTTCAAGATGGTAGTTTTACCGATTGGGTAGGTTCTTACGGTATCCAAAAAGTGAATGGAATTGTCTATGAAAAAGAAATTACGATCGTCGCTGCAGCTGCTAGATTAGAAAAAAGTATAAACGGGCTGAAAATTGGTGAGCAATATACCATATCATTTTTTTTAAAAAATGAGTTTGATGTAATCTTTAAGGGTCATGGCGGTGCTACTGCTTTAGAAAAACGTACAGTTTTAACATCCGAGTTCAACTTCGTAAATTATACTTTTAAAGCAGCTGCAACTCGAGTTATTTTAAGATGGTACGTAGGCTCTCCTGCTGCTGCATTAAATAAAAAATGTTACCTACATCATGTTAAAGTTCAAGAAGGAGAAATTGCTTCCACTTGGTCTCCTTCAAAATTAGACCTTCAAACTTTAATTAGTCAAAAGAAAATAGAAGCAAAAACAACAGTGAAACTGCCATTAAATTATCGTCCGACTGTCAAACCAACGGCTCTTTTTAAAGGCGATTATTTACTTATGAAGAAATATCCAATATATGAACCGCAGTTGATTGGTCCAAACACAATAAACCCGGATTTGGCAGAAATAGAATATGAAATAGTTTTAAATACTTCAGATGGTATTCTTCAAAATGCAGAAGCTCATTTTTCTGTAGGTTGGTTAAAACAAACCAATGGAGCCTTTTTATACAAAGGATTTAAAGTAAAAATACCCATATCGAAACTCTTGGAGCTTAATTCACTAAACAAAGAACTCGACTTTGAAGTTTTCGAAGATTTAACTCAAAAACCATAGAATATGATGTGTGTAATAATGAATGAAAAATCGGCGGTTGATTTGGGAATAATCCCAGAGAACCACCCTTACCAAAATCACGAAGGAATTGTAATCTTCAAGCGTGATCTATTGACCATTTGGGAGCAAAATACCGGTAACAAAACCGACGAATATACAGAAATATCAACGCCAATGGCATTAAAAACAATCGACTCATGGAATTAGTAAGAGGTAAAAGAACCATCTCTTTGAGTAAAAAAGGAGATAGCTTAACAACAGGATTGATTGCAGATAAACCACTCGTTGCAAAGTATCAAGATGGTGTTGTAATTGGAAGCTGGGTAACACCCGCAAATAACCGTACAGTTTATGCGCAGGTATTAACAAGCTTGAGTAATACTCCTGTATCAACAACTGGACTGACAGCTGTTAAATGGAAATTCAATGGCTTAGAAATCGCCGATTCCGACACTCGATTTGAAAAAACAACTTATAGTATAGGTTCTACGGTAGTACCCGCTTTAAAAATCAAAGCAGACATCATGTCTGCCCTACTTACAACAAGCTCGATTGAATTTACAGCTAGTGCTTATACCGGAGGTTACACAACAGCGGTCAATGCAGCGATATCAGTAAGTAAAGAAAATGTTAGTGCGAACACCTATACAGCTTATATTATCGACCAAAATGGGCGTGGTGCGGCAATTACTGCTTTATACCCCACGGTTACCTTAGAAGCCATCTTGGAAAAGGGAGGGATTCCACAAACCACGGGAATTACGTATCAATGGTTTAAAACAACATTAGACCCGGCCTTAGATTTAGCCAACGATCCTGTAGCAGATAATCGAATGCTACTAACTGGGAAAACGCAAAAAACAATTACGTTAACGGCAGATGACATCGCCACTTATGACACGTATTCTGTCGATATCTTTGAAAATGCTTTAAAAGTTAAAACCGCAATAATATCGGTTCGTGATGAGACCGATACTCTAGAATTACTGTATGGCGTTCAAGGTAGTGAAGATGATTTGGAAGTAGCTGGACAAGTTAAATATATTCCAAAAGTAGTATTACGGGGAACCACAACAATTGCAAGTGGAAATTGGACTTTTGCTTATCAAAAAATCAAGATTGACGGTACCTTGCTTGGGCCTAAAGGAACGGGAGCAACTTATACTGTAACTGGAGCTCAAGTTTCAGATGCAGGTGGAGAAATAGCACTTCTTTTTGAAGCAACAGAAGTATAAAATACGAATAAAATGGTAAGAGGAACAAGAAGTATTCGGTTAAGACAAGTCCCTAAATTCATCAAAATACAAAGTACGGGTAATCAGTTTCAGGGCGCAAGCCCTGCAACTATAACCTTATTGGCAACTCATCTTGGTATTGTAGCAAACACTTATCAGTGGTTTAGAGGAACGACGTTAGTAGGAACTAATCAAAGCTTTATTATCGCAAACAATCAAGTTAGTCAGATAGAAACCTTTAAAGTTATTGTTACGGCTACTGATGGAATTGTATATGAGGAATCTATCTCCATTACAAAAGTATTATCCGGTTCTCAAGGTCGCCCGGGAGCCATACCCATTCAACGAGAATGGAGAACTGGAGAAACTCACAGAAACAATGTAGATGTCATCGATTATATCTACCATCGGGCTACGACCTCTTGGTGGAGATTAAAAGATGGGAATGATAATGTTGTTGCTCAGATAAATCCGACTAATCAATATGTACAACTCAATTCGCTAGAGCAACTAGCTGTGCAACTTATTGTTGCGGAGGAGGCCAATCTTGCGGGTTTTATATTTAAGGAAAATCGACTGGTTTCCCAAAATCCAAGCCCAACAAATCCCAATTTAGTTTTAGATGGTATTAATGGCAAAATCAATGCAAAAGCAGGTACCATTGGGGAGTTTGAGATTAACACAGGATTAGAATATGAAAATCTAACACCCCCCTCTACAGAGACTCAAAACATAGCACTTTTAAAGCTCTTTAAATTTAACAAGGAGGGATTTGTTATTCGAGATCGAAATATCTATTCGGGTGTTTGGTGTAAGGAAATAGGTGGGATAGATTACTGTATTCAGGGCACTAATCATATTGTAGATTTTCAGGTCAGTACAGGTGATTCTTCACATTATTTACGGGTAAAAGGTGAAGGAGTTTATTCCGGACAAAACTTCAAAGGAGCACTATGGGTTACATCGCCTTCATCTCAAATGCCAGCAATTTTTATAGATAAAGGAAAAATAAGGATTGAGAATGGAGGAATCGATTTACTTAAAGGTTATTTAAAAATAGGTAACGGAGGAATCTCTGTTAACGGTAACGATGGTGTTACGGGTTCTTTTTTAGTAGGAGACCGACAGATTTCTGTCAATAATGGAATAATTGTAGGATTATAAATAACACGAAAAAATGATTATAGACTTTCTAAATAAAAATTATGAATCCATAGTTTCTCAATTCACGGTGGTTTTTGTGACTTGGATTATTGTAATACTGGCTATAGGAATTGATCTGTATTTTGGTATAAAAAAATCAAAAAAGTTAGGTGTTTTTAAAACACACAGCTTCGGATTAAGACGAACATCCGAAAAAACAGTACAGTATCTTGGCTTCATGTTTTTTATGTTATTTGGCGATTTCTTGAATCCTATTTGGGCATATTTCAACCTGTTCCAATTGCCTTTATTAAGCATTTTTGGAGCTATAGTTCTAGTATATACAGAATGGAAATCGGTTAAAGAAAATGCAGATGAAAAGTTTAGAATCGCAATTAAAAACAACCCCTCGGAAATCATTCAATTTATCCGCGAGAATAAAGATTTAATCGAGGAATTAAAAAACAAAAAAGAATAATGGCACAAGAGATGAGTTTTCCGTCAGCAGGGCATCATGAAAAAGATTCTGGGGCGGTTGGAAGTGGGTCTACAGAATTCATTAATATGAATTTACTTAGAAACAAAATGACTGAAATATTAAAGGCTAGAGGTCAAAAGTTCGAAACTGATTTGAACCATGAGACTAACTCAATTTATCAAGGTAGAATTAAACCGGTAAAAGGAGATGTTATAATGGATTTGCACCAAGATGCTGGACCTGAAAGCGCAACTGGTATTACAATAGTTGTTAGTGATAATGCAGGACCCGACAGCCTTAATATGGCTAAAGAGACTTTAGATGGGCTAGCACGCATTACTAGACTTAAATCTAGAGGAGTTATAAAAGCCTCAATGACTCCTAGAAAAACAATCGGTATTCTGAACAAGGCTGGTACAGCCATATTGGTCGAATTAGGGTTTATTACTAATAAAAACGATATGATAGTGTTTTACGACAAAATAGATGAAATAGCCTGCTTCCTTTGCGATATGCTTTACAAGTACGATAAAAACAAGTAAAATGAAAAGACTAATTATACCTATCATCTTGATATCGTTCTTAGTTTCTTGTGGAGCTAAAAAAGTTCATAAAGAAGAAACGGTTTCTAAACTCAAAGAAAAGGAAGTTGTTTTCAAGACGGAAGAAATTAAAATATGTGCCAATAATGACATAGTTGAAAATATGTATTATTTATCACATAATTTTCAAGCCGACTCTATTGTTGTCACTAAGGGGGGGACGAAATATTATAATCCACGTAGTAAAAAAGAAGAATTATCTCAAGAGAAAAAGCAGAATAAACAGTATTTTTCTTCAGGTGTAAAAGCAGAAATGTTGGATTTAGAGAAGGAATTCTATAAATCATCAAAAACTAAAGATGTTGTAAAAGAGCAAGTCAATTACTTTAAGATGATTTTTCAGTTCTGGCCACTTTTACTGTTCGTAGTTGTAGTAATTATAATAAAATATAAATCAAGTATTCTGGGCTTTATAAAAAAGTCCTCCAGCAAATAAAAATCCTTTAAAACTTAAAATCGAAGTCAAATCATTAAAGTCATTTAAAAGAAATATGAAAATATTTTAAATTGCTTTAATGTAGAAAACATCTAAATAAAGGTTAGTATCTCGCTAACTGTGTATGTTGGCAAAGATATTCTATTTGATTGTGCCAAATATCTTGACACTCTACCGAAAAAAGGTCAAAAAAAACACTATTGATATATTATTAAAAAATAAGATCGTTTTTTAACAAATACTTAGACCTCTACTTTAGTTAGAAGACAAAGAGAAGGCTCCTTATAAGTGTCTTTATTAAAATCAACTATTTTACAATATTTAACCCAAAAAAATAAAATTACATCAAAACTAAGAATACAAAATAATTAGATTATTATTTAATTAGCTATCTTTGATTACGAAATTAGATATTCAAAATATGAAATTACAAAGACTCCAAATAATAAACCTCCATGGGTATATCAATAAAGACATTACTTTCTTTAAAGACATAACAATGTTAGTAGGGATTAATGGCGCAGGAAAAACTAGTGTTTTAAATATTATAAACTGGTTATTAACACCTTCAATATCCAATTTATGTATTACAAAATTTAATGAAATAATTTTAGATTTTACTGCTGATAATCATAAATATACTATTAATTGTACTAAAGATGAAACAGAACTAACCTACCTTTTATCTCAAGATAATCATATATTTAATCCTCTTAAAATAAAACTATTACCTCAAAAATTAATTAATTTAAACTTAAATAATGACTTTATATATCGTCATTACAATGGTATGACTCCTGATGAGAATGAAATTCAAACTTGGTCTGAAATATCAAAAATCGCAAAACCTATCATAGTCGGACTAGATAGATATCTATATACTGAAGTTAATAATAATGTATATATTGAAGATTCTCACATTAAGCATAACAAAGATTCTAATAACATGGTTAGTGATAAAACTCCTTTACATAAAGTAAAAGAGTTAATAAATCGAGAATATAGAATTAGTAAAAACCGTATACTTCGTTTAACCGATATACTTAAAAATCAAATTATGCTATCAGCCTTTGATGCACCAATTGATGAGAGTAATCTGATAAATGCAAATATGTTCCTTATAAATTTAGACGATATACGAAAAACAAAAGAAAGAACATACCAATACTTTAAGAAGTTCGAAAAAAAACATTTTACTGATAATCATTCTGAAATTGTGAATTCTTACTTTTCAAAACTGGAGAAAGTTGTTGAAAAATACAATGATAATCCTGATAATGAATTGGCTAAGCTCTTTTATCAATTAAATGCTAATCAATTTAAAAAAATATCTACACTTCTAGGTGAATTTGAAAAATTTGAAATAAAAGCAATTTCAAGCTTAAGAAAAATAAACACTTTTGTCGAAGTCATTAATCATTTTTTTCATGACTCTAACAAGCAACTTCTTTTCAAAGAAGATACCTCTGAGATATTTTTTAATACACTATCAAATGATAAAAAAATTCTAACCAAACTTAATGACATTAAATTTTTATCATCAGGAGAAGAACAAATTATAATTCTATTAGGCTATATATGCTTTACAGAAAAGAAGGGAAGTGTTTTTATAATTGACGAACCAGAATTATCTCTGCATATTCACTGGCAAGATACTTTTATCAGCCAACTTGAAAAGGTAATGGGAGATGATAAGCAGATTATTCTAGCAACGCACTCTCCTATTTTAGCAAATAACAAACGTGATAACGCAATCACAATACATCCTTTTTAATTGAAATGCAACAAAATTCAGATTTCTTCCCTAGTTATACTGATTCATACCTAAATGGGATGGATTTAGTCTATGATGGATTTAATAAAATAGATTTTTTTATTGAAGACACAAATAAAGAAAGATATTACTTTAATATCTTTAAGAATCTTTTTCCAGATATTCAACTTAATAAAATATTTCCTCTTAATGGAAAAGACAAAGTCATTGAACAATGTCGTTTAAGTAAAAACAATAAGAAAAAAATATACATTATTGACAAAGATTTTGATGATTTATTAAATAAAAAGGAGCAATATGACAATTTATTTTATCTCAACAGATATAGCATAGAGAACTTACTAATAAGTAAAAAAGCACTTTATGAAATTATTATTGAAGATTACCCTAAATTGGATGAAGAAAATATCAATAATAAATTCAATTATGATGATCTATTATCTAATTTAATTTGTTTAAACAAACTAAGTCGTTTCTTCATAATGATAAACGATAAAAAACTTGGTGTAACATATCGTTCTTTAAATAGTAATAAAGATTTATCTTTACTGAAAACTTTCTCTTACAAATCAGACATAATATTTTCATTCTATAAAGAGGTTAAATCAAAATTTATAGAAAAATATCCTACAGATAATTTTTTTATATCTCTAAATGAGTACTCTATATATTTTACTACAAAAGATGATTGTTTAACCCACATTCCGGGTAAATATTTATTAGAAGTTATACAAACTTTTTTAAAACAACAAAAACTAATCAATCAATGTACTTATGATAGCTTTTGTTATAGGTTAACAAAAAACATTGATGAATCAAATTTTTCAGAATTAAAAAACAGTATAACATTTTTTAGTGAAATTGACACTATCTCTTAAAGTGTCTAAGGTCATAAAATAAAGCGAAGTTTCATTTGACTGTTTAGTGTTCTAGCTTATGTACAAAAAAAGCAAAAAAAATACCACGAGATAAAAAACAAAAAAAGCACTAGTAAATTTAGTGCTTTTTTAAGTTTTAGTACAGTGTCAACTAGTCATTGCTCTAAATCTATGTTGCCTGCGGTTTTTATATTGTTTTTTAAATTTTCAATTGACATGTTACCAATATCTCGGTGAAGCATTCTATGACAATTTGAGCAAACTAATGCTAAATCCTTCAACTCCGTTTTTTGCTTGGTTTCGTAAGTGGATAGCTGAACAGTATGATGACATTCAATAAATCCTTTTCCAAGTTTTCCATACGTTTTGTAAAAGTCAAATTCACAAACTTCACATTCTAGTTTCCCTGTGTCTCTTAAGGCTTTTACTTTTTTAGATTCTGTTAGCTTCTTATCACGCTCTCTCGACTTATGAAGTTTATAAATTATCTCACCTTCATATCCCTCTTTCACATAATCATCTAGCTCTTCTTCTATTTCATATAACTTATTGGCAATTTCTTCATTATTTATAGATTCAAAAATTAGTGATGAAATTCGCTTTAATTCAGGTAATTTGTCTGCAAATTCAAAAAAGGTTTTTTTATCTAATTGAGAATAGCTACTTAGTCCTTTACTTGGATTATTTGGATCGATTGCAGTGAAATTACTCAATTTCATTGCAACTCCATTAGGATTCCTAAAATCTATTTTTCTAAGTTCACTAGAATAACTTGGAAGTTTATTTAGCATTTTAGAAAGTTCAATAATTTGAGAATTAGAACTGATAAATTTACTTGATTCTAATTCAAAATACATGTTAAGAGTTAGTATAATTTCATCTCTAGTCCATTTAGGGTTCTTCACGGTGTTTGTTTTAAAATTGCATGTAACGGTTGTGAGTTTTGTCCTACTATTGCAAAACCCATATTAGCTATTAGGTTTTTTAAATTTTAATTAAATTGTTTTCTCGATATATACTTTCCAAAATGTATCAATTTTCTCCTTTAGTTCAGCTAGATTATTTATCGAGTAGTCAATGTTTTTTGATGGAGAAATCTTATTCCCATCCCAACCAGTTTCCAATTCTTGTTTTCTTCCCATTTCAGTAAGTTTAAAACAATATTGTTTCAAACCATCAGCAACACGATTAATTTCAGAAGCAATTTCGCTAAGATAATCTTGTGAATAGCTTCTTAATGCCAATGGATTTTCAATTGATAATTCATAGTCTGGCAATACTCTGTTTAAAAAAAGTTCCAATCTATTGATTATGTCGTAACCAGCCATTGTCTTTTTTCCTTCTATTATATCGCGAATAGACGTGTCTGAAACCCCGCTTTTTCTACTAAACTCTTTAGACTCTCTATAACCCACTATTTTGGATAACCCGTCTTTAATTCTTGCTGTTTTATTTTTTCTGTCGTCCTGAATTGCAAAATAAATCCTATTTATTTCTTCAGTAGTTGGATTTGAATACATATAAGTATCCCATTTTTCAAGCGGAATACCAACTCTATATGCCAAAAGTTGTCGTTCATTAATTTGTTTCTTTATGCCAACCCAACGAGTCTTAATTTGTTTGTCTGTGAGTTCTTCCATTATCAAATCTTCATTTATTTTATTCTTGTAATTAAGTCTTGTTTTATGGAGCTATTAAGCTTGCCGATAACAATGTTTCTTCACGAAACTCTTCCTGTTTATTACGTAAAAAGCATATCAAGCTCCCCACTATATTTCATGATTTAAAAATACTATTTAATTGTTAATCTACAAATTAACTAATAATAAAACTAATTAATCATGAATAGCGAAACTATAATGAAAATTTCTATTATAGAATACGAAATCAACATTACATCAATAAAACTATTCAATATTATTGTTCATAGACAACCTTTTTTAGAGATACAGAGGCTGAAAATTCAAAACTAAATTCGCATTATTTAATGCAGATTTAATGCAGAACAAACCACAAATAAACAAGTAAATCAAATATTTACAACTACTTATAAATAAAATTAAAATATCTCATAATCAGGTGGTCCCTGGTTCGAGCCCAGGTGGGACCACATAAGGTTTGAAAGCTTCACAGTAATGTGGAGCTTTTTTTTGTTTATATAATTTGCTGTCAAATATTTACGATAACGTAAGAATCAAAATAAGATTAACACCAAAACGGGGATCAACGGATCAATCCTAAATGTTGTGTTTACACAAAAATATTGACCAATCTATACAAGAAGGATTCTATATGCGGTTCGTAATAAAAACGGTTTTTATTTTTTATATAATGGGAAAGGGACAGACGCTTTCTAAAATTATCTAGAACACATAAAGAGTAAATCCACAGTACCAAGTAACTACTCAGCAAACATCACAAGTAATCACCTATTAATTAATTCACTCATAATACTTTGCACTCAATTTCTTACTCGATAACTTCATTTTAAATTATCGATATGTAAGTTTAGAAATTTCTATTTGAGATTCCAGAATTTGAAGACCATTCTTGGTCATGGCTAATGCTATTTCTACGGGTTGAATTTTACTTTTAGGTCCTATTACTATACTTGAAATCATATCAAAATCAAAAGGCAATACAAAATGCCACCCTAATTGGTTACCTCTTTTGTGATAATTAAATCTTAGTTTAGTATTTCCTTCTGAAAAATAAATTAATCGCCATTCTTCTTCCTCTTTAAATCCTTCGGGCTTGAAAGTAGGCAATATCTTATGAGTCCATTGTTTTATTTTACTAGAATCCACAAAGAACTCCACTAGATTTGTATTTAAAATATTTCTCTGGTCAACTAAACTATAGGCAATTGGTTGAAAAGAAAGACCTTCTGTTTTATCTACCCATTCCCGAAGCTTTTTTACTGTTATTCCGATAGCGAGTCCCTGACCATCATCAGCATAACCACGCCACTGACTAAGTTTATCTTTCGCTAATGAAAAACAAGAAACGTATGGGTTTTTACTTTCTTCAATCGCTTTCTTAAGCTCTTGCTGGACGAGTCTTGACGTTTCGCGAATTCCTTGTATTAATTGAAGTTTCTTTTCCTCAAGAGAAATATTGTCAAAGAATAAATCTACCTTACCTTCTACTACGCTTATGTCACTGCCTGAAATTAATGAGCATGACTGAATTTCATTAGAAACATAGGTACTAAATTCTTCCTCGGTTGCATTTTCCACAAATTCACATCGCTCAATAAAGATTTCACTTAATCTTTTTACGGAATATTTAATTTCTTCTGAATCATTTGACTCAAGTGGGTTTGTCAGCCAAAAGCTTTTATTTTCAATAATACTTAAAAAAACAGAAAATGAACAATAATGATACAAAACGGTATCTTCATCCATAAAAGGTTGTATTTTGATTTCATTTGCAAATGAAAAAACTTCCACAGGAGTGTCTAATTTAAATTTGAAGTGCTTAGCAGCTTCTTCAGACAAAAAATATTTTTGCTGTTCATTGTCAAAGTACAATAAGGTTTGTTTATTTTCCACGAGTAATTATTTACAATTCAAATGACAAGTTATATCTAATTTTTTAAATTTAATTTTCAATAAAAATTAATCAAAAATTAATTCTTTTTCTTGAAAATTTCGGTAATTACCCCCCCCTATTAACGAACAGCTTTCCGGTATAAACAATACGGACAAGTCAGGAGAAAATAATGCTAAATTTCGGTTTCCAGAAGTAAAATTCAGACCCTCCAGGTTTTTGAAAAAATCTCATCCCTAACATTCCCATATCAACAGCCGATTATTCTATGACACTTCCGATTCTTAAAAACTAATGACTTAGTATTTTTTCAAAAGATAGCTCTAAGTTATTCCGATTATCACCATGATTGAATACCTAAAACAAACTTATATTAACGCAGAACAGCTCGGGATCCACCCTTTTTTTATCCTTTTAATCTATAGCATTATCCTAAGCTTTAGGGCAGCGCAAAAGCTTAAATTTCGCTAAAGTATTTCGGTATCACTACATCCTAAACCTCTCCTTTTCTCTCCTTTTCATTTTGAAAACTCAATGAGGGATAGGTTTCCAAAATTTCTTGTTTTAGGTTTAGAATTTCAGCCAGTACATTGTTGTCTTCTTGATTTACCAAAACGCTTTTGATGCGTTCCATCAAACTATCTTTATGGACTTCGTTTTTAAGATTTCGAGCCATTAAATTGCTGATCACTTCCAAGTCATGCAATACTTCGGCCAACAACAAGCTATAGATGATTGAAAATTGATGTTCTTCACTTTCATCTTCCACTTCGCTGATTTTATCGGGATAAAAGCCTAAAAACGCTTTTTTCTTACCGTTTCCGCTTACTTCAAAAAATGCAGTAAACGAATTGACATCCATATTGTGAACAAACTTATTTCTGATTTGGTATAACATCGAAATCTTATCTTTGAGTCCTAGCGGCAAATACTTTAAATCGGACAATAAGGAAGTTTTGGCGTGAAAACTCAAAACATTAGCCGTAGTCTGAAAAGAATTGCTGTTTTCAATATCGTCAATTTCAAAAACATTACTTAAAAGCAGGGTTACTATCCGTTCTAATATAACACTGTCTTCTATAATTTGCCCCCTAAGCGTTTGTGTCCTTAACTCCATCTATGTTGTTGTTTATTTCAAATATAACTAAATTTAAAAAACAAATAAACGAACTCATTTCGTTTATTTGTAAATAATATTAAAACATAAACGAAAATAAATCCTATTTTACAACAAATAGCTTACTGAGATTAAAAAAATTATCAAAAATTAATCTTAAAATTCGACAAAACAATTATTTCTATGTATTTTCGGTCGGTCAAAAAAAGTTCCAATATTGGAGTTTTTTAATCTCTGTATTTTCTATCGATACAGGTTACTTCACAACATACACAAAAGTTTGCTATTATTTATGAAATTTGCTTATCTCCTTTTTTTTACGTGCTGTTATACCTTGGTCTGTGCTCAACAACCAACCCTAATAGATACACTCAGTCCCGTGCAGAAAAGTATTTTAAAAGCCGATTATAATAAACGAAAAACAGTCTTCTTTGCTCAATTGAATGAGTCTCTAAATAAAAAACAAAGCAAAGAAATCAAGTCTGTATTTGAAGAAAGCTATAAAGAAATTCAACAAAAGATTGATCAAAATAAAATTTTATACGGCACACCCTTTAACGACTATCTAAACACACTCGCTAAAACAATACAGCAAGAAAATCCAGAAATTCCCAAAAACCTATCCCTCTTGGTTTCTATTGAAAGCCAAACCAATGCTCACAATCGAGGTGAAGGCACTATTGTCATTTACAATTATCTACTAAATGCCTTAGACAACGAAGATCAATTGGTGTATATACTCTGTCACGAAATGGCTCATCAAACCCTAGATCATGTACTAAAATCGGTAACAAAATATGTCCAATCCAACAACTCGGAGGAATTAATAGCCAAAACTAAAAAATTAAAAAAACAGAAATACAGTAGGAAAACAAGTGCAGAAAATTTGCTAAAAGAAATCATTTATAACAACTCCGCTGAAAGTAGAAAAAGAGAAACTCAAGCAGACTCACTGGGTTATATTTTTTATTCCCGACTCAACCGAAATCCACATCAAGTTACTAGATCACTAGAGAAATTAAGAGATTCCGATATAGAATCCGATTCTTTAACCCCACAAGACTACACCAAAATACTGGAATCCTTTCAGGTACAAATCAAAGACAAATGGTTTAAAATGGAAAGGTTTGACCAATATCATTATCAAAAAAACACCCGATTCAATACCGATTCCCTACGCAGCCATCCCAATATTGATGTTAGAATTGAACAGCTAATATCACTTGCACCTGAAATCAAAGGATACGAACAAGTCGCTACATTAAAAACCAGCTCGTCAGAGGAATTTATACTATGGCAACAAAGCGCTATTTATCAAAACATTCAAAACGAATACATTTTAAAAAACTACGGCAATAGCTTGTATGAAGCACTAAAACTTTATAATAGAAAACCCAACGACCAAGTCAAAAACTGGATTGGCTTAAATCTCCAAAAAATCTATGAAGCCAAACAAACGTACAAACTCAACAAATTTGTCAGTCAAGTCAATGTAGCAAAATACACCCACAGTTATAACTTATTTAGCAGTTTCATTTTCAATCTTAGTTTATCAGACTTAGAAAGCATTTATAAATCTATTTAATCCCAAATTACTTTTACAAAAACATTATGAAAAAAACACTTTCACTTTTAATACTCCTATTGAGTTCAGCAATATACAGTCAGGTAGTTGAACTACAGAAATTGTCTACGGGAGAACTCATCGAAAGTCAGCCGTTATTCAACAAAGAAGAAGACGATATTTACGGTTACTTCTTTATTTTTAAAAAAGATAAAATCGCCAAAAAAGAGTTTTTGTATGAATATGTACTTTTAGATAAAAACTTAAACAAAGTACTATCTGGGGATTTTACTGAAAAACTTGGCGCATATGGAAAGCTCATCGACGTTAGTTGTATTTATCGCGACGGTTATATTTCCTTTAAAATAGACGAACGTTTTGTTTCTATTGGAGCTATTGTCCGCACTAAATACAGACTATTAGACATCCGCGAAAATTCACTCTCGGATTCATTTGTCTTAACTGAAAGTTTAGAAAAAGACTATACCGAAGAATCAAAGTCAATTAAAAAAAGTACGGTTTTCACTTTTAGACCGAATTCATTTGGATATCATTTGAACACCCCACTAGAAAACAATGGCGACTCCGGCCTTCACAACATCAACCAAATGGGCTATGCAACTGCACCGTCTAGAGCTAAGGGAATTCAATTTTTCAATGCACAGCTAAATCCCTTATGGTCCTACTCATACAACGCCTCTGGAGAAAAAAAGCAATATGAAGCGGTTTCCTTTTTAAACAATACCAACCATTCGGATGTTCTCATCGGCAGACGCTACTTTCACGGATCAAAAAATGAGGATTTACTAAAAAAAGGACAGCTGTTCAACTCTTTTCTGTTTTTCGACAAAGAAACGGGTAAACTTATCAGTGAAATTGCTCCTTACGGATTAAAAAAAGCAGCAGGAATACAAGCCAAAGATATATCTACCATTGATGTTTATCTAAATTCCAATGAAAAAGTTAGCTTTTTGGACCGTATCATGAGCGAAGACACCAAAACCTTCCTCTTAGATGAAAAGAAAATTATTGGATTTTCCAAATCGGAATACGAGATTGCTACAGGAAAGGAGTTAAATAGAAATTTCTTTAAATGGACCCAATTAGCGCCACATCTATCCATAAACGAACACGGTTACATCAATGAAAAAGGAGAACCTAACAGTTATTTATTTCTTCACGATGCCCGTTTAAAATCTAATGGCAATCTCGTGTTTGTTACAGAACAGTACAAAACCTTATCAGGCAATGCATTTATGAACGGTATGGAAGGAGTGAAAATATTCGACATGATTCTTTTTGAGGTAGATAAAAACATGAACTTGCTCCAGTATAAACGCATCGATAAAGGTACAAAAAGCGTACGAAATGGTGTAAAAATGCAAGGTACTATAGCTAATTACTTTAGTGTTTTTGATTATTCTGGCTACCAAGACCTAGGTGACGACAACTTTTTATTCTTCTATTTCAACAAACAGAAACCAGAGAGCGGCGGTAAAAAACAATGGGTTTTGGGAATCGTATCAAATATCGACGGAAGTTTTACAGAACAAAAAATTAATTTAAAGTCTAAAGACGGTAGCGAACTATCTATACAACCCGCTAAAAAAGGCTATATCATGATAGTTGAAAACATCGGAAAAACATCGGAAATTCGCTTGGAAAAAATAAATTAAAACCACCATTTCATCACTTCAATGAAATATTATCTTACTATACAACAATCTATTTATATGGGCTATCTTTTTGAGGTAGCCCATATCTTTTTAAACCCTTTTACTGTAAAATCCAATTAAAAACCTTTATTTAAGCAAGAATTTCAGCTATAGCCAAAACCAACACAGCTGTTTTTTACGATCAACACGGTTTTGACCACTACCTTAGTTAGTTTTACCAAAACCATACATCCCCTCACTTTAGGGTCATTTTATTTAATAATTAGACTTTGGTCCATTTGAACCCAAAGTCTTTTTTAAGTCATTTATGACTTCTTGCAATTGATGTGCATCTTCCGTTCTGACAAACTCCCCATTTTTGTAATAATACAATTCCGGAAAACTTTTTCCTATTTCAATATTTCCAGGCTTGCCTTTGTACATTTGTTTAATTTCATTAATGATTTTTTGCTCATTGCTAAACCTGAGCCAATGCTCATCAAGCAGGCCTAATTTTTCGTATAATTTACCCTTTTTGTAATTCTCAATACGAATCATCGGATCACCAAATAATGCCACAAACTGAAAGTCTTTGTTGGCTGGATCACTTGCTATTTTGTTAGCCTCTTTTGAAAACTGAACGCAGGGCCCACAATTGACAGAGGTAATCATATAAATCGTGTTTCCCTTGGTAAAATCAGCTATATTAACTTTCTTCTCATCAATAGTATTATAGACCACCAAATCTGGGGTTAAAAGCTTTTCAAGTCCCAAACTATCTACCATCGTAATATCACCATAAATTCCTACCATATCGGCATTAATTCGATACTGTACACTATCGTGCTTATCTCCCGTTCCTTTTTCTAGTAATTCATAATCCATTTCATACAAATTCCCTTTTTCATCAAATTCCATGATTTCGATAAATTGATTAAATTCTTTCTCTGTCAAATTCTTTTTAAGCATCGGAATACGGAGATCCAAATAATCTTTTTTCTCTTGCAAAGCATCTTTACAGCCGGTAAGCATAATGGAACTCGATAATAGTAAAAATACAAAATGATTTATTTTCATAGTAGCTATAAATAAAATTAGTTAATTATACACAAAATACCAAAGATATGTTCGCTTTTAGACGGTTTCTCTAGTTAATTTTCAAATATATCTTTTTATATATAATAAAACAAGAGAGAAACTATAAGAAATAAAAAACAGTAGAATCCGACTGTTGCTGACCTCTAAAAAATCCTTTCATCTTATGTTACTTACCTTTTCTAAAGCATCCAAAAAAATCCGAATCGTTCCCCACCACAACATCACCTCAAAGGATGGGTGTTGTGCTATATCTCGCTGTATTTCTTGGTGATTGGCAGTAGAAAATTGCTTGGTAAACGCGTCGTAATACCAGCCTCCAACAGCAAAGCGAACAAGTTGACCTAATTGTAGCGATAAATCGGACAAGGGAATGGATGCTTCGATATAATGAATCATCTTGATATCGATTTGATCCTTAGTAAAATCCAAACTATCGGTATCGAGCAATTGTTGTACACTCAACAATAATGATTGTAATACCCCCAACAAACAAGCCTGTTGCACTTCTTGAGTATGGGTGTACGCTATTTCAATTTTACCAGATAATAAGTGCTTTAAATCGTACTGATGCAACAGTTTAGGGAATTGTTCAAACAAATCCGATACAACGGGATTATCGATGTTTTTGAGCAGCAAAAAAAGGTTGTTTTGCAATTGATTATTATCTGCAAAAACGAGTTCAAATACCCGTTTTGCTCGAGTGACCGTTTTGACTAAACTCCTATTGCTTTTGTTTTTTCCGTCATCGTCCATATCATAAAGTTTTAGTTTTACAAAAATGAAAAAGCCCGATCGGATATATTATACCAAAAAGGATGAATTATACGAATTTTCATTGAACATCAAGACACTAACAACTAAAAAAACGCTTAATCAAAAAACCCTCACTGCAATCATCTTCCTATAAAAATAAAAAAATTTATGTTATAATCAACCCTCGAGCTCCTTTTTTACATCGGAATTAAATCGCTAACTCGCACTATGCCGCAACGGATATATTATTCATAAAAAGGGATAATTTATCGGATATTTTTTTAACTTTACCCCTATAATTGTCAACCGATGGCTCTATCTTTGAGCCTTTGATTAATCAATACACTGTTATGGAACACAAAATACATCAAGGAAGAAACGTTAAGCGCTTTAGAGAAATGCTCGGGATTAAGCAAGAAATTCTCGCCTTCGACTTGGGCGACGATTGGAACCAAAAGAAAATTTCCCTACTCGAGCAAAAAGAAGTGATCGAAGTACCGATGTTACAACAAATCGCTGCCGTTTTAAAAATCCCCGTAGAAGCGTTTCAAAACTTTGATGAAGAACAGGCGATTTACAATATATCGTGTAATTTTTCTGACAATGCTGTGAACAATAATGGTTTTAATGTACAAAACATCAATCCCGTTGAAAAAATCATTGCCTTACACGATCAGAAAATTGCTTTATACGAGCGTATGTTACAAGAAAAAGACGAGATGATGGCACGGTTGGAGAAATTACTCGAAAGCAAATAAGTCTTTACAACAAGTAACCATCACAATACAACAAAAAGCTAAGCTCGGAATCAATCCGCGCTTAGTTTTTTGCCCTTTAAGATTCTTTAAACTATTAAAAATCTGACACTATCCATCGAAATCGTTATTTAGTGAGCTTTTTTTCAGCTTGTTTACCGACTCAATAAAAATCAGCAATAACACCACTACAATCCCAACACAGAGCGAGCATTTTATTAACCGCCGCATAGCAAACCAATCACACACCCCACCACTTCGGCACGAATACCGAACCGCAATGCATAATATGTTTTCATTAAAGGTTTATAATTCACTTAGAGCACCTGACTGAACGACATCGAACTCCCAAAAACACATAGCGCTCCTAAACACCAAATGCACCTTTCTTATTTCTGAGTTATCATTAGCAGTTACCTTGATTAGGTAATTATCATCTTCTTTATGCAGTAGCTGAATCCAATCTTTTTCATAAGTAAATCCGACTTTGATTTTTTCGATTTCATCATAAAAATGCTGATTGTCGATTGCACTTAAAACAAAATACTTATTGGGCAATCTCACCCATACCGAATCGGCCTTCGCCTGTAAAAAAACATGCTCTGCTTTTGGTAAATCGCGATAATGACATTCATTGAGTATATCATCATTAGTTTTTTTATCACAACTTGTCACAAAAAGCAAATAAATCATTAATGTTAAAAAGTAAAATAAGTTTTTCATATACCAAAATTTGATTAAATTTAAACATAAATCAAAAATACAATTTTTATGAAAAAACTACTATTTATTTTTGCTTTTGTCATATTTTTTTCATGTGACAAAAACAACATGGATGTTTTTGAACATCTAAACGAAGAAATGACGGTCAATGTGGATTTATCAGACGATGAAAGAGCAGTTATACATGCACTGAAATTTGGTGATACAACCTCGGAAAATGCTATTGAATTAGTACGTAAATTTGCAAAGCAATCAGATAATTATTACAGCGATGATGTTTCTCTAAAAGTTACCAGCACAATCGAAGAGACTGCTTCAGGGGAGCAATTTAAATACTACAAAATAGGACTTGGAAAGTCAGGTTACGCCGTGGTATCTGCCAATAAATTTTATCCAGAAGTAATATCTTTTATACCACACGGAGATTTACAGGATACTTTATTTAATATAGGATTGAAACATATGCACCTACTTTCTACAGGATTTGCAAAACAAGCTATTTATTACCGAAAGCAAAACGAACAAATACTGAAGAAATCAGCCCTAACCAAAATCAGCGAGCAATTAAATTTATCCCTTAGTGAAACAGAGCGCAAACTACCGCTTATAACAATCAACCAAAATCCGAAAAGTATATACCGAGAACAAGATACCGGCTATGGCCCGTATATAGTTCAATATCCCTACAGTGAAGCGGTTAGACCACTCGTAACTACAAAATGGGGACAAGGCTATCCATATAACGGAAAATACCCTTTAGCAACCTGCTTACAAAACAATAGTGATGCTAGAGGCCGATATTATGCAGGATGCGTAGTTACTGCATTTGCACAAGCCGTAGTTTATAGCACCCCCTCACACATTAGTAATTCAAGATACAATTTTGCCACACTAAAAAACGCGAGAGACGCCTCTAGCTCCTCTGAAGCTTCCAACATGGCCATGGAATTGTTTGCAGACATCCGTTCTAAATTAAAGCTTAACTACAGTTGCACAGGAACAGGAACCAGTCAAAAAAATGCAGCAAACCAATTGCATTGGTTTAACATGAGAGCAGATAGCCAAACTAACTTTAGTTTTAACACCATTAAAAGATCCCTCAGCTACGGAAGAGTTGTATGGATACAAGCTACCGACTCTCATACCAATATCGGTCATTCCTGGCTTATCGATGGTTATTGGATTCCAAACAATGCCTTCACGCGTTATGTTTGGTGTAATTTTGGCTGGAATGGCTACCACGATGGCTACTTTGCTGTTTCAACTGAAGATGCAAGAAATCAACAAATCCATACCGAAGATAGATTAAACATGGATTATTCTAAGAATATAAAATTAAATGCGCACGTGCGCTATCTATAAAACAGCAATATTACTATTTACAGAAAGCCTAACAGCTTTCTGTAAATAGTAATATTGTAAAAATTAAATTTTAATAAGAATATCTTTCATCAGTTGCAAAATAGCAAACCAAGCGATTTAATTTAAAACACGAATTCTCCCAGCTATAACCTCGATTACAGCTTTATATTTAATAATTTCAGTTTTTAAAATTCAAAAAACCAACTCTGTTTGTTTAATTTTGTGTTTTATTCGTCCTAACCTATTTCAGGAGTTTTTTTGCTGTGTTAAAATTAAATTTTTATCAAATTATTTTGTGTATAAAAAAAAATATTTTAATTTTATTCTAAGAAAAAAAACAAACTCCAAAACGTTTAAATAAACGGGTGTAGGTCAAAGTCACTTCTACAAATAAACTTTTACAATCTCAAAGACTTCACCTTGTTTTCCTTTTGGGAAAAGGCATTAATGACTCACTAGATTTAATAATTAACTTTAATTAGCAAAATTATGAACAAGGAGTCTATCAATTCTGAAGAAAATCAGAGTTTCAGAGTAGAAGGTTCGGATACGGCCTATTTTAATTTGATTTTATGGGGATCTTTACTGTGCCTTTTTTATGTACTGCACTATTTCGCGAAAACCCTCACTCCACTGGAAACCCTTCGTCCTTTTTTATTTTTTATCTTTCCAATAGGATCCGCCTTGACTATTATTTATGGTCTCAAAAAACTAAAAAAAACCTCAGAATTACTAGACAACACCCGCATGTTGATTTATTGCTGGGCCGGGATTGGTGTTTGCCTCTCTATATGGTCAATCAATAACGAAATTTACAATACTGATATCCACCTGACCTGTAGCACGCTTTTGATCGGTTTTGCAGGCTTAGTCACTGGAGCAACCATTAAATGTATGAAAGCAATAGTCGGTGGCTTACTTTGTATACTGCTCTCCACTTTTATTCCTTCATTAGTTAGCTGCTTTCAATATAATGTCGCAGCCGTTGGTATTGGAGTTAGTTGTTGGATACCCAGTTTACTTTGGTACTCCAAATATTTTAAAGCTGGGAAAAAAACAAATTCAAAAAAGCCTATATAAATAACTGCGGATTCAAAGGATAATTAAACAGATAGCTCAGTAGCTAAATTCTTCGTGCGGTAGCGGAGAGATCTCGAACACCAGCGAGGCTCAAACAAAATTTTGCGTTCAAAGTTCGATTGTGCTAATAACCTATTCTCTTCATTTTGTCTTGAGCCCGAGGCGGGCATCCATCTATCGAAGCAAAAAGTCAAGACACTATAAAAAATTCCTAAAATCACTTGACTCCGCCTAAAAGATTTTAACTCCCTGCGGTCAGACACAAAATCTTTTTTCAGCTGCGTTGCAGCGATTTCTTAACGGATTTTTTATAAGGTCGAAAAGATGCTGCAAAATTCAAAAGTATTGTACGCAGTGAAAACGATAGTTATCGAGAGAGTAAAACCATCCATTGCTGTAGTTAAAAGATTGGTCGATGAATTAGGCACTACCGTAGGATACTTACTTGGAGAAACCGCTCAAATTAACATCCTCAAAAATCCCCCGCTGCCGCACGAATCCTTTCGTGTGGCAAATAGAATTCTACAATACATAACACAAAAATACTTTGATTTCAGGATATCTGGCGTTTATATAGCTATTAACTATAA
>NZ_JAHKRA010000026.1 GCF_019345525.1 Flavobacterium sp. NKUCC04_CG | reverse complement strand
TGTCGTCGCCTTTCTTTTAAGAACCCCTAGTCTTCACAGACTAGGGGTTTTTTGTTTTACAACGGAGCGACGTGTTCGGCCTTTGGCCTCGGTTCGTCGCCTTTCTTTTAAAAACCCCTAGTCTTCACAGACTAGGGGTTTTTTGTTTATAATCATTTCACCCCTACGGGGTTTACGAAAACGATACCTCGTTTTTCTATAATCATGTCACCCCTACGGGGTTTTATTCTAAGGAATTATACGATAAAAGAGCCTAGCGCAGCGCCACGGCACAAAATCCCTATCGTACTGTCGCAGACGAAATGATAGGGATTTTGCTAATGCGTAAAACTATGTTGTTATAATTATGTCACCTCTCCGGGGTTCTCTGCCTATAAGCGAATAGGCACATCGGCGTATCCGCTTTTATAATCATTTCACCCCCACGGGGTTTTCCATAACCAACATTTTATTGTCTAGCATTATTTCACCTCTACGGGGGTTCTCTGCCTATAAGCGAATAGGCACGTAGGCGTATCCGCTCTTTATAATCATTTCACCCCTACGGGGTTTTCCATAACCAACATCTTATTGTCTAGTATTCTTTCACCCCTCCGGGGTTCTCTGCTCATAAGCGAATAGGCCCATAGGCGTATCCGCCCTTAGAATCATGTCACCCCCACGGGGTTTTCCATAACCAACATTTTATTGTCTAGCATTATTTCACCCCTACGGGGTTCTCTGCCCATAAGCGAATAGGCACATAGGCGTATCCGCTTTTATAATCATTTCACCCCTCCGGGGTTTTATTATACGGAATTATACATAAAACCCTAACGCAGCGCCACGGCACAAAAAATCCCTATCGTTTTGTCGCAGACGAAACGATAGGGATTTTGCTAATGCGTAAAACTATGTTGTTATAATTATGTCACCCCTCCGGGGTTCTCTGCCTATAAGCGAATAGGCCCATAGGCGTATCCGCCCTTAGAATCATGTCACCCGTACGGAGTTTTATTATACGGAATTATACATAAAACCCTAGCGCAGCTCCACGGCACAAAAAATCCCTATCGTTTTGTCGCAGACGAAACGATAGGGATTTTGCTAATACATAAAATTGCATTTTTGTAACAATATTAATGTATCGTTTTCCTAGAACCCCGTAGGGGTGACATGATTGTAGATGATGCGTCACACGGGATTGTTGTTATCATAATGATATATCATTTTCGTAGAACCCCGTAGGGGTGACATGATTATAAAAAATGATGCGTAAAACGGGATTGTTATTATTATAATAATGATATATCGTTTTTATAGAACCCCGTAGGGGTGACATGATTATAACTTGCTGTTTTGGATTCTGACCGCATTGAGTATGGCCAATAAGGCAACTCCTACATCGGCGAATACTGCTTCCCATAAGGTGGCGTTTCCAGTGGCTCCTAAGGTTAAGACTATAATTTTTACAGCAAAGGCCAATACGATATTCTGATAAACGATTTGTCTGGTTTTTTTACCAATTTTGATAGCGGTTGGTATTTTGCTAGGCTGGTCGTTTTGAATTACAATATCGGCAGTTTCTATGGCGGCATCACTACCCAAGCCCCCCATAGCAATACCAGCATCTGCAAGGGCTAAAACAGGAGCGTCATTGATTCCATCACCGGTAAAAGCTAAGGTATGACCTTGCATTTTTAAGTCTTCAACATGTCTTACTTTGTCTTCAGGTAGCAGGTTTCCATAAGCATTGTCAATACCTAGTTGTTTCGCTACTTGTTGTACTATACTGTCTTTATCTCCACTCAGCATCATGGTTTTGATACCCATTTTATGTAGTTCTGCAATGGCGTCAAATGCATCTTCTTTGATTTCATCTGCAACGGTAATATATCCAGCATAAACTTGGTCAATGGATAGGATAACAATCGATTCAACGATTTGATGTATTTCTGTTGGATAGGCAACATTGTATTTATCCAATAATTTGCTGTTTCCGGCTAAAACGATTTTTCCATTGACTAGTCCTTTTAGACCGTGTCCGGGAATCTCTTCGATTTCAGCTGCTTCGAACATACTGTTTTTATCGGCGTAAGTTACGATTGCACTAGCTATAGGGTGAGTAGAGTGACGTTCTAGAGCAACGGCATATGCTAACAGTTCTTCTTGAGTGGTTTGTGTGGCATTGACTTTTTGAACTTCGAAAACACCTTTGGTTAATGTTCCCGTTTTATCCATAACAACTGTGTCGATTTGAGTCATCACATCTAGATAATTGCTGCCTTTAAAAAGGATACCATTTTTAGAAGCAAGACCGATTCCTCCGAAATATCCCAAAGGAACTGAAATAACTAAGGCACAAGGGCAAGAAATAACCAAAAAGACTAGAGCGCGATACAGCCAATCGGAAAATACATAAGGATTAGTCCATAGGGCAGGAGCAAAGGCAATCAGTATAGCCAATACAACCACAATGGGCGTATATACTTTTGCGAATTTTGATATAAACTGTTGTGTTTTTGATTTTCGTGCTGTAGCGTCTTGTATAAGAATTAGTATTTTGGAGAGTTTGCTATCCTCGAATTTTGCACTAACCTGAATTTCACAGACGGTTTGTAGGTTAATCATTCCTGCCAAAACAGTTTCCTGTGCTTTTTTGGTGTCGGGTTTGCTTTCACCTGTTAGGGCGGCTGTATTGAATGAAGCAGTAGTGGACAGCAGTATGCCGTCTAGACCAACTTTTTCTCCCGGTTTTATTTGGATGATTTCTCCGATTGCTACGGATTTGGCACTGACGACCGCAGTACTGTTATTGCGCAATACCGTCACTACATCTGGACGTACGTCCAATAATGCTTTAATACTCCGTTTGGCTTTGTCAACAGAAGCATGTTGGAACAGTTCTCCTACGGAATAGAATAACATCACCGCAACACCTTCAGAATATTCTCCAATGGCAAAAGCTCCAAAGGTAGCAATGGACATTAAAAAGAATTCCGAAAACACATTGCCGCTTTTAATCTGTTTAAAGGCTTGAATATTTACGGGTAGCCCAACATATAGATAGGCGACGATGTACCAAATTAAACGTAGCGGATTGTGAAAAATAGCCACTTCTAATTGCTCCATCGCAATTCCAGAAGCTAAAAACAAAAAACTGATGATAGCCGGTAGATAAGTTTTCCATGGGGTTTCGTTTGTATGCTCTGTATTTCCAAAGTCTAACTCATCGTGATTGTGGTCGTGATCGTGGTCGTGATCATTTTTATGTTGTGTATGTGTTGCCATAATATTTTTATTTATAATCAAATTGCTTATATACTGTGCAACTTGTTCTTGTTCTAAACAAAATTAGGCATTGTGTTTTCAATTACAACATATTGAGCTGTAAATCGAACAACTTTGCAATGCTGTTGCAGAGCAAAAAAAGCCACCCCATAAGGGTGGCTTCAAAAAAAAATACATCTATTTAAAAAAAATTAGAAACGCATTCCGACACCAAAACCTAGCAGTAAAGGATCTATAGTTACATCAGCAGGAATATCTAAAGGACCCCCTGCTAAGTTAGAAGCATCTACTGTTACGTCTGTTTTAAGGAATATTTTTTTCACATCGAGGTTGATAAAAAACGTATCGTTAATATCAATGTCAAACCCAATTTGGAAAGCATATCCAAAATTGTTTTTGTATTTTATATTGTGTACCACGTCTCCAGCTTTTTCGCTGTGAAATATAGTGTAATTCACTCCGGCGCCAACATAGGGTTTAAAAACATCTCCAGCATATACGTGATATTGTGCCATCAAAGTAGGAGGCAAAAGCCATACACTTCCCAAATCAACATTAACACCGTTGGGAAGTCCAACTGCAGTAAGGTTTGAGGACTTAGTGTTTACGGTATGTCTTGTTGTTCCTAAAATCAGCTCAGCAGTAATGTTTTTAGTAAAGAAATAAGTAAAGTCTAGTTCTGGAATAAAATTGTTTGAAATATCAATTCCTCCGCCAATGGTTCCAATTGTTGCACTCTCATTAGGGATAACTCCTACACCACGAGCGCGTACCATCCATTTTTTGTAATCGGTAGTCTCCTTTTGTTCTTGTGCAATCACGCTTCCAGAGAAAAGCATTAGACTTAATAAAGTAAAAATAATTTTTTTCATGTTGTAATATGTTTTATACAGTAAAAATACGAGCTAAAAACAGACCCTAAAATGATACTTATCATAGGAAAATTAAGAGTTTGGAGTACCTTCTTTTTAAACACTATTTTGATAAAAAACAAATGAAATATGATTGAATTTATTGCTAACGTTATTTTATTAGTAATTTTATAAATAAATAATTAAAAAATATAGAATATTTTGTAAATTTGATTAGAAACTAATAGGGTAATCATGAAAAAGTCATTGGTTATAGGGGCATCTTTGGATCCACAACGATATTCCTTTAAAGCAATTTCGATGTTGTTAGATCGTAATAATCCAGTCGAAGCCATCGGTTTGGAACAGGGAGTCGTATTTGGAATATATATTCATAATACTCAACCGCAGTTTACTGGAATAGATACCATCAATATGTATATTAACAGGAAGTCTCAGGAAGAGTTCTATGATTATATATTGTGTTTAAATCCCAAACGAGTTATCTTTAATCCGGGTACAGAGAATCCTTTTCTCTATTCGTTATTATTAAAAAACAATATCGAATACGATGAAGCATGTACATTAATTATGCTGAGTAAAGACCGTTATTAGTCGGTTTTCTTTTTGCTGATTAGCAGTAGTAAAAGAAAGGTGATCAATCCATTTACGACAATTAATTCGCTGTCGAATACATAATTCCCCAGTATATAACTCGAGTTGGTACTGATAAAGTAAGTAGCCAAAGGCGAGATAATACATATTAGTGGCACCCAAGTATCTCGAACGGTTTTGTTTTTTAGGAGTATACTGAAAGTAAACAAACCGAGTAAGGGGCCATAAGTGTAAGAAGCAATCTTAAATATCATACTGACTACCGATGCGTCGTTTATAGCATTAAACAGTAGAATCACCAGCAACATTAAGGTTGAAAATCCAAAATGAACCAACTTGCGGTAAGTTACATTTTTTGGATTCTTGGCTTGTTCGGGTTTGTCCATTTTTAGGAAATCGATGCAAAAAGACGTGGTTAATGCGGTTAGAGCCGAATCTGTTGTAGCAAAGGTTGCAGCGGTTAGACCGAGTAAGAATACTATTGAAGGAATAATGCTTAAATGATGGAAGGCTATTTCTGGAAACAGCAGGTCAGTTCGAGGTTTTCCAGTTACGGCATCTAAAGGGATTTCAACACCGTTTTGTTGTGCATAGATGTATAATAGGGCACCTACTCCTAAAAAGAATAAGTTGATGATAACGAAAATAGCCGTAAAGGAGTACATGTTTTTTTGCGCTTCTTTGATGTTTTTGCAACTGAGGTTCTTTTGCATTAAATCTTGATCTAAACCGACCATTGCAATGGTTACAAACATACCTCCAATGATTTGTTTGACAAAATGGAAACGACTACCTATGAAATCCTCAAAGAAAAAAATCTTGGAATATTGACTTTCTTTCACGGTTTCAAAAGCTTGCCAGAGTGATAAATCTAATGAATCACAAATGAAGTATATGGTAAGTAGTACTGAAGATACTAGGAAAAAAGTCTGAAGGGAATCGGTTACAATAATGGTTTTTAATCCTCCTTTATAAGTATAGGCATAAATTAGTAATAAGGCAATAAGTACGGTGGCGAAAAAAGGAACACCAAAATAGTCAAAAACATAGCGCTGCAATACAATAACCACTAGATAAAGTCGAAATGCCGAACCGATTGTTCTGCTTACAAGGAAAATAGTAGCTGCGGATTTATAACTGTAATGTCCCAGTCGCTTTTCAATATAAGTGTATATAGAAATTAAGTTATATTTATAATATAATGGAAGTAAAACTGCTGCAGTAATAATAAAACCCAAGGCATTACCCAAAACAAATTGAAAGTACTTAAACTGCTCGCCGCTTGGAGCACCTACTTCACCAGGAACTGATATAAAGGTGACTCCGGAAAGCGCTGTTCCAATCATTCCAAATGCTACTAAATACCATTTAGAGTTTTTATTAGCCATAAAAAATGCATCATTGCTACTGTCCTTGTTACTGATGTAATGGGAAATGAAAATCAAGAAACCGAAATAAATGACAATAATGCTAATAATGGTAATTGGAGTCATGGGGTTTTGTTTATTAAAAATCAAAAATAAGTAATTTCGCCTTACAAAGTTCGCTGTTAAAGCAAATAGATCAAGAAGTAGAAATTACTATCTTTGCCAGATGGAATTCCCTTCAAAATTATTAGAAAAAGCAGTAGAAGAAGTGTCGCAACTTCCAGGTATTGGAAAGCGTACTGCTTTGCGTTTGGTTTTGCATTTATTAAAGCAAGCCCCGGATCAAACGACTCACCTGACTCAAGCATTGCTTCAAATGCGCAACGATATAAAGTTTTGTAAAAAATGTCACACCATATCCGATGTGGAAATTTGTCAAATTTGTGCTAACCCAAGCAGAGATGCTTCGACGATTTGTGTGGTTGAGGATATTCGCGATGTAATGGCTTTGGAGAACACCCAGCTTTATAAAGGAACTTATCACGTATTGGGTGGGAAAATATCACCGATTGATGGTGTAGGGCCCAGCCAGTTGAATATTGCTACCCTTTTGGAAAAAGTAAAATCGGGAAAAGTAAGAGAAGTGATTTTTGCTTTGAGTTCGACTATGGATGGGGATACTACTAATTTTTACATTTACAAACAACTGAAGGAATATCAGGTATTGACCTCGACTATTGCTCGAGGTATTGCAGTTGGCGATGAGTTGGAGTATGCAGATGAAGTAACTTTAGGACGTAGTTTGATGCATCGAATTCCGTTTGAAAGTGCTTTTAAAAATGTATAGCCTATTTCTCGAGTCTTAAGGTCTTTTGAATTGACTATTTTTGCACAAGATGTCGAATAGATTAGGGTGATGTGGATGGTTTACAATTAAATACTGATTTTTAATTATATTTGGCCGCGTGAAAAACACACTAAGAAACTCAGAAGCCCATTATTGGAATCATCATGAAGAAATATTACCTCTATTCTCTACTAGTACTTACTTTAGCTTGTAAATCAGAACCTAAAGACGTAGTTGGTCAAACAACACTGCCGCAAACGAAAGCATTACAGCAAGAATCACCTATTATAAGTGAACGGATAAATGGGACTGCTACCGTTTTGGCTGAAGCAGATGGAAGTGCCCTATTTGAATTATATGATAATACCTTAATTGAATCGACCCCAGAAAAGAATAATCAGGTTCAGATTATGGTGTATGCCGATTTAAAACCAGAGGAGTTTGATTTGACGACAATGGAAAAAGGTCGTTATTTGATTAGTGCAGGGGATACCATAGGCAGGGTTTTAAAAACACATGAAGTGAGTACCGGACAAGGGGCTCATACTTTTGCAATGCTGTTTGGATCTATAGCTAAAGATAAAATCAAGCCAGAAACGGTAATCGAAAACAGGCTGGTTCAAGAGCTGAAGGAAAGCAACAGAACATTTAATCATTGGGAAACTTTTATTAAAAACTTCGAATTGAGTTCGGATGCCTTTGAGTATAAAAACTTTCAAACCTATTACAATTTTGAGAATGCTATAGAGGACCCTTCTCCAGGCTTTAGAATAGTCTTGCTGTTTGATGCAAAAAAAATGGTGGGAATTATACATTCCAGACCCTTGATGCTTGACGAATTTACGACGCACCAATTAGATCGAGGTTACCAAGTGTCTTTCTTTGCTGATTTCCCAAAGCAAGAGCAAAGAGATTTTGTTCGTTTTATAAATACTTGGTTTGAAGGTGTTGATTAAAATAAATGACGAATAAAACTGGATTTAAAACAGTTCAACGATTTTAGATTTGATAAAAAGAGCTATAAAATAGAACCGCTGTAGATTTTAATCTGCAGCGGTTTTTTAGCGTTTCGTTTTTCGTAGTTATATAGTTGTTTAAGCTTTAAGACTATATAACGAATGTTTTTATTGGAGCAATTGATGGACTGTCATTTTGACCTTTGCTATTATTTTAAAAAAAGGAAGTGAATTAAAACATAAATCCATTTTTTAGATTAATCTAATTTTGTACTTTTGTTAGACTAAATAACAAAAAAATATTGTAATGAATCTATCCGATCTCAAAAAAGGTGAGAAAGCCTGTATCGTTGCCATTTCGAAAGCCTGTCTGCCAGAAGTACATCAGCGATTTCTGGATTTGGGATTTGTCAAAGGAGTGGCGATTGAAATTCAAAATATCAGTCCTTTACGTGATCCGGTAGCTTACAATATTCACAATACTTTAATTTCTTTGCGATTGGAAGATGCGCAAATGATTATTATTGAGAAATTAGAAGAAAAGATATCATGATGAAAACCGCTTGTGATAGTTGCGACTTAAATACGACCTCTGATTTACGTCGATTGGGAGATTTATCGGGAAAACACGATTATACTATAGCTCTAGCGGGAAACCCCAATACGGGAAAAAGCACTATTTTCAATGCTTTAACGGGCTTAAAACAACATACAGGTAACTGGCCAGGAAAAACGGTTACCCGAGCAGAGGGAAGTTTTTCTTACCGTGAGCATCAATATAAATTGATTGATTTGCCGGGAACTTATTCCTTGTTATCCACTTCGGAAGACGAAGAGGTTGCTCGGGATTTTATACTGTTTGGAAGGCCCGATGTAACAGTTGTTGTAGTAGATGCTGGTCGATTGAATCGCCATTTGAGTTTAGTGCTTCAAATACAACAAATCACGACCAAGGTCATCGTTTGTTTGAACTTGATGGATGAGGCAACTCGTCATGGTGTAGATGTTGATGTTCGGGCATTATCGCGCGATTTAGGGGTGCCTGTTATCCCTACTTCTGCCAGAAATAAAGAAGGTATTCAAGAACTATTGTTGGCAATTGATCAAATCGCTACAGGAAAAATCTCACCTAAAAGTAATCCTATTTTTGGAATTCCCGTAGCTTCTCAAAGAGCTGTTGAGGCTGTATCGAAAAAATTGTTAGCATTGGATCCCGATCTTCCAAGTGTTTCGTGGTTGGCTATGCGTTTGATTCAAAATGATGAAAGTATTAAAAGAGCATTAGTAAGTGGTGCTTTTTCGGAAGTTATTGATGCCGATTCTATTTTAGAGACCTTTGCCTTAGCTAAAGCATACAACGAGGAGCTCGGAATGCAATATGCTGATAATTTAGCAGAAGCTCTTTTTTCTCAGGTAGCTAAAGTGGTTAAGAGCACGGTGACTACAGCAGGAAATCCGCGCTCATTCCGAATAGATCGTGCTATTGACAATGTTGTAACCAGCAAGATATGGGGTTTTCCCATTATGTTATTGTTGTTAGGTCTTATTTTATGGCTCACCATTGTTGGGTCAAACTACCCGTCTAGTATGCTGTCTAATTTATTGTTAGACCAAGTTTATCCCCTTTTAAAAAGTGGTGCAGCCTATGCGCAATTTCCTTGGTGGTTAAGTGGTTTTCTAATTGATGGTGTTTATTTGGCTACGGCTTGGGTGGTTGCGGTCATGTTGCCGCCTATGGCGATTTTCTTTCCCTTGTTTACCTTATTAGAAGACTTCGGGTATTTACCGCGAGTTGCCTTTAATTTAGACAGAATATTTAAAAAAGCTGGTGCACACGGAAAGCAAGCCTTAACCATGAGTATGGGATTCGGCTGTAATGCTGCTGGAGTAGTTGCAACAAGAATCATCAACAGTCCTCGTGAAAAATTAATAGCGATCATCACCAATAATTTTTCGTTGTGTAACGGACGTTGGCCCACGCAAATACTTATTGGAACCATTTTTATAGGTGCTTTAGCCCCACCTTATTTGTCGCATACCATTTCTACTTTAGCTGTAGTTGGTATCGTGGTTTTAGGTATTGGGTTTACCTTTTTTACTTCTTGGCTGTTGTCGAAAACCATGCTTAAGGGAACATCTTCCTTTTTTACCTTAGAACTACCGCCATACCGCCCTCCAAAGTTTTGGCAAACGGTTTATACTTCGTTAATCGATAGAACACTCATCGTTTTGTGGAGAGCTGTTGTTTTTGCAGCTCCTGCTGGAGCTATTATTTGGCTTATTAGCAATATTCACCTGGGAGGGGGAGATAGCTTAGCGGTTGTAACGATTCATGCACTGGACCCTATAGCAATGATTATTGGACTTAATGGTGTTATCCTTTTAGCCTATGTATTGGCAATTCCAGCCAATGAAATTGTAATACCTACTATATTGATGTTGACCGCAATGACGCTCGGTGATCCCAATTTGGGTTCAGGTGCGGGAGTGATGTTTGAGGTTTCTGATGCGGAAATTGGCACTATCTTACATCAGGCGGGATGGACTACTTTAACCGGGGTCAATTTAATGCTGTTTAGTTTGTTGCACAATCCTTGCAGTACTACAATTTATACCATTTATAAAGAAACCAAAAGTGCGAAATGGACTTTGGTGGCTACAGTGCTTCCAATCATATACGGAATCCTTGTTTGTTTTGCTATTACCCAACTTTGGAAATTCTTATAAAAATAAAAGAGGGTGTTTTAGTCTGGGGTGATTTTAGCTTGATTTATTGAGGTATATAGCAACAGACTATATCTGACCCTAAAAATATGATTAAAGGTACTAGTTTAGTGTTTAGGTTTTAAATCTATTAAAATGTCATTAAAGAAAATAGTGGTGATTTTTGTTTTGGTTGGGGCATTAATTGTATTTGGTGTTCAAATTCGTAAAACGTATTTTTATAATCCCGATAAAGTTATCGGACAAGCTATAGATAGTTTAAAAGGAGTGCGAGTATATTATAATGGTGGTGTAAACCATGTAGGAAAGCGAAATCTCACGGTTGATAATTATAATCTAGGTTTGGAATACCAATGTGTAGAATTTGTTAAACGCTATTATTTTGAGCGTTTTCAACATAGAATGCCCGACAGTTATGGAAATGCGAAAGATTTTTTTGATCAGCAACTTGCCGATGGTGAGGTCAACAAAAAGAGAGCTCTTCTTCAATTTAAGAATCCGAGTGTACTACCACCAGAAACGGACGATTTGTTGGTTTACAGTCCTACTATTTGGAATAGGTTTGGGCATGTCGCCATAGTTGCAGCAGTTTACACAGATTCTATAGAGATTATTCAACAGAATCCAGGGCCTAATGCGGCTACAAGAGAAAGATATGCATTAAGGAAATTCGAGGGAAAGTGGCAAATAGATAATTCTAGAATATATGGCTGGCTACGTGTAATAGATGAAAATAATACGGAAATGGTTACGCAATAAAAATATAAAAGTTGAAGGTAAAGGCGAAGTCAACACGGCACTTAGTGTCTCTATTCTTCATCGGGTTAAGGCATAAAAAAAACGTTGGTTAATACCAACGTTTTTTATTTTCTTTTGAACTGGCCGATTTTCTTGATTTCGGACTGCTTTTTGCTGCGGGTTTTTTTTCTGCTTTCGGTTCAGTTGCTGCCGTATTCGGTCTGCTACCACTGCGATTTGCAGGTTTTTTCTTCGCATTTGCAGAAGAATGGGCTTCTTCCTTAAGCTCTTCGTCTGTATAGGGAAAAGGATGATTGTCAACTGTTTTTACATGAACATTGGTCAGCTTTAAAATATCCTTCCAATACGGTTTTTCATCAGCACTACAAAATGAAAGAGCGATTCCCTCATGTCCAGCTCTACCGGTACGACCAATACGGTGTACATAGGTCTCTGGAACATTGGGTAAATCAAAATTGATTACATAAGGTAATTGATCAATGTCGATTCCACGTGCCGCAATATCTGTTGCTACCAATACCGTAGTTTCTTTTGCCTTAAAACTTTCAAGTACCCTCTGTCTGGCCGATTGCGATTTGTCTCCGTGAATGGCTTCGGCTTTAACACCGTGCTTTTTCAGGGCTTTTACCACATTGTCCGCACCGTGTTTGGTTCTACTAAATACCAACACACCCGACAGATTTTCTTCACTGATTAAGTGATATAGCAGTTTACGCTTGTTGAGTTTACTTACAAAATAGATTTTTTGCTTAACCGTTTCTGCCGTAGAAGAAACCGGTGAAACCGTAACGTATTTTGGAGATTTTAATAAGGTGTCTGCCAATTCTCTAATTGCCATAGGCATGGTTGCAGAGAACAGCAAGGTTTGTCTGTTGTCTGGCGTTAATTTGACGATTTTTTTAACATCGTTGATAAAGCCCATATCCAACATTTGATCGGCTTCGTCCAATACCAAGAAATGCAAATCGTCTAAATCGATGAATCCTTGTTTGTTTAAATCCAATAAACGGCCTGGAGTTGCGATTAAAATATCTACTCCTTTTTTTAATTGATCGACTTGAGTGACTTGTGATACCCCTCCGAAAATCGTTAATTGAGTTAAGTTGGTGTATTTTCCGTATTGTTCAAAGTTCTCTCCGATTTGAATAGCCAATTCACGAGTAGGCGTAACGATTAGAGCACGAACTTTTTTTGCTTTTTTGCTTGAACCAACCATGTGGTGCAAGTGATTTAGAATAGGAATAGCAAACGCTGCTGTCTTTCCCGTTCCGGTTTGTGCACAACCAACCAAGTCTTCCCCTTTTAAAATAATAGGAATAGCTTTTTCCTGTATAGGAGTAGGTGTGGTATATCCTTGATCAATCAAGGCGCGTTGTAAACTTTTATTTAGAGATAATTCTTCGAATGTCATATATTTAATTGTAGGCTTTTTATCAAAAGCATCATTGAATCTTGCAAAGATAGTTTATTTCAGTTACAGCATGGTTATGATAGGTAGGCTAAAGAAGTAAAATTGCGATTTTAGTTAACCATCTCACTATATCTATAGCGGTTGCGTAGGTTTAAAAAAAAACACCGATGTGAATCGGTGTTTTAAGTTTATTCGGCATCACCGATTAAGATATCTAATATAGTAATTGCGGCTTCACTTATTTTGGTACCTGGACCAAATACAGCTACTGCTCCAGTATCAAACAAAAATTGGTAATCTTGAGCGGGAATAACTCCGCCTACTATGACCATAATGTCGTCTCTTCCGTAATTTTTTAATTCTTGAATAACTTGAGGTACCAAAGTTTTGTGACCAGCAGCTAAAGACGAGACACCGAGAATATGTACGTCATTTTCTACCGCTTGTTTAGCGGCCTCAGCAGGTGTCTGAAATAGGGGGCCTATATCCACGTCAAAGCCAACATCAGCATAACCCGTTGCCACTACTTTAGCACCGCGATCGTGTCCGTCTTGCCCCATTTTGGCAATCATGATACGCGGGCGACGCCCTTCAATCTTAGCAAATTTATCTGCTAAAACCTTTGCTTTTTCAAAACTAGCATCATTTTTTATCTCTTTACTATACACACCGCTAAAGGATTTAATTTGTGCCTTAAATCTACCAAAAATTTCTTCAAGTGCATCACTTATCTCTCCCAAAGTTGCGCGATGTGTTGCGGCTTCAACGGCCAACTCCAGTAAATTGCCTTTTCCCGATTGGGCAGCTGCCGTTAATTTTGCTAAAGATTCTTTTACTTTTACAGGGTCTCGTGTGGCCTTGATATGCGCCAAACGTTCCAATTGTTGTTTTCTAACCGTTTCGTTATCTACTTCTAAAATATGTAGGGGATCTTCTTTTTCTAAACGGTATTTGTTAACTCCTACAATCGTATCCTGACCGCTATCAATACGCGCTTGCTTGCGCGCCGCAGCCTCTTCGATTCTCAATTTAGGAATTCCTGCTTCGATAGCTTTAGTCATACCACCTAAGGCTTCTACCTCTTCAATTAATGCCCAAGCTTTATGTGCAATTTCATGAGTTAGGTGTTCTACATAAAAACTACCTGCCCAAGGGTCAACTGTTTTAGTGATTTTGGTTTCTTCTTGTAAGAAAATTTGTGTATTTCTCGCAATACGTGCCGAAAAGTCGGTAGGTAAAGCAATGGCCTCATCCAAAGCGTTGGTGTGTAAGGACTGGGTTCCTCCAAAAGCAGCAGCCGAAGCTTCTATACAGGTACGAGCCACATTGTTAAAGGGGTCTTGTTCAGTTAAACTCCATCCCGAAGTTTGACAATGTGTTCTCAAGGCCAGAGATTTATCGCTGCTCGGATTAAATGGTAATAGTAATTTGGCCCACAGCATTCTGCCGGCGCGCATTTTGGCAATTTCCATAAAGTGATTCATACCAATAGCCCAAAAGAATGAAAGACGAGGTGCAAATTCGTCAATTTTCATCCCTGCTGCCAATCCTGTTCGAATATAATCCAAACCATCGGCTAATGTATAGGCCAGTTCAATGTCTGCGGTAGCACCTGCTTCTTGCATATGATAACCCGAAATCGAAATCGAATTGAATTTAGGCATATTTCTACTGGTGTACTCAAAGATATCCGCAATTATCTTCATCGAAGGTGTAGGCGGATATATATAAGTATTTCGAACCATGAATTCTTTTAAAATATCATTTTGAATAGTACCAGACAACAATTTTGGATCCACTCCTTGTTCAATTGCCGCAACTATATAGAAAGCCATTATCGGTAAAACGGCACCATTCATCGTCATCGAAACAGACATTTCATCTAGTGGAATTTGATCGAATAAAATCTTCATATCCTCAACACTGTCTATAGCGACTCCTGCTTTTCCAACGTCGCCCACTACCCGTTCATGATCGGAATCATAACCGCGATGTGTTGCCAAATCAAAAGCGACCGATAGTCCTTTTTGACCTGCGGCCAAATTTCGCCTGTAAAAAGCATTACTTTCTTCTGCTGTAGAAAATCCTGCATATTGACGTACTGTCCACGGTCTGCGAACATACATGGTTGCATAGGGACCTCTTAAATTGGGAGCAAATCCAGCGGCAAAACCTATGTGTTCGAGATTTTCGATGTCTTGCGACGTATATTTTTCTTTAACTTCAATGCCTTCAGCTGTAGTAAAAGCGGACGAAACCGATTCTCCTGCTGGTAAAACATCCAGTTGTAAGTGTTGTAAATTCTTTCTCATAGTTAGTCCTTATTGCGCGTTGTTTTTTTCAGCTTCCAATCGTTGCTGTTCCAGATTCTCAGCTAATCGCCTCTCGATAATAGGTACGATTAAGGTTTTACGTGGATTGGATTTTACAAACGGGAATAGCTCTAAATCATGAGCCATTTTATCTTGAGGATTGGGATATTTATTGGTTCCTAAAAGGGTTTCCTTACCGCTGTCAAATAGCGTTTGTTCCTTCTGAGCACTTTCATTGATTTTACGTTGTACCGTACCTTCAATAAGTTGTGTAATAAATCCTCCATTAGCTTCAATGTCCTTAAATAATTCTAAGGCTTTCTCCGCTAATTGTTGGGTTAGGTTTTCAATATAATACGAACCTTCAGCCGGATTATCTACAATGTCAAAGTAACTCTCTTGCTTTAAAATCAATAATTGATTTCGCGCAATGCGATCGCCAAATTCATTGTCTTTATGGTATAAGGCATCATAAGGTAAGTTGGTCACTACATCTGCGCCACCTAATATAGCACTCATACATTCTGTAGTGGTGCGCAACATATTGACGTTATAATCGTAGATGGTTTTATTGCGCTTGGTAGGGGAGGCTAATATTTTAAAGCTAAAATCGGCTTGATACTCTTTTCCAACTAGCTGAAGCAACCAACGCAAGGCGCGCAATTTGGCAATCTCAAAGAAGTAATTAGTACCCACAGCTACTTCAATTAATAACGGACCAGGGTTGTTTTCTATACGATTCAAATATTCGTTGGCATGGGCTAAGGTGTATGCTATTTGCTGCACCATATTAGCACCTGCGTTCTGATATAAAGAACTATCAACGCTGAGTAGATGGACCTTTAAGTTGGTTTGGTATAAGTTGTTTAAAATTTTAAAATCACGGTCAAGATTGGAATACCAGTTACCATCTTTTGCCAATTGGGCAATAGGATCTACTTGAATCCAAATCGTTGCGTTGCGGTTTATAGCAATTGCATTAATTTTTTGAATGTATTCCAAATCTAAAAAACCTAAAGACAAAAAGATTTCTACGGTTTCTATAGGTAAGGATGCCAGCAACAACTCCAGATTAAGACTTTTATCTTCGACAGTAAAACGCAGTACTTCCGCTCCACGTTCTAAGGTTTTTAACGCTCTTGAAATCGATTTATCCACATCAAAAACAAAGATATCTTGGAGAATGCTAAAATTCGATATCGATGTTGGTATCGGCTGCGGTATTTGCGTATCGTCAAAATGGTAAAAGGGACGTACTTTTATTCCTTCCAGACTTTCCCAAACCAAAGTGTCGTTATAGTCGGCTCCTTTGAGTTCGTATTGAATCAGATTTTTCCACTCTTTAGAAGAAACTTTTTCAAAATCTTCAAATAATTTTTTCGTCATAAGGGTAATTTTATGGAGTTGTGGCAGTATTTAAACTGTCAAACTCTATGATATAAATATCTTCATTGTCGCGCTTCATATAATACTTTTCTCGGGCATATTTTTCCGTAGCCTCACCGTTTTTTAATAGCTTTATAGCTCTTTGGTCACGGATTATCTCATCTTGAAAATACGTTTTATTGTTTTCGAGATCATCGGTAATCTTGTTGAGAACACGATGTTCTAAAAACGAGTAATTATCGATAAAAAGCATCCAAATGATAAAAAAAAGACCTACCAGAAAAAAGCGATTTCTCAGCAATTTGGGGAATTGGAATTTTCTCTTCTTTTTTTCGATTTCTTCCTCCATAGTTAGTAGGCTATTTTTTGGTTGATCACTGTTCGAACCATATCAATGGCAACGGTATTATAAGTGTCATAAGGTATAATGATATCTGCAAATGCCTTAGACGGTTCAATAAATTGTTCATGCATCGGCTTTAAAGTGGTCTGATAACGATTTAATACCTCTTCCATGTCACGGCCTCTATCCGCTATGTCGCGTTTTAAACGACGGATCAAACGCTCGTCTGAGTCCGTATGCACAAATATCTTAATATCAAAGATGTCTCTCAATTCCTGATTGGCTAATATAAGGATTCCTTCAACAATCATCACCTTTCTCGGATGGGTAAGTACATAATCGTCTGTTCTGTTGTGCTTAACAAAGGAATAGACCGGTTGATTAATACTGTTCCCAGCTTTGAGCTCTTTTAAATGTTCTGTTAATAGATTGAAATCAATAGATCGAGGGTGGTCAAAATTGATCAAAGCACGCTCATCAAAATTTAAATTATCCGTGGCTTTATAATATGAGTCTTGAGAAATAATGCCTACTTCTGCTCCGGGTAATTCATTCATTATCTGATGTACTACGGTGGTTTTTCCACTTCCTGTACCTCCTGCTATTCCTATAATTAACATCGTCGATTTGTTTTTGCAAAAATAGGAATTAATCTAGCAGCTTGGAAGGTTTTTCTGCTAAAAATAGGAGACGACTTTAGGAACGACTTGTTTGTTTTTAGCGATTTGACCTGCTATTTTGGGTAGCTTGCCCAATAAAGTGGACTAAATATTTGTTAATTGCTATTTTTAATCGTTCTAAATAGCTATATTTGATTTTAAATAATTAGAAATTTCTCGTTAGAAAATTTCTTGAAATATCAGTATATGGCCGTAAAGACAGACTTAATTGCAAGAGTGTTTTACTTAAAAAACAGAACATATCTCACTCCAAATTATATTAGAATTACCTTGGAAAACGAATTTGTTAGTGAATATAAAAATACTACTATAGGAGTTAACAATAAAATATTTATTGCTCCGGATGGCTTAGACAAGGTTTATTTACCGGAGTTTGATTCAGAAAAGATGGACTGGATACCCGTTGCTGCAGAATTAACCCCTCTACGTAGAACCTATACACATCGGGGGATTAATCTAGAAAAAAATGAAATCTATATAGATTTTGTAGCACATGGTGATGAAGGACCAGCTTCGGCTTGGGCAATTCATGCGCCCATTGGGGCAGAATTGGGAGTGGTTATGAGAAAAGAACCCCAGACTTTATACGAGAAAGCAGACTGGTATTTGCTTGTGGGAGATGCTACGGCTATTCCGGTATTGGGTGCTATTTTAGAAGATTTGCCTAAAACGGCCCGTGGAATCGCTTTTATAGAAGTGGAGACTGTAGAAGACATACAGCAACTCGAAACCGGATCTCAAGTTGAAATAAAATGGCTTATTAATCCTACACCGGGTGAAAACAGTATGTTGACTACTGAGGTAGAGCAAATTGTTAAGGATTTAAGCGAAGCCTCTAAGTTTGCATATGTTGCGGCAGAGTTTACTTCGGTTAAGGAAATTAGAACTCTTTTGAGAAAGGAACACCAATGGACTGCTGCGGAATTGCAAGCCTACTCGTATTGGAAACACGGAAAATCCGAAACCAGTTCAGAGACCGATAGAAGAGCAGAAAGAGCCGCAATTACCTAGGTTTTTAAAGAACGTATTTTTAGAAAGAGTCGCTCGTTTTTATTAGGCACTATTTTTGATGTTTTATAAAGAGACTTACTTTAATACGAGCTCTGAAAGGAGTTTGTTATTTAGATATAGTAAAGAGGAGTCATCACTAATGAGTCTGTTTAATTTAAAAATAAAATATATGAAAAGATTATTTGTTGTATCGGCTGTTTTGACTTTTATGTTGGTTTCTTGTACTTCATCAAAAAAGGATGGAAATGTCGGTGAGGTCGATTCGCTGACTCCTACTAATACGGAAGTAGTCGATATGCATAATGCAGAAAATGCACTGGATATCGTTGGAATTTATAAAGGGACTTTACCTTGTGCGGATTGTGAAGGTATAGAAACGACCGTTGAACTAAATGCTGATAACAGTTATAAGGTTACCACCTTGTATTTAACCGAAAAGAAAGGGGACAAAGAGTTTGTTGAAAATGGTGTATGGGAGATTAAGGTAAATACGATTACTTTAAAAAATTCTGCACAAGATGGACAACCAAATACCCGATTTTTTGCGGGAGAAAATACGCTTACCCAATTGGATATTGAAGGAAAAAAGATAGAAGGTCCTTTGGCGGAGCATTATGTATTAAAAAAATAACCTGATAGTAAACTATTTTAAAGTCTCGCTAAATGCGAGACTTTTTTGGTTAGTGAATTAGGGTATTTTGTTTCTAAATAGCTAAATAACAGTTAATTATTTGTTTTTCGGGTTTAATTTTTATATATTGAAAGAATGGCTATATAGTTAGTGGTAGCCTTGTTTCGGAATTAATAATTAATATTTTACAACGTATGGTTTTTAAAAAGATATTGGCCGCAGGTAGCGGTGTATTGGGGTCACAGATTGCTTTTCAGATTGCTTTTCACGGTTATGAGGTTCACGTTTATGATATCAATCAGAAGTCGATTGCTTTTGCCAAGGAAAGATTGACTAAGCTAAAGGATAATTATAAACAAGATTTGAATGCAACACAACAACAAGTAGATGCAGCGTATAACCGCATCACCTTCTTTACAGATTTAGAAAATGCAGTGGATGACGTGGATTTAGTGATCGAATCGGTACCGGAAAATCCCGAAATTAAATTGGATTTTTATAAACAATTAAAAGCAGTTGCTCCTGCAAAAACCATTTTTGCTACCAATACATCTACTTTGTTACCAAGTACTTTTGCTGCTGCTACAGGACGTCCAAAAAAATTCTTAGCCTTACATTTTGCCAATGAAATTTGGAAAAACAATACAGCGGAGATTATGGGGCATGATGGAACTGATGCTGCGGTTTTTAAAGAAATCGTAGGCTTTGCTAGAAGCATTGGTATGATTCCTTTAGAATTGCATAAAGAACAATCAGGATATCTTTTAAACTCCTTGTTGGTACCTTTATTAGGTGCGGCAATGGATTTAATTGTCAAAGAAGTTGCCGATATTGAAAGTATTGATAAAGCATGGGTTATTGGTACTGGGGCTACTGTAGGACCTGGAGCAATATTTGACACCGTGGGATTAAATACCGTTTATAATATCCATAAAATGAAAGCTGAAAAATCAAAAAAACCTTGGGATGAAAAGGTGGTTGCCTACATAAAAGAACATTTTATTGATACTGGAAAGTTAGGTGTTGCCGAAGGACAAGGATTTTATAAATATCCTAACCCGGCTTTCTTAGAACCCGATTTCTATAAAAAATAAGTATTGTAGACACAAAAGAAAGATGACAAATAGTTTACAATCCAAGTTTTAAAAAAGCGGAATTACTAGTAGTTCCGCTTTTTTGTATTTACTTAATTTTTTTTCTGTGTTTTCGCATCATTAATAACCAACTTATAAAGGTTGTAGTAGATAGAAGTAACCAGAATAAATCGACAAATAATAAATCGTCGTATCCTTTTGCATAACTAATCCAAAACCAGTTTGAAGTCATAATACCATTGGTTGTTGGAATGCAAAAGCCAAAAATACTACCAAGTAATAAGGTGTCTCTAGTAGTGATAAAATTGTTTTTTCGTATAATGAAATACAGCGAAAACAACAACCAACCCCAAAAGTAAAAATGATAAATAAAACTTTGACCTGCCGGATGAATAAGCTTTACAGCAACAAAAATCAGTGCAGTCATCGGATACATACTTAAACATACTGCTAAGTAAATATGAACCAACCATTCGTTAAATAGACGTTTTTTAAGCGGGATGTTTTTGCGGTCTCTGGCAATCAACCAAATCATAACGCCTGAAATAATGACGAAACAACTGGCTATACCCACTAAAAAGTAAAGTATTTTTAAGGCATATCCGCCATAGTTTCCAAAGTGTAATTTGTATAGCAAACTCTTGACGATTTCGCTATAAGATGCATCATCCATCGGTTGCTTCTCTTCGATTACAGCTGCGGTTTTAACATCAAAGACAATTTTGCCGTTTCCGGTTAGTTTCGTCGAGTTGTGTACTTGGCCTTCAAGGCTAACGGTCATGCTTTGATCGCCGTAATTTTGAAGTGTTACACGAGTGATTTTTGAGTTGTTCCACCTCTGTTGTGTCTGATTTAAAAAAGGTGTTAAATCAAATGGTTTTGCGAGTGGTTTGTTTTCAAGTGGAAGGGTCTTAGCATCGGAATATCCCATATCGGCATAAAGCGCATCGCGGTTTCCGTTATATAGAAATTCTGTAACAGGTGCCGTAAATACAATATTAATCATATAATAAGCGCCGGTAACTGCAAAGATAAACTGGTAAGGTAATCCAATGATTCCCAAAGCGGTATGTGCATCTGTCCATAGGGTTTTCAATTTGGACCACGGACGAAATATGTAAAAGTTAGAGACTATCTTATTCCAATGTAATAAAACACCTGTAATTATGGCAAATAAGAAGATAAAAGCAACAAATCCGGCTAAGTGATAACCGTAAGGGTAAGGAATTTGGGCAAAGAAATGCAAACGATATAGAAATTCTCCCAAAGAATAAGAGTCTATATAGGTTGAGGTTTGATTCGTTTGGTTGTCTAATATAAAAAAAGTACTGTCGCGACCTCGTTTACCCTTTCTTTTTTTGGTTTTTTCTGCCAACGGTGCAACGACACTGTCTTTTTTAGCTCCGAATTGGATGCCTATTTTATTGTTTTTCTCTGGTAGATAAAAGGTGATATCGCGTGAATATAAGCTTTGCTCTTGATCCAAAGAATCTAGAATAGATTGAAACCGAATGTCGGTAACCGCATTTTTTACTTCTAAAGTATTTGCTTCCCAATTGTTTATTTCACTTTTGAAAAAAGAAAAAGATCCTGCGAAAAAAATCACATAGAGCAAAGCACTAATAAAAATACCACTGATTGTATGGGTATGGAAGAAAATATTGTAATTTCTATTGTTCATCGATGTTTAGTAAGGATTAAAATAATAGTTGGTAGGCAAATGGACTGAAAAACACTAGGCTGATTAGCAGGTAAACACCCCAGATTTTCCATCCGTTCTTTGCTAAAAAAGCCACTACAAAAAGGCTTGCCCATATAATAAAACTACTAAAAGCCATGGTTACGAGAAAGCTTTGAGGAGCTAACCATAAACCCAGGAATAAGTGTAAGGATGTAGTCACTAAATAACCGCCGATAAGGCCTGCTGTTAGCTTTAAAAATTTTTGAAACGGGCTGGATAAATATTTTGTATTTGCAGGCATCAGTTAAAAATTAAAAATTCGGAGACTAGTAAGAAAGCGACTATAAAAAGGAGGTGTATCCATTTTAGGAGTTTAAGTGGGCTCAAAATAACTACGGCGCTCGCTATAGCCATCAACAAGACTAAAAAACCAAAAGTACCCGCTTCAATACCGTCTAAGGAAATAAAGATGAATAGGCTTACAATAATCAGAGCTAGCCCTATAAGACGGGCGAGCCGGATGTGGTGTTGTAACCAAATCTGTATGGAGTAGTTGTGGCTTAATGTGGCTTTTTTGGACGTATTAAATAAACTGTAGAAGCCTAAAAAGCAACATAAGGCAGCGATGGTGTACATAATCGTATAAAGATTTTTTGGATTATCAAATGCTAGATTCTAGCGTCGGCCTGGTGATTAATAAAATAAGTGGCGCAATTCCAGATAAACTCGTAGGGTAATTGATTAAACGTTCCCGGTGTTTTGTCGATATGGATCACTTCAACGGCATAAGATGTTTGCCAAGGTAAAGTAAGCGTGATTTCTCCTTTTTCGTCGGTTTCTTGTTCTTTGCTCCAACCGTCTTTAAAAAACACCATCACTTTACTCTTAGTTAGTGGGAGGTTTTTAAAACGTACCTGAAGTGTTATTTGTTGGTTTACGGAAGCCGTTTCTATAATTTCTAGACCGTCGTGATTGGTGTGGTGGTCGCTTTTATTACTTTTTCCAACATTGATTTTTGCCTTAGCATGATATTGTGGTTTATAAATGCCAAAATTGTATTGAGTACTATCGACTATTTCCATTTTTTTATTGTCTAAATAAACGATATAAGTACCTGCTTTTTTGGGTGTATACACTGCTTCATAATGGTCGCCATTGGCAATCGTTTTTAATTCTTTTTTCTCGCCATCAGGGTCGATCAACCACAATTCGAAATCCTTTACCTTTAAAAAAGCCGCATTGGATGCCTCTTCGATTTCATTATATGCAAATTCCCCATATTTTACTTTTATGATTTGCTGTTTATTTTGAGCTGTTTGAGCTGGAGTTTCAATCCATAGATAGTGGGAAAAGGCCTCGGTGAATGGGGATAATAGAAGAAGTAAAATCAGTATTTTTTTCATAATTAAAATTTAAAATAGGTTTTTTTAAGATGCATTTATTTAAGTAATCAATCACTATAATTATTAAGTCTAAATAAGAACAAATGTATGTTATAAAATAGTACAGCACAAACTCTTTTTTTTAATTAATAGATTTTTATTTTAAGTAGTTGTTATTCAGTAATTTGATTTGTTTGTTTTTCTTTGTTTTTCGTTTTAAATGGAAATATGCTGTGCTTTTGTAAGCGAGACTTTTTATCACATCAAGTAATTTCGGATAGGAAAGGTGGAAATAGAGATTTCTAAACGAGTTGTTAAATTGAGTTTTCTTTCTACTTTAGAATTTGCGATAAAATTTTATACTAGGCATACGATACTGAGTGGAATGGCAAATTGTTTTTTTAATGTTTTTTAGTTTGATTGGTGTAGAAGTCGGATTTTTAAATATATTTGCTTGTAATAAAAACAGAGTAAATGAAAAATTGGATTATAAAAAAGGGAAAGAAGCAATACTTACGTCGTACGTCGTGAGCAGCTTTCCTATTTGTTGAATCCAACACATATATAAAAGGCTTGTCATCGCGACAAGCCTTTTTTTTATTTTAAAATGATTGATAGTGTTATGAAAGTATTAAAATTCGGAGGTACCTCAGTGGGCAATCCAGAGCGAATGAGAAATTTGTTGAAATTAATCGAAACGCAAACTGCGGATAAGCATATTGTTGTACTGTCTGCGGTGGCGGGTACAACTAATGCTCTAGTGTCAATTAGTGAAGCTTTTAGCAAAGGAGAAAAGGATAAGGCTATAAAGCAGCTAGCGGAATTACAAGATTTCTATATGGGGTTTATCGAGGAATTGTTTGATACGGAAGGGGGATTAGCTCATGGACAGGCCTTAATAACACATCATTTTGATTTGCTAAAAGGACTTGCGCACGATTTGTTTACTGAAGTTGAGGAGCGAATAGTTTTAGCACAAGGCGAGTTGATTTCGACGGCCTTATTTCATTTTCATTTAAAGGAAATCGGTGTACACTCTGTTCTTTTACCCGCTTTAAGCTTTATGAGAGTCGATGTAGAACACGAGCCAAGCATGGATCGTATCCAACATGATTTAGTCAATCTACTAGATAATCATCCCTTTGCAAAAATATTTATAACTCAGGGTTTTATCTGTAGAAATTCTTTTGGAGAGATTGATAATTTACGTCGCGGCGGATCGGACTACACCGCGTCACTAATCGGAGGAGTGCTTCATGCGGAAGAAGTACAAATTTGGACCGACATAGATGGTTTTCACAATAACGATCCGAGGTTTGTTAAGAATACAAGACCGATTGAAAATTTAAGTTTTGATGAGGCTGCAGAATTAGCCTATTTTGGGGCTAAAATTTTACATCCACAAAGTGTTTTTCCTGCGCAGCGTTATAAGGTTCCAGTACGATTGCTGGACAGTTTGTTACCCGAGGCGAAGGGAACTTTAATAAGTGATGAAAATAAAAATAAAGGAAAAATTATTGCTGTTGCGGCAAAAGATGGGATTACGGCAATTCGTATACACTCCAGTAGAATGCTTATGGCCTATGGTTTTCTGAGAAGGGTATTCGAGGTTTTCGAACGTTACAAAATACCAATTGATATGATTACAACTTCGGAAGTCGCTGTTTCTATCACTATAGATAATCGGAAATTCTTAGAAGAGATTATTGCTGAGTTGACTGTTTTTGGTGATGTTGAGGTTGATGATGACCAAACGATAGTTTGTATCGTTGGCGATTTTGGTTCGGAAACGCACGGGCATATTACTCGTGTAGTTGAAGCGATAAAACATATTCCCGTTCGAATGATTTCTTATGGGGGTAGTAATCACAATATCTCTTTGCTTGTGGATACAAATAATAAGATTGAGGTATTGAGATCACTTCAAAATAGATTGTTTTAATTTTAAGGACCTATAATTATGTGGACACCATCAATAGTATCGGCCTTGGAAAATGCCGAAACACCCTTGTATTTTTATGATATGGTCTTGTTGAAAAAGACCTTAGCTGAGATCATACAGACTTCAAAAGTTTACGACTTTCACGTTCATTATGCACTGAAAGCAAATAATAACACAAAGGTTTTACAAATAATTCAGGAAGCGGGTTTGGGAGCCGATTGCGTTAGTGGTAATGAAATAGAACTCGCGGTAGAGCATGGGTTTAAAACGAATCAAATCGTTTTTGCAGGAGTTGGTAAAACAGTGAAGGAAATTCTCACAGCGCTTAAACATCAAATCTTTTGTTTCAATGTGGAATCCGTGCAGGAGTTGGAAGTTATTGCACAATTATGTCTCGAAAACGAAACAACCGCTCGAATAGCGCTACGAATAAACCCGAATGTTGATGCGCACACCCATCACTATATCACTACGGGACTAGACGAGAATAAATTCGGAATTCTTACACATGAATTGCCTTTGTGTTTAGAAATAATAGAAAAGAATTCGCAATTGCAATTGTGTGGACTACACTTTCATATTGGTTCGCAAATAACCGATCTCAATGTTTTTAAGAGCTTGTGTGTTAAGGTGAACGAATGGAATAGGTGGTTTATAAATCGTGGTCATGAAGTAAAGGTGCTCAATGTAGGGGGAGGCCTGGGAATTGATTATGACCAGCCCGATGCTGTAGGTATTCCCGATTTTGCAGTATTTTTTGCCATTTTCAATCAATTTTTAGAACGAAAACCCGATCAACAAATTCATTTTGAACTCGGTCGTTCCATAGTGGGACAATGCGGTTCCTTAATCAGCCGCGTTTTGTATATTAAAAACGGCTTAAAGAAAAACTTCGCTATACTGGATGCGGGAATGACAGAACTATTACGCCCATCACTGTATCAGGCATATCATAAAATTGAAACTGTAAAACGTCATTTGCAGTCAGAAAGTGAAATGATTTACGATGTTGTTGGTCCGATTTGTGAAAGTAGCGATTGCTTCGGAAAAGAAGTTCGACTAGCAGAATTAAATAGGGGCGATTTAATTGCCATTCGTTCGGCAGGTGCATATGGAGAAGTTATGGCGTTACGATATAACTTAAGGGCGCCATTGAATTTTGTTTACCTTGAATAAGTAGTATTAAATAATTTCACTAACGAGGCTGTCTTAAGGGATAGTCTCGTTTTTTTTATAGGGATTTCATATATATAAAGGAGTATTCCCCTTTTTTGAAAAGAAGGACGGCCTGCTTTGTCGAATGTATTCAGAACATTCCTGTGGGACTTAGGCTGCTAGGAATCAATTGTATCGAAACTATATTATTGGGCGGTTTTGTGGTGTGATGAAAATCGGCTTTAGCAGTAGCACAAATTTTTGTTAAAACATATAAATAGCTTGCTATTAAATTGCTCGCAATGTAATTTTATGCAATCAAAAATACATCATGGACCATTTAAAACTACAAAATCAGCTCTGTTTTCCTATCTATGCTTTGTCTCGACAAGTCACCTTGTTGTATAAGCCCTTTTTAGAGGAACTCAATTTGACCTATACACAATATCTGGTTTTATTAGTTCTCTGGGAAAAGGATTCCATTTGCGTTCGAGATCTGGGTGAAAAGCTCTGGTTAGACAGCGGAACGTTAACCCCTTTGCTTAAGCGAATGCAAGAGAAGAAGCTCATTGAGCGGAATCGATCTTCAGAAGACGAGCGTCGGGTTGATGTAAAATTAACCCAAGCAGGTATCGATTTAGAGCAATGTGCAAGTCTAATTCCTGCCAAGTTAAATGAGTTGTTTGAATTGAATACAGAACAAGCGAATCGCTTAAGGCTGGAGTTAAAAGACTTGTTGGATATAACGAGTCGAAAATGTACGAATAAGGAGAAACTATAATAGTACTGGGGTATTTGTCTTTGGTTAAAAAAGATTAGAGAACCTATGGATGTAGTTTTAGATTATAATTAATTAATAATAAAAACAATATGGAATTATTAAATGCATTAAAATGGCGTTATGCTACAAAAAAATTCGATGCTTCTAAAAAGGTTTCGGGAGAATTGGTTGAACAATTGTTAGAAGTGGCACATTTGGCGCCAACTTCTTCGGGTTTACAACCTTTTAAAGTACTTGTTATTACGAACCAAGCAATAAAAGAATCCCTAGTAGCGCATTCTATGAATCAGCAACAAATAGCAGACTGTTCACATCTATTGGTGTTTGCGGCATGGGATCGTTATACGGCAGACAGAATAGACGGGATTTTTAATAAAACGACTTCAGAAAGAGGGTTACCGCAAACAGCAATGTTGGAATACGGGAACAAAATAAAAGACTTATATCTCAATCAATCTGCGGAAGAAAATTTTGTACATACTGCAAAACAGACGTATATTGCTTTCGGTATGGTTTTAGCAGCAGCAGCGGAATTAAAAATCGATGCAACGCCAATGGAGGGATTTGACAGTGCGGCATATGATGAATTGTTGCAATTAAAAGAAAAAGGACTGAAATCGGTAACCATAATGCCGTTGGGGTATCGCGATGCGGATAACGATTGGTTGGTTTCTATGAAAAAAGTTCGTCACGACAAAGGTGATTTTATCATCGAAGTAAAATAAATAAGAATCGATTACTAAAAATTGATTTAAAGAGAGGTATGGAGTTCAAAAAAATTACAACTGCTGGAAGTGGAGTTTTGGGTGCACAAATCGCTTTTCATGTGGCATTTCAGGGATATCAAGTAGCGTTATATGACTTAAGTAATGAGGTTTTAATGCGAACAAAAATTCGATTTTTAGAACTAAAAGAAGTGTATAAAAAAGAACTCCACGCTTCACAACAACAAGTTGATGAAGCCTTTTTAAGAATCGCTTATCATAACGATTTACAAGCGGCGGTTGAAGACGCAGATTTGGTCATCGAATCCGTACCTGAAGATCCTCATATAAAAAAAGAGTTTTATAGGCAACTCGCCGTTTTAGCTCCTGAGAGAACCGTTTTTACGACAAATTCTTCCACTTTAGTTCCCAGTATTTTTGCTCAAGTTACAGGTCGACCTGAGAAGTTTTTGGCGATGCATTTTGCCAACGAGATTTGGAAGCACAATACCGCGGAAATCATGGGACATAAAGATACGAATTCTGATGTTTTTGATGGCGTAGTGGCCTTTGCTAAAAGCTTAAATATGGTACCATTAGAACTGAGAAAAGAACAGTCGGGATATATACTCGACAGTTTGTTAATGCCTTTGTTAAGCGCTACGATGAATCTGTTGGTCAATGAAATTGCCGATGCGGAAACTATTGACAAGGCATGGGTCATTGGATCTGGAGCAACGCTTGGTCCTTGCGCTATTTTGGATTTGGTCGGTTTGAATACCGTCTATAATATTCATAAAATCGGTGCAGAAAGAACGAAAAATCCATTGGAACTAAGGAAAATGGATTACTTAAAACGCAATTTTATCGATCAAGGAAAATTGGGTAAGTTGTCAGGTGAAGGCTTTTATAAATATCCCAATCCCGCTTTTGAGCAATCTGACTTTTATAAAGCAGAGTAGCGATGATGAGGTATTTAGATTTCTAAATTTGTCAACTTGGTAGTAAGATATAAGCAATAAAGCTTTTTTTATAATTTGTGTTTTATTAAGTGTTTCGTTGATAGTGGTTTACTGTCTGATGTGAGGAATAATAATAATTTATTGATGTTCAAAAGGGATTTTCTCTCGTTTTATTAAAAATTGTTACTTATTTTTGGTGTTAATCAATTTATAAACGGGCAGCACCCTTAATATTAAAACAAAATAGTATGAAATTAGGAGATATTGATGTAGTAGGTGAAATTATTGATTTGAATTTTCAATTGTTGAGAACTCAAATACTTTTAGAAGAGTTAATGAAACACAATGCTGAGCATTTAAAACTTCCGAGTCAAGAGGCGATGGCTGAGATAAATGAGTTTACCTTAAAATCCATACAAAAGAAATTTCCAAATATGAATATTGGGAAGAAAGACGAAGAAGCTGCGCAAGAATAAATAAAAAATGACCCTCTCAAAAGACGGTCATTTTTTATTTAGGGTAATGGGTATGGCATTTCTTATTCCAAATTACTTAAGATTAAGTATGCTATAGGTAGAACGATAAAGTGAGTCGTCTAAAGCTGTTTTTTCAACAAAATTCATCCCAGATTTTTCAGAGATTCGGATAGAGCTTAAATGAGTCGAATACATTCGTGTAATCACTTTATGGGCCTTTAGGTTTGTAAAACAATGATGTATTAAGCCCTTTGCTATCTCAGTGCCATATCCTTGATGCCAGTAGTTACTCGATAATATATAGCCAATTTCTAGTTCTTTAAAATCATCAAAGGAATTGTAGATTCCAGCTTGGCCTATAAAGAATCCTGTTGTTTTTTCAGTTACTGCAAAAACACCTATCCCATTCTGTATGTCTTTGAAGTTGTTACAGAACTTTTGTCTCAATTCTACTTCTGTCCAACTCGAAGGGTTATTGGGAATGTATTTCATGGTTAAGGCATCGTTATATATCGGCAAAAGCTTTTCTAGATGTGAGGAATCCAGAGGGGAAAAGTGTAAGCGTAACGTTTCTAACATGTCAGTGGTATTAAAAATTGGATTTATAAAGCAAGCCAGGAGCGCCATCGAATTCCAAGGGGCTATCCGATGGCAAACCTATTTTCTGAAGTACTTTTTGTGAGCTTTCGTTCTTTTGGTGTATGTGCTACGTCACGTTCCAAATAAATCTTATTGAAATGCAACTGTAATAGGAACTCAATGTCGTTTTGGGTTGCGGGTTTTGATGCTGGGTTTAGTGTGTGGCTCAATACTTGTCTTGATTAATGATTTTTAAAAATAGTACAAATACATATAATAGGAGATAAAAAATATTTTTTTTACAGAATAGTATTGTCTTGCTGTTTTCTAGAAAGAAGAAATTTCTTAAGGTTTGTGTTTGGAGAGCGTATTTTGTGGCGTTTCTGAACTGCATTTGGTGTATGAAATGTCGAGAATCTTCTTTTTTTCTCGTCGTGGCAACATAAGCGTTTTTATATAGAATAAAAAAGTCCTATTATAAATAGGACTTTGAGATGGTTTAATAGTTTTTTATTGACACAGTGTTGCGCTCCAATCCTGTTGGCCTCGGTCTAGTCTACATATATAACTCTCTTTGATTTCATCAACAACTGATTTGCCTTCTTTGTTTTTAATGATACGCATAATGACTTTTTTATCTTTTACGGAATCATCATTTAGGTTCTCTTCTAACAGTTGAACGATGGTTTTGCCATTTCCAGAAGAAATTTTTGTAATGCTATATTTGTAATTGCCTTCTGCTCCTTTTTCTTTAGGACTGTATGCTTGCATCATTTCTTCTTCGGACACTATTTTCCTTTGAGCTATGGTATTATTCAGTTTGTTGATAACCGAGTTCTCTATAATTCTAAATTCTTCGCTTATAGTCTCTTGAGGTAGTGTACTTTGGGCGGTGTCGATAACTGATTCTGTAATGGTTTCAATAGTCGTTTCTGTTTTTTTCTCCTGACAGCTGCTCAGAAAGAGCAATGCAAAAATAGGGAGAGCAAGGAAGTAATTTTTCATAATCGCTGTTTTTTTAAATGTATAAAATATTAGGGCATTAGAAAACATATTAAAAATACAATAATTAAATCAATTGTACAAGTATTATCAATAATTTAAAGCTCTTTAGATTATTTTTATATCATATTAGCGACTTTGGCTGTTATATCGTAATTTTTAACTTTAAGTTTGTGTTCTATGTAGCTCGTCTCATAATCTATTTTCTTACTTTGTAAGAGTGCTTTTTGAGGAATCGCTCTTTATATATAGGTATGGTTTTGATGTGCCTATTCGTCCATTCGTCCATTCGTCCATTCGTCCATTCGTCCATTCGTCCATTCGCGAATAAATTACAAAAAAGAGCAATTTTATACCCACAACGCTCCAAAGCGTATAAACGTATCTGCCCATCCGCGTATCCGCATTCACAAGCTCCAAAGCGAATTCGCCTATCTGCCCATCCGCGTATCCGCATTCACAAGCTCCAAAGCGAATTCGCCTATCCGCCCATCTGCTTATCTGCCTATCTTCATTCCCGAATAAATATCCAAAGACAGCCATTTTGCACCCACAGCACTTTAAAGCGTATAAACGTATCTGCCTATCCGCGTATCCGCGCTAAAGGTAAAGTAGCGGTAATTAGTCTGTTAAGAAAAGAGCATGATAAATACCAAAAATAAACTTCCAAAAGATTAGGAATGCTGATAAAAAGGCCTACTTTTGCACTCGCATTACCGCAGAAGTTCTTTGATTAACTGATAGAGATTAGAAATAGAAGCCGAGTTTAGATTTGGATTTGAATTATAAAGGAAGTCAGTGATAGTAACGATTGACAAGCGAAAAAGAAAAAAATATTTTTTTTCAAAAAGGCTTGCCAGTTAAAAAAGAAGTTGTAGTTTTGCAACCGCTTTGAGAGACAAGCGAAAAACAAGAAGACACGTTCATAGACATATTGAATTGACAGCAAATAAGAGAGAGTAAGGAAATCGTAAGATTTCAAGAATTAGCGCAAACTATCTAAACATATTAAAAAAATACGATGAAGAGTTTGATCCTGGCTCAGGATGAACGCTAGCGGCAGGCTTAACACATGCAAGTCGA
>NZ_JAHKRA010000025.1 GCF_019345525.1 Flavobacterium sp. NKUCC04_CG | reverse complement strand
AACCGTAACGACCATCGTTCAAGACGCTACTTCCCGTGTCTATACTTACGAAAATGAGGCAGGAGACAAAGTTGAAATCAACGTCATTGCCGATGTGACCAACAAATTCGAAGACATCATCAACAACACCACGGTTCAAAACATTCTTAATGAATATTTAACCAAGGTAGAAGGTAACGTGACTTACGACGGAGATAATTTTGTGTACTACGATGAAAACGGCGACATACAAATAATCGACATCACCGAATTGGTTAAGGCGGCTGAGACAACGACGACTTTAGTTAACAATAATGACGGAACTTATACTTATACAAACGAAAAAGCGGTATCGGTAACTATTGATATTCCGGCGAGTTTGGTAAACAATACCAATCAAGACTTTAATGATTACATCACCAATTTAATTGAAGAAAAACAAACCTTGACGAGTTTGGTTGATGTGGTGACACCTGGTTTTGATCAAGATGGTCAAGAGATCGACGTACATACGTTGACATACACAGATGAAAAAGGGATTGCTAATCCGATTGATATTTCAGTATTAGTGAAAGGAGTAGAAACCTTAACTACCATGACGTATGATCCGGTGACACATTCCTTATCATATACCAACGAATTAGACATTGAGACGAAATTTGATTTGGTTGATATGGTTGGGGATATCGAAACCCTAACGAAGTTAGAGTTGGATATCGACCAGAAAAAACTGGTATATACAGATGAGAACACGGTAGTCCATGTTCTGGATTTAGCACCAATTATTCAAGAACCTTGGTACAGTACAACAACCAATCAAGGCGCAATTTCGAATAACGATAACATCTATACAAAAGGATGGGTTGGTATTGGTTATACCACGCCTTCAGATGTACCAGACGAGAAATTAAGGGTTAATGGTAGTATAACTACGGTTAATAGTAATTATGCGGATTATGTGTTCGAGGATTATTTCGATGGATTTTCTGAGATAAAATTGGACTACAAATTTAAAGACTTAGATAGTGTGGAAGATTTTATAAAAACCAACAGACACTTACCAGGTATCACACCGATTCATGATTTGATCAAAACCGATGCGGGTTACGCATTTAATTTATCAGAACTTTCTATACAATTATTAGAAAAAACGGAAGAACTGTATCTGCACGTAATCGATCAAAAAAATCAAATCGAACAAAAAGACGCACAAATTCAGAAATTAGAAGAGGCTAACCAAGCTGTTCAAGATCGTTTAACTAAACTGGAATCGTTACTATTAAACAAATAGTAACCCCAGTAATCTAAACCACAAATCAGATGAAAACTAAAATATTTAGAAATATATTTCAAACGCTGTTGGTGCTGGTATTACTGACTTTTTCAGTACAGCGTTCGTTTGCACAAACGAACATGACCAAAATTAAAGACGGTACAGTTTCAGGAACACCAAATGTTCCTGTTTTAGGAGCCGTTCTTGAATTAGAAAGTAATAATAAGGGCTTTTTAACCCCTCGATTAACTGCAAGCCAGCGCGATGCTATAATTCCTGCGAATCGCGTTGATGGATTGTTGATTTACAATACCTCTACGGGTTGTTTTAACTACTGGAGTTCGGTACAAGCGGTATGGCTAAGCCTATGTGGAACACCTCCACCGGCAGTAATCAATATATCGACTGTTCAATGTAATGAAGTAGTGGTCAACGGAATTTACAAACAAGGAGAATTCTTAAATTCAAACAATACCTTGAATATACCGGTTTCGGTTACTCAAGCGGGTACTTATGAAGTAAGTGCATCGACTAACAACGGATATTATTTCTCCACATCGGGAACTTTCCCAACCACGGGGTCTTATATGTTGACTCTTAATGGTGTAGGTACACCAAACAGAGGATATAATACTGGTGAATCTGGAGATGAGTTGACTATCGTTTTAAACAACAGACCGGCAAATTGTAAACCTTTTGTATTTGTTGAAAAAGCCAGCGTTGATTTTGTGATAACCTGTGCAAATATTCAGTCACAAGGTAATTACTATATTGGAATGGCACTTAATGATACCAATAAATTACAAGTTGCTGTCAATGTAACAAGTACTGGATTCTGGAGTATCAATACCAATGTGTTAAATGGATATTCTTTTGCTGGAACTGGAAACTTTACCACAATTGGAGCTCATACCATTGAATTAACAGGTACGGGAATGCCTTTGGCCTCGGGAACAAATCAATTTAATTTGTCTTCCAACGCGGCTAATGCGTCGAGTTGTTCTAATATTCCGGTAATCGTAGCACCTGTCAAATATACAGTAAACTGTAACGATGCCGTTATCAACGGTTCCTATATGCAAGATGTTGCTTTAAATAGTTCTAATACGATTTTGTTGAAAGTTAATGTATTGGCTACGGGTAAGACAACGATTACAACAAATACCGTATCGGGAATTACCTTTACCTCTGGTGTAGTCAGTTTAGATAACCTTGGAGAGCAACTTATTACTTTAACAGGAACGGGTACCATTACTGGTGCAACCGATATTATATTAGGTATTACAGGTACTCCAGGTTTAGAAGCACCTTGTAATATAACCATACCTATTGTGGCACAACCGGTTAATTATGCCATGAGCTGTAGCTCGATAACGGTTAATGGAAATTATGCTCCAGAAACACCAATGATTGCTACTAATACGATGACTTTAAATGTTACCGTAACCTATCCGGGTGCTTACAGTATCACAACCAATACGGTTAACGGCATTAGCTTTACAGCTACGGGTACTTTCAGTACTACTGGTACACAGCCGGTTACTCTAAGAGCTTCGGGAATTCCATTAGCAGGTGGTACATTCAACTATGTGATTACCAGCAATAGTAGTAGTGGTGGAACCAGTTGTACGAAGAGCATCACATTCGTATATAGAACGATGAATGTTTTAGGAGTTGGTCAAGGGCTTTATTCACCGGGAACCGCTTCAAACTCAGAAGCAGCGAGAGCAATTCTACAAAACAAAAATAGTTTTGGACCTAGTGGTAAAGTACAAATTCAAGATATGAAAATCTTTAATAATGGATTGAGCCAGGGTGCGACCTTAAGAAATAACATCAATAATAATAAAATTGATATCATCGTATTGTCTTATAACTTCTTGCCAAATGCTGCAAGTATTGAAATATTAAATGATTTTGTTAAAAACAAAAAAGGAGTATTGATTCACTCTCAGGAAAATAGTGCTTCAAGTACCCAAGACTTAATCAATAAAATTTCAGGAGGATCTGTTGCCGTAAGCGGTACGGGAACTACATATCAAAACCCAATCCTAAATGTTGCCGACCCAATTCTTCAAGGACCATTTGAAGATGTCAGAGGAAAAGCAGGTGGATCTGACGTGAATAACTCGTACTATGTAAGCAATTTCCCATCTAATCTAATACTTCTGGCTACTCAAAATGGAAATGCGTCAAGAGCATGGATGTTAAGACACAACAGTTTAGGTTATGTTTATATTGGTGATAGTGGTTGGATTTCTGGAACTCCTTCCAACACTTCCACTACGATTTGGCCAGCTTATGTTACCAGTACAGGCTTACCATTGTCTAAATCCTATTCTGGAGGTACGGTTTACAACAGTTTCTTATATGCTAATACCATCGCATGGGCTGTTAAATATGTTCAGGAAAATACAATTGTAGATTATACTGTACAATAATTTTAAACTAAAAAACGGGAGGGAAATCTTCTCCCGTTTTTTATATATTGATTTAGCTATTTAGGAGACAAGTGATCTTGTCTAAAGTTTTGTCTTTAAGAATGTTTTGGAGCTTTTAAAACTTTAGCCAATATTTTCTGTAGGAGTGAGCCCAATTGCGGACATTCTTTACGGGCTCCCAATTTAAAATACATAAATATGAACCGAATTATGAAATACAAGATTTATACAGTATGCCTTATAGCTGGTATTTCCGTACATGCTCAAGAGGTAGGTATGATGGTGAATGTGGGGGATGTTTATATCTCGCCACAGACAGAGTTATCCATCATACAAGGGTTCGATAATACGGCTACCGGCATCTTATATAATGATGGGGATTTATTTCTACAAGACTATCTGAAAAATAACGGACTGTTCACTTTTAACCAAGCCAATAAAACCGGTTATACCATTTTTGAAGGCACGGGCAATGGCAAACAGTTGATTTCGGGTGATAAACCTATAGCCTTTATGGATGTTTTGTTTAATAAAACAACAGCCAATACGGGTTTTGATCTAAAAAACGACATCAGTATTGCCGGAACAGCAAACTTTACTAAAGGTATAGTTGAAGTTGACTCTCTGGATGGAGCTATGGTTTTTGAAATTAATGCAACCGCAATCAATGTCAGTAACAACAGCCACGTCAATGGAGAGGTTGAAAAAAGAGGTAATAAAGATTTTGTCTATCCCATAGGTGATGGTACTAACTATAGAAGAGCAGAAATTGGCGCACCTAAAGCGGTAGCCGATTTATATTCGAGTAGGTATTATAATCAAAATACTTTTTTAAGACATCCAGCTGCAAGTAAAGCCGGTGTTATTTTAGATATCGACGACAGCGAATACTGGACGATGAAACAGCTCAATACCAAAAACGATATCATATTAACTTTGAGTTGGGACGAAAAAACAACGCCGAGTCATTTGCTGAAATCGCCAGAAAAGAATTTACACATCGTCCGCTGGGATAATGAAAAGAAGCTGTGGGTGGATGAAGGGGGTATCGTTGATTTAAATACCAAAACAGTTAGAACGGCCACTTTTGTTGATGGTTATGGGGTGTTTACACTTGCAACAGTAAAACAAGAGTATCTATTGGATGGAGACCTCGTTATTTATAATGCGGTCAGCACAAATGGCGATGGTATAAACGATTACTTTTTGATTGATAAAATTCAAAAATACCCCAACAATACGGTACAAATTTTTAACCGTTGGGGAGTGAAAGTTTTTGAAACCGCTGCTTATGATACTACAGGTAATGTCTTTAGGGGAGTTTCTGATGGAAGGGGAACGCTTAATAAGAATGAAAAGTTACCTACAGGTACTTATTATTACATACTGACTTATGAGTTTACAGATACCAACGGATCGAATACGATTAAGAAAGCAGGTTATTTGCATTTAGAAAATAATTAAACAAAGGCATTGCCTTAACGTACTACTTCGGTCGCGTGATAAACAACCCGATGTTATACGGTTACTAAGCTTAATAAAACAATAAATATCTGCATATGAAAATAAAAAACTTACTTGGAGTAGTTGGAACCAGCCTAGCATTGTTAGGTGGATTTCAAAGTCTATATGCACAACAAGATCCTCAGTACACCCAATATATGTATAATACGGTACAAATAAACCCTGCTTATGCCGGGTCTAGAGGGGTGCTGAGTGTTTTTGGGCTTTATCGCACACAATGGGTTGGATTAGATGGTGCGCCAAAAACGGCAAACGTTTCATTAAATACCCCTTTGGGTAATTCGCGTTTGGGATTGGGGGCGTCGTTTACAAACGACCAAATTGGGGCTATGGATGAAAATAATATAGCGATCGACTTATCGTATACTATAGATTTGAGTCAGCGCTTTAAAATGTCATTTGGAATCAAGGGAACCGCTAATTTATTGAATGTCGATTACACCAAATTGAACATCTATAATCCAAACGATATACAGTTTCAAGATAATATAGAGAATCAATTTTCACCCAATATTGGTGCGGGAGTTTATGTACATTCAGACAAAACCTATTTTGGATTTTCGGTGCCCAATTTTTTGACTACCGATCGATATGAAGACAATACGGTATCCACCATGAAACAAAAAATGCACTTTTATTTGATAGGAGGACATGTGTTTGATTTGAGCCCAAGTCTAAAGTTTAAACCGGCTTTTTTAGCTAAGGCTGTAGATGGTGCTCCCTTACAAGTGGACGTGACGGCGAATTTTTTAATCAATGAGAAATTTACAATAGGCGCAGCGTATCGATGGGATGCCTCAATTAGTGGTTTAGTCGGTTTTCAAGTTACCGACGGCTTATTCGTCGGTTATACCTACGATACAGACACCACCAAATTGGCACATTATAACTCGGGTTCACACGAAATCTTTATGCGATTTGAATTATTCAATCGCTTTAACCGAATCACATCACCCAGATTCTTTTAAACCGAATCCTTATGTAATCGTCTAGTTCCTACTGCTAATAGCCCACGAGAATTAGACGATACCATAGGCTTATAAATACACAATCGACATATGAAAATAACTACAAAAATATCGTTTTGGGGAATGTTTTTTCTCTTTAGCATCACGCTTAATGCTCAAGTAGCACTAGAGCGTAGGGCAACAAAAGAATATGAAAATTATTCGTATATAGATGCCATTAAAATTTATGAAAAGGTTGCTAATAGAGGATATGAGTCCAATGAACTCTTTCAAAATCTAGGAAACGCTTATTACTTTAATGGAAAGCTGGATCAAGCAAATCTATGGTACGCAAAACTGTTCCAAAAGGAAGAAGACCAAACCATTCCGTCAGAATATTACTATCGCTACGCACAAACGCTAAAAACGGTAGGCGAGTATAAAATGGCAGATGTGTATTTGCAAAGGTTTGCAACTATAGAAAAGGCCGACAGCCGTGTACATCTATTTAGATCGCTAGATGATTATTTGGAAAAGATTAAAGAATATTCGGGGCGTTATAAAATGGAAACCATAACGGTAAATTCCCCAGAGTCTGATTATGGTAGTATCGTTTATAATGATCAAATGATCTTTACATCATCTCGAGAAAAAGGAGGTATTTCTAAATCGATTCATACTTGGACAAATCAAGAGTTTACACGCTTGTATGCTGCGGATATTAACAAGGACGGACAATTGGGACAGCCCAAACATTTTGCCTCGGAAATAGGTTCTAAATTTAACGAATCGACTCCCGTGTTTTCTGCCGATGGGAAGCATATGTATTTTACGCGCAACAATTATAATAACGGCACTCGTTTAAGCGATGCCAAAGGTGTGACTTTACTAAAGATATATAAGGCTACCTGGAAAGACAACCGCTGGAGCGATGTAGAAGAACTTCCTTTTAACTCGAATCAATTCAGTACAGCGCATCCAGCCTTAACACCTGATGGAAAGTGGATGTATTTTGCCTCCGATCGCGAAGGCAGTATGGGACAGTCCGATTTGTATAAAGTAGCGATTAATACCGATGGTACTTATGGACAACCTATAAATTTAGGCGCACAAATCAATACGGAAGGAAGAGAGAGTTTTCCTTTTATCACAGCGGATTATGAATTGTATTTTTCTACTGATGGACGTCCGGGTTTAGGAGGTTTGGATATTTATGCTACGAAAATTAATGCCGATCAAAGCTTTACAGAAGTTAAAAACATCGGCGAACCGGCCAACAGTCCTTATGATGATTTTGCCTATTATATAAATACGCTATCCAGACAGGGCTTTTTAAGCTCTAATCGCTCGGGAAATGATGATATTTATAGCTTTACGGAAAACAAACGCTTGCCATTAGAATGCGTCCAAGCCATCGAAGGAACTGTTTTTGATTTATCTACAGGAGAGAAGCTGGCTAATGCAAAAGTGACTTTGTTCGATAACGAATATAAAAAACTAGAAGAAGTTTTTACCGATAAGGAGGGAACTTATAAGTTTCCGAAATTACACTGTAATTTTAAATACCGCGTAAATGCTCAAATAGTGGACTATAATACGGCGGAGTTAGTGGTCATAGTTCCTTCCGAAAGTGGTACAACGCAAGGAAATTTCGGATTGGAAAAAAATAAAATTATCATTAAAAAAGGAGACGACTTATTTAAGGTCTTAAAATTAAATCCGATATATTTTGATTTCGATAAATCGGATATTCGCCCAGAAGCTCAAGTAGAACTAGCTAAAGTTGTGGAGGTTTTAAAAGAGTATCCAAAGATGACAATTGATATACGATCCCATACCGATAGTCGTGGTAATGACAATTATAACTTAAAATTATCGGATAAAAGAGCTAAAGCAACAGCCAAATGGATAACCGATCAAGGAATTGAGGTTGGTCGTGTGTCTGGACGTGGATTTGGTGAAACCAAACTCATCAATTCCTGCTCTAACGGTAAAAATTGTTCAGAAGAAGAACACCAACAAAACAGAAGAAGTGAATTTATTATTTTAGAAATGTAGAATTCAAACGATTACTATAAGACCTACAAAGCAAATATTTAATAAATCTTACTTAAGCAGTTTTTTAAAAGGCTTACAAAAATAGCTTTGAGCCTAGTTAATGGCTCAAAGCTATTCTATTTTTAGACTCAGATATGCAGCAATATGTTACATAATCCGTGCTAAACCAACCGCTCTCCTCCGGGCTAATTACTTGTTTTTTATTGCAATTTTAAGATGGCATAACGCTTTTGGTTATTCTACGCTTTTTCTATGGAATTAAGTGAGATTCAGACAACTTTAAGAGGACTTGTTGTTTTTAAAAACGCAATAAATTGTGATTTTTTTTATTTTTATTTTAGTGTTAATTAAATTTTATTAGTCATTTTTACTTACTAAAATTAGTTAAAAATAGAAGTGAATATAATTTTATTGGTGTGTTTGTTTGTTTTTCTAAATATAAAGCTATAAAATATAGAAATAAATAATTGAAAACAAAATCATTTGGTATAGAATAATGTAATAAATTTATAGAATGATTAAGAAAGATGACTTTGGCGGTATTGATTTAAGATAACTAAGATTTTAAAGTGATTATTTTCAATGTATTTATTCCAATTATGACACATTCCTTAATACGATTTTTTCAAGGTTTTAAAAAACTACAATTTCGCGAACTATTGATAGTCAGCATCTTTATATTTTGTATTCAAATTATATTGATCCTGTGCAACATCCCTCTTTTTATTTGTATGGCCGTTTGTATGTTGTTTTTTTTATATAAAAAAAATATAAACGATATGTTTCTTTTAAAAGAAGAATATCAAATAATCTATGTTAATGTTGCGGTTTTTTTAGTTATTCTCATAGCTAATACATGGACGCATAATTCCGTAGTGTTGCTGATGAATATAGCTTACCTGTTGTATTATACCATAAGCATTAATAGAGAATTGAAGAGGCAAAAAGTATCCTCTAAATATTCCAATTCTAAAAACATAATTAGCATTTTAAATTATTTTTCTGTTTTCGGTATTATCGTGGTTGTGATGACCTTATTTGAAAAAAACAACTATAAAGTATTTGACTTTAATGTATATGTTATCTTTATAGGTATCATGTTTCTCTGTATGGTGTTTGGTATTATTTTTTTAAAAAATTTCCAAAAAGAAATTTCTGAAGAAGAGCAAATTCAGACCGAACAACAAGGGCAGTTACTCTTAGAAGAATATAATTTAAAGTACCGACAATTCCATTTGGAAAGCGATTCTCCTTTAGCTAAAGAGATATTATTGTTTTACGAGAAATCGACCAAATACCTAGATGTAGATTTCAATCTTATCGATTTGGCGCAAGAACTCAACTGTTCCAGAGCGGAATTGTCTGAAGTGCTAAATCGTGATATGAAAACGGGTTTTTATTCCCTAACGGGAAGGTACCGAATAAATTATGCCAAAAAATTGTTGCTTAAAAAGGATAATTATACTATCGAAGCATTAATGGCACAATGCGGCTTTCATTCTAAATCTACTTTTAATAAATATTTTAAAGAATTTGTTGGAATGCGACCTTCAGTGTATCGAAAAGTGCATGCCAATATTAAAAAAACTTAAACTCCGAATATGGACAATTTTTATTTGATTATTTTAAGCAATGTTATTTTAATGTCCTTAGTCAATATTTATTTTAACAGCGTTATCTATCGCGGACAGATTTTTTATACAGTTCAACTACTTTTCCTGTGTTTTATAATTATTCACAGTATTTATATCTGCATCACAAAGCTATTTTTTGCAACATTCTATTTTATAGATGTCGGAGCGCCATTTGGGCTGTTTTATGGACCTTTCTTTTACATTGGACTCTCGTTCTTAATCAATGATGAATCCAAGGTGCTAAAAAGAGAATGGACGCATTTTGCGCTCGGACTATTGTTTATTCCTATTTTTCTCGTTTTAACTTTTTTCTTTAGATATAATCTTACTGTTTTAAAAGTGTATTCCATTATATTGTATGGACTTATTTGCTTACAAATGGTAGTTTATACCTTAGTTGCCTATATCAGATTCAATAGAATGGTAAAAGATAAAAAGGCTATTGCAATTATGAGCCAGTCGATTATTGTGATGTTGGCAACCGCTTTGATTTTTTTGGGCATCGTATTTAGCGATTTAAATAAACAGCCTAATGCAATCAATAGCTTTGTAATTTATGCCTTAATGCTGAGTGCTGTGGTGATTATGTTTAGATACAATTTGCTGATATTGGTACGCAAGTTTACTTATTATAAAAACAGCTATACTGGAAAACTCTTTTTTGATTATTTTAAAGAACAATTTATAGCGCCGCAGGAAGGGCAAATAGAACAAGTGCCACAGCCTGTCGTCGAAGTGGAACCCCCGCTCGAAATAGAAGTGGTTAAATACCAAAAATCTCGAATTTCTGAGGAAGAGATGAACAACTATTTAAAAAGCTTGGATAGGGCCTGGGAAGCCAAGATTTATTTAAATCCCGATTTAACCTTAAACCTGCTGTCTAAAACAGCACATATTCCCAAATACCACCTCACTCAAGTATTTAACCTGGGTCTAAATTCCAATTTTAATAAATTTATTAATGCTTTACGTGTACAACACGCGGTGTGTTTGTTAGATAATCCGAATAATATGGAGACTATCGAAGAAATTATGATGCAAAGCGGCTTTAATTCTCGGTCGTCTTTTTATAGGGCGTTTAATGTCTATTACGATATTTCTCCAGCAGATTATCGCAAACAAGCGAATTTATAACCGTTAAAAGTCAAGAGATACGGGGATTGAGTTGGGAGCGGCGCTCTTGTTACCAATCCCCTTTTTTTTTAAGGACTACAAGGTATGTCCGATTTTTTTTGCGTTAATTATTGCGGAAATATATAAATTAGGGTAAGTATTTATGAAATATAAGTAAAACTTTTAAATCACTATTTTTATTTAATCTAAATAAATACTTTTGTACTGTAAAAAACATTGATAATTTTATGGACAAAAAAAATACCTTTCAAAAATTTAAAAACCATTTTCGGTACGCGATTCCGTTGCTGATTTTATTACTTAGTTGGCAGACTCAGGGACAAGTTGCCCAGTATGTCTTCTCGCAAAGTCAATCGACTTATACGGCATTAACAAATCCCATTACAATTGCCCAAGCAACAGATACACAGTTGGAAAACACCAGTTATCCCGTTAATCTGCCATTTGGGTTTACCTTTAACGAAGTAGTATATCATCAACTTAAGGTTCACGCTTCGGGATTTATTAGTTTGGGTGCCCAAACACCTATGGGTAGTACTCCCATTTCCAATACGACAACAGCTTTCGAAGGAGCCATAGCAGCCTTAGCTGCACCGCTTACTGCTCGCTATTCTGCAACAGCTATTCAAGGGAAAATCAGTTATGAAATCCGAGGAATACAACCCGAAAGAACCGTGGTAATGCAATGGGAAAACTTTGGGTTTTTTAACGGTTCAACCCAATCTACGGTGAACACTTACAACCTGAATTTTCAGATCCACCTCAGTGAAAGTGGAACCATAGATATGGTATATGATTTAACCGGTGTAGGAGCCCCACCATCGTTTGGTGCACAAATCGGATTAAGAGGAAATACAGCCACCGACTTTAACAACCGCTATGCCGTTGGCAACACAGCCACGAATCATTTTATGAGTTCAACTGCAGGAGGAGCTAATACTTCAATGATTAACCTGTATAAAGATTTTCTACCCACTAGTGGATTTACCTTGAGTTGGAGGCCATCCCATTTTTGCTTACCGGTATTTGAATACGGACCCGATAGCGAGATGATTACACAGGTGATTTTTAATACCATTAACAACAGTTCAACGGCTGTCTCTGGACAAACACCGGTTTATGAAGATTTTCGAACGATTTCTACCGATGTACAAAAGGGCCATAGCTATACCATTACCGTAAAAGGGCCTGCAGGCTTTTTTTCAAGTGATGTAATGGTCTATATCGATTTTAATCAGAACGGCAAATACGACGATCCAGGAGAGGGATTCTATTTGGGCAAAATTGCTCCAGGGAATCCGGCTAATGCCCAAACGGTTACAGCAACGATCCTTATTCCACAAACGGCTGTTACTGGTTTAACAGGTATGCGCGTTTTAAAAAATTCGGGAGTTGCCACCACTAATACCATTAGCCATCCTTGTGCCACCGATTTAAGAACCGGACAAGTAGAAGACTATAGCGTCCAGATACTAGACACTACAACAGAACCGACTTGCGACAATACAGAACCCGGGATGACAGCAGGAGATACGGGTTGCATCACCTTGACTTATCAAGGACAAAGCGTGGTTTATACGACCGTTAGAGCGCAAGATGGAAACATTTGGATACAGCAGAATTTGGGAAGTCCTGCAGTGGCAACCTCTGCAACGGATGCCGATAATTATGGCGATTTATTTCAGTGGGGACGTTGGGACGACGGGCATCAGTTGCGGAACGGTGCAACTTCAACAACAGCGGTTTCACCGAATAATCCCATGGGATTAAATGGCGGTATAAATGCATTTATAACCACACAACCCCAATGGTGGGAAAACAGTTCGACCACCGCAAATTGGGATGCGCCAAACCCTCAAGCTGTAACGGAATCCAACGGCTGTGATCCCTGTAAGGCCTTGGGGACGAATTGGGGCGTACCCACAGAGGAAGACTGGCAAAACATCATCCGAGCAGAGGCAATTACCAATATACAAACGGCTTTCGACAGCAATCTTAAGCTGACTGTAGCTGGGTTTAGAGGAGGAAGCAACGGCAACGTAACCGAGGGAGTTAGAGGTTATTATTGGAGTAAAACAGCCAGTGCTACCAATGCTAGTTACGTTAAATACTTGTATTACAGTAATATTACTATGAATACAGCAGCTGGCGCATATAGAAGTCAAGGTTCTTCCGTTCGCTGTATAAAGTTAGCTACAGCGGTGGAACCCGTTTTCCCGGCACCTTATTGCGGGCTGGAAGGAGTAACCACGGCTACTTTGAGCGAGATCACAGAGGTAAATTTAGCGGGTATAGTAAAAACAACTCCTGTAGGGGTGCCCAATGCTCCGTTGATTGAAAATTATACCGCGACGGTTTTTGAACTGGAAAAACAATTACCGCATCCGATTACAATTAAAGGCGGTACTCAGGGGCAAACAACCGTTTCTGTATATGCTTATATCGACTGGAATCACAACAATACTTTCGACAGTGATGAAGCAATTAACTTAGGCTTTTTAACAAATATAGGCAATGAAATGGGCGAAATAATCACCCAATTGAACATACCTGCCACAGCCATGCTGGGCGAAACACGTATGCGATTGGTCAAGGCCTACGAATCGAGTTCTGCTATGGGAACCTTAGTCAATTTACCTTGTCCGACCGGCTGGTTTATTGGTCAAGTACAAGATTATACGGTGAATATAACAGCAGCAGCAGTTGTACCCGACGCGCAAAGCATAACGCTTGGAGTTTTAAACAATCAAGAACCTCAAATTAACAACCCCGGAGGCAACTTACAATTGGTAGCGCAAATCAACCCGATCAATGCCGATCAAAATGTTGTTTGGTCCGTGGTGAGCGGTCAAGAAGTACTGACTGCGAATACCGACGGTATGCTGACCGCTTTGACCAGCGGAACCGCCGTCGTAAGAGCTGCAGCTCTTAGCAATAATGCGGTTTTTGCAGAGATTACCATTGCTGTAGAGCTGCCGATATGGTGTCAACAACCTACAGCGGCTCAGGTGCATTCCATAGGTACACAAACTGCCGTATTGGCATGGGACTTTCCCATTCCAACCGAAAATGCTAGTGGTTTTGAATATGAATTGAGAACACATGGAGCCCTTGGTGAAGCAGACGGTCTGGTTGTACGCGGACAGAGCACCGATTTAAATGTGTTGTTCTCCGATCTACTTTCCAATACATTCTATACCGCATATGTTCGAACAAAATGCGATACAGCAACGCATAGCGCTTGGACAAACGCTGTGGAATTTACAACCAATTGCGATGTAATTACGATTCCATCGGCACGGAACCAAAACTTCTGTGGAGAGAAAAAGATCTCCGATTTGATTGTTGCAGGTTTGCCAAATGCCATTTTTAATTGGTATGAATCCAATACGGCTACTACAACCTTAAACAGAAACAGCCGTTTAATCAGCAAAACCTATTATGTATCACAGAGTGTAAGAGGATGTGAATCGGCTCGAACGGCGATTGAAGTAGTGATTTCTGCTGGAATAGCTACGCCAACAGCGGTTAATCAATCTTTTTGTTATACGGATATTACCGTAGCCGATTTAGTGGCAACGGCGACTGTAGGAGGTCAACTATTTTGGTATTCAAGTTTGAATGCCACAACTCCGCTCGACCTATCGCAGCGTGTTGTTTCCGGTTATTATTACGTCAGTCAAAAGATAGGTAGCTGTGAATCGGATCGGTTGTTAATTAATGTTTCTGTAATAGGCAATACGGCAGCACCTGCGGTAGCAGCTCAAAGTTTTTGCGGAACAGCTGTAGTGGGGCAATTGCGTGTTCAGGTAATTCCAGGTATGCAAGCAAGATGGTACACGGTTAGCGAGGGGGGTGTTTTCTTATCCGACGATACCTTGTTGACTAGTGGAATATATTATGTTGCACAAGGATGGAACGGCTGTGAATCGCCTAGAACTGCTGTAGCGGTTAGCATCAATCCCATACCGGAAATGCCAATTGGTGAAACCACTCAAGAAATGATTCATGATGCGGTGATTTCGGATATAGTAGTTCAAGCAGAAAATCCACTTTGGTATCATTCCCCAACGGATGCTTTATATGATCGAAACAGACTGTCGTTGCAAACAGCGGTTATCTCCAATACCATTTATTATGTGGTTAATATATCGGACAAAGGCTGCCGTAGCGAAGCGCTGGGAATTACAGTAATTACCAAATTAAAAAGAGAGGAGTTTAATGCGGATTATTTTAATTATTATCCCAATCCAACCACCGATTTTGTTTGGGTGGAATATAGAGAAAACATAAAATATTATACGGTTTTTGATAGCAGTGGTAGACAAATAATCAAACAATATGTTGATAGTCATGCATTTAAAATGGATTTAAGAGCGTTGGTATCGGGTGTATATCTGATTTATTTAGATACTTCAAGCGAACAACAATGGATTCGGGTAATAAAAAAATAAACCCTTGAATAATGATAAAAGCCCCATATTTCCTTGGAAATTGGGGCTTTTTTTATTGAACTAACTTGTTTGGGTTATTTTTTAATCACTTTAATCGATTGATTTTGGGCAGCAGTATGCAGTTGTATTATATATACGCCAGAGGCAAGTGCTGATAAATCAACTTGAATCTTGTTGTCGTTAGGCTGCTGACTTCCTACTTTTTTACCCTTAACATCGTAAATCTCATAGGCTTTAATGACCTCTTTATAGTGGATGTTTAACCAGTCTGTAGTAGGGTTTGGATAGTAGCTAAACGATTTTAAATCAAAATCATTAACACCTAAAGTCAGTAGAACCTTGATGATTAATGGGTCGCTAAAGCAACCGGTATTGGATTGGTTTACAACATAGTAAAAGGTGTTGTCTAACAAGCCGGTTTCTGGCGATAGTTGATTGCGGTTTGCTTCCAAATCCAGTAACGATCCAAACCATTTTGGATTGGTTGCTGTGATGAGTAAATCCGATATACGACTTCCCTCAACGATAGATTGTATCGCTTGACCTGTTGGGCTAGCGGGTTTAGGCTCGATAGTTACTCTAAAAGCAATTCGCGCAGACTCACAGCCGTTTTTGGCTTGTGCTACATAGTAAATACCATTTTCCAATGGAATATCAGCGGAAAGGGGGTAGCCGCCTTCGGCATCACGATACCATTTGGCTTGCATTCCTTCGGGAACAGTAACTCTTAAATCAGCTACCTCTGCCGCCTCGCAAAAATGCTGATCGACAATTTGTAATACACCGATAAAAGCCGTGACGTTTACGATAATAGATACTCTCGGAGACTCACAGTCACCCCAAGACTGTGTGGCGTAATAGATGTCTGTAGTTAGCAATTCATTCGGACTTAGCGGTTCGATAGAGGTTGGAGTATCATACCAATGTAAGCTCGCACCGGTCATTCCCGTAATCTGCAAATCTGCAACGGTAGCAGTAGCAGAACAGAAATTTTGATTGTTGGTCATCGGAGTTGGTACAGCATCATAAATAGTGATGTTGATGGCAACGCGCTCCGATTCACAAGTACCGTTGGTCTGAGCTATATAATAAGTGGCATTGCCCACAATTGTTGTACGTGCTAAGGCAGTCGCATCATCAGCGTTTGCATACCATTGAGCTGTAGACCCATTGGCTGTTGGGATTGCAATGGATGCAATTTCATGTCTTCCGCAAAGGAATTGATCTGAAAGTACAAGAGCAGGCGGCGTATCGCGAATGTTTATTTCGAATGCTGTCCAATCAGACTCGCAAGTAGCATTGTAATGAGACACGTAATAAGTACCTGTTGTCAATGGCATCTGGCCATTTATTTCAACGCGGTTGTGATTATACCAACGTAGATTTAGGCCGGTTAAGGGCACTAGAGGAATATCTCCTATAACGCTACTACCGCAAAAAGATTGATTTTGTATAATCGGAGCAACCGGTTTTGGATTCATTGTAACTACGACTGCTGTGCGCTCAGGGGAATAACATCCATTTAGAAGAAAAGCGCCATAGTAAGTCCCATTGACTAAAACAGATTGTGGATCTAAAGCAGTAAAAGCAGTGGGAGAGTTATACCAAATCAGTGTCGCTGTTTCATTCGGTTCAGCGATTAAATCGGCTACACGCGCAGTGCCACAAAACATCTGATCGTCAGCAATCACATTGGGTAAAACAGCGCAGGGTGTACGAAATTCTGCTAAAGCAACCCAGTTACGTGCAGCTCCAGCTCCACAAACCGATTTTATAAAGAAATAATGATTTTTATTAGGCTCTAAAATATCGATCAGTTTTTCGAGTTCAGTAGTCGTTCCACTAGTTACTAATCCAAGGGAACCACTGCCTGGTAAACCCGAGGTGCGCACTTCATAACTGTAAGAAGTTAAAGGAGCGCTGCCAATTGGAGCTACCCAACTAAATAAAGCAGCAGTACTGCTGATGTCATTAACAGCTACAGCAGTTGGATTTAAACAATTGTTGGCATCTTGTTGAACGATACTGAGGTTGTCTAAATAAAAAGCGATATCGTATTCATTTTGTTCAATTCTGGGAGTCTCTATTCTAATACGCATTTTTATTTGAGGACCTTGTTGTAAATTGACTTGAGGGATTGTTGTGGTATATCGGGTACAACCTTCATCATTCATGGTAAAGTTCGCTTGGTTTATAGTGCTGTGCTGTACCCATACCGAACCGTTGTCGAATGAAAATTCAACATAAATATTGCCGTAGTCAAAATCGGTCAGCGGTTCCGGATCGTCGTAATAATCAGAAATACGGAAGTCGAAACCTATAGTGATAGGGCCGTATATATTGTCAAAATTTTTGGTTGTCAAAGAAGCAGAAGTTATGCCGTCCCACTCTTCTTCCCACCATCCAACATCTATAAACAAAAGGTTTGAAAATAGCGATTGTCCGTCACAGGGATAATCCCAAAAGGAAGTATAATCAAATTCGGACATCGTCCAGCCGGTAGGTAAACCCGTCGAATCAAAGTTTAAGTTTTCATTTATTTGGGAATAAGACCCCGTATAAAATAAAAATAGTAGCAGAGTAAGTAGTTTTTTCATATCCAGTTAGTTTAAAATAGTTAACTAATGTACAAATATTAACAATATGTTTTGATTATTTATCGGTACGAATTAAGGATTTTTTTCTTGAGATGAAACGGTACAAAAAAAGCCACATCGTGAAATGTGGCTTTAAATAGGTGAGATTGGTTAAAATAAGGAGATCCCTAGAACGCTATTTCCATTTTAACTTTTTTGTTTTTTATCTTTTGATCGGCCAAAGTTTTTAGCATTTGAACGACTTTTTCGCGCTTAACAGCTACATAGGCAGCACTGTCTTTTACTTCGATGATACCGATGTCCTCTTTGTTTAAAAGTCCTTTTTTCATCAAATACCCAACAATATCAACTTTGTTTACTTTATCCTTTTTTCCTGCGCTTATATAAACCGTTTGAAAAGCAGTAGGGGGTGGTGTTTTAAAACGACCCTCTAGGTCTTCTATCGGAAGGTCCTTTTCGATAAAATCAAAAACTTCTTTTTCACCCATAACCAAATAAACAACCCCTTTGGCATTCATTCGAGCGGTTCTTCCGTTACGATGGGTAAAAGCACTTTCTTTTTCGGGTAATTGATAATGAATAATGTTTTCGACCTCGGGAATATCAAGACCTCTAGCAGCCAAATCAGTTGTTATAAAAATTTGTACACTGCCATTTCTGAATTTCAATAGGGCACGCTCGCGCTCGTCTTGTTGCATACCACCGTGAAAACTTTCGCGGGCAATTCCCTTGTCGCTTAAAATAGCGCTAATGCGATCCACTGCATCGCGGTGATTACAGAATATTAAGGTACGCTTGTTGCCAATCTTACAAATCAGTTTGTATAAATTATTTAGTTTGGATTCCGAATCAGTAACGACCTTTCTAAAGGTTAAATCGGGTTTAATCTCTACGTCATCTAAGAAATTAAGCTTCTTATGATTGACTAAACCGGCGAAAGAAGGAATTTTTTCTAAATTGGTTGCGGAGGTTAAAATACGCTGTTTTAGCGAAGTTAGCTGCTCTATAATATAAGATATGTCGTCCTGAAAACCCATTTCGAGCGCTTTGTCAAATTCGTCTAAAACCAGCGTTGTGGTGATGTTCGTGTCAAAACTACTGTTTTCTACATGAAAAGCAATACGGCCCGGAGTTCCCACCAATACACTAGGGGGCTCCGTAAAATTATTTTCTTCCGTCTTGGTAGAATGACCACCATAACAGGAGTTGATCTTAAAACCCGTCCCCATCGATTTAAAAACCAATTCAATTTGAAGCGCCAATTCTCTTGAAGGAACTAGGATTAATGCCTGTACACCTTTAGTGCCCGCATGTAGATTTCGTAAAACCGGAAAAAGAAATGCTAATGTTTTACCCGATCCCGTTGGGGATAAAAGCACGACATCTTGATCGTTTTGAGTGGTTTTATACGTTGTTTTTTGCATCGGATTCAAATCTTGAATCTGTAGCTTTTTTATTATAGTGTCCAATTGCATAACGCAAAGGTAAAGTAATAATTTGTAGTACAATACTTTTACAAGTGCAGTAAGCCGCTTTTTTTACAACGATATGGGTACTCTGTTCTAAAGTAAGAAGTGTTTATCTTCTTAAAAGTAGGCTTATTGTCCATTGAAAAAAAGATAATTTTCCAAAGTGAATATTGTTTTTATTTAGTCTAATTAGTGTTTGTATTGCATTATCTGCTGTAAATTTTGAAAAAATTGTTAAAACAATTTTTTATACCTTAAAAAAATGTATTTTTGAATAAATCAAAGTTTTTAAACAATATATGGATATTAAATTAGGCGATATCGTAGTTCTCAAGTCAGGCGGACCCAAAATGACCGTCGAGTCAATTAAAGGTGATCAAGTAAATGTGGTGTATTTCAATGAAGAAAAAAGAGTATTTGAAAAATTGAGATTAATGACCTCTTCCGTAGTCAAGAAAAAGTAAACAACCTATATAGACTAGTGCAGATTTGTTTTTTATAAAACGAATTACACTCCTAATTACTAAAAACCGCAATGGTGTTATAAACATCTATTGCGGTTTTTTAGTATATAAACTTTTCCGATCCAAAAGGATAACTAAATTCATGATAGTGAATAACGATGTAACGGCAAGCTCTCTATAAACAGATAACGAAATTAACAGCTTAATAGGGCTTTATGAAAGTTATCAATTTGTTGTTTTTTCATTTTATGCTATTTTAAATTATTTGATTACCAATATATTAACTTTATAGCAGGAAAAAGATAAAAAATTAGTCGTGGATTTATGATATAATTATTATAGATTTGCTTTCATATATGTTTAAAATTTATGAATTGTCGCGATTCGTAAATGGCAGAGAAATTATAATGATTATCTGAATATAGATGAATATAATAAGTCTTTTAACTTAAAGAAATATATGTAATTTCTTAACTTTGCTTTTTTGAAAATAAAGTGATTTCTTTTTCACAAAAAAGTTCTACGTGAGAAGCTTATATGGTGAAATGTTTAGCGTGTTATGGAGTCAATTAAGAGTCGGTTAAAAAGAGATACACCAAGAGGAATTGTTTTGTGTATCGATATAGTATTGGTTTTGTTATGCTATGTTATATCTAACTTTATATTAAATAGTTTTTACGGACGATTTAATATTCACGATATGTGTAATAAATTGCCCATTGTTATGTTGGTTTTTTTAGGCAGTTTTCTAATTTTTAAAACCCATCGCGGTATTGTTAGGCAAACCGGATTAAAAGATGCTCAATCCGTATTAATAGCTTGCCTTAGCGCAACTCTAGCCTTAACGGTTATTTCAATCTTACAGCGAGTTGGTTTGTTGCCATTAGCGCTAAAACCTCACTTGAGACTGTCCTTTTCCGTTTTGATTTTACACATGCTGCTCACTTCAGTAGTTATGGTAACTACCAGGATTTTTTACAGCAATTTCTATAAAGTCTATGTTTTAGGTGGTAGAAAAATAAAACGAGTCTTGATTTACGGGTCAGGAGATTCAGGAGTTATTACCATCAAAGCTTTGCAAAACGATACGCGTTTGGATACACAGGTTTTGGGATTCATTGACGATAATCCAAAAAAGATTGGAAAGAAAATCAACGGGCATTTGGTTTTATGCCCTCGCGTAATTACCAAAGAATTTGTACTTAAGCACAGAATCGACGATATCGTCATTTCAATTCAAAATATTTCCCGTGAACGTTTAAATGAAATATCGAAAGTATTAGAAGAGCTACCGGTTGAAATTAAAATTATTCCACCGCCTACCGATTGGTTAAATGGGAAATACTCAGGTATGCAAATCAAGCAATTAAAAATCGAAGATCTTTTGGGGCGCGAGTCCATAAAACTCGAGAATCCACTTGTTAATCAAGATATTAAAGATAAGGTTGTTTTAATTACTGGGGCAGCCGGATCTATTGGTAGTGAAATTGCCCGTCAACTTGCTTGCAAAGATTTTAAATTATTAATTCTAGTGGATCAAGCCGAATCGGCTTTATACGATTTGCAACAGAGTATGGAATGCGCTATTTCAGAGAGAATCTTGTATATCGTTGGTAATGTACGTGCAGAAAAGAGGATGAATGTTTTATTTGACGAGTACAGGCCCGATATTGTTTACCACGCTGCAGCATACAAACACGTACCCTTAATGGAATACAATCCCTATGAAGCGGTTACGACCAATATTAAAGGTACAAAAATTATTGCCGATCTTTCTGTACATTATAAAGTCAAGAAATTTGTGATGATTTCTACAGATAAAGCTGTGAATCCAACAAATGTCATGGGAGCGAGCAAAAGAATTGCTGAAATCTATGTTAATGGGATAAACAAAAATACCGAAACGAGTTTTATAATTACGCGCTTTGGAAATGTTTTGGGTTCCAATGGATCGGTAATACCGCTGTTTAAAAATCAAATTGAAAAGGGAGGACCCTTGACGGTGACTCATAAGGATATTACCCGATATTTTATGACCATACCGGAGGCTTGTCAGTTGGTTTTGGAGGCATCGGTTATGGGTAAGGGTGGTGAGATTTTTGTTTTTGACATGGGAGAGTCTATGAAAATATTCGAATTGGCTAAACGCATGATTCGCCTTAGTGGCTATAAATATCCCGATGATATCAATATTGAAATAACAGGGCTCCGACCGGGAGAGAAAATTTATGAGGAACTTTTAGCCGATACTGAAAATACTTTAAAAACCCATCATGAAAAAATAATGATTGCACAAGTGAGAACTGAAAATGCTGCATACTTGGTGGAATTGACCAATCAATTATGCGAGTTTGCAGACCAAACGCAAGACAAACCCAACAACTGCATCATCGTTCAAAAAATAAAAGATATAGTGCCGGAATATAAATCTCAAAATTCAACCTACCAAAGTTTGGATTAATCCAGAGCAAAACAAAACGAGGCTGTCTCCAAAAAACAGCCTCGTTTTGGAAGTTGCAATCGATTCTTAAAAACCGACTGTAACTTCCGACTCTAAGAAAATCGTTGTTCCCGCCGTTTTAATCTCAATTTTTGAAAGGCTTTTTTCAGCCGCTATAGTTGTCGGGTACCAGGTTCTATTGGGTGAAACCAAAATCAAAAGACCTTCATCGTCTCCTAAGGCTAAAAAATCTTTTGTAGGGACTGTTTTTTTAAAATAAGTCAAAGAATGCTCTTGTATCCACCGCTCTGCACACGTGATAGGATCCTCGGTAACAATGCCAATTTCGCTAATATTCCCTATTTTTGACTGGTCAAATACAAGGTCTTGCACGCGGTCTTCCAAATCGAAACGCGCTATTAATTCCAGCAAATTACCTTGATTATCATAAAAATAAATGGCTTTGGCATTCCAATTTTCAAAGTTGGTAATGAGTTCATTCGAAGGATTTGTTATAAGATTAAATCGTTGCGAAGCCCAAACCAAAGCCGAATCCAATAAAGAGGCGGGGATATTAAAGGCATAATGATATACGGCGGGTTTCGTTGCGCTATATGTAAATACTAAGGTCGAAAAACCCACTTGATAATGCAGCGTTGTTTCCGATTTAGACAGTAAAGTCAATTTTAATTTATCGGAGTAAAACTGTTCCGTTTCCCTTAAGTTTGAGGTCAGTATAGTCAGGGTTTTAATTTTCATAATAAGCGTTTTTAGTACTACTAAATTACCTATCTAATTGCTGTTTTTTAAAGGTAAATCATCGTTTTTATCGATACGACTATAAGCAAATAAGTGATTCCTATTGTAAAATATGATTAAAAGAGTTCTTAATAGGATGCAAAAGGACATTGGCAATATTTTGTATGTTTTTTAATGTATTTTTGCGACTATTGATAAAACGTGGATATACTCTTTGGGAAATAGTTATTTATTTTTACTATTCACCAATTAAAATCGAGTTGTTGTTTTACTTGTTTATAAAAGTTAAAGCGTAAAATGACAAAAGATACTGTCTCTTTATTGAGTCAATAAATAGCATGCAAAAATGAAAAAAAAATACCTCCTTTATATCGCTCTTTGTCTGTTTTCGGCATTTGCAACTACAGCCCAAACAAACGCAGAGACTAACGCGCAAAATTTTGATAGTATTTATTTTGATACGGCTGTAAATTGGGCGAAAAAAGATTATGTCAAGGCCCTCTCTATTTCGGATTCGCTATACAAACACAGTTCGGCTCCTATACATAAACTAAAGGCTTTGATGTTGTCGGCCTCATTATATCAACAATTGGGAAAGCAAGAAGAATCTATTAAATTGGCTTTAAAAGCCGATGAGGTAGCTTCAGACTTAAAAGATTACGATTGGCAAGCTAAAATTGCTGGTTTTCTTTCTACTCAATATAGAAATTTGGGTTTATGGCAATCGGGCAAACGGGCCTTAGACAAAGGAATTAAGATTATTCAAAAGGTTGAGGGTGAAAAGAAAAAGATTTTTTACTACGGATTGGTCAATCAAGAATTGGCGTATTACGAAATAGATGGCGGAAATTTTGTAAAGGCAAAATTTTATATAGAAGAAAGTATTAGAAATTTTGAGCGTTTGGATACCTCTCCCAATATTCTGTACTATAAAGCAACCAATGAAGAACTATTGGGGAAATGCAACCTCAAGTTAGCTCAGTTTGATGCTGCCGAACAACATTATAATCAAGCGCTGATTTATTTAGATGAGTCCTCCTTGGGGGAATCGGTTTTAAGAGGCCTGATTTTTAGCGGTAAAGCAAAGATATTCCAACACAGAAAAGACTATATAAAAGCCTTAGATTATTTTAAACAAGCAGAAGCACTCGCGGTTTCCTCAGGTTTTGTTAGTCTAAAGTTAGAGGTATATAAAGAGCTGAGTAATTATTATAAGGAAGTCGGTGATTTGGAAAATTATGAAGTATATCTCGAAAAGCATAATAATCTATATCAATCCACGACTGCAAGGAGTCAAACAACTTTAGACGGTATCTTTACACAAATCGCTCGCAGTAATGAACAGTTGGAATACAGACAATATTGGTTTGCGGGAGCAATAGTACTTTTGTTGCTATGTGTTTTGACAGGTTTTATTTTTTACAAGTTGCGAAAAAAGAAAGACCGCATGAGGTTCAATCAAATTATTGCCGATTTACGAGCGAGTCAAAATCAAAAGGCCGTAGCGGTAGAATCCAATGGAGAGGCAACCGTTTCGGATGACCCAACCGTAGAAAAAGTGCTTATTTCCAAGAATATGCAAACAAAAATTCTAAAGAATTTAGAAAACTTTGAAAAGGGAGAGGATTATTTGGATAAAAATATTTCTGCTTCTTTTTTAGCGACGAAATTAGATACCACTACAAAGTACTTATCCATAATCTTAAAAAACCATAGAAATAAGGATTTTAATAATTATATAGGCGGCTTGCGAATTCAATATATCGTACAAAAAATGGTAAACCTACCCGAATATAAAAATTATAAAATCAGTTACCTCGCAGAAGAATGCGGCTTCTCCACTCACAGTAAGTTCACTGCGGTATTCAAGAAAAATATGGGAATTACTCCTTCGGTTTTTCTCGAGAACTTAGAGAAATGATTTTCCTTACTTCGCCGATTAATCCAACGTTTGCTAGGTGAATCCGATCCCGATTATATCTACAATCGTGAAAACGACTAGACAAGCCCTCGTATAGCTTATTATAAACTGTATTTTTGCGCTCTAACCATAGTTGTGCTAACTGTACAAGCTTAACCGTTTTAAATCGAATGACAGCTGTTTACTGTTTAAAGAAGATATTTTTTTTTAAAGACGAATCGAATCAGACCGTTGCCGTTTCTAATTATTTTAGACTAGTGCTGTGGATTGTAGTGCTCCACTTGCTTCTAGTCAGTATGGATAATCACGCGCATCTGGGATTGCTTTACGGACCTTTCTTTTTGAGTATTGCATTTAAGATTTCGAATCGCGAAATCTCTAAATCCATATTATGGCTTCAAGGCATTCCTTTTTTAGTTCTTATCTTGTTTTTATACAATGATCCTGAACGGGAGCCACTGGGTTTTTTGGCTGCTATTAGCGCTGTTTCGCTAAGTGCCCACAGTGTGTTTTTTTGGAAATTGTTAAAAAATGAAAAGCGAAAACCCAACCAAATTTGGTTGTTGTTTGCGGTTGTTTTTTTGTCTTTGTTAGCGGTAACTTTGAGTCTGATTGTAGTTCAAAAGTGGTGGGGCTTACCTGATATCTTTAATCCAGTTTTCGCTTTAGTGGCCTTATTATTTAGTGTGCTGGCTGTTCTTATTAAAATATTGATTGACGATAAAACAACGTTTGCAGAAGCAACTTCAACAGATAATCAGCCGCAGTGTATACCATTACAGCCCAAAACCAATCTCGAATTGATCGAGAAAATTGAGTATTACTTTACTCATAGTGACCAATTCCTAAGTTCTTCCTTTGACTTTGAGCAACTCTCTCAAGAGATTGCAATACCCAAGCCTCTATTGTCCACAATCATCAATAAAGACATGGATAAAAATTTTTATTTGCTGTTGGCGGAATATCGAATCAATTATGCGAAGGAATTGTTGATTAAACAAGATTATCTTTTTAAAATCGAGTCGGTCATTTACGAATGTGGCTATAATTCAAAATCGTCGTTTCACAAACATTTTAAACATTTTGTAGGGACGACACCCTCAAGTTTTCGGTATAATTATTCTCGGAAATAGATGGTTTAATTGCGGAGGCTTATTCTTAGTCCCATTAAAACGTTAAACAGCAAGGAGCCCCTCTAAGCCTGGCTGTTTTTCAGCATATTTAACAAACATAAACACTGTGCTAAAGGCTGTTACTGCAATACAAGTTTTTTTAAATATAATATTAGCAATAAAAAAAGGAAGCCGAAGCTTCCTTTTTTTATTGCTCTTCCGAGGTGTATTTTAACTTAACCGTTGGAAATTTAGATTGGGTCATCTGTATAGAAAAATCAGAATCGGCTAAGAAAACCAATTGGCCCGATTTGTCTTTGGCTAAGAATTTTTGCTTAATCCGTTTAAATTCTTTAAACTCCTCATTTTTAGGGTCCTCTGGGCGAACCCAGCACGCCTTATAGGCAGGGAAGTTCTCATAAGAGCACTTCGCACCGTATTCGTGTTCTAAACGGTATTGGATCACCTCATACTGTAAGGCTCCAACAGTTCCAATAACTTTACGACCGTTCATTTCCAAAGTAAACAACTGAGCAACTCCTTCGTCCATCAACTGGTCAATTCCCTTTTCCAATTGCTTCGACTTCATTGGGTCGGCATTGTTGACATAACGGAAGTGCTCTGGTGAAAAGTTTGGTATCCCTTTAAACTGCATGATCTCGCCTTCGGTCAAAGTATCTCCAATTTTAAAGTTACCCGTATCGTGAAGTCCTACGATATCTCCAGGAAAAGAAATATCGACTATCTCTTTTTTCTCGGCGAAGAAAGCATTGGGACTCGCAAATTTTAATTTCTTATCATTTCGCACGTGTAAATACGGCTTGTTACGTTCAAAAGTACCCGAAACGATTTTTATAAAGGCTAAACGATCGCGGTGTTTGGGATCCATATTGGCATGAATCTTAAATACAAATCCACTAAATTCCTTTTCTGTAGGTTGTACCAAACGTGTGTCGGATTCCTTTGGACGAGGCGATGGAGCAATTTCGATAAAACAGTCCAGCAACTCTCTAACTCCAAAATTGTTTAAAGCAGATCCGAAAAATACCGGTTGTAGCAAACCGTCCAGATATTCTTGACGTTCAAACTTCGGATATACCTCAGATACCAACTCCAATTCCTCACGCAAAGTATCGGCGGGTTTTTTACCCACTATATGGTCTAATGCTTCGTCGTTTAAATCGCTGATGTTTACAACTTCATCGATGTTTTTACGACTGTCCTCACTAAATAAATTTATGTTTTTTTCCCATATATTGTAAATCCCCTTAAAGTCGTATCCCATACCAATTGGGAAACTCATAGGCGTAACGCGCAATTGTAGTTTTTGCTCTACTTCATCCATCAATTCAAAAGCATCTTTTCCCTCTCGGTCCAATTTGTTGATGAAAATAATCATCGGTATGTTTCGCATTCTACATACTTCAACCAATTTCTCGGTTTGCTCTTCGACTCCTTTGGCAACATCGACTACGACAATAACGCTATCAACTGCCGTTAGGGTTCTATAAGTATCTTCCGCAAAATCCTTGTGACCTGGCGTATCTAATATATTGATTTTTTTGTTCTTATAATTAAAGGCCAAAACAGAAGTAGCCACAGAAATCCCTCTCTGTCTTTCAATTTCCATGAAATCCGAAGTAGCTCCCTTCTTGATTTTGTTATTTTTTACAGCTCCAGCTTCCTGAATAGCCCCACCAAAAAGCAAGAGTTTCTCTGTTAATGTGGTTTTTCCGGCATCCGGATGGGCAATAACTCCAAAAGTTCTTCGGCGTTCTAATTCCTTAATAAAATTCATTTCATCGAAAATTTAAAGGCACAAAAATACTTATTATTTATGGAAATTGATCTATAAAAAATCCAGCATGCCATATTCTATTTAATTATCGCGATAATATTTTGTTAATAACACAAGCCTTTGATGAAATATTCCTCTGAATTGCTATTTTTGTTCACCGATATAGGGTCAAAATACGTAGCTTTGAGGCATTAACATCAGTTACTGAATCAGTATATAGTAAAAAAACATGAATTTTAAATCACTATTTATAATAGCAATCTCCACATGGGGAACGCTAGTTTCACAAGCTCAAAGTCAAGACAAAGTATTGTTTACTTTGGATTATACCCCATATTTTTCAGAAGAATTTAAACGGATTTACAGTAAAAATTTAGATTTAATTAAAGACAACGCTCAAAGAGATGTCGATCAATACCTCGATCTTTACGTCCTATACAAACTTAAAGTAGACAAAGCCTACGAATTGAGGTTGGATGAAAACCCCGAATACAAACGCGAGTTGAAATCCAATAGAGACCAATTGGCAGAGCGGTACTTAACCGATGAAAAAATAACCGAAGAGTTGGTTTTGGAAGCCTATCAACGTTCGTTAAAGGAAATTAATGCCGACCATATACTTTTTTTAACGAGCACTTTTGCTAAACCGGCAGATACTTTAAAAGCATATAATAAAGCCATGCACGTTCGCAATGAAATTATAGCCGGTGCCAATTTTAACGAAATGGCCAAAAAGTATTCTGAAGACCCTTCTGCAAAAGAAAACGGTGGTGAATTGGGATATTTTTCGGTTTTTAAAATGGTTTATCCCTTTGAAAGTGGCGCATATAATACTGCTGTAGGCAGTGTTTCTATGCCTATACGTTCTCAATTTGGTTACCACCTAATCAAGGTCAACGGCATAAGGGAAAATAGAGGTGAAGTTTCTGTTGCCCATTTGATGCTGTTGAAATCTAATGACAATAAAGCAGTAGAAAATAAATTAGTCGAAGCTAAAATTAATGAAATCGCTACAGAATTAAAAAACGGTGCGGATTTTGACGATATGGTACGTCAATATTCTCAGGACGTTAATACCGCAAAATTCGGCGGTATTTTACAGCGTTTTGGAGCTGGAGGTATGAATTCACCAGAATTTGAAGAAGCGGCTTTTAGCCTAAAAAATACAGGTGAATTATCGATGCCTGTTCAAACTTCTTATGGATGGCATTTAATAAAATTAATTCAAAAACATCCGGTAGCAACTTTTGAAGAAAGTAAAGTAGCTTTGGAAAATAGGGTACAGAGAGACAGTCGGTCTCGAGTAATCGACGAGCAGTTATTGAAAAAGATTAGGAGCCGCTATAATTTGGTTGTAGATTACAAATTAAAAAAACAGCTGGCATCGTTAGTCAACTCAAGTTTTTATAATAACCAATGGGTGTTGCCCGCGGATTATAATAAATATGAGAAACCCTTGTGTACCATTGATAATAAAAAAGTAATCAGCGGCTTGGATTTTTTAAAGTACCTTGAAAAAAACCAACAAGCCTATAAAGGAGTACAACCGTTGAAGAAGGCTGTTGATTTGGCTTACGACAAATATCTGGATAGTGAATTAAAAAGTTATTATATCGCTAATTTGGAAAAAGAATTTCCTGAATTTGAATATACCGTAAAGGAATATCGCGAAGGCTTATTGCTGTTTGACTTGATGGATAAAGAAATTTGGGCAAAAAGCCAGGCTGATACTGTGGGATATACCGCCTATTATGAGAATAATAAGAGTCGTTATATTGAAAAGGCGCGAGTGGATATGGTTGTTTATGCTTTTCCAGATGCGAAACAAGCAAAAAAAGCTTGGAAAAAGTGGAAAAAGAAATCGGAATTTAGAATAGATAAATCAACTAATGTCAGTGTAAGCGAAGGGGTTTTTGACTGGGATAGTCCGGTAGTAGCATCCAAAGGCATCGTATTACAAGAAGGTGTTTATCTCAATGAGAAACAACCCGAAGAGGTCATCGTTGTAAAAGCTATAATTCCGGAGCAAGTGAAAGCACTGAGTGAGGTTCGCGCTCAAGTTGTTCAAGAATACCAAGAATTCTTTGAAAAAGAGTGGATTAATTCGTTGAAAACACAAAAACATATTCAGGTAGATCAAGCTGTTTTGGAGGCTGTAAAACAAGAACTGAGAAATTAATGATACGATTTGCATTCCTAATTATGTTGTTGCTATCGCTAAATGCTTGCAAGGATAAAACTTTTAGAGAGTCCGATGCAGTAGCGCGTGTCAATGACTCTTATTTGTATCGAAAAGATTTAGATAAGTTAGTGGCACCGGGCACTTCTAAAGAAGACAGTGTGGTGATTGTTCAAAACTATTTAAATCATTGGGCAACACAGCAATTGTTGTTAGATGTAGCAGAATTTAATCTGACCGACCAAAAGAAAACGGAAATTCAAGAATTGGTCAACCAATTTAAAACCGATTTGATGACGGCGGCTTATTTGGAGCGAATGGTGCAACAAAGTGTTGATACCGTTGTGAGCGATGCCGACTTGCGCAATTTTTATCAAACGAATAAAGACAAGTTTATATCCAATGAGGTATTGGTACAATTGCGCTATGTTAATGTACTTAATGAAAACCCTAAGTTACCGTCGATTAAGAAATATTTTTTGTCTAACAAAAAACAAGACTTTAAAAAGTTAGAAGACCTATCTTTGCAAATGAAATCCTATGCCTTTAATGATTCGGTATGGGTAAACCTCAATCAAATTTATGGTAAACTGCCCTTTATAACGGCAGAAAATATCAAGAGTTATTTGGCAGATGGTTTGTTTTATGAGATCAAAGATAGCGAGAGTACCTATATGGTTAAAGTGAATAAAGTATTGGATAAAAACAGTATTTCTCCTTTTGACTATATCAAGCCAACCTTGGTTCAGACCTTGATGAACAATCGAAAAATGGAATTAATAAAAAAAATACAAAAAGATATATTAGATGATGCAAACAAAAATAACCAATATGAAATTTATAAATAAAAAGCTAGCCTTTACTTTAGGTCTTTTTCTTGCTTGTGTAGGTTTTACACAAGCACAACAACAACCGACTAAAAAGAAAGTCGATGGCGTAGTTGGGGTAGTGGGGAATTATGTTATTTTGGAATCGGAAATTGACAAAACACTAGAGGAATTAAAAGCTCAAGGTGCTCCAATGGAAAACTTTAACAGATGCCAACTTTTTGCGAAATTATTGGAAGATAAATTGTTTGCACATCATGCGATTCAAGACAGTTTGGAAGTAACCGATGTGGAAGTAAATGGATTTATGGATCAGCAAATCGAAAGCATGGTAGAATATGCTGGATCGATGAAGAAGGTCTTGGAATTTTATAACAAAAAAAATGTAGAAGATTTTAGAGAGTATTTCTTTGATATTGTAAAGTCAAATAAATTAACCCAAAAAATGCAATCGCACATCGTTGAAAAAGTACAGATTACTCCAGAAGAGGTTCGTCAGTTTTTCAATGCCATTCCTAAGTCGGAATTGCCGATGGTCGGTGACGAGGTAGAGATAGCTGAAATCGTGGTTAAACCCGTTATTTCAAAAGAGCAAAAGCAAAAAGTAATCGATCAGTTAAAAGAGATGAAACGCGACATTATTGAAAACGGATCAAGTTTCTTTAGTAAAGCCGTTTTGTTTTCTGATGATAAGGCTTCTGTACCCAATGGTGGATTTTATTCGATGAGCAAAAAGGATCCATTTGCCAAAGAATTTAAGGACGTTGCCTTTAGTATGGCGGAAGGGGAGATTTCTGAGCCGTTTGAAACCGAGTTTGGATACCACATAATTTATTTGGAAAAAATACGTGGACAACAATTGGACTTAAGACATATTTTATTGATTCCTAAAGCGACCGAAGAGGCGATTGAGGAAGCTCATAAAAAAATCGAAGCGATTAGAGAGAAAATTGTAAAAGGCGAAATTACCTTTGCGGCAGCGGCAGCAGCTACTTCAGACGATAAGGAAACTAGAAATAACGGAGGGGTATTGCGTGATCCAATGTCTCAAGATCCTATGTTCGAATTAAATAAAATGGAAGACAGGGAATTGTATGCTTTGGTTTCTAATTTAAAAGTTGGAGAGGTCTCTAAATCAGCTTTTAAAACGGATAGAAAAGGAGAGAAATCCTACCGTATTGTAACGGTAAACAACAGAAAAGCAGAACATCAGGTTGACTTTGCAGACGATTATACCAAGGTTAAAAACATGGCTTTAAACGACAAACAAGGCAAGGAAATCGCCAAATGGGTAACGGCTAAAATAAACGATACCTATATAAATATTCAGGGCGAGTACAGAAACTGTACTTTTAAAAATAATTGGTTAAAAAAATAATTTTTTTCGACTATAAATCAACCAATAAAAACCATTTCAGTTTAAAGCTGAAATGGTTTTTTAGTATAAAATAAGTCTGTTTTTTTGCAATATGATATTTAAACTTTTAAAAAATGATAAAAAGCAGCATAACGGACAAAAAACGGAAAGTGTTGAGTAAAATTCAGTAAACTAGAATGTTTATAAATAATAACTCTTTGAAATCAAGGTTTCATTAAAAATTTTCAATTCTCATTAAGATTGCTTAAATTTGTGCTGACAAAAATGATAGTACTAACTAAACTTCAAATATAATATGGCTTTTGATATTGAAATGATCAAAAAGGTGTATGAAAAGATGCCAGAACGTGTGGCTAAAGCACGTGAGTTAGTAGGGCGTCCTTTAACACTTTCTGAGAAAATTTTGTACACACACTTATGGGATGGAACTCCATCTCAATCGTTTGAAAGAGGAAAAGATTATGTAGACTTTGCTCCAGACCGCGTAGCTTGTCAAGATGCAACAGCTCAAATGGCTTTGTTGCAATTTATGCATGCTGGAAAATCTAAAGTTGCCGTTCCTACAACGGTACACTGTGATCACTTAATTCAAGCGAAAGTTGAAGCAAATACAGATTTAGCAGTTGCTAAAACACAATCTTCAGAGGTTTTTGACTTTCTTTCTTCGGTTTCTAATAAATACGGAATTGGATTCTGGAAACCAGGAGCAGGGATTATTCACCAAATCGTTTTAGAAAATTATGCATTCCCTGGAGGAATGATGATTGGAACGGATTCACATACTGTAAATGCAGGTGGATTGGGGATGTTGGCTATTGGTGTTGGTGGTGCTGATGCGGTAGATGTAATGTCTGGAATGGCTTGGGAATTAAAATTCCCTAAATTAATTGGTGTAAAGTTGACCGGAAAATTAAACGGTTGGACAGCGCCTAAAGATGTAATTTTAAAAGTTGCCGATATCCTTACTGTAAAAGGGGGAACGGGAGCTGTAGTAGAATATTTCGGTGAAGGCGCTTTATCAATGTCATGTACAGGTAAGGGAACCATTTGTAATATGGGGGCTGAAATTGGAGCAACAACATCTACTTTTGGGTACGATGATTCTATGAGAAGATATTTAGCAGCTACAGAACGTCAAGACGTGGTAGATGCAGCGGATAAAGTAGCGGAACACTTAACTGCTGATGCAGAAGTATATGCTAATCCAGAATTGTATTTCGACCAAGTAATCGAAATCAATTTAACGGAATTAGAGCCTTATATCAACGGACCTTTTACGCCGGATAGAGGAACTCCAGTTTCTAAAATGAAAGAAGAAGCAGCTGCAAACGGTTGGCCGCTTAAAGTGGAATGGGGATTGATTGGTTCTTGTACAAACTCTTCTTATGAAGACATGTCTAGAGCAGCTTCGATTGTAGAACAAGCCGTTAAACACGGAATTACGCCTAAAGCGGAATTTGGTATTAACCCCGGTTCTGAATTAATCCGTTACACTATTGAAAGAGACGGTATTATTGCTACTTTCGAGAAAATGGGAACCAAAGTATTTACTAATGCTTGTGGACCGTGTATCGGACAATGGGATCGTGCTGGAGCGGATAAAGGAGAGAAAAACACTATTGTTCACTCGTTTAACCGTAACTTTTCTAAAAGAGCAGATGGTAACCCAAATACACATGCCTTTGTAACTTCACCAGAAATGGTAGCAGCTTTAGCAATTGCAGGTGATTTAAGTTTTAATCCACTTACGGATACTTTGTTAAATGACAATGGAGAAGAAGTGCGTTTGGAAGCCCCTAAAGGTGACGAATTACCAACTAAAGGTTTTGATGTTGAAGATCCAGGTTATCAAGCACCGGCTGCCGATGGTAGTGGCGTGGTAATTTCGGTATCTACCGAATCGCAACGTTTGCAATTATTAGATCCGTTTCAACCTTGGGATGGTAAAAATATCACTGGAGCTAAATTGTTGATCAAAGCTTTTGGAAAATGTACAACGGATCACATCTCTATGGCTGGACCATGGTTGCGTTTCAGAGGGCATTTAGATAATATTTCTAACAATATGTTGATCGGTGCTGAAAATGCTTTCACCCATGAAACAAATAGAGTTAAAAACCAATTGACAGGAGAGTATGGAGAAGTTCCAGCTGTTCAAAGAGCGTATAAAGCCGCTGGTGTTCCTACTATAGTCGTAGGAGATCAGAACTACGGTGAAGGATCTTCTAGAGAACATGCTGCTATGGAACCGCGTCATTTAGGTGTTCATGCGGTATTGGTGAAATCTTTTGCACGTATCCACGAAACCAACCTGAAAAAACAAGGAATGTTGGCTTTGACCTTTGCTAACGAAGCAGATTACGATAAAATTCAAGAAGGAGATACTATCAATTTCTTAGATTTAACGGAGTTTGCACCAGCAAAACCATTGACTTTGGAGTTTGTACATGCAGACGGTACTAAAGACATTATCTTGGCAAACCATACTTATAACGCCGGTCAAATCGAATGGTTTAAAGCGGGTTCTGCTTTAAACTTAATCGCTGCTGGTAAAGCATAATAAGCAAATTGACGTCTGCGTTAATAGGCGTATTCGCAAAGTTATAGATATTTATAGCAGAGGCTATCCGTAAGGATAGCCTCTGCTCGTTTTATGGTAGTTTCCATCCTCTCCTCCTTTGATGGGATTCCTGTCGGATGTGCTGCTGCTTTGGATTATTTAAAGATTTAGTATATTTGAAAAACCCCGTAGGGGTGAAATGATTGTAGTAGTAGAACCCAATATAGGTAAAACGATTTTCGAACCCGTTGAATGGTTTTATTATATAACGGTGTGACATTTTTGAAAAACCCGATAAGGGTAAAATAATTTTCGAACCCCGTAGGGGTGAAATGATTGTAGTAGAAACCAATATAGGTAAAACGATTTTCGTACCCGTTGAATGGTTTTATTATATAACGGTGTGACATTTTTGAAAAACCCGATAAGGGTAAAATAATTTTCGAACCCCGTAGGGGTGAAATGATTGTAGAACCCAATATAGGTAAAACGATTTTCGTACCCGTTGAATGGTTTTA
>NZ_JAHKRA010000024.1 GCF_019345525.1 Flavobacterium sp. NKUCC04_CG | reverse complement strand
ATACGCAGATACGCAGATACGCAGATACGCAGATACGCTGATACGCTGATACGCTGATACGCTGATACGCTGATACGCTGATACGCTGATACGCTGATACGCTGATACGCGGATGGGCAAATATAAAATTGTCCAAATACCACTTATTGAGGTATTTGGACACTATGCTCTACTGTATTTATTAAAATAATCAAGCCTTAAAAATCAGCATGAAGACTAATTTCTAATTAACCGTTACCCTTTTGATAGTCCAATAAAAACTGCGCGAGTCCACTATCGGTCAAAGGGTGTTTTAACAAGCCTAAAATTGCAGACAAAGGTCCTGTCATGACATCAGCACCTATTTTTGCACAGTTAACAATATGCATGGTATGACGTACAGACGCAGCCAATATTTGAGTTTGAAAACCGTAGTTATCATAAATCTGACGGATTTCTTGAATCAAAATCAATCCATCTGTAGAAATATCATCTAATCTTCCGATAAATGGCGATACATAAGTAGCTCCAGCTTTAGCAGCCAATAAGGCTTGTCCGGCAGAAAAAACTAAAGTCACATTGGTTTTGATTCCCTTAGAAGAAAAATATTTACAGGCTTTGATACCGTCTTGTGTCATCGGCAGCTTTACTACGATTTGATCGTGTAACTTTGCCAACTCCTCTCCTTGAGCAACCATACCATCGTAATCCGTAGCAATAACTTCGGCACTTACATCACCATCGACCAAACTACAAATCATTTTGTAGTGATTTAAAATGTTTTCAGCTCCAGTAATTCCTTCTTTTGCCATTAATGACGGATTGGTTGTTACCCCATCCAATACTCCCAAAGCTTGCGCTTCTTTGATTTGCTCTAAATTGGCGGTATCAATAAAAAATTTCATATCTAATTATTATTTGTTGTGTTTCGATTTTCAAAAATACGATTAAAGCGTCTAATCCAAAAGACCTTACTCTTTAATTTTATAGTGATTCATCAATAGTTTTTCATAGGTTTTATCGGGTAAAACACGCTTTAAAACAATAGAAAACTTTTGCATAAATGCCCCAACCTTATAATGAATATTCGGTTTTGGAGTTAGAATTATTTTATATATGGCTTCAGCCATTTGCTGTGGGTTACTTCCCGAATCCACATGCTCGTCCATCATGTTTAAAGTAGCCGCATACACATCCTTATAAGGCGAGTGCTCTAATAAAGGGGCATGATAACGCCCAGATGCAATATTGGTAGCAAAGTCACCAGGAGCTACGTTGGCAATTTGGATTCCAAAGGGTTTAACCTCCATTCTAAGTGCTTCAGTTATAATTTCCAAAGCACCTTTTGAAGCAGAATACACACTGCGGAAAGGCAATCCCATATAAGCTGCAATAGAAGTGACATTTATAATCAGTCCTTTTCGATGCTGACGCATACCCGGCAAAACCGCCTTCATCACTTCTATAGGTCCGAATAAATTGGTTTGAAAATTATTAAAAATTTCCTCACTCGGAAGCTCTTCTAAAGCACCGGTAATACCTACTCCTGCATTGTTGATTAGAATATCGATTCGGCCTGCTTTTTCTAAAACCTCTGCTACACCCAAGCGGATCGATTCGGCATTTCTAACATCCATAGCCACTAAAGAAAATTTAGAATTTCGGATGTTTTGCGGGTTGCGGCTGGTACCAAAAACGGTAAATCCCTTTTGCTGAAGATACTCTCCTACCGATTTTCCAATTCCAGATGACCCTCCAGTAATCAATACAACTTGACTCATAATTAAAGTTTAAAAAACAAAGATAGCAGGATTAACAATAATTTTCTATTAAATAGAAACATTCCTATCGAGGATGTTTATATTTACCATTGGATTAGAATATATCATTATGAAAGTACCTCAATTTCTATTAATAACACTTACTGTATTGGGAGTCAATGGATCTGCTGTAGCTCAAGAAAAAAACCAATTGGATTTCGAATATTTTTACGCTCAAATCAATCAAGATACTTTATATAAAAACTTGCATATACTGGCCTCCGATGAATTTGAAGGTAGAAAAACCGGTGAATTGGGTCAGAAAAAAGCAGCAGCTTTTTTAGTAAAACAATATCAAAACTACCAAATCACGCCGGCTGCTGGTACCGAAAATTACCTGCAAACAGTTCCTTCTGCATTTATGAAAAAGCTTTTTAGCCCGCTTTTAAACGATAGCGAAAATGTCATTGCCTATATTCGCGGTAGTGAATTTCCAGAAGAAACCTTAGTTATTTCTGCCCATTACGATCATATGGGTATCGAATTTGGAAAAACCTTTTATGGAGCCGACGATAATGCATCGGGTACTGTAGGAGTATTAGAAATTGCCCGAGTCTTTCAAGAAGCGGTACGCCACGGTTTTACCCCTAAACGTTCCCTACTCTTCTTACATGCTACTGGAGAGGAATTTGGCTTACACGGATCTAGTTATTATGTTATGCATCCGTCGTATTCTTTAGAAAATACCTTCGCCAATTTAAATATCGATATGATTGGACGCCGTTCGAACGACTATATCGAACAGGGAAACTATATTTACCTAGTTGGATCCGACCGATTGAGCACAGAATTACACGAGGTATCCGAAAGTGTAAATAAGCAATACAGCAACCTTACTTTAGACTATAAATACAACGTTAAAGGCGAGCCCGAACAAATCTATTTTAGATCCGATCATTACAATTTTGTTCGAAAGGGAATCCCGGTTATATTTTATTATAACGGCCCCCATGCCGACTACCATAAAGCTACAGATACCGCAGATAAAATTGATTATCCGTTATTGCAAAAACGCGTACAATTGATTTTTGCTACAGCTTGGGAACTGATTAATAGAGACGAACGTATAAAAAACAATTAAAGACATGCAAAAAACGATACTCTACGATAAAATCATTTTTTACTTCAGTTTAATCCTTTTGATTTTATGGGTGTTACGCGCCGCTTTTCTACAGCAATTGTACACGGAAAATACCTTAAGTCTTTGGGCTAATAAACTATTTATACCCATGATTATTTTACTGTTTTTACTGCCGTGTTTAATCGTTTTTAGGACTTATAAAAACCGAATAGCGATTGCATCCTATCTGTTTGCAGCATTGATGTTAAATGTACTGACCCTTTTAACGGTGTTTTTGTCAAATAACTAAGGTCTAAGGCACCCCAAATCCCTCAACCTAAACTATTTGTCTTAATCATTTTATCATACACCAAAGCGATTTCTTGTTTTACTCGAGTAATACCCCAATTTAAGGGAAACATCGTCGATTTGGCCTCTTTATCTACCGATTGACCCAGTCTACCTTGAATGCAGTAACGCACCGAAATCCACGCATCAAAAGGCATATCATCCACCGGTTTAATCAAGTGTTTTCGAATTTTAACTGTAAAGCCAATAGCTTCGTGATTATGACCACCAGCTCTTCTGAGGACAAAGCATACTCACATTAAATAAAATTTTCACTGAAAGCATATAGAGGTTGTCGTTGTATTAATACGATAACATTCAATAGCTCTACTTGGTAAAAAAAATGGAGCATCTAATTTAAAATCAAAAAAACACCCCAGGTGATAGGATGGTTTTCCGATTCGTCTAATACAGGCGCGAGAAGCTTGATGCCCATTTGATTCAAGACTACTATTTTTTTTAACTGTATCCAAGTGCTTGTGACTGCCGTATTATTCTATTTGAATTTGATGGTGCTGTACCAGGCCCATTAGATTATTCTGTGCGAATTTGGCCTTTTTAATCAGGTTTGATTCCGGTCGTATTGAAAAGTTTTTGGCTGTTCTAAAATCGGCCTGAGTGAGGTTGGAATTGTCAAAAACCGCACGACTGAGGTCTGACTGATCAAACCATGCCTGAGTTAAGTCGCACAATCCAAAATCCGCATCCTGAAGTTCGCAACTGATAAAACTGGTCTTTTTAATTTTAAGGCCATTAAAAATCGAAAATTGCAGATTGCAACGATTAAAACGCCATTGCATTAAAAATGCATTGATTTTAGAAAAATCAATGCCCATTAATTTACAATCGATAAACTCCACCTCGCGAAACGAAGTTTGATTAAACTGTCCCAAACTCAAATTACAATTCTTAAAAACACAGTTTTCAAATTCAAACTGGGAAAAATTAAATTTATTTAAATCGCAGTTTTCAAAAGTAGTTTCAAAATACTCCGCTTGCTCCAAGTGATTGCATTGATTAAACACTTGATTTTCGATTAATTTCATGTTTTTGATATTGAGAATGGTAAATGGATTTGGCTTTTTAAAAGCTTGGCTAAGATACGATTTATTTGTCGAACAGTGGTCCAATACCGTATTAGGAACTCAAATTAACTCCACAAAAAAAGCCTGTTATCCAAAGATAACAGGCTGCTGTTTCTGGGTGAATGAGGGGTCTCGAACCCCCGACCTTCGGAACCACAATCCGACGCTCTAACCAACTGAGCTACAATCACCGTGTAAAACTTAAATCGTGCGATTGGGGTGAATGAGGGGTCTCGAACCCCCGACCTTCGGAACCACAATCCGACGCTCTAACCAACTGAGCTACAATCACCGTCTATTGTTTTACGGTTGCAAATATAGCCATATTTCCTTTGCCTCCAAAGGTTTTTTGAGAAAAATCATATCAAATCATCTAAACTATTGACAGCCAAATACCTCTCTGTCGTAAATCCTTCTGCAAAATCGGTTCCAATCAATCTTCCGAGGTCTTGAGCGCGATAAGTAATGCTATCCAAGAAGTTTTTCGACGTAATTGGTGTGATTGGTTCATTGGAACCGGGTTCATAAAATTGAGAACCGTATGCCAAAACCGCTTGTATTTTGGTTTCCATAAACCCAGTGACATCTACAACAAAGTCCGGTTCTATATTTTTCCATTGTATATAATGATATACGACCTTGGGACGCCAAGCTTCTTGAGACTTGCCGTCAAAAATGGTTTCAATACGACGCAAACCCGATAAAAAAGCTGCCTCAGAAACCAATTTACTCCCTTTTCCATGATCAATATGCCGATCGTCAATGGCATTGCACAAAAGGATTTCCGGTCGGTATTTTCGAATCATTTTAATGACTTCGAGTTGATGATACTCATCATTGACGAAGAAACCATCGCGAAAACGCAGGTTTTCACGTACTTCAATACCCATAATTTGGGCTGCAGCTGCTGCTTCAGCATCACGTATTTCCGCCGAACCCCGCGTTCCCAATTCACCACGTGTTAAATCGATGATACCTATTTTCTTTCCCGCTGCTTTTTCTTTGGAAAGCGTTGCCCCACAACCCAATTCTACATCGTCTGGATGTGCGCCAAACGCCAATATATCTAATTTTATCATGCTTCTAATATTTTTTTCATCGTACTCGATTTTTCAACGGTTTCCATAAACTCGTCTGTGGGAATACTATCTTTCGTTATACCGCAACCGATATACAAATGTATTTGGTTTTTTTCGATTTCCATACAACGCAAATTGACAAACAAATCGCTTTGAGCGCTTTTACCAAGGGCCAAATCGCCGTTGAGTTCGCCGAGATAACCACTGTAAAACTTACGGTCATAGCCCTCCTGTTGTAGTATAAATTCCCTAGAACTCGCTTTGGGCATACCACAAACCGCAGGCGTAGGATGTAATTGATCGATGATTTTACCTAAATCCTTTGCGTTTTTTAGTTGACCTTCAATGTCGGTTCGTATATGCATAATACGTCCCGCATTTGCCGTAAAAGGTTTTGTAACGGTCAAATCACTCAAATACGCACGTAATGAATCGACTATAAATTCCGTAACAAACAATTGTTCTTGCTTTTCTTTAGCTCCCCAAACCACAGGGTCCTGTTGCTTGTTTACTTGAGTGCCCGCCAAAGCCATCGTATAAACCCTTTGGTCGGAAACCTTTACTAATTGCTCCGGTGTTGCTCCCATCCACATGCCTACCTTTGGATGGTAAAACAAATAGCAAAAAGCAGTTGGATAACTTGCTTTTAATTTTTTATAAGTTGTAATCGGATCAAACGATTCAATTTCCTGTGTTTCTTTTCTCGAAAAAACCACTTTTTCGAAACTACCGTTTACAATGGCAGCCACTCCCTTTTTAACCAAATTTTCAAAGGCTGTTTTAGCTTTATCGTCATAACCCAAAACCACCTCCGTTGTTGAAACAACGAAAGGCGCTACAGCCTCGATATGTATTTCGGATTCACTATGAGGTATAAAAACAGCTTTTCCACCTGCAAATGGAGCGAAGACAAAACCGGAAGACTCCATATCGTCCAAATGATGCAAGTCGTTGTTTTTTTGAAAAACGCCTATTAACTGATCTGACTGTGATTTGGAATAAATCACAAAGGGTTTTTGGTCTTTTAAATAATCTAGTGCTACTTTAAATAACGACATCTAACTACTTCTTTAGAATCATGTTAGTGATTTTACAAATACTAATCAAACGATCTTCTTCATCAGTGATTCTGATTTCCCAAAGGTGCAAAGTTCTGCCCTTATGTAAAATCCTCGCTGTTGCAAATACCGTCCCATCGCGTTTACTTCTCAAGTGATTTGCCGAAATCTCGATTCCCCTAGCCTCTTCTTCTTGTGTATTGATCAACATAAAAGAAGCCGAGCTCCCAACACTTTCCGCCAAGGCAACTGTGGCACCGCCGTGTAAAAGTCCTAAAGGCTGGTGTACTTTTGAGTTTACCGGCATTTTTGCGGTTAAAAAATCCGGACCTGCATCGATAAATTCGATATCAAGTGTTTGCATTAAAGTATTCTTCGAAAAAGCCTGGCAATGAGCCAGAATTTCTTGTTTATTAAATTCCATAAAAGGGGTTCTTATTTAATTATAGAGCTAAAAAAGTTTGTTTTTTAGGCAATCATAAATATAGATCAAATCGCGAATACCTTTCTTAAAAAAAACTTAATAATTGCGGCTGGAGATTTTATTGACTTTCACTCGATTTTGTTAGCCCATAAGCTATTATTTCACTAAATTTACGCCTATTTAAAAGTTAAAAAATAACGGAATTCAGATCATGGAAGAGATTCAAAAAGAGGTACATAACGCTTTTGAAGTCATACAAAAAGGAGGGATAATCTTATATCCTACCGATACGGTTTGGGGTTTAGGTTGCGATGCCAACAACCCAGAAGCAGTAAAAAAGATATTTGCATTAAAAAAAAGAGCCGAATCCAAGAGTATGATTGTCTTGATCAATGGAGATCGTATGTTACACCAGATTTTTAAAGAAATACCTGAAGTAGCTTGGCAAATTATAGAGTTTTCAGACAAGCCTACTACTTTAATATTAGATCATCCCAAAAATGTCGCTAAAGAAATCATTGCTCCAGACGATTCGTTAGGAGTGCGAATTGTGGCTGACCCTTTTTGTTTTCGATTAATTGAACGCATGAAATCGCCTTTGGTTTCTACTTCGGCGAATTTAAGTGGCGAACCTACTGCTCGAACTTTTCAAGAAATCAATCCCATAATTTTGGATGGAGTGGACTATGTGGTAAATTTGCATCAAGATAGAAAAGCGACTCCGCCCTCGACGATTATTAAACTGACAACAGATAGCAAAGTAACTATTATTAGAAAATAAGGTAGTACACGCTATTTTTGGAATTCGAATTATGAAACAACCCTTACCGTATAAAGACGCTTTAACGCATCCTATTTTTGAATATATCTCACAAGCCGCACAAAATTTATCTTTGGATTGTTATGTTATTGGTGGTTTTGTACGAGACTACCTATTAAAACGAGATTCTAAAAAAGACATCGATATTGTAGCAATTGGCAGCGGTATTGACTTGGCTTTGGAGGTTTCTAACTTATTGCCCAATCGGCCTAAAGTCCAAATTTTTAAAACCTATGGCACGGCGATGTTGCGCTTTGACGATATGGATATTGAATTTGTTGGCGCCCGTAAAGAATCCTATCACTTTGAAAGCAGAAATCCGGTGGTGGAAGACGGAACTTTAGAAGACGATCAAAACCGACGTGATTTTACGATAAACGCCTTGGCTTTTAGCCTTAATCAATCCGATTTTGGGAACTTAATCGATCCCTTTAACGGACTAGATGACTTGAGTAATAAAATCATCAAAACCCCTTTAAATCCGGATATTACGTATTCTGACGACCCGTTGCGCATGATGCGTGCCGTTCGATTTGCAGCCCAATTGGATTTTGTCATTGAAGCGGAATCCCTAGAAGCTATTTCTAGAAATCACCAGAGATTGGATATCATTTCAGGAGAACGTATCGTCGATGAACTCAACAAAATTCTTTTGACTCCAACACCGTCTAAAGGCTTTCTATTGTTATATCATTCAGGACTACTCGACTTAATACTTCCCGAACTAACTGCTTTAAATCAAGTAGAAGAAATCGAGGGACATACTCATAAAAACAATTTTTATCACTCTTTGGAAGTGGTTGATAACATCAGCACCAAAACTGACGACTTATGGCTTCGCTGGTCGGCTTTATTACACGATATCGGTAAGGCTCCTACTAAGCGATTCAATAAACGCCAAGGCTGGACGTTTCACGGACACGAATTTATAGGCGGGAAAATGGTACGGAAAATTTTCCAGCGTTTGCATATGCCTTTAAATCACAAACTCAAATACGTTCAAAAAATGGTTACCATGAGTTCGAGACCTGTAGTTTTGTCTCAGAAAACCGTTACTGATTCAGCCGTACGTCGATTGATTTTTGATGCAGGTGAAGACGTAGAGGATTTGATGATTTTATGCGAGGCAGATATCACCACAAAGAACACCATCAAATATAAAAAGTACCACCATAATTTTCAGATTGTTCGAAACAAAATTGTCGAGGTCGAAGAACGCGATCACGTTCGTCAATTCCAACCTCCTATTTCGGGTGAAGAAATCATGGCCGAATTTAACCTACCGCCTTCTCGCGAAATTGGCGTACTGAAAGAGGCAATCAAAGAGGCGATTTTGGAGGGAGTTATTCCCAATGAATACGAGGCCGCACATCATTTTATGATGGAAAAAGCAGAAAAAATGGGACTCTCTAAGAGTTCCGCAAAATAATCACTTATGAAACAATATTTTTTACCACTTGCAAAGACCTCACTTATTTTGGTCTATGTCGTGATTTTTGCCGGAGCCCTAGTTCGTATGACGGGTTCAGGTATGGGATGCCCCGATTGGCCAAAGTGTTTTGGTTATTACATTCCGCCAACGGATGTTTCAGAAATTCTATGGCAACCGGAACACGAATTTAAAAAAGGTCAAGTAATCATTCACGACGAAAGTTTGTGGGTGGCCAAACAAGACTTTGTAACGACCGATGTTTATCAAGAAGAAAATTGGACCAAATACACCAAACACGATTACGCTACCTTCAATGCCAAACACACTTGGACGGAATACCTAAATAGACTTAGTGGAGCTATAGCAGGTGTTGCCTGTTTATTTATGGCTGTATGCTCATTTGCATTTTGGCGTACTCAAAAGAAATTGGTAGGCCTGTCTTGGTTGGTTGTTTTTTTAATGGGCTTCCAAGCTTGGTTAGGTGCTACAGTGGTATTTTCCGTGCTCAATCCCGTAAAAATTACAGTACACATGGTAATGGCTTTAGTTATTGTAGCTGTACTCATATATATTGTTCGTATTGCAAGCCTTAAAAAAGAACCTCGAAAACACGACTCTAAATTTAGTATATTCCTGTATATAGCCTTATTACTAACGTTAATTCAAGTAGTATTAGGTACACAAGTACGTCAATTCGTTGATGAACAAGTTCGTGCTGGAATTGGCAATGAATATCTATGGCTTAACGACCCTACTTTTGAATTTTATATCCATAGAACCTTTTCCTTTGTAGTTGTTTTTGTCAACTTGTTTTTGTTTTTAAGAAACAAACGTAAAGAGCTGGGATACAGCAAGCTTAATTGGGTTATGCTATTATTAGCTTTAGAAGTTGGTTCCGGTATTGCGATGTACTATTGGCATTTTCCTTTCGGTGGGCAAACCCTACATTTAGTAGCGGCTAGTTTGTTATTTGGAGTACAGTTTTATTTGGTACTCGAAGCTCAAAAAACCTATTTCACCACAACAAAAACCAAATCATAATATAAACTGATCATTCGATTTAGAATCGAATGTAGGTTACTTTTTTAAAAAAGCTACCGTTTGATCAATCACTTTAGATAAATCAAGCGGTAGCTCATTTTTATCCCATGGATGGCTAGCACCAAAAACATGATTTGCCCCTTCTATAACATACAATTCTGAACTTTTAGCCCATAAGTGCAACCATTCTGCTTCTTTTAGAGGTACCGCTTCATCTGCAGTCCCTTGAACAATCAACAAGGGTTTCTTTAAATGTTGTGCGCAATTTTGAATATCGAATTTTCGTTCATTAGCTTCATAATCTAGATAGAATGAAAAATAATGCGGCATTTGCTGATTGGTTCTTGTGTTGAGTCCATAAAACACGCCCTCTTCCTTCCACTTATCAAAGCGTGCTCCTTGAGGAAATCGCCTTTTAAAATCAGCTACACCAGCCCAACTAACCACCTTGGCGACATCGTTATTCTCAAGTGCTTGAACCAAAACTGCCCCACCACCTCTACTGTGTCCGATAATACTGATTTGGCTCCTATCTACTTCTATATGATTCTTAAAATGATTGATAACCGCTGTTAAATCACGTTGCTCTTGCGAATAGGTGTTTTTTCCAAAAGCTTCTAAGTCTTCAAATTCCAAAGGATTATCTAAAGTAGTTCCATTATGAGAAAAATTAAACTTCACCACATAAAAACCTTCTTTTGCAATGGATTTCATCGCCAATTCCCAAGCCCCCCAATCCTTAAATCCCTTATAACCGTGACTGAATATCACCAAGGGTAATTTTTTTGTTAGTTCAGGATAATAGGCATCTGCTAACAGACTGATTGTTGCACTTACTTTTATAACTTGATTCTTTTCGGCTTTCATCATGGATTTGATTTTTATGATTCGAAACTATTTGTAAAAGACTTCGAGGATAATTTTTATCAAAAAAAGTATCGAAAGTACCGCTAAAGTTAAGGTAATCTGTTGGTACTTTCCCGTAAAGAGTTTTAGAAATGTAAAACTCAATATACCAAAAACGATTCCCTCAGCAATACTATAGGTAAATGGCATTAGTACTATCGTTAGAAAAGCGGGTAAACCTTCACTCATATCGTCAAAATTGATCTTTGAAACCGACGAAATCATAAACAACCCCACTATAATTAAGGCAGGAGACGTTGCTGCTGCCGGAATCATTAGAAACAAAGGTGCTAAAAACAAGGACAAACCAAACATCAAGGCCACTCCAACCGCGGTTAGTCCTGTACGTCCGCCAGAAGCTACTCCTGAAGCACTCTCCACATAGGAAGTCACAGAGCTAGTGCCTAAAACAGCGCCAAAAGTGGTACCTAAAGCATCGGAGAACAAAGCTTTCTTCATTTGAGGAAAATTACCTTCGGCATCGGCCAAGTTCGTTTTGGAAATCACGCCAATTAAGGTACCAACCGTATCAAAAAGGTTGACAAACAAAAACGTAAAAACGACAACAAGCATATCTAATGACCAAATTTGCTTCCATCCATCTTCGGTGAACAGCGGAGCTAGAGCCTGTCCGAATATGGGTTCAATAGAAGGCGGTAAACCGACTACGGATGTGGACGGCCATACAACGTCTCCTAAAATAAAACCAAAACCCGTGGCCACAAGAATCCCTAACAAAATGGCACCGTTAACATTTCTGACAAATAATACCCCAGTAACCAACAAGCCTAGAAACGCAATCCAAACGCTGTGTTGCGAAAAATCACCTAAACGAACTAAGGTATTGGGATCAGATATAACAATTCCCGCTCCCTTTAACCCAATCAAAGTGATAAACAAACCGATACCTACGGGAATCGATTCTTTTAATATAACGGGTATGTTTTTAACGATCAGTTCGCGTATATTAAAAAAAGTTAAAAGCAAAAACAGAAGACCTTCAATAAAAACAGCTGTTAACGCAAATTGCCAAGTATACCCCATCGTGAGTACCACCGTAAACGTAAAAAAACTGCTAAGCCCCATTCCCGGACCTTGAGCAATAGGCAATTTAGCATATAACCCCATCATTAGGGTGGCAAAAATAGTCGCTAAAGCCGTAGTTGTAAACAAGGCCTCGCGATCCATACCTGCCTGAGCTAAAACATTGGGATTCACCACTAATATATATGACATCGTCAAGAACGTAATGACGCCTGCTGTTAATTCTTTCCGAATCGTTGTATTGTGTTTGTTGAGCTGAAAGTAATTCTCCATTAATTGTTTCATCGTCCAAGGTTTTCTGAGTGAGTTTGATACTGCAAACAAATATAACCATAATCAAAACATGGTTTGGAAGAAATAATTTAAATAAACTATAAAAACAGTTGTATAACTAGAAAAATAGTTATAGGTTTGTTTGTATAAAAACACCTCATTATCAAAGCTATGGAAAAATTAACCAATAAAGAAGAGCAAATCATGCAAGTGATTTGGAAGTTAGAAAAGGCTTTTGTCAAAGATATCATGGCCGAACTAACCGACGAAGACATACATTACAATACCTTATCGACTATAGTACGAAATTTAGAAGAAAAAAAATACGTAGGATATCAAGCCTTTGGAAAAACACATCAGTATTTCCCTTTGGTCAAACTAACCGACTACCGCAATAAATTCATGACCAAAGCCGTTGATTCCTTTTTCGAGGGCTCTTATTTGGATGTGGTTTCTTTTTTTGCTAAAGAAGAGAAAATATCTGCCAAGGATCTGGAAGAGATTTTAAAAATGATCGAAAAAAAATAAGCACTTATGGAAGCCCTATTCCTATACATTTTAAAAGTCAATCTATTACTTATAGTCTTTTATATAATTTATAAAGCGCTGTTAGAGAAGACCACTTTTTATGTTGAAAACCGGTATTATTTTCTGATTTCGACTGTCCTTTCGTTCGTACTTCCCTTATTTTATATCACTAAAACGGTATGGGTACCTCCTAAAGTTTTAGAAGGAAACGAGCATGTGGCATGGAGTGGTACCGAGCTTACATCACAGTTACCAACATTGCTTCTCTATTTACTAATGACTGCAATAATAATTAGTATAACCCTGTTATTTAGATTATTATTAAACATTAATAAAATAAACACTTTAATTAAATCACAGCCACCTATAGTAAAAAAAAGGATACGGTATTACGACCATGTGCAGCATCAAACACCGTTTTCCTTTTGGAATAACCTCTTTTACAATTCCAAAAATTATGACGAATCGGAATTAGAAGTTATACTGTTGCACGAGGAAACACACATCAAACAAAAACACAGCTTTGATTTATTGTTTATACAAAGTTGTTGTTGCCTCTTTTGGTTTAATCCTTGGTTATGGAAAACGAAAACCGCAGTAATTCGAAATCTGGAGTTTTTAACCGATCAAGCTGTCTTACAAAAAACCCAGCAAAAAGCACGCTATCAAAAAACCTTACTAAAGACCATGGGAATATCCCTGAACAATGAACTAACACATTCTTTTAATCAATCTTTTTTAAAAATGAGAATTATGAAAATCAATCAAAACCAAACCCAAAAACTGCAACGTTGGAGATTTAGCTTACCGCTTTGTGGTGCGCTTATTTTTATATTTTTATTTCAAGTAAGAACCATCGCTCAAGTGCAGCAAAACAGTATCAATGTTAGCAAACCTCAGGAAAACCCGGTAATTACAGCTTCACCAGCTGGCCCTCCAAAACCACCTCAGGCTCCTTTAACTCCTAATACGACGGATATTCCCACACCATCGCTGACTCCTGTCCCCGAAGCTATGCCTGTTGCTATGGAGTCCAATGACTATAAAAATGGCGATACCACGCCAGGGTATACTGTGAGTAGTCATCACACTAGAGAAGCAACGCAACAAGAGATAGCCGTTGCCAGAAAAGACGCAGAAATAGCCCGAAAAGATGCTGAAGCAGCAAAAAGAGAGGCCGAAGCAGCAAAAAGAGATGCTGAAGCAGTAAAAAGAGATGCTGAAGCAGTAAAAAGAGATGCTGAAGCAGTAAAAAGAGATGTCGAAGCAGCAAAAAGAGATGCCGAAGCAGTGAAAAGAGATGCCGAAGCAGCAAAAAGAGATGCCATAGCAGCTCAAAAAGATGCTGAAACAGCCCGAAAGGAAATCGCCCTGGCTAAAAAAGAACGCATCATCAAACAAAGAGATATCGACATTTCAAAGACAAATCGAATGGCAGCTGAACGAAATCGAAAAGCGGCTGAAATGAATAAACAAGCTACGTTAGCCGATAAAGCCGCTTATGAAAAAAACAAAGAAAGGGCTAAACAAAATGTCAAACAAGCCGAAAAAGATTTTGCAGCATCTAAGAAAGCGATAAAATAAGTCAAAGCAGACGACTGAAGTATTAGCTCCGTTTGTTATCGATTGCCATTAAAAAAAACAGGCTGTCTCATTTTTAGACAGCCTGTTTTTTCATATAGACTGCAAAGTTCGATTAAAAAGGCACTGTTGCTTAAAGTGTTTAAATCAAAATCGTTTGGTTGTCCTAAGCAACTTACCGCTGACTGTACTGGTTTTAATACCTTAACGCAGCAGGGAAACGGAACTCCATTGTTTTATACAAACGATCAATATGAAATCGCAATTTATATTATCCCATGGGACTACAAAGCTCTAGTAAAAAACCATCTAAATCCCTGACATAAGCAACCGTTTGCCCCCAGGGCTTAGTCTTTAGTGGTTCATACACTACAGCGCCTTCCGCAACAGCCTTTTCCACTGCAGCAGCCACATCGGTTGTTACAAATCCCAATTCAATACCAAAAGGCTTGTCTTTAGCAGAACTACTTATAAATCCGCCACTCAAATTACTTTGAGCCAATTCCTTAGATGCAAAAGCGATCGTAGTACTACCGCTAATCATTTCGCCATAATCGTTTTCTGGTGTTTTAAATTTTTCAGAAAAACCAAAGGCTCGTTGATAAAAATGCATCGCGTTATAAACGTCGTTGACGTATAATATGGTGTACGAAAATGTAATCATTTTATTTTTTTTTAATTTAAAGAATGCTTAGCCTATCCAATTTTTAAACTCCGTAACGCGTTCGCGACTGACGATTAAATCTTCTTCTTTATAATTGTTTAAACACAATTGAAGACGCGAATTGCTATATACCGAAATATCTTTAATATCGGATAAAGCTACAATAAATTGTCTGCTAATTCTAAAAAACTGATCCGGCGCCACCAAGGCCTCAACCTGATCTAACGATAATTCGATTAAATAATTTCGCTGATCTTTGGTTTTGATATAGGTCGCTTTGTTTTCACTGTAAAAACAAGCGATATCTACGGTTAATACAATTTTGATTTGTTGGCCTATTTTTATGGAGAAGCGTTCTTTATACAAAGGTCTATTACCCGAATCTATAAATTTCTTAAACATATTGATTTGGTCGGAAAACTCAAAAAACGAATTTTTGTGGTCAACATATTTTTGAATGGCGAATTGCAATTCCTTATCTTGTATCGGTTTAAGCAAATAATCAATGCTGTTGAGTTTAAACGCTCTCAAGGCATATTCATCATAAGCCGTTGTAAAAATAATGGCACTACGAACATCCACTTGTTCAAATATTTCGAACGACAAACCATCTGACAGCTGTATGTCTAAAAAAATCAAATCGGGCGCAGGATGCTGCGATAGCCATGCGATGGACTCCTCCACTGATCCCAATTTTATTTCTACCGTAAAACCCAATTTTTCGATTTTCCGTTCCAACAAGCGTGAGGCTGGTTTTTCGTCTTCAATAATGATAATTCTCATCTGTAGCTTTATTATGTAAAAGTAAATGTACCCCTTATAAATTATTCAATGGCAACTAAATATATTATTCGACTTTAACTGCGGTTCGCGGTTTAAAAAATTGATTTTCAAAAGACTTTTGTTCCCTCTCTATCGTTTTTCGCAATAAATGCTGTTGCCAAGATTTTAAAAAGGGAATCTTATCGGCATAAAAAAGCGCAAACTGTACCAATACACAAAACAGCCAAAGCAAGGGTATTTCAAAAATTGAAAAAACAGCTGCAACTTGTATGTTTTCAAAATTAGAATAATGTAAACTAATAAGCACACCGCTTCCTACTAAACACAAAGCTAACCGTAAATACAGAGCTCTTAGTCGTCTTAATTTTGACTGCGCAAATAAAGTTTGTGCGCTTTTAAGATTTGAATTTTGAATTGATTGTTCCATAATTAATCCCATTTGGTGCTTCTGCGTTTTTCTTCTTCTAAAATTTCTTGTAACTTTTTGTCCTCCCAATTACTTCCTAGAAAAAGGCTGTAATTATACGCGCGCATACCGTGTGATAATATGCCTATTCCCCATCCAAATAGCGGAAATAAAAACCATAAAAAGGCGGGTTCTGTATACAGATTGATTACCATTAGAAAGGTATTTACTGCCAAATAACTGGTCAAATGGCTATAGAATTTTTTAATAGCTTCTACCCTCTTTTTAGCTTTGATAAAAAGCAATTCGTCGTTTTCATTTATAAGTTCCATAGTATAATTTTTTTTAATTAGTATAGGTAATTTTACGGTAAATTTTTCTTCACTCTCATCGATAATTACTTGTCTCGATGTCAACAAGGCATAACGATCAGCAATATTTTGCAAACCGATACCCTTGCGGTTGTCGTACACTTGCTTTTTCTGTAGGTTGTTTTCGATAATTAAATAGTCCTGTTCTTCTACTATAGCGATATGAATCGGATGTAGCGAGCTGGTTTTATTGTGTTTAATCACATTTTCCAACAATAATTGTAAGGCTAAAGGCAGCACCCGGGCTTCTTTATTTTTGATTTCAGTTGGAAAATCAAAGGTCACGCTATCCTCAAAACGCATTTGAAGCAGCACCATATAGGTCCTGGCAAAGTCGACTTCCTCCTCGATTGAAATTAAATCTTTGTTTTTTTGGTCTAATATATAACGGTAGATTTTGGATAAAGACTGCGTAAATTCTTGTGCTTGATTTGGATTTTCTTCGATTAAAGCACTTAATACATTTAAGCTATTAAATAGAAAGTGGGGATCCAACTGATTTTTTAAACTTTCAAATTGAGCCGAAACATTACCGGAAATTACCTTCTCTTTTTGAAGTAAAAGCGACTGCTTTCGCCGATTAAAATAAATGTAGTAACCCAAATAAATCAGAATCGGAAAAAAGATCAAACAATACAGATAATTCGAAAAAGGATCCTGAAACACCCATTGATTCCAAGGCAATTGAACAATCAATAAAAACTCCAATGATTGATAAAAATACGGTACAACATAGAAGCTTAAAGCGGCCACCAACCACGCTAAATACAAAGACAGATGATAATAACTTCGATTGTTTGCAATATGAACATCATAGCGCTTTTCAATTTGTAAAAAGGCCGCCCGATTGACAAAAAACAGAAACAAGATGTAAATCATCCATTTATTTAACTGTCTCAAAACATCCAACCAATGGCTCTCCACGTTTAATTGCACTCCAGCAACTACGACGATAAAACTGACAACCGTAAAACCGATTATCCCAATACTGTAGTTTTTATCAAATTTTTTCATCTGTGGTATTTACTTGCGACAAATAACAACTTTTTCCCGTATTAATAAAAACCGGATTCTCTTTATTTTTGGCACACATGTTTTTATTTTTAATAGTATTCACATTTCTATTTAGAACCGATTCAAACTTTGGAACCGCAAAATTAATAAGCAGCATTCCCGCGATTATAAAAAACTTCATGTTTTCTTATTTAGGATTTGATGAGTCAAAAGTCGCGTGTTCGATCGACAACAAAAAAAAACAATTACCGAACTGTTGAAAAATACCGCTGAGTTGTATTTTTACGCGTTCTTACTTAAAAAAAACGATTCTTTTTATAATAAATTGAAACTCAGAATAGCACAAGACCAATACAAAAAAAATGAAAAAACAAACTTTAATTTTTCCGTTTAAAATGATATTAAGTTTACCTTTGTCTTTTAACAAAGCTACAGACTATGGTTTATAAATTTAGAGTAATACTTGATACAGAGGAAGATATATTTAGAGATATCGCCATTTTGGAAGAGGATTCTTTAGAAGATTTGCACAATGCAATCGTCAATGCATTTGGTTTTGACGGTATGGAAGCTGCTTCCTTTTACACTTGTGATGCAGATTGGGCGCAACAAGAAGAAGAAATTCCGTTATTTGATACCGGTGAGATTGCAGGAGAACAAGAAACCATGGCAACTTATAAGATCAATGCGATTCTCAATCAGGAAAACAACAAAATCATCTATGTGTATGACTTTTTAAACATGTGGACTTTCTTCGTAGAATTGGCAGCCATTGAAGAACCACAGACGGGTGTTATCTATCCTGATTTGTTATTCGCTCATGGGGAATTACCCGTTGATTCCATGTTAAAAAATTTCGATAATGCGCCGCTATCTGAACAAGATATGTTTGGAGAATTTGATGATGAAATGGACGACGAAGATTTTGACCTTTTTGACGGAGACGACAGTTTTGAAGATTTCGGTTATGAAGACAACTGGAACTAGTATTCCCGTTTCTAAAATATGATTTAATTTTTTACCAATTGTAAGTTTTACTTACTCCTTACTATTTTCTATATGATTAATCTATTCAATGCTCACATTGAAACGCTTAGCATTCACCGCGTTGGGAATAAAAGCCGTAATGAAGCCATTTTTTTATCGGAACAACCTTATAATTTAAACGATGAAATTGCTCCGCTATTAAAGGAGTATTTCTTTAAACCCTTTCGAGAAAAAGAAGAAAACTACTTTCAATTTGCTCATGATGTCGATTTAGAATATAATGAAATGTACAATTACAGCAACGAGCTTTTTAGTGCACCTTCTGCCGAAAATGTTCAGGAAGTAGCCAAAAAGATTACGCGTCATCTACATGAACAATCCAACCATCCACACATCAAAAATGGTGAGGTATATGTTACTTACCTAACCAATGTTTCTATTGATAATAATATTGTAGATGCCATTGGAATTTTTAAAAGTGAGATTAAAGCCGATTTTCTTCAATTCGAAGAAAAAGGATCTAATTTAGAGATGATCCTGCAACAGGGAATCAACTTAAACAAGTTGGACAAGGGTTGTATCATTTTCAATTATAAAAAAGAAGAAGGTTTTAAAATCTTGACCATCGATAGCAATCGTTACGATGCTCGTTATTGGCTGGAGCACTTTTTGTCTGTAGATGCTTTTCAAGATGAAAACTTTATGACTAAAAAGTATTTAAAATTCTGTCAAGATTTTGCTAAAGACGTCGTTTTACCTGCGGAAGATAAAAAAGAAGAGGTGATGTTTATGAACCGTTCCGTAAACTATTTTGCCAAAAACGACGAATTTGAAGAGACAAACTTTTTAAATGAAGTTATTGACAATCCCGATTTGATTTCGGAGTTTAAAAACTACAAAGTAGACCGCGGAGAAAAATACAGTATCGAAGATACCACCAATTTTCCTATCGCAAACAATGCCGTGACTGATGCTCGTAAAAAGATCAAAAACGTCATTGCTTTAGATACCAATATTCAAATCAAATTGGATTTTATCAACCCGGAAAGCGCGGAGAAATTCATAGAGAAAGGTTGGGATGAAGAAAAACAGATGTACTATTATTTGGTTTACTTCAACAAAGAAGAAAAATCATAATTTTGAACATAAGTCTATAGGTTAATAAACCTATTCGCGAATTTTATAAAAAAAACAGAGGCTTTCGCCTCTGTTTTTTTTATTTATAAAGAATTGTTCTTTTGTATATAATGGGCATAAAGCCAGGTAAGTGTAAAAGTGGGTATAAAATCCAATCCAGGTGTTAACTCTTCTAAAAAAGCGATAGTTCCCCCTACTTTACCAACGGTTCCTTTATACATACGTGCTAAAAGTAAACCAGCTATAGGCGCCCATACCACATCGCTAATTTCTCCTAAAAAAGGAATCAAATACGATACGTATCCTACCCCATCTAAAAAAACACTCCAAACCAATTGGGTATACTTTTTAGCTGATGCTGTTGATCTGATTTGTAAGTCATCCATAAGTAAACATTTGATGTTCTATAAATTAACTTTTCAATATCCATGCCAGATTTATTTTAGCTTGGTAGCATACTCTTTTTTAAATTTAGCTACCTTGGGAGAAACGACCATTTTACAGTATTGCTCATTGCCGTTTTTCTCAAAATAATTTTTGTGATAATCTTCTGCTACATAAAATTTTGTAGCTGGAGATATTTTTGTAACTACGGGTTTGCCATATACATTTTCATTGACTAAAATGTCTAAATATTCCTGTGCATCTTCTTTTTGAATATCGTTGGTATAGAAGATTTCGCTGCGGTATTGAGTTCCCACATCTGCTCCTTGGCGGTTTAAAGTAGTGGGGTCGTGTGTAGCGAAAAAGATTTCCAATAACTCGTTATAACTCACTTCCGACGGGTTGTATATTACCTCGATCGCTTCGGCATGTCCGGTTTCACCCGTGCATACTTCTTTGTAAGTTGGGTTTTCTTTTTGACCTCCAATATAACCGGGCAATACGCGTTCCACTCCTTTTAAAGAGGTAAATATGGCTTCGGTACACCAAAAACAGCCACCAGCAAAAATAGCAACTTCGCTATTCGGGTTAGATTCATTCATAGAAATTTCTTTTTTTGTATTAGGGATTTCAGTTAGCGCGGTTTTACTTTGACAGGCTACTAAGGCAATCGAAATAAAACAATATAGGAATGTGTTCATTTCAATACATTTTTATATATCAAATATATCGTTTTTATACTATAAAACAGATAAACAAATGTGAAAAAATCAAGAAACGATACCTTTATACCAATTTATTTTTACAATAAAAAGCTCCAGATTACCTAAATAATCTGGAGCTTAGTTACTAGTTTGTGGAACTTAAATAATAAATTTAAATATCATTCTATTAATAAACTTTTTGTATCTACCACTGTTCCATCACAATAAAGCATCACTTTATATAATCCTGGTAAATAATTTGAAACATCATAAGACAATTGATTCTCCTCTGAATTTAGTGAAATCTGAAAACTATTTCCATTTACACCGTATAGCGGCGCTAAAGCCAAGATAAGTTGACTACAAGAACTGGCCTCGTAACCAATTAAAACATTTCCGGTCGTGGGGTTAGGCGCGATTGCTACGATTTTATTTATGGAGACTGCGTTCTCAACCGTTGTTTCGTTAATTAGATTATTTGGTTTAAAGCTTATCGGTTTTTTAATTTCATAGGTCTCTCCACCCATAATTTCCTTCGTAATAAAATCCCGTTGTATTACGCGATAACGAAATGGGTTCTCTGCTGCTATGGCTTCTTCCAATTTGTGGTTAAACAATAAGGTTAATAAACCTACTGGTTTTTCATTTTTAAACAAAAGCCGGCCCAAAGAAGCCTGATTATTTAGAACTAAGAACTTCTTATCTCCTAGAAGTTTTAGATATTTACTTTGTTTTCCACCATCTATCCAAGCTTGGAATAGAACATCATCCATTATAACTTGTATTTCCATTTCGTCAATGTTAGACGTTCGTATAGATTCTTGAACAACTTCAAAATCTAAACTAATTTGGTCGGTTTTTCGAAAACTATTTCCCACAGCAATCGTAGCTCCTCGAGTGGATTCAGGCGAATTCGGAAGTAAATTTACAACACTAATATTTTTCCACACGATATTGTTATTGTATTGTACATTAAATGTAAGGTATGGTCGCTCTTCATAAGTCATTGGATCTGCCTGTGAATCAATACGAGCTAATAAGCAAAAATGCCAAGGGAAGCGACGTCCATTTTCATTTACATTCGGATAAAGTTCCGGATTGGGCACCCGCCATGGAAACTCTAATATAACATCTTCTCCGGGTTCTAAAACGGGAATAGTTAATAAGCCTACTTGATTTCCCATTAATGCTCCTTCGTGATAAAAGCTACCATTCCAATTTTGAGGCCAAGTCGAATTTGAGGATGCTTTTGACCAATACAATTGCAATTTATCGTTACCAGACGATCGTACACAACTTTTATTGACTACTTTAACATACACATAACTGTAACCATTGGCATCGTATTCCGGATTTTCGTTGATTCGAATATTTTTTCCATCGCGCTGATTCCGTACCCATATACCTGAACTTTCCCAAAAATGTTCTGTAGTTGTATTGGGCTCTACTCCATAATCATCTTGACTATCCTGTATCATCAAATCCAACGTATTTGAAGGTTCTGCTAAACATTTGGCTTTTAAAACAGCTCTATAGGCATTAAGTCTTCCTGCGCCCAAACGTCTTCTATAGGGTGCATTTTCAGGTATATCATAAATATTGTCTGCTGTTTCCATCAATATTTCTTTGACTTGTTTTGCCGTTAAATTCGGATTAGCTGCAAACATCAGAGCCGCAGTTGCCGAAACCAAAGGAGCCGAGGTAGAAGTCCCCGATCCGTGATCGGCATAAGTATCCACAGATCCAATTGTACCTAAAGTATTTGTGGCTCTTAATAAATCGTAGCCTGGCGCACTGATATCTACTTTATCATTAACCGTCATGGTACTTTGAGAATTTCCAATATATAATTCCGCTACATCTTCCCAATTATACCGTCCCCAATGCGCATCATTGGTACCTCGTGGAAATCGACTACCCGTACCAGTTACTCCTATAACACTTTCGTAAGAAGCAGGATAACAATAACCATTACTATCTATTCCTCTGCAATTATTACCATTATAACCATTACCCGCTGATCCAACTAATACAATATTGAGAGAGTCTCGAATATAATTGCAAAGTGACTCTTCAAATAAACTTTTGAATCCGTCACTCCAACTCATGTTGATAACTCTAACTCCGGGTTCGCGACTCAGGCGCTCGACTGCTTGCAAATGAACACCATCACTATAGACCATCAATTTGGTGTTGTAACCCAAACTGGCGGTTCCTAAACGGTTGTTGGTTTCTCCTGCGATGATGCCCGCTACTTCCGTACCGTGACTATAGTAACTTTGATATACTTGACCTATATTAAGATCACGAACAATCTTATTCTTTAATTCTTCGTGTTTAAACGTAAAATAACTATCTGCAACGCCGACAAGTATATCAGGATTTCCCTTGGTAATGGACCAAGCAAATGGGGCTCGAACCAAATCGAGATAGTGATTGGTAAAGGAATACGGCAATCTATAATCGTTGGGATATGAACTCATCAATTGCGCCTCTTCGATTTGTTCAGCATGTTCTAACCAAGGATTCTTAAGTAAACGCCACAACAAATCCGCATCATTTTCTACGGTGAGTATATGTAGTTTTTTAAGATAATCATTTTTAATATCTGGAAAAGCGGCTTCTACTTTTTTTATAACAACGCCACTAAATAAATTGTTAAAAGCCGTGTTTTTAAAGCTCAGTAAACCGTCTTTACTAGGGTTTAGTTCGAGAATTGACTCCTGCTTTGGCAACAGGTAATATTTGGATAAGGTCTGTGCGGATACGGGAATACCGAACAATACACACAGCCAGTATATATAAACTGTTTTCATAAGTTTGGTGTTTTATCTTGGTTGAACTAGTATTTTTTCAGAAGCCAGTAAAACTCCCGATTGGTTTTTAACTTTTACGATATACATGCCGGAACTCAGATTTTGCAACGGAATTGACTTTTGCTCGGTTACCAGCTGTTGTTTAAGACATAATTTTCCGCTTATATCGTAGATTTCCAATTGAAGAGGAGAAAATGTTTGTGCAGCATCCCATTCGAATTGCAATTGGTCACGAACGGGATTGGGGAAGATTTTGAAAGTGCTTTTTTCAAAGCGGGAAGTACTTAAGCGTTGGCTGTTGTAGATGGCTTGACTTCCGTCGCCACTAACGATAATTAATTGTTGTAAATCAGTACTCGGACCAACCAAAGTATAAGTAAACGGTAATAAAGTGTTGTCTCTAAAAAAATCAATATGGAAATTTGAAAACTCTAGATTCTCTCGATTAGAACAATAGGTCATGGGGAAAAAAGAATAGTTATCCACATTAAAACGATTAAATTCTAAAAAAACTATGTCTGTCCAGAAAACATCACTTCTACAGTAACCTGTAATCATCATTCGTTCCTTTAAATCAAAATCCAAAATAAAAGGATGTATACTACTTTCATCATTTAATGGCGGATAATATACTGTATCATCAACGATTAATTTCTCTAAATACCATATGTTGTCTGTTAACAACTCAGGTTGAGCCAGCGCGAATTGACAGGCTCCTATAAGAGCCAAAATAAATAATTTTGTTTTCATAAGCTTGGTGTTTTATCATGGTTGAATTAGAATTTTTTCGGAAGCCAGCACTACTCCCGATTGGTTTTTAACTTTTACGATATACATGCCGGAACTCAGATTTTGTAATGGAATTGACTTTTGCTCGGTTGGCAGCAGTTGTTTAAGACATAATTTTCCGCTTATATCGTAGATTTCCAATTGAAGAGGAGAAAATGTTTGCGCAGCATCCCATTCGAATTGCAATTGATCGCGAACGGGATTGGGAAAAATTTTAAAAATGCTTTTTTCAAAGCGGGAAGTACTTAAGCGTTGGCTGTTGTAGATGGCTTGACTTCCGTCGCCACTAACGATAATTAATTGTTGTAAATCAGTACTCGGACCAACCAAAGTATAAGTAAACGGTAATAAAGTGTTGTCTCTAAAAAAATCAACATGGAAATTTGAAAACTCTAGATTCTCTAGATTAGAACAATATGTCATCGGTAGAAAAGTATACTCATATATAGTAAAACTATTAGAGTCTAAAAAAACAATATCTCTCCAATTAAATCCATTTTTACAGAAACCTACAACCATGAATTGTTTTTTTAAATCAAATTGTAAGATAAAAGGATATACATTGCTTTCGTCATTTAATGGCGGATAATATACTGTATCATCAACGATTAATTTCTCTAAATACCATATGTTGTCTGTTAACAACTCAGGTTGAGCCAGCGCGAATTGACAGGCTCCTATAAGAGCCAAAATAAATAATTTTGTTTTCATAAGTTTGGTGTTTTATCATGGTTGAACTAATTTATTTCGAAAGTCAATAAAACTCCCGATTGATTTATAATTTTTATGATATAGAAGCGTCTTTAACGAATGCCTTGAACACTATACGCTTTAAAATAGAGCTCCTACTGAAACATGACTGTTTTGCTACTTTTAGGTATTTTGATTAAGTAATACGGTTGCGACACCACTTCAAAACCCCTATTATTCTCTTTTAAAACGATATGTGCAACTCTGTTGTTTTGCTCTTCGATTAGTTTGTCGATATAAACTACAAATCCCGTATGGGGTCTGATTTGATCAAAAGAAGCCAAAACATCATAAGCCGAAAAATCTATGGTATCTTCAATAAAACCATCCGATACGCGATTGTGCCTATTCATTTTTTCCAGTAAATCATGCCACTCTGTAAGACCGGTAATCCATATACTACCCGCCTCTATATCTTCTAAGCCGTTACCCAATAAATTCCCATTACTGATGAGAGAAAATTCTATTTCATATGGATTTAAAGCTTGTAAATTGTTGGCTGATTCCTTCTTTTGGCAGCCGAAATGTAACAGTATAACCACTGCTATAATTAATTTTTCTTTCATAATTTTTTCATTTTTTGAAACGTTTTATAAAAGGATGCTACCCTTTTCAATAAGAGAATTAGGCCTTTTATTCAACGCTTAAAAGTGTTCATTTGAAATGATTCGAAAAATTCTAAACTCGAACAATTCGATGGTTTCTCTTTTTGGAAAGACAAACGGAGCTAAAAAAGTTTTTAAATATTAATAATCAAATATGAATTAAAAATCAAATAACACTTAATTATAATATAAAAAACAACCATATTGATGTAAATATATAAATTAATACTATACTATAACATGATTTAACAAATATAAACTGTTAAAAATGGCTATAATTATACAAAAAAGAATATTGGATAGCGGTTAAAAAATTTCAGGATATATTTTATTCTATACAAAAACATTGTTACTTTGTATAAAAAGTAAACCGATGATTCAAGCAACTCATATTGAAAAATATTACGATCAATTGCAAGTTTTAAAAGGAGTTGATATACATATTAAAAAAGGAGAGATTGTATCCATAGTAGGAGCTTCAGGTGCTGGTAAAACCACCTTGCTTCAAATTTTGGGTACTTTGGATAAACCCACTATTACGGCAACGACTAGTTTAGTGATTAACGGCCAGAATATCTTACAACTCAATGATAAAGATTTGTCGGCCTTTCGCAATATCAATTTGGGATTTATTTTTCAATTTCACCAGCTTTTACCTGAGTTTACAGCTATGGAAAACATCTGTATTCCAGCATTTATTGCGGGAAAAGATAAAAAAGAAACCGAGATAGAAGCTCGAAAACTGCTCGATTACTTGGGAATTAGTCACCGCGAAAAGCATTTCCCGTCGGAGCTTTCTGGCGGAGAACAACAACGCGTAGCTGTTGCCCGAGCTTTAATCAATAAGCCCGAAGTAATTTTTGCCGATGAACCTTCTGGAAATCTCGATACCCTTAGCGCCGAAAACTTGCATCAATTGTTTTTTAAACTGCGCGATGAGTTTGGACAAACTTTTGTTATCGTAACCCACAATGAAGAACTAGCCAATATGGCCGACCGAAAGCTCGTTATGGTTGATGGTCTTATACAACAAAGTACGACCGCTTTAAGAGAGGAATAATCTAAAATTTATCTCCTATAAGTACTGATACATTTTATTTTTAAGCTCGCTCAGTGTTATTATATTGGGTTAGGACAAAAACGCGACAAACAGTTTAATAAAAACATTGTTGATGATATCAACAAAAAAGGCTCCTACCATAGGTACTATTAAAAAGGCTTTGTGGGAAGGACCGTATTTACTTGTAATGGCTTGCATATTGGCTACGGCTGTAGGTGTAGCTCCTAATCCAAACCCACAATGCCCTGCACTTAAAACAATTGCATCGTAGTCTCTGCCCATTACGCGATAGGTAACGAATATAGCAAAGACAATCATCAATGCCGTCTGCGCTAGCAAAACAATCAATACCTGAGTAGCCAATCCGGCCAAATGCCACAGTTGTAACGACATTAATGCTATAGTTAGAAATAGGTATAAACCGGTATTTCCCAAAACATCCACCGCGTGATCATTAACAATATAGGTTGTAAAATGTGCCATTATATTTCTAATGATTACCCCTATAAACAAACACCAAACAAAATTGGGTAATTCCAACCAAGTCCCTTTAAAATACATAAATAAAAATTGCCCCAATGCAATACAGATAGCAAACATCGTTAGGGTTTCGATCATGTTATGAACATTGATTCTACGTTTAAAAAGTGGGTTTTCAAAATTCTCAGTTACCGTATCCTCTTCGGTATTTGCCTGAGGTTTGATTTTATTCTTTTTAAGTAGATACTTTGCTACTGGTCCACCGATAACGCCACCCATAACCAAGCCATATGTAGCACAGGCCAAAGCCAATTCTGATGCACCGCTTACCCCAAAAGTTTTGGTTAAATCATGTGCCCAAGCGGCACCAGTACCGTGTCCGCCAGTCAATGTAATCGATCCTGCAATGAGTCCATAACTCGAATCCAATCCGACTATATTGGCCATAGTAATACCAAAAACATTTTGTAAAAAAATAAAACTTCCGGTCAAAATAACGAAAATCACCAAGGGCTTCCCTCCTTTTTTTAGTCTTGCAAAATCGGCACTTAAACCTATAGATGAAAAGAAAAACAACATCATAGCGGTTTGCAAGCTCGTTTCAAACTCAAAGCTAAACCCGGTATAATAATAAATTAAGAAAAGTAAGATGGCTACAAAAAAGCCACCAACCACGGGTTCGGGTATGTTATAATTTTGAAAGAACTTTACTTTTTGTACAATAAAAAACCCCAATAAAAGCACCAGACAGGCGAAGGTTAGCGTTTGAAAAATATCAAATATCATAAGAGGAGAATCTAAATTTATAAAATTTTTTAACACAGCAAAAATATACATAAAAAAATTGAAATCGCGTTACAAGTTATAGGTTTATTAATTCACGAGAATACTGTACCTTTGCGACTTAAATAAATTTATGTCATTTCAATCATTAGGATTATCGTCTCATCTGAGTAAAGCGATTAATAATTTAGGGTTACTAAAGCCATTTGCTATACAAACGCAAACCATTCCACTTATCCTTAAAGGTAAAGATGTCATGGGAATAGCTAAAACGGGATCGGGAAAAACACTGTGTTTTGTAGCTCCTTTGTTGCAAAATATTCAACATCAAAATTACGACAAAAGTCGAAATGTAAAGGTATTGGTTTTAGTACCTACTCGCGAATTAGCCGTACAGATAGAAAAAACCTACCAGGATTTACAAGTTGCACTCCGCCGTCCAGTACAGTGTATGGCAGTTTACGGAGGGGTGTCTATAAATCCACAGATGAAAAATATTTACGGTACAGAAATCTTAATTGCAACACCGGGTCGTTTGTTGGACTTGATTGATCAAAATGCCTTGTCTATTTCGGAATTGGAATACTTGATTATCGATGAAGCTGATAAAATGTTTCAATTGGGATTTGAGGATGAAATGAATCGTATTTTAGCCATGGTTCCTGCAAAAAAACAAACGGTTATGTTCTCTGCTACCTTAAACGATAAAGTAGCACAAATTAAAAAAACCTTAGGAATCACTCCAGAAGTAATTGAAGTTAAAGAAGAAGCCTTGGAGCTGGAGTCAATTGAACAAATTGCTTATAGAGTGGCCGCAGAAAACAAGGGTCCATTTTTACGATACCTGATAAAAGAACAACATATTTCACCGGTTTTGGTTTTTGTTTCGTCAACGCGAACAGCTGAAAACTTAGTTGAAAAATTAAAGAAAAACGGTATTAATGCTTTAGCTGTTCACGGAAAAAAATCGCAAGGTGCGCGTATGGACAACCTGGCCGACTTTAAAGTAGGTGATGCTGATGTTTTAATTGCTACGGATTTAATTGGTCGTGGTATTCACATCGAGGGCTTACCTTATGTAATCAACTACGAATTGCCGCGATCTCCTTTAGATTATGTTCACCGAATCGGAAGAACTGGTCGTGCCAACGAATTGGGTAAAGCCATTTCTTTAATTACAGCAGATGATGAACATCATTTTAAAATCATTCAAAAGAAAATGGGTCGCCAAGTCGAAATAATCGAGACGGATTCCATCAATCTTAAAGGATTGTAATTTATAGGCGGATTCGCAGAATTGTGAATCCGCCTATAAATCTTATTAAAACCCCTCAAATATTCCCAGTCCAAATAGGGCAAAATCATATTTTACGGGATCCTTCTTATCCAAATTTCTCAAACTCGTATCCAATTCCAACAAAGCTTTTCCATCGTTTTGTTTACGGTCTAATAACCCCAATTTCCGAGCAACATTACCAGAATGTACATCTAAGGGACACGATAATTTTGAAGAACTTATATCTTTCCATATTCCCAAATCAACACCCGTACTATCCTGTCTAACAAACCAACGTAAGCACATATTAATGCGCTTGGCCACAGAGCCTTTTGCCGGATTGGCCACATGCTTCCGAGTTCGACTTTCATGCTCAATTTCAAAAAATATTTCGTGCAAAGCCACGATAGCGGGTTGCAGTGAATCCGCAGTTTGATGTGTAGTAAAAACCTTTTCTAAACCGCCGTGATGTGTATAAATATGCTGTAAAGCCTTTATAAAATATCGGAAATCTGTAGCGTTAAAAGTTCTGTGTACAAACCCTTCTAAGCGCTCGAGCTGCCATTCATCGTGATTCATTACAAAATCATAAGGTGAATTACCCAACAAATCCATCATACGATGCCCGTTTTTCGTGATCATTGTACGATTGCCCCAAGCGATCGTTGAGGCGAGAAATCCCGCAATTTCAATATCTTCCTTAATCGAATAACGATGCGGAACACTGATTGGATCGGGTTCTATAAAATCAACAGTATTGTATTGAAGCACTTTGGAATCTAGAAAATCTTTTAATTCATTTTTAGGTATAAACATTAGTGATTTTAATTTTAGCCATGGAACGAATACTATTTTATTATCACATCATACAGAATTATAGCAATCTATACAATTAGCATTTATATATCTTGATAATCCAATGGAATGCTGTTATAATATATCGCTTTTACAACCCCATCAGACAAGCCGATTTTGGGTACAAAAATCTGTTTAGCACCACTCCATTTCATCGCATTGACATAAATCTTTAATGCCGGAATGATTACATCGGCCCTATCGGGATTTAATCCTAAAGTAGCAATACGTTGCTCGTAAGTCAATGCCTTTAACAAGTTCAATTGTGTCGTCAAATACAAATAACCCAAGGGTTTGTCTTGTGCTTTGCGCGACATTTTAAAAATCTTATTGATATTCCCACCCGAACCTATGAGCAAAATATCTTTGTGCTGTTCCGTTTGAATTTTTAACCATTTTTCAATTTCATTCCATACGGAATCCGTCACCATATTATTGATTAAACGAACCGTTCCATTTTTAAATGATTTGGATACCGATGCTTTGCCATTGGTAAACAAAGTAAACTCTGTACTTCCGCCACCAACATCGACATAAAGCACCGTTTTTTCAGAAGTGATGTATTGCTTTAAGTCGGAAGATGCAATGATACTCGCTTCTTTTTTGCCATCGATTACAACAATCTTAATTCCAGTTTCTTCCAATATCAAATCAACGATATCCTGACTGTTATAGGCCTCCCTCATAGCCGAAGTAGCACAAGCCATAAAACGCTCTACTTTATAGACGCGCATCAACAATTTAAACGCCTTCATCGCATCGAGCATACGCGAAATATTCTCTTCAGAAATCTCCCCTACCGTAAAGGCATCCTGCCCTAAACGAATCGGAACACGAATTAAAGAACTCTTACTAAAAATAGTTGGTTTGCCTTCTTCTTCAATAATATTCATAATCAATAAGCGCATGGCATTGGAACCGATGTCAATGGCTGCGTATCTCTTTATTTTTAGCATAGCACTAATCTAAATTTACATCTAATTGGTCTCTAAAATATCTATAGGTTTGGGTTTGAGCCTGAAAAGCAGCTTCACCCTCATGACGGTATTCGTTGGATAAATCTTCCGAGTGTATACGCGCTTTTATATTGCCTTTCCATCCGATCGCAAAGGTATCTAACAATTCTTTTTTAATGTGAACATCATAAATCGGACAAGTGACTTCGACACGATCATCCAGGTTTCGGGTCATAAAATCAGCCGATGATATAAAAACATCTGGGTTTCCTTCATTTCCAAATACATATACCCGAGAATGCTCCAAATATTTATCAACTATACTGATTGCTTCAATATTATCACTCATACCGGGAATACCCGGTATCAGACAACAAATTCCTCGAATAATCAATTGAATTTTCACCCCTGCATTACTCGCTTCATACAGTCTATCAATCATTTTAATATCCGATAAACTGTTCATCTTTAATTTGATATAAGCTTCCTTACCCAATTGAGCGTTTCTGGTTTCTCTCTCTATTAATTTATAAAATTTGGAACGCGTATAATGTGGCGATACCAATAAGTGTTTGTATTTATGTACGCGATAACTAACTTGTAAAAAGTCAAAAATCTTTGAAACATCTTTTAGTATTTGCGAATGGCTAGTCAATAAAGTTACATCGGTATATATTTTAGCGGTGCTTTCATTAAAATTGCCCGTTGATATAAACCCATAACGTTTCACTTTTTTGTTCTCCATACGCTCGATAACGCAGATTTTAGAATGTACTTTTAGTCCTCTTACTCCAAAAATCAATTCGATTCCCTCGGTTTGCATCAATTCGGCATAGTAAATATTACTCACCTCGTCGAAACGCGCTTGCAATTCAATCTGAACCGTTACTTTTTTTCCATTTTTGGCAGCATTAATCAAGGAACTAATCACTTGTGAGTTCTTTGCCAATCGATATAAAGTAATTTTAATCGACAACACTCTCGGATCTAGTGCAGCTTCACGTAAAAACCGAACGATATACGAAAACGATTGATAAGGGGTGTGAATCATAAAATCACGACGTTGAATTTCGTCGAGTACACTTCCTTCAAAACTCAAACCCGGTACGGGTAATGGAGCATCGTTTTGCGAAATCAAATCGTTTCGTCCTAACGTTGGGAAATTCATATAATCCCTTCTATTGTGATAACGTCCTCCGGGAATAATACTGTCGATAGCTTCGATTTTAACCCGACCTAATAAAAAGACCAAAGTATCGTTGTCCATCGATTGATCATATACAAAACGCACCAATTCGCCATCGCGACGATCGCGAACGCTGGTCCATATCTTTTCGACAAAGGACTTGTGTAAATCGGTATCAAAATCCAATTCGGCATCTCTAGTGATTTTAATCATGTGAGCGGAAATGCTCTCATAATTAAATATACTAAAGATATGATGCAAATTATAGCGAATAATATCATCTAATAATATGATATTCTTTTGATTATCCTGTGAGGGCAACTCGACAAACCGATTAATGGTATTGGGAATTTCAACGATAGCATAACGAATCTCCTTTTTAAGGGGATTGATTTCCGATGGTTGTTTCATCACCAATTTTACAGCTAAATAACCCGACGTGTCCTTTAAAAGTGGAAACTCAGCCAAATCATTTAATATAATTGTTACCAAATCGGGGCTTACTTGATGGAGGAAAAATTCCTTTACAAAGTTTTGCTGCGGTTTATTGATTTGCGTTTCATCTAACACAAAAATTCCATGGTGCTGTAATTTGTCTTCGATTTCCTTTAGGATACGCAAACTCTCGGTTTGTTGATTAATTACAATTTTTGTGATTTGCGCAATTAAATCTTGAGCAGTTATACCACTTTCTAGCTTTTTATGCGCATTTCCAGTTAAGGTAAAGCGGCGTACAGCCGCGTAGCGAACTCTAAAAAATTCATCTAAATTATTGGAGAAAATCCCCAAAAAACGAAGCCGATCCAACAGAGGAACCGAAGGATCACCAGCTTCTTGCAACACTCTTTCATTAAAAGCTAACCAGCTTTTTTCACGATCTAAATATCTAAATTTTATTGGCTTTGGACTCATACTTGTAAATCTCTTGGAAAAATAGTTTGCACAATTTTACCTTTCGAGATTTGATTCCAAGAATCATTGTCAAAATCAATTTCAACAACACCACTGGTTGGGACATTTTCAATCGAAAGGTCTCCAAATTTATTAACAAATTTCGTTATAGCATCATTGTGCCCGAAAAGAATTAGGTTAGAATGGCTGTTTTCACAACTTTTTATGATTTTTTCCAATTCTGCAGCCTCAAAAGTGTATAGTCCGCTTTTCTGAATTACCGATTCCAACGGAATTAAAAAGTTTTGTGCAAAAATAAGGGCCGTTTCTCTAGCTCTTTTTGCCGGACTTGTCCAAATAATCGAAGTTTTTGGTAAATTTTGTACTAATCTATCTGAAACATTATGCGCATCATTTATTCCCTTTTTAGACAGCGGTCTATCGAAATCCTGAACGGGGGTATTCCAACTGGATTTGGCATGTCTTATTAAAATTAATTTCATCATTTCTATAATTTTAAGTTTTATTTAAGTATAATGCTAATTCGAAGTCTATTTTGCTTTTTTATTCCTTTAAATATAATCAATTTTCCTTTAAATACACAATAGAACATTATTTTTTTATAACGAGATAATTAGCTTAATTTTGTTTTTTAAAAGAAATCATCATGAAAAACTACTCCATTGAATTCAAATGGGCTGCGATCAGTACCGTTTTAGCCATAGCTTGGATGTATTTAGAAAAAACCTTGGGCTATCACGACGAAAAGATCGGCACACAAGTTTTGTTTACCAACCTGTTCTCCTTGGTTTTAATTGCCGTATTCATCATGGCGTTAAAAGAAAAGAAAAAGAACTTTTTTAACTCGATCATCACTTGGAAACAAGCTTTTATTTCAGGAATTATCCTTACTTTAATGATTACTATTTTTTTTCCATTAGTACAATATATAACTTATACTCAAATATCGCCAGATTTCTTTACTAAGTTAATTGCTGTTATCAGCGCAAAAGGCAGTATGTCTGTAGAAACAGCCTCCACCTACTTTTCCTTTGACAACTACCTAAAACAAGGGGCTTACAATAACCTTTCTTTAGGTGTAGTAACCGCTGCTGCAGTAGCGTATTTTATTCAGACTAAAAGTCTAAAAAAATAATTCAAAATCACTATCTTTGATAGTACAAAACACACCTATAATGGATATCAACAACATCCCCTTAATAAAGAATACAGATAGTGGTAACTTTTTTTTACTTGCAGGTCCTTGTGCCATAGAAAGTGAAGAAATGGCTTTTAAAATAGCTGAACGCCTTGTTCGAATTACCGACGACCTAAAGATTCCTTTTGTTTTTAAAGGTTCATTTAAAAAAGCCAATCGTTCTAGAATCGACAGTTTTACTGGAATTGGAGACGAAAAAGCCCTTAAGATCATACAAAAGGTTGGTCAAGCATTTAACGTACCTACGGTAACGGATATACACGAAAATGCTGATGCCGCTATGGCAGCAGCATATGTCGATATTTTACAGATTCCTGCCTTTTTAGTGCGTCAAACCGATTTGGTTGTAGCCGCAGCAAAAACGGGAAAGACCATCAATTTGAAAAAAGGGCAATTCATGAGTCCTGAAAGCATGAAACACGCCGTTCAAAAAGTACTGGATTGCGCCAACGAGAACGTGATGATTACCGATCGTGGAACCATGTTTGGCTACCAAGATATGATTGTTGATTACCGCGGAATTCCAACTATGCAACAATACGCAACGACCGTTTTAGACATTACCCACTCCCTACAACAACCCAATCAATCCTCAGGAGTTACTGGTGGAAGACCCGATTTAATTGAAACTGTAGCCAAAGCTGGTATAGCTGTCGGGGTTGACGGAATATTTATAGAAACCCATTTTGATCCAGCTCATGCAAAAAGTGACGGAGCCAACATGCTTCATTTAGATTATTTCGAAGATTTAATGAAAAAACTGGTTGCAATTAGACAAACCATAATTCAATTCTAAAACGGTTAAAAAAAAGATTTTTCTTACAAATTTAGTAATCAAATAGTTATCTTAAAATCGAAAACTATTTATAAAAAAATCTTTGTAACCCTTGTAGAATCGAAAAAGTACGCTATATTTGCACCGTTGAAAGACATAGGCGAGTCGCTTACTGGGGAGATACTCAAGCGGCCAACGAGGACGGACTGTAAATCCGTTGGGAAACCTTCGTAGGTTCGAATCCTACTCTCCCCACCAAACAGATCAAGTTTTCTTGGTCTGTTTTTTTTTGCTCCATATACAACCGGCTGCTGTACGTTCAAGCGAGACCACAGTAAAACTATTTATTTCTATAAATACTGTTTGTCAGTCCGTCTCACTCTTTTCAACAACACACAAATCACATCATCAGAATTACAGGACATTACAAAGCTTTTTTCTGCAACAATACCATTACTTCGGTTTTTGATTAAATAAGCCCTAAGACTTACTCTCAATAAACCCTATCGCCTTCCGCTATAAAACCTACAGCTATTGTATCGCAATACTCGTAAAAGAACCGGACATACTATTCAGGCACTTTAAATTATAAAAAGAAAATCAACTCCAAATCGCTAATAGACTGATTTTCTTAATATTTACAAAAACACCCACTAAAAAAAATAAAAAAATCAGATTATATCAGCCCTAAACACTTGCAGATTACAAAAACTACTGTATATTTGCACCGTTGAAAAACATAGGCGAGTCGCTTACTGGGGAGATACTCAAGCGGCCAACGAGGACGGACTGTAAATCCGTTGGGAAACCTTCGTAGGTTCGAATCCTACTCTCCCCACCAAACAGATCAAGTTTTTCTTGGTCTGTTTTTTTTTTTACAATAGTTTTTTTTTGTTTGCAGATACGCAGATACGCAGATACGCAGATACGCAGATACGCAGATACGCAGATACGCAGATACGCAGATACGCAGATACGCAGATACGCAGATACGCAGATACGCAGATACGCAGATACGCAGATA
>NZ_JAHKRA010000023.1 GCF_019345525.1 Flavobacterium sp. NKUCC04_CG | reverse complement strand
CTCTTCCCATTTCGAACAGAGAAGTTAAGCCCGTTAGCGCAGATGGTACTGCATTTATGTGGGAGAGTATGTCGTCGCCTTTCTTTTAAGAACCCCTAGTCTTCACAGACTAGGGGTTTTTTGTTTTACAACGGAGCGACGTGTTCGGCCTTTGGCCTCGGTTCGTCGCCTTTCTTTTAAGAACCCCTAGTCTTCACAGACTAGGGGTTTTTTGTTTATAATCATTTCACCCCCACGGGGTTTCCATAACCAACATTTTATTGTCTAGCATTATTTCACCTCTACGGGGTTCTCTGCCCATAAGCGAATAGGCACATCGGCGTATCCGCCCTTAGAATCATGTCACCCCTACGGGGTTTTATTCTAAGGAATTATACATAAAAGCCTAGCGGAGCGCCATCATAAAAAAATCCCTTTCGTTTTGTCGCGGACGAAACGAAAGGGATTTTAATTAGGTAAACAATTACTATTTAATCAAATGAATCCATCCTGTTATCATATCGCCATTGTCAACAGTAGCGGTATAAAAATAGGTGGCGCTAGGAAGAGCCGAACCGCTATTTGATTGACCGTGCCAATGCCTTTTGTAATCCTTTTTAGAATAAACTAATTTACCTTGGCGGTTAAAAATTTTGAGATCTGCGATGTGAAAGCGTTCTAAATCTAAAAAATCATTGAGGTTGTCTCCATTAGGAGAAATTCCTTTGGGAATTAAAATGCGTTCAATATCGTTATCAATACAAGGCAAACACAACGGATTTGGGTCATCAATAGCGCTGGTAACTTCGACAATATTGGTTAAGTCACCTCTTCTGCTTTCAGGAATCGTTACTTTTGCTTTAAAAGTAATGGTTTCAGAAACTCTCATTAAAGGTATGCTAACATCTATGGCTCCAGTTCCTATATGGCCCTTATCACTGCTCCATTCCATGATGGTTATATCGGTTGGTAAAGGATCTGAAATTTGAACATTAACGGCGCTGGTAGGTCCTTGATTGATGACAAAAATGGTGTATTCCGTTTGTGTTCCCGGAGTATAATAGACCTGATTATTTGTTTTAGTTGCTGTTAAGTCAGCAGATCGTTTGATCTTGGTAACCGTTGGATCTTGCTTTGCTGGAGTAGAAGGGTCATCGGAAAGCTCTTCCATTTTACCGCTTTGAGTTTCTGCTAATACGGTCGCTTGATTAATGACTTCTCCAGCGATATAATCTTCTTCTGTAATGGTATGTGTCGCTTTTACAATAACTTCTTCTTTGGGGTTTATTTGGGCTATTATTGCTGGTGTAATACTGCCCGGGTCCGCATTGATATCGATAGTTTGTACGTTGCGTAGGATTCCATTTCCTTTATTCTGTATTTTTATTTCGTATTCAATGACGTCTCCTATATCTTGATATGAATGTTCCGCAGCTACTTTAGTAACGATGAAAGTGTCTAAGGCTATTTTGACTTCGGCTTGATTATTTTCCGGTTTAGGATCAAAGTTATCCCCTTTAACATCAACCTTGTTTAGGTAATCGCCTTTGTCGGGTACTATTCGAGCAACTATAGTTAATGTTTCAGTAGTTTCTTTTACAAGCAATGGAATCAACCAGCTATTAGATACGATGTCATAAGTACCTAAAGATGGTGTTGCGCTTATTAAGCTGTAGCCAGCGGGTAGAAATTCATTGACTAGTACATTGGTGTCGTCGTGTATGGTGCTGTTATTAGTAACCGTTATGATAAAGCTTACCACACCGTCCTCAACTGTATCTATTTTTTTGGTAATGGACAAATCACTGCAAAGGGGAATTTCTACAAATAGTGGAGAGGAAAGGTTGGTTTCACCACAATCTCTAGTTCCTTTTACCGTGTAGTTTCCTGTAAAGAAGGCTTCAAACGTAGCTTCGTTCGCCCCTTCTATAGCTACGCCATCAAGGTACCATTGATACGGCTCTAGTCCTTCGGTGGTTTTTAGTATAGCAGAACATTTTTCATCATTTTCCACTTCAGTAGGAGGTTCCGGGCTGTCCCCAAATGAGGAGAAGAAACCAGACATGGAGTATCCGTCTCCTTGCTGAATTAGGCAGGTGGTCATTCGAGCACTAGAGGTTAAAATGATATTTGCTGGATTTCCAACATTTAAATTGGTGAAATTTAAGATGTAAAAACCGGTATTTCCAATTGGAACTCTAGGTGCTCCCGTTACGGTTTCTAGATTTTGTCCATTAATTAGAACCGGGGTAGTTGCGCTTTCTATAACGGTATAACCAAAGTAAGGGAGATCTCCTCCGTTGAAATTGATGAATTTTGTTGTTTGAATATTTGTAGAACCCGAGCAACCTCCAATGGGTAATACCGTTGAAATATCGGTCTCGCAGCCTACTGCGGTTCCAGAATAAACGATTATGGGTTTGTCTGCGGTAATTAAGGAGGAGGACAACTTGGTTGTAGCATCACCATGGTAGATAGAAGCAAAATTTCCCGCTAGATTAAGATTGTGGGTTGTTTGATTGATAAGTACACCTAAGGCAGTGTAATTTTTTACGGTTACCACGGTGCCGTCTTCTGTGGCTACAAAAGTGCTTTGTTCCGGATGGTCTGGGGTGGTTCCAGGCCTACCTTCGCCTCGAACTACCAAGTATTGCATTCCCAGTGCATTTACAGGGGCAATTTGATCGACAGTGCCGTCTTCTCCATTTCCGCCGCAAGCCATGGGTGTGTCGCCATAACTACCGACATTGGCAACAATCGATTTGTCTGCAGCTAATAATGCCCCAGTAGGCGCATTAAATAACCGACTTTGGCCAGCATTTAAAGTAGTGAGTAAAACACCGTTTAATTCAACACGTGTGTTGTCTTCTATAGCCATTACAGAATAAACAGGGTTTTGTAAAAAAAGACCTGTAAAATTGGTTCTATAATATGCCAATCGAAATTCGAGTCCCATACCTTCATTTCCAAAACTGACTAAAGATGCATTTCCCTTAATGGTATTGGTTGTTAGTCCTGGTGCATCAGAAGCTATGTTTCTTAAGTTGACTAATACGGGTTCCGTTGCATCCACAATAAGTCCTCTGTCGTCATAATTGGTATCGGTTAAATTTCGGTTTAAAGCAGCGGCATTTCCTATAAATCGATAGGATAAGGGAGTGTTGGGATTAACCGTTAAGGTCGTTATTAATGTGTTATCACTCTTGTATAATTTGACCTGTACGGGAGCAGCTGCTAAAGTAGAAATGACAATTTCATTTGCAGTACTCCAATATTGCCATGGACAAGGTGCGATATGATGTTTTAATGCGTATTGTGCGTTTGCAGTCTGTAGGCTGGGGATAAAAAAGATAAGTATCGTAATTAATAAATAAAAATATTTCATATGGAGTTTTTTTAACAAAAGGTTGGGTTATAAATATAATAATAAATCAATTGTATTTATGTTTTTCCTTTTAAAAAAACTGTTTTATTGGGTTTTAATTATTTTATTTGGTGGTTTTGTTTCGTTATATTCAAAAAATACAAGAATCAAACCCTGTCTAGTTCTTGTATTTTGCTGTAAATCATATCGGATTCATAACCTTTTCTATAGAGGTAATCCATCACTTTTTTCTTCTTATTTAGCGGGTTTTTGTCTGTAGTGCTTTCCCATTTGTATACACTAATTTTTTCAAAAGTGTCGTAATACAATTCATCGGGCAACTCTTCCATAGCCTTTTTTATATTGTAACTCGAGATATTTCTGAATTTCAATTCCGCTAGAATTCTATTTTTCCCCCAAAAACTAATGCGATGTTTTCCGCGTGCAAAACTTCTGGCAAAACGCTCTTCATTTAGGAAGTTTTCTTGAATGAGATATACAACAATCTCATCGACTTGGTTTTGAGGAATACCTAACTGCTGTAGTTTCTTAATTACTTCGGAATGGCAGCGCTCTTGATAGCTGCAATAGTATTCGAGCTTTTTTTGGGCTTCTGCAGTCGAGATAAATAATTTGGGTGTGTTTTTCAAATGATTTATTTTTTTTGTTGCCTTTTCTCCGTATCGGATATGGCTTTTTCGTTTTTGTAATCGATCCATCTTTGACCCCGTATACGTCTCATGCAGTTGTCAAAATGGCGCATGATAAAAATGTTGTATACAGCCTTTATGACATGGCTTGGTTTTCTCGGCAAAGAGCGTAAACTCATAGAGAATCCGGGGGTAATATATTTCATATAATGCCAATAGCCTTCAGGCATATACAGCATTTCGCCGTGACTTAAGTCAGCTATAAGACCCTGTGCTTTTCTCAAGGCGGGCCACTTTTTATAATCGGGATTGTCAAAATCTATGTCTTCCCGCACTATTAAGGAATGAGGTATTTTGTAAAGATAAGGAGTTTGGTCGGGATGAAAAAGAATGCATTGCTTTTTACCGTGAAAGTGAAAGTGGAAAATATTGGAAAGATCAATATCATAGTGCATAAAAACTTTTGAGTTCTCACCTCCGAAAAATAACATCGGTAATTGCTTGACTAATTTAATCCCCAATTGTGGCCAATGGAAATCGTTTTGTAGTGAGGGTACTTCCTTCATCAAATTATAAAGAAAGATTCGATAATTGGTCGGTTTTTGTTGTAATAAGTCGATATAATCAGACATCTTCATTTGAGCATGAGCTTCATTAAAGCCGTCTTTGTGGGTGACGGGTCTGTCGTCATATAAAGGGACTGTTTTATCTCCAGCCAGATTTTTTATATAATTAAGATGCCATTTTTGATAGGCTGGCCAGTCTTCAGTTAGTTTCTCTACAACTAAGGGTTTTTGTTTTTTTAAATAATTTTCAACAAAATCTTCTTTGGAAATTGTAGCAACGCGGTCTATAGGTTTTAGTTTTAAAGCATCCATATAAACAAAAATTGAGGGTTCGATTGTTATAAAGCTTAAAATCGTGCGGATTATTTCGGGTTAGTGATAATTCCGTAAACTAAATTTACTTAAAAATAATGAATTGGTAATACAATTTCTTTTAGTGTGCTAATTATTAGAATTTTTAGGAGATTGGATTGTTAAATTCAACAAGCCTCTATTTAAGCAGTGTCAATGGATTTTAAAAGCGTTTTTGCGATTATTCTTCAGTACGGCAGGGAGATAAAAAAATAGCCCAGATATGAAAATCATGGGCTATCGATTACCAATCGTTTGACGGTATAGAGAAGGACTTAGAACGGTAAAATTCATAGAGCCTTCAACTGTTGCTTAAACTACAGTCGGTTGGGGTTTGTAAATATCTCTCAGTAGTTTTTCTAATTCGAGGGTATCTTGTTGATTGAGTTGTTGTAATGGTGCTCTCAATTCGCCTCCATGTTGACCTAATATATTCAATCCTGCCTTAATGGCTCTTGGTAAGCCTTTGTTAACGATGAATTTTAACAAATCGAATTGTTGATAAAACACTTGTTGCGCGCGTACCAGGTCATTGGCTTGAACGGCTTCGTAAAGCGCCATATTCAATTCGGGAATAAGATTCGGAGCTGCGGTACACCATCCTTGTGCGCCTGCTGCAAAAGCGGCTAGGGCTAAGGGGTTTGATCCGTTGTAAAAGGCCACTTCTTCACCCAAGGTTTTTCTAAGGAAATGCATCCGTTGGATATCGCCAGTGCTTTCTTTAATCATGGTTACATTTGGAATTTTAAGTAAACGCTGAAGTAATGCCGGTGTCATATCTATCCCACTCGTCGCGGGATTGTTATAGGCCATGATTGGAATGGAAATTTTGGAAGCGACGCGATCATAATGATCAAAAATTTCATCGTCGGTTAATTTCCAATAGCTCATCGGGATAATCATGACGGCTGATGCGCCTGCTTTTTCGGCAAATTGGGCGTGATAGATGGTGTTTTCTGTAGTCAAATTGGATACGCCTACTAAAGTAGGAACTCGACCCGCCACTTGGACAATAGTAGCTTCTGTAATCGCTTCTTTTTCCTGGTCGGATAAATACGGTAAAACTCCAGTACTGCCCAGTGGAGCAATCGCGTGTGATCCGTTTTGAACTAAGCGTTCTACCAATGTTTTAAACAACTTAATGTTGACTCTTTCGTCGGTGTCGAAAGGGGTAATTGGATAGGCAATTACACCTTTAAGGGGAGTGTGTTTCATAGTAAATAAATAATCTGGATTTATAAATCTCTACCTTCTTCTTCTCGTAGTGCTACACCTAGATTTTGTAGTTGTGGTGCATTTTCACAAGCAACGTATTTGGCTGGCTCGCTGTCGCTCATGTTTTGATGTCTGTGCCATCCCCATGCCGGAATATAAACGGCATCTCCCGCTTCCCATTCAATACGCTCGTTTTCTACTTCTGTCCATCCTTTTCCTTCGATTACATAAAGCACGGTTTCATAGGTATGTCTGTGGCGGTTGGTTAATTGTCCAGGAAGTAGGCCTCCTATGGTCATGCTGACGTTTTTGCTCGGCAAGTCCACAAAGAAAACCGGATGTTTGCGTTCTGTAGAAAATTGATTGTGAACTCCTGCATCCTCAACATTTTTATGAATTAAATGGGTCGGTTTGACAAAAACGGGTCTTGCAAAAGTTTGATGGAAATCCTTAGAACTGAAGCTGGTTGTGTTTTTTTCTGCTGTTTTCTTTTCTTTTACTGTTGTCATAATTAAAAGGTATTTATTGTTTTCTGCATTATTGCATGACAAAAATAGATTAACTTAGGACCAGTGAACTGATACAGATTTTAGAAAAACGACTAGTCCAGATGTTAAGACCGTGGAAATTAGAGATTCGAATAGATAAGCAATTGGATAAAGCGATTTATCTTCAGATTGCTGATGCGATTATTACCGATATTCAAATAGGGCGATTGGAGGTAGGAAGTGTTTTGCCTGGTAGCAGAAGTATGGCCGCCGATTTAGGAGTTAATAGAAATACCGTTGTAGAGGCTTTAAATGTTTTGATCAACGAAGGATGGTTGAGTTCCAAAGAGCGTAAAGGCACCTTTGTCAGCGATGTTTTGCCGGTTTTAAGCAAACAATCAACTGGGTTGATTGGTGTAACAGGGCCAATAATTGAGCGTGAATACTATCAAGTTTCTTTTGATGATGGGCATCCAGACAGTCAAATAGCGCCTGTAGCGGCTTTGGCTCGAGCGTATCGACAAATATTTAATCGAAAGAGCAAGTGGCAGATGATGGGTTATGCCAACGAATTTGGTGATGTTCAATTTAGAAAAGCCATAGCGAATATGCTGAATCACCAGCGTGGAATGCATATTGACGAGCAGCAAATGTGCGTAACAAGGGGTAGTCAGATGGCGATGTATTTGACTGCTCAGTGTTTGTTGAGTTCGAATGACTATGTGATGATTGAGCATCCGGGATATAAACCGGCTTGGAAGGCTTTTGAGAGCTCCGGTGCCACACTGCTGACGGTGGGTGTGGATCAGGATGGTTTGGTAATTGACGATGTGCTGCGGCACTTAAACACTTATGATCATATCAAGGCGATTTATATCACACCACACCATCAATACCCAACGACGGTGACTTTGAGTCTGCAACGTCGATTGGAGTTGATTCGATTGTCCAATGCGTATGGTTTTACCATCATTGAAGACGATTATGATAATGAATTTCATTTTGGATATCGACCGATACTCCCTTTATCTAGCTACAGTGAACTCGAAAATTACGTTTATATTGGAACGATGAGTAAGGTGGTTGCTCCAGCTTTGCGTATAGGTTATTTAGTTAGTAAAAATGAGTCCTTGATTAAAAAAATTGGAGCGTTGAGAAAAATCATCGATGTGCAAGGAGATACCATCATGGAGCAGGCGGTATTGCAGTTGATTGAGGATGGAACAATAAAAAGGCATTTAAAAAAGGCGCAAGCTTATTATAAAGACAAACGAAATTTCACCAACGGCTTGTTGGAAAAACACTTAAAAGGAAAAGTCGACTATATGATTCCGGAAGGCGGTATGGCGTTTTGGATTGTGCCTAAAACCGATGTAGATTGGGAAGGGGTTGACAAACAGTTGCGATTGCGGTCGGTTAAGATTATTTTGCCTGAGGCTTACTGTCTAGATAAGCCAGTAAAAGGTATGCGATTGAGTTACGGTTCATTGACAAAAGCACAGCTGGAATTTGGGATTGTACAACTTGCAGAGGCTTTATCCTAAGGGTTTGTCTTTCGTAATACTTAATCTATCCAATGATGTTCTTTCACCTTGTAAGTCGGTAAACGTCGAGTTTATATACTCAATAAGCCCTCTATAGGGGGCTTATTGGATAAGTAACTTTGCTACAGCTTCTTCCATGGTGTTCGTTTTTGCAACGATACAGCTGTTTATCAACGTCTTGATTTGAGTGTAAGATCCATTCATAACCATATTCTCCAGTTTTGCTTTTTTGCACTTCCGGGAGCGTCTAACAAATTATTTCTTTCATCAGCCAATTTATTTTACCTAGAACATTATTAAGCCCGTTCATCATTACAGTGGTGTCTATCAAGAAGCCTTTGCATAAACATAGATGCTGTTATTCCGACCAAGGCGAATGTAGAATGCAATCGCAGAAATTTTTGGTTTTAAAATTCGGTATCATAAAAGAACACACGTCCGCTTTGATGTTGCCAAAGGTGGTTTCGGTCTTGTGCTCAAACCCACCAAAAAATGTAGGGATAATTTTCTTTTTAAAATCGTTTCTCGGGAAAGATCTTATAATTTCTTCACGATGTTCTACACTTAAATGTTCATAACCTTCTCCCATTACGTCCAAACCTACACCCGAATACATCAAGGCTACTTCATTCTCCTTATGCTCCGCGATACCAATTGTAGTGTGCAGAGCGATAGTGTCCCAAACCAATTGTAATTTTTCTTTGGGCATTCCGTGACCTTTTAGGAAATCACGAGCAGCATTGGCTCCATCGACTTCAAAACGCAAGTTTTCGCTACTATAATGTGACACAAGACCTAAATCGTGAAATACAGAAGCAATGTACAATAATTCAGTATCGTGAATCAAATTGTTGCGTTGAGCATTCAACGATGAAAACAAGAAAACTCGCAGAGAATGATTGTAGATAAATTCTGTTCCGTGTTCTAACAAAAGCTCTGTTGCTTCGATTGCAATTTTACTGTCCGGAATAATTACACCGGCTACTTTTTTTAAACGATTTACTGACATGATTGAAAATTATTTTTGACAAAATTATTTCCCTTGTCTATCTGAAAGAATACCAATAAATGCGTTTAGGATGTCAAAATTTTTCTGCTTTATTATTATGTGGATATAGTTATAAATTGGTTTCTGTAATCAGCGGGAGATTTTTTTGTGTTCTTTTTGAAAAAATGGCTGAACTGTTCGGGCGTATTAAAATTAAGCTCATAGGCAATTTCCTTTACGGTAGTAGAGCTAAACTGTAAAAGTCGTTTGGCTTCGGCAACAATCTGCCCATTGATGATTTCTTTTGCACTAATGCCGCTACATCTTTTACAGGTTGTACTAAGCTTTCGGGCTGTGATGTTCAACATTTCAGCATAGCTATTTACTGAGCGATTATTGCGATATTCTTTACTGAGTATTTCCATAAACTTACGGTACATGAGGTAATCCTGACTGTCAAAAAGGGTTTCTTCTGTTATTCTTACATTTGCCAACTTAATCATAACGATTTTAAGATAAGAGGCTAATACATCCATTTGGTTGATATATTTTGGTTTTAGGAACTCATTCGAAAGAATATTACACAAAAACAAAAGCTCACTCATTTCCGAATTGTTGAGTGTCAATATTTGGTTAGCGGTTGTGTTATTAAAAAGAACTGCTTTGCAGTTACTAGCACTCTTTGGAGTTTTCTCCCAGAAGCAATCCCCGAATGAAATAACATAACCTGAAATAATTGAAGGTTTTTCAAATTCATAAACCTGTCCTTTGGACATCAGAAAAACTGCATGGCTCTTTACTTCAAAAGACTTTTCGTCTATAGTTAATATGCCCGATCCACTTTTGATCATTAATATCCGATGATAATTCAGTCTGTTTGAAAACGCTGTCTCAACAATAAATTCATCAAAACGACTGACAGAAAAAGAGGTGGTAATAATAGGTTCTGTAATGATCTCTCTAGCTGCTCTCATCGGATGGTGTTTTTGTAAAGATAAAAAAAGTAAAAGTATTGTTGGATTTACTTTTTAATAACGAATAACAATAATCATTAAATGGTGTTGAATTAGCAATACCAAAAATCACCTCGCGAATGTCAAAATCCACTTGGCGTTTTCAGGTTATTATTTACTATTTTAAAATACCTTTAACGATATACTGGTTTTTTAAGTTTTGAATTTTATTCGTAATTTTATTAGTATAAGTTGCTAATTAAACGGTTTACTTTTTTAATCTATCGAGAAAAGTACCCGCCTTTCCTTGTGTAAAATGACGATATAAGATTTTTGTCGTTTGATTATAATTGGTGCCGATAGTCTTAAATTGAGAATAAAAATGGAAAAGTTTTATAAAAAAGGTGTAAACATATAATTATTGGGTACAAACCATAAACAAGAGTGATGCCCGATATTGAGGAAGATAAAATGATAAACCAGATGGTAGAGGCGGTGAAAAAGACGTTCAATGTGGGCTGGGTACAGCTTTTGGCGTTGATCAGAACATATCAAGACGCTATATTGATAGGGATATTGAAAAGAAATGAATTTTAAGCGCTTCGATATTTCTGGAAAAAATTAGAATTTGAAGGAATACACTATCACACCAATTGAATGCATTATGTAAAAATAAAAACAGGAAAATAGATATGTATCTATTTTCCTGTCTAGTACCCGGAGTGGGAATCGAACCCACACTCCAAGGAACACGAGTTTGAGTCGTGCGCGTCTACCAATTCCGCCATCCGGGCCTCAGTGTTTCTCTGTATTGAGATTGCAAATGTAGGAAAATATTTTTTAAAACAAATAAAAAATGCAAAAAAAAACACAATGTGAAATATAATTTATAAATTTGCAGCAGTAAAAAATAATTGCAACAAACTAACTAACTACAAAACAACAAATTAAATGACACACCTCGAACCGGATGCAAAAATTTTTGCATGTTCACAAAGTGTACATCTTGCTGAGAAGATTGCAGAACATTACGGAGTAGCATTAGGTAAGGTTACTTTATCACATTATAGTGATGGGGAATTTCAACCTTCCTTTGAAGAATCGATAAGAGGAATGCGCGTTTTTTTAGTTTGCTCTACTTTTCCAACATCAGATAATTTGATGGAATTGCTTTTGATGATTGATGCGGCTAAGAGAGCTTCAGCGAGACATATAACAGCAGTAATTCCTTATTTTGGATGGGCTAGACAAGACCGAAAAGACAAACCTAGAGTACCGATTGGAGCAAAATTGGTAGCAAAATTATTGGAATCTGCAGGAGCAACCCGCATTATGACTATGGACTTGCATGCTGATCAAATTCAAGGATTCTTTGAGAAACCGGTGGATCATTTATTTGCATCGACTATTTTCTTGCCGTATGTTAAGAGTTTGAATTTGGAAAACTTAACGATAGCTTCTCCAGATATGGGAGGGTCTAAAAGAGCTTATGCCTATTCTAAGTTTTTAAATTCGGATGTGGTTATTTGTTACAAACAAAGAAAAGTGGCTAACGTCATAGATACTATGGAGCTGATTGGCGAGGTTAAAGGGCGCAATGTGATTTTAGTCGATGATATGATTGACACAGGTGGTACTTTAGCTAAGGCAGCAGAGATGATGATGGAAAAAGGAGCTTTAAGTGTTAGAGCCATTTGTACACATGCTATTTTATCAGGTGGAGCGTACGAAAAAATAGAAAATTCTCAATTGGAAGAATTGATAGTAACCAACTCTATCCCATTGAAAAAACAAAGTCCAAAAATCAGAGTTATTGATTGTGCACCTCTTTTTGCAGATGTTATGCAAATGGTACAAAACAATAAATCGATTAGCGGCAAATTTATCGTTTAGGAATATTAATAATTAAATATAGTTCAATGAAATCAATTACAATTAAAGGATCAGAAAGAGAAAGCGTAGGTAAATCGGCAACGAAAGCGGTACGTAATGCTGGATTGGTTCCTTGCGTGTTATACGGAGGAGTTCAAGAAGCAGTTCATTTTACAGCAGAAGAAAAAGCATTCAAAGGCTTGGTTTACACTCCAAACGTACACACAGTTGTTATTGAATTGGAAGGTGGTAAATCTTTCAACGCAATTCTTCAAGACATCCAATTTCACCCAGTAAGCGGAAGCATCCTACATATGGATTTCTACCAATTGCATGAAGACAAAGAAATTACTATGGAAGTTCCAGTAAAACTTTTAGGTAATTCTAGAGGTGTTATGGCTGGTGGGGTTCTTAACCTTAACTTGCGTAAACTTAAAGTTAGAGCTTTGCCTGCAAATCTTCCTGATTTTGTTGAAGCAGAAATCACTAACTTAGAAATGGGTAACAAATTGTATGTAACGGATTTAGTTACTAATAACTATAAAGTTTTACATACAGATAATACTGTAGTAGCTCAAGTGAGAATTTCTCGTGCGGCTATGAAAGCAGCTCAAGAAGCAGCAAAAGCAGCAAAAACACCTGCAAAAGGAAAAAAATAATTCTATTCTTAGAATTTTTGATCAAGCACCAGTTTTACTGGTGCTTTTTTTTTGGGAAAAATCCTTGTGATGTAAAGGGGTTTCCTTTATTTTTGTGACTTAAGAGGATGGACTCTTTATATTTTAATTCATCATACAATGAAGAAATTCCTTATCGTAGGTCTGGGTAATATTGGGCCAGAATACGTAAATACCCGACATAATATTGGTTTTAAAGTGGTTGACTATTTAGCACAAGAAGCCGGAGCTTCGTTCGAAACCGTAAAATTAGGTGCTTTGGCAGAGGTTAAGATTAAAGGACGTACCCTGCTGTTATTAAAACCAAATACCTATATGAATCTTAGCGGTAAGGCCGTGGCTTATTGGTTGGAAAAGGAAAAAATACCTATTGAAAATCTATTAATTGTTACGGACGATTTGAATTTGCCTTTTGGTGTAATACGCATTAAAGCTAAAGGCTCGGATGGAGGGCATAATGGATTAAAGAGCATACAAGCTACTTTGGAATCTGCCAATTATTCTCGCTTTCGTTTCGGGATTAGCGATGAATTCAAAAAAGGACAGCAAGTGGATTATGTATTGGGCAATTGGGATGATCAGGAAAAAAAGTTATTGCCTGAACGCCTGCAAACAGCCAGTGAGGCAATAAAATCATTTGCTCTTGCGGGATTAAACCAAACCATGAGTGAATTCAACGGAAAGTAAACAATAAAGTTTCAGGTATAACTGTTATAGTAATGCAGTGCCTTATGCGATAGAACAATAAATATCCCTTATGAGAAAAATTTTAATATTGCCATTAGTCATTCTTTTGGCCTGTTGTACTACAGTGAAGCGTACGTTAAAAGAAAGCCAAGCGGAAGCAGCATCCAATAAGTTTAAAGTGACTTCCTATTGTCCAATCGAGGGCGATTGTGCCGTAAAGCGCATTCCAAATATGTCGCTTGTAGTGAAAAAGGATATCGATGGGGGAGTTGCTGGCGGAATGTACTATCAATTGGTGGAAAATGCTGGTACTGAAGTAGTGATTTATACTTATGAAAAAGCGATGGACGATGCTTTATTAGACGGTTTTTACAAAGAGGAGATTATTTTTGAAATTCCTTCACAGTCTCAACGACTGATTTTAGAAAACCGCGTACTTCAAGATGTAAAAATGCTTTTCGGACGTTTTTGCTATTGTAAAGGACAAGCGGGTTATTTTCAAGTAAAACAAGGTAAATTGGATTTGAGAAGAACCGATAAAAAAATCAAAGCAGCTTTGACTTTTAAAGTGCTTGAAGTACCACAATTAATCAACACCGTGTCATTTACAGTGGAATAATACTTAAGTATATCAACATAAAAAGGGGAAATTAAAAGTGTTTAGCTTTTAATTTCCCCTTTTTTAATCTGTATTACCCTTGAGAATTACGCTTTTAAAACAAGGCTTAATTCGGTCAATTGCTGTGCATCTATAGTTGCAGGAGCGTCGATCATAACATCTCTTCCCGAATTGTTCTTAGGGAAGGCGATAAAATCGCGGATGGTTTCTTGACCACCTAAAATCGCTACCAAACGATCTAATCCAAAAGCCAATCCACCGTGTGGGGGAGCGCCATATTGGAAGGCATTCATCAAGAAGCCAAATTGTTCTTCTGCTTGTTCTGGAGTAAATCCAAGATATTTAAACATCAATTCCTGAGTGGCTTTATCGTGAATACGAATCGATCCACCACCGATTTCATTTCCGTTTAATACCATATCATAGGCATTGGCACGAACCTTACCCGGATCTGTTGCTAAAAGCGCGATATCTTCTGGTTTCGGAGAGGTAAATGGATGGTGCATAGCGTGGAAACGTTGACTTTCTTCATCGTATTCAAACAACGGGAAATCCACGACCCATAACGGAGCAAATACATCTGATTTTCTCAATCCCAAACGCGTAGCCAATTCCATTCTCAAAGCGCTCAATTGAGCACGAGTTTTATTAGCCGGTCCTGAAAGTACCATAATCATATCGCCCGGTTGAGCTCCAGTTGCAGTAGCCCAAGCTTTTAAATCGTCTTGGTCATAGAATTTATCTACAGAAGATTTGTATGTTCCGTCTGCTTCAACCTTACAATAAACCATTCCTGATGCACCAACCTGAGGGCGTTTTACCCATTCGATTAAAGCATCGATTTCTTTTCTGGAGTAGCTAGCCGCTCCAGGTACTGCAATACCAACCACCAATTCTGCCGCGTTGAATACCGCAAATTCTTTATGCTGTGTTACGGTATTTAATTCTGCAAATTCCATACCGAAACGGATGTCCGGTTTGTCGTTTCCGTATTTACGCATGGCTTCGTCATAAGTCATTCTCGGAAAATCTGCAGCATCTATATTGTGAATCGATTTCAATAGGTGTTTGGTCATCCCTTCAAAGGTGTTCATCACATCTTCTTGGTTTACGAACGCCATTTCACAGTCGATTTGTGTAAATTCCGGTTGTCTGTCCGCGCGTAAATCCTCATCTCTAAAACACTTAACGATTTGGAAATAACGATCCATACCGCCCACCATCAACAACTGTTTAAAGGTTTGTGGTGATTGTGGCAAAGCGTAAAATTGACCCGGGTTCATACGTGATGGAACCACAAAGTCACGAGCTCCTTCTGGAGTGGATTTGATCAAATAAGGCGTTTCCACCTCACAAAAATCTTGTGCCGATAAATAATTTCTAACCTCTTGCGCTACCTTATGACGAAACAATAAGTTGTTTCTAACCGGATTTCTACGGATGTCTAAGTAACGGTATTTCATACGAATATCTTCTCCACCATCCGTTTCGTCTTCAATGGTAAACGGCGGCGTTTTGGACTCGTTTAATATCGTAAGTGATGTAACTAAAAGCTCAATATCTCCCGTTGGGATGTGGTTGTTTTTTGCTTCGCGCTCAATAACTTTTCCCGTTACCTGAATCACAAATTCACGACCCAAGGACTGAGCCATTTTAAAAACCGCTTGCTCCGTGCGATCGGCATCAAAAATCAATTGCGTAATTCCGTAACGGTCGCGCAAATCGACCCAAATCATAAACCCTTTATCACGGTTTTTGGCAACCCAACCCGATAAGGTGACTTCTTGATTGATATCGGCAGCTCTTAAAGCTCCACAATTATGAGTTCTATACATTCTTATTATTTTTAGACAAATTTAATAACTTATAGCGAATACAAATAAAGTTTGGACAAATAGTTCCACAACATTTGTTTTTTTCTGCTTTTTCTATGTTTTTTTGGGCAATACCTTCGGTCCGGGCTATCCATTCTATCTTTGGTTTCGCGCGCTCCACCAAAGGATGCCATTCCTATCCCTATTGCAATCGATGATCTTTCAGCTTCTTTTCAATGGACCTTTTAGGCCATTTTTGCTTTGGCGCTGCGTTGGGTCAGTAAAAGTGCAAATGCCATCAAAGCACCACAAGCCGCCATCCCAGCACCAACTAATTCTGGGGAGTTATATCCGAATCCCATCGCGATTGGTAAACCTCCTAAATAAGCACCCAAGGCATTTCCGACGTTAAAACTCGCCTGGCCTGCAGATGCTGCTAACATCTCCGAACCCTTGGCAGAATTGATTAAAATCATCTGTAGCGGTGAACCTATGGTAAACGCTACGAGCCCGGTGACAAACGACATCAGATACGCCATAAATTCAATGTGAACCGTGAAGTATACAATAATCAAACAAATCGTCATAGCCGAAAAGGAATAAATGGCCGCTTTGGTCGGTGAAAAGGTGTCGGCTACTTTTCCGCCGATCAAATTACCCAATACCATACCCAGTCCTACTAATATCATGATAAAGGGAATCTTTCCTCCTTCAATTTTGGCTACATTGGTCATCAACGGCGCAATATAACTCATCCACGCAAACAAACCACCGGTACCGATGGAGATTAAAGCTACGAGCAACCAGGCTTGCCAGGTTTTAAAGAAAGACAATTGACTTTTGATATTGGTGTTTTCTTGAGGGGCAATTTTGGGAACCCAAAAATACAAGGCCAGTAAGGTGATCAAGCCCATCAAACTGATGATTGCATAGGTATATCTCCAATGGAAATGGTGACCGATATAAGTTCCAATCGGCACACCAAGTAAATTGGCCACCGTAAGTCCGGTAAACATAATTGAAATGGCTTGCGCTTCCTTGCCCTTTTTGGCGAGTTGGCTGGCCACTACCGATCCCACGCCAAAAAACGCTCCGTGTGGTAATCCCGACATAAAACGCGTAATCAATAAAGTGTTGTATTCCGGTGCGATTACAAAAAAGGCATTAAATACAAAGAAGATCAACATCAAAAACATCAAAACGTTTTTGGGTGGGTATTTGCTGGATAGCAATACCAGTAAGGGCGCACCGATCACTACACCTAAGGCGTAAGTCGATATAAAGTGTCCTGCTGTAGGGATGTCAATTTGAATGTCATGGGCGATATCGGGTAAAATTCCCATCATTGTAAATTCAGTCATTCCAATGGCGAGTCCGCCTATGGCTAGGGCAACTAAGCTTTTATTCATAGTGTAGAAGTTGTTGTTTTGGGTTTATGGCAATCACCATAAAGTTTAAAAGCTTCATCGTTTATAGAGAAGCGGAAATTTTTTGTGCAATAAATGGTACTAATTAGAGCTGAGCGCGTTCGTATGGTTTTGGCCATTCGATGGCATAATTCAAAGTTTTGGCGGCATTTAAGACAAAATGGGGATCTCTTAAAAAAGCTCTGGCAATGAAAATCAAATCGGCTTGATTAGTTTGGAGTAGGTCTTCGGCTTGTTGTGCCTCGGCTATTAAACCAACGCAACCCGTTGTTATCCCCGTTTGTTCCTTGATGGCTGCGGCAAACGGCACTTGGTAATTTGGACCCGTCGTTATCTTCTGATGCGCAACAGCTCCTGCAGTAGAAACGTCAATCACTTCAACACCGCGATCTTTTAAGATATGAGCTAATCGAATTGACGATTCCAAATCCCAACCACCTTCAGCCCAATCCGTAGCAGAAATGCGAACCCATAAGGAGGTTTCGTCGGTCATTTCCGGTTTAACGGCGTCAATTATTTCTAATAAGAAGCGAATTCTATTTTCAAAACTGCCTCCGTATTCGTCCGTTCTGTTGTTGATGAGGGGTGAAAAAAATTGGTGAATCAGGTACCCATGAGCCCCGTGAAGTTCAATAATTTGATATCCGGCCTTTACCGCTCTTGCGGTGGCTTCTCTAAACGAAACAATTAAATCTTTAATCTCAGCAATACTCAAAGCTAGTGGGGGATGTTCGGATTCGCGAAATGGAATTTCCGATACCCCACGGGTTTGCCATCCGTTGTCGTGATTTGGGGCTAGTTGTTCGCGACCCAACCACGGTTTATTACTGCTGGCTTTTCGTCCAGCATGAGACAATTGAATGCCCGGTATGCTGCCTTGTGATTTGACGAAAGCAGTTATTTCGGCTAATTTTGAAATATGCTCGTCTTTCCAAATTCCCAAATCGCCATAGGAGATACGGCCTTCCGCAGTAACTGCCGTTGCTTCTTGTATGATAGCTGCTGCTTGTCCAATGGCAAATTGTCCGGTGTGAACCAAATGCCAGGAAGTAGCAAAACCGTCTTCAGAGGAATACTGACACATCGGACTTACAACAAATCGGTTTTTAAGGATTAGGTTTTTAAGGCTTAAAGGTTTGAATACTAAGGGTGTGCTCATAAATCAGTTGCTCCAAAATTAGAATACAAAGGTACGTGCTATTTTTTTGAAAAGTAAAAAAGGATTGATAATTTAAATAATTCGCAGCAGTTAGCTTTAAAAGCGGTGAAGTTAACAACGTACTTTTCGTTCTTATTGTCAATTCAATTGATAAGGATAAAGCTCATAAACGGCATTGGCTTCATTAATGCTATAGCCTTTTTTATGCCATTTTATGGCCTCTTCGTATAGGGGGAGATAGGTGTCGGCAGACTTTCCTTGTTTTTGCAGACACAGTGCCTTATAGTACATCGCCTCAGAAAATTCCGGATATTGCATTAAGGCTTGGTTAAATAGGCTTATGGCCTCATCGAATTTTAGTTGTTCCATTTTGGTTATCCCTAAATAAAACAAATCAATATGGTGGGTGTCCTTGAAAAATTTCGATTGGACATTTATGGCTTCGTTAAAACTGCTAACGGCTTTGTCAAACTGATTCAATTGCAATTGTGATAATCCAATATAAAAGGAGTAGGTATGGTCCATTTCGAAGTTATCACCCCATTTTTCCTTACAGTCGGTAAAATCGGCTATGGCGTCTTGGTAGGTTTTGAGAAACACACATTTTATAAAGGCTCTATAGGGTTGGTATCGTTTTGGATTATATAAAACCGCTTGGTCTAAATACTGCATCCCTACCTCATACTTTCTAGCCTTAAAATAGGGCATGGCTTTTTGTTGCCATAGATAAGCTATAGTGCTGTCTTGTTTTAAACCCTCATCTAGGCAGTTTTGCCACTCGTTCATGTGAGTGTTATAGTTATAATTATGAGCGCAATTCGTTGTATAAACAGTTATAATAGAGTCTTGCTTGGCGGTGTTTGCCGTAAAGTCTCTGAATTGGTCTTTTGTATGACTACAGCCATAGAGGATTAAGGAGAGTAGTAAGGTATATAAAATTGTTTTTAGCATCATTGTTTTTTTTACCAGAGTATGCTAATATAAAGATATAAGCTGATTTGTTTAAAAATTATTAAAAGTGCTTTTACAGTAATAGAGGCAATCTCCATCGGTGTATTGTAGAATCTCACTAATATCGGTTAATGCGATAAATTTGTGATTTTTTTGTACTCGAATTAAGCCGTTAAAATGCTATTGAAGCTACTGGGCTTGGGCTAAGGCTTTGCGCAGTTGTTCTTTGAGGTAAGAGATAAGCTCGTCTTTTTCCTTGATTTGATTTTCGAGGTTTTGAATTAAAGTATGCAGTACCTTGTCAATAGCTTTTTCGTCTGTATTATAAGAGGGCAGTTCGTCTGAAAACCGCAATAATTCTTCCGGCTGTATTTGATATAATTTACAAAAACCTTCGATATGATTTACCCAAGAATTGCTTTTACCGTTTTCCATACGGGCATAGGTAGATTGAGATATATGTAATTTATCAGCCAACGATTCTTGCGTTAGAAATTGACTGATTCTAAGGGCTTTAAGCTTTTGACCTACGAAGTTATTCATTTTTATTATGGTTAGATTTCTATAAACTAGTATGAAGATGCAAAACATTTAGATAGCCTATATGTTTATTTGGGATTAGTTGGAGTGTTTTGACATTTACTTATGTCAATTATTTAGAAGTTAGGTTCTTGAATTTAAAATAAAAAGAACCAGTTATCTTTTCGATTCCGATAATTCGGGTTGCATTATTATTTATGTCACATTGAATGGTGGCTGATACTAGTATATCAGAATTTTCTAGTTCGAATTTTTTTTCTAATAAGAGTTTAGTCATTTTTGAATTGTATTTGCGATATATTAACTGATTATTTTTATTGTCTTTTATTAAAATACAGACATTTTTTTTGTTGTCAGTCTTTACATCCCAGATAGAAGTTTCTGTTAAAATTGGCTTAAATGGCGTAAGCAAGTTAAGTTTGGTTTCATTATTTGAAATTTGAGGACTAAGATTTTGAAGGCGTGTAATTTTTTCTGGAAAAAGCTGCACTGTTTTAAAAATATTTTTTTGCTCGTCAATTGATTTTTTATCGAAAATTTGTACTTCACCTGATAGTTTGTCGAAAAGGTAGAATGTCGTAGAGGAACTGGTATAAAAGGAATTTTGATAGAAATAACCTAATTTCTTTTCGGTATATATCTTTGCTAACTGGCCGATATCGAGGTATTCTAGGTTGTTTTTGTAAACTCTTAGTACCTGACTATTATTATAAAATTTTGTGTCAAACGGATTGTTATCTGAATTGTTGAGGTCGAGTTCAAAACCTTGTGCTGGCCATCCTTTGATTAAAGGAAAGGCGAAATAATTTTCAAAAAAAGGTTTGTAATAGTCGTGTACTGCTACTAAAGGAGATTTTTGTTTAACGCTATCATTGAAATCTATAGATGTTTCAAAACGGATTATATTTTTAATAGTGTTTTCATTTTGTTTTTCTATAAATAATGGCGTGTTTGCATAAAAGGCCGTTTCTCCTTCGTACCAAATATTAGGGACGGATGATGGAATAGTTGTTAGTCCGTGTTCACTAGTATAAGCATTGAGATAAATTACCCTAGCTATACCGCTATCTATTAAGTCTTCTTGAATTTTTTTCCTAAATAGGGTGTCTTCTTTTATATCGAGCATTAATTCCAAAGCTTCTGGATAATAATCGTACACTTGTTCGCCATTACTGTCATAAATTATAACGTGGTTAGTCGTAGCATCAGTTAAATATATAAATCTTCTATTTGCGTTAATTTCTCTTGGATTTACTAGATTCTTTGAGTTTAGAAGTATTTCGTGGTCCCAAAAAGTGTTTTTAGTAGTTTTGTCCTTTTGTTTTTCATCCGTTAATTCTATACATTTTTGGATATCAGTATTGTCAATAATGGATATTATAGATTCAGAATTAACGGCAGTACCCGATAGAGGGTTGATGCTGTGAAAAAAACCAACTTCTATGTTTATTTTATGAAGTAAGGGATAGCTTAAGTTAAACGTAGCTTGATAGTCGATAAGGGTGCGGAAAAACTGGGAGGTGTCATAAATAATGTAGGAAAAATCATTAAGATTGATGCCTTTTAAGGAGTTTAAATAATCGGTACTCTGTTTTTGATTTTCACCGTCGACTATTAAGACAACTTCTTTGTTTTGTGCTTTAAGCAGTGAGGTAGATATCCAAATTCCACTTTCACATCTAGGGCATGCGGCAGGTCGAAAATGTAATACGTAAATTTCTTTTTGTTTCAGGCCCATTTGAGAGAAAGAGTTTACGATTTTTTTTTCTTGTCCACATTTTGGAGAAATTTGCATGATATGATCTTGTGAATATCCTTGAGTTAGATATAGTAATAAGAAAAGACAATAGAAAGTTTTTTTCATTTCTGTTTTATTCTTGAAGAAGGGTATGGTTTAAGATACCCTTCTTTTCTTGTTAAGATTATTAGTTAACTTTTTCAAAGAGAATGTCTTTTCCTAGTATGTTACCTTCCCTATCAAATGATCCTGATAAGGCGATCACTTTTAAAATGTGGTTCGTTGTGTCATCAAGTATGTTTACTTTGACTACTTCACCAACTTGTAATCGAGTGTCTCTAGTAAATGCTCTGGTCAACATGGCACAATGCACTCTATCCGTGTTTGGACATACGGTACTCCATGGTCCCATGTCTTTAAGGCCTCCAGAACCGAGTACAACTATTTGTTTTGTGAAAGTTTCTGATTTTTTCTCTGTAATTGGTTCGCCAGCAATGGCAGTTAAGGAGAGAAAAAGACCTAATAATGCTAGGGTGATTTTAGTTTTTGTCATAATGTGTAAAATTTAGTGATTGTGAATTCTGCTTATATTTTTGTAAGTCACTGTTAAATGTAGTTAATTTGTTTTTATGTATCTAGTTGTTTATTAGATTTTCTTATTCTGTTTTTAAATAAAGGAGATGAATAATGAGGAAAGAAGGCATTAATAAGTTATATTTAAAAAGAGGCATCTCTTGAAATCTTTTTTATTTTTAAATTCCTCGGTTTTGTTGCATGGCAGTACAATTGCTTTAATGTGGCAATAAAATGATTTTAAGAAGAAAAACTTTAGGGACTTAGCGGTTATGATTTTTGATTTTAGTAATAAAATAGACTTATAAGTACGTTGTTTTTTTAACAAAACTAAGTGCGTAGAACTTTGAAAGTCGGTGTGTCCGAAATTGCTTAAAATATACCGATATCTATATTTTACATATTGGTTTATAAGAGTTGTCATCTGAAACTAAAAGATATAAAAATTATAAGGTGACTATTTCATAGTTTGAATGAGCAAAAAAAAAGACCGTCTCTTTCGAAACGGTCCTTTTCAGTTGTTGATCTGTTTTTGTTTATTTTATCATATCTAAAATAATCGAAGGATAAATTCCTATAACGATATTGATAGTTATGGATATGATTCCTACGGCGTAATACGCCATTGGAACTTTGATCGGTTCTGTTTGATCGGTTTCCTCGTTTTTAGAGTAGAGTACTGCGATAACTTTAAAGTAGTAATAGATACTGATAAAAGAGTTGATCGCTCCAAAAATCACTAAGGTCAATTGGTTGTTTTCAAGCGCTTGAGAAAACAAGAAGAACTTACCAAAGAAACCGGCAAAGATTGGAATACCTCCCATAGAAAGTAGTGAGGCGGTTAAAATACCAGCCAATAGTGGGTTGGTTTTACCCAATCCTTTAAACAACGACAACAATTCTTCGTCTTTGTTTTTGGTAACCAAAATGACTACGGAGAATGCAGCAATACCCGCGATAGCATACGCTACGGCATAGTAGAATAAACTCGGTGCAGAATTGCCCAGGTTTACCAAAGCCATCATCATAAAACCGGCATGTGAAATACCAGAATACGCCAATAAACGTTTGATGTTATCTTGACGTAGCGCCATGATATTACCAACGGTCATGGTTAGTATGGCGATAACAACTATGGCCGTCATATAATTGCTAGGCATCGTAACCGTAAGGCTTACGCTTAGCTTGTATAAAGTGGCAACTGCTACTACTTTAGCCAGAGTACTCATCATCGCTGTCGTTAAGCTTGGAGCGCCTTGATACACGTCTGGAGCCCAGAAGTGGAAAGGAACCGCAGCAATTTTAAACAACATTCCGATGATCATCATCAGTACGCCAATTTTATACCATGCAGGAATAGCTCCTGTCGCAATAATGCGGAATATTTCGTGTAAATCAAAAGAGCCTGTTGCACCGTAAATCAAGGCGATACCGAATAGAATTACCCCTGAGGCAAACGAGCCCAAAAGAAAGTATTTCATACCCGCTTCATTGCTCTTGATGTGGGTTCTGTTGCTACCAGCTAGAATGTATAAGGTGATCGATAGAATTTCTAATCCCAAGAAAAACATCGCCATATTACCAAAACTCACCATAGAAACAGCGCCTAAGAGTAGGAATAGTTTTAGGGATACATAATCGGAAATCTTTAAGGCGTCTTCATTTTCGTAGAAATTGGTACTTAAGGCAACCAAAAAGGTGGTTAGTACAATAAACAAACTAGAAAAAGCTACCGAAAAGGAATCGACAACAATCATGTTGTTGTAAAAAGATTCGGTGACGTTTAGGTTATTTAGCGTGATACCCAGTATGGCTAAAAGCCCGATGACGGTCATAGGGACTATTAATTTTCTCAAATTAACAATCTCTACTACCAGTACTAAAACCGCTAATGCTGCAATCGCTATTATTGTGTTCATTGGTGTTATTTAGGATTTATGATATTCGGATTTGATCCGAGTTCCATTATACTGTTACTTAATTTGTGATACGATTTCTATCAAACTCGGCGTGATTAAATCGGTGATTGGTTTTGGATATATACCCAAGAACAACACTACTGCTGCTAAGATTACCAATACAAATCCTTCATTAAAGTTTAGATCTGCAAAAGGTTTGCTGTTGGTTTCACCCAACATCACTTTTTGGAACATTCTCAACATATAGAAAGCACCAAAAATGATACTACTACCTCCGATTACCGCATACCATATATTGATTTGAGATAGACCGAATAACAAAGAGAACTCACCGACAAAACTAAAAGTTCCCGGTAGACCTACAGATGCAAACATCAAAATCATAAACAGGGATGATAAAACAATTGCTTGCTGACGAATACCGCCCAACTCACCTATATTTCTAGTTTGATATCTTCTGTATATGATTTCTGCAATAAAGAACAAACCTACTATAACAAATCCGTGAGCCAACATTTGGTAAACGGCACCGCGCAAACCGTCTAGGGTAAGTGTATACGTTCCCGCAGCGATTAATCCAACGTGTGATAACGAAGAGTAAGCAAAGAAACGTTTGATGTTCGATTGTCTTAAGGCTACGATAGCGCCATAAACCACTCCGATTAAACTCAAAACGATGATGGTACTCATCAAGTCTTTCGCCGCTTGTGGAGCGATTGGAATTTGCCAACGTATAATCGAGTACAATCCCATTTTTAGCATAATACCCGATAAAAGCATGGTTCCTACAGTAGGTGCTTTTTCATAAGTAGATGCCTGCCAAGTATGGAAAGGAAAAATAGGAATCTTGATGGCGTAAGCCAAGAAGAAAGCTAAGAAAATCCAATACTGTTCGTTGGCAGTAAGCGATACATTATATAAATCTTGTAATAAGAAACTGCCGGCTTTTTGATATAAGTAGATAAAAGCTACCAACATAAATATCGAACCTGCAAAGGTATAGATGAAAAACTTAAGTATAGCTTTTTTACGTTCTTCAAAAGTATCATTACCCCAAAGCAAGGCGATGAAATAGATCGGAATCAAGGCCAACTCCCAGAAGATATAATATAAGAAACCGTCAGAAGCCAAAAATGTTCCAGTCATGGCAAAGGACATAAAAACAACCAAACCGTAAAACGATTTTGATTTTTCAATAGCAGTACCAAATGAAGAAAGAACAATAAGTGGCGTCAATAGCGTCGTTAGTAAAACCAAAGCCAAAGCCAATCCATCTGCTTTTAAAGCAAAGAAGATGTTGGGTTTATTCATCCATTGCACTACATATCCAGCATCAACCCCTTGAAGGTGTTGATTGATCAATAGTAAAGTTTCTGCAAAAGCGATAACTCCAACAAGAAGTGCTACTTTCGGAGCCATTTTGTTACCGGAGAGATAAGTTGCCAATGCGCCAACTAGTAAAGTGATTAATAGTATCGTTACGTTCATTTTTATAAATTAACTTGCAATGAATAAATAGTAAAATAAGAAACAAATTCCGAATACAAAGGCAAATAAATATAAGCCAATATTTCCGTTTTGCGCTCTTTTTCCTTGTAGGGATAGTCCGTCCGCAATTTTAGCTAAGCCAAATACCGTTTGTGAAATACCCACTTCAACAAAATCTTTAAAGAAAGTCGCCAAACCGTAAATAGGGGCAACAATCACTTTCATATAGATTTCGTCGATATAATATTTGTTGTAAAGTGTTTTGTGGAAACCGCTGATTTGCTCATCGGCAACAGGTACTTCTGATTTTTTGATATACTTGTTGTAAGCAATACCCAATCCGATTAAAGCACCAATGATCGCTAAAGCCATTAAGATATATTCGGTCATTCCCATTACGTGAGGATGTGCCGCTGCATTGTTTTTGATCACAGGAGCTAAGAACCCGTTTAACCAACTGTTGCCAGGTAAACTTATCGCACCCCCAACTACAGACAATACTCCCAATACAATAAGGGGAATAGTCATCGACGAAGGACTCTCGTGTAAGTGCTCTTTTTGTGCTGCTGTTCCTCTAAAATCTTTAAAGAAAGTAAGGTACAATAAGCGGAACATATAAAATGCTGTGAATATAGAAGCGACAGCTCCCAATACCCAAAGTATGATGTTTTCGTGAAAAGCCACCATTAAAATTTCGTCCTTAGAGAAGAAACCTGCAAATGGAGGTATACCTGAAATGGCCAAAGTAGCCAATAAGAAAGTAATATAAGTTACTTTCATATATTTTCTTAAACCACCCATTTGTCTCATATCCTGTTCGCCGCCCATAGCATGGATAACCGAACCAGAACCCAAGAACAAACAAGCCTTAAAGAAAGCATGTGTAATTACGTGGAATACGGCAATTTCGTAAGCACCAAAACCGATAGCCATAAACATCAATCCCAACTGAGAAACGGTTGAATAGGCCAACACTTTTTTGATATCGTTTTGAACCAAACCGATTGAAGCAGCAAAGATGGCTGTACAGGCACCAACGATCGCGATGATATTTTGAACTTGAGGAGCTAAGTCGAACAAGAAGTTTAAACGGGTAATCATAAAGATACCTGCGGTAACCATGGTAGCCGCGTGAATTAATGCGGATACTGGAGTTGGTCCAGCCATCGCGTCTGGCAACCAAGTATATAGTGGAATCTGAGCACTTTTACCTGCAGCTCCAATAAATAGAGCCAAGGTAGCATAGCCAATCCAAGTATTTACGTGATGCGTAGTTCCGTTAACCAAAGCTTCTTTAATGGTCATATAATCCAAAGTTTGGAACAAATAACCCAAGATAAAAACTCCAATCAAAAAGCCCAAATCCCCAATACGGTTCATGATAAAAGCTTTTTTTGCAGCGTCGTTATACGATTGGTTTTTATGCCAAAACCCGATTAGTAGGTAAGAACAAAGTCCAACACCTTCCCATCCGATAAACATGATTAATAAATTGCTTCCCATGACCAACAAGATCATAAAGAAGATAAATAGGTTTAGATAGGCGAAAAACTTATGGAAGTTTTCGTCTCCCTTCATATAGCTCGTCGAGTATAAGTGAATCAGTGTTCCGATTCCCGTTACAAACAACAGCCATAAAATAGACAATTGATCGATTAAAAAACCAAAGGAAATAGAGAATTTCTCTAAGGCCATCCAGTCAAATAAATGAATTTGTATTGCTTGCTGTGTTTGGTTGATTTGAAAAAACAACATCACACTGATAATAAAGGAAACGAATACCGAAGCCGTTCCTATAATTCCCGAAGCACTACCTAATTTTTTTCCGAAGAAAAAGGTCGTTAGAAACCCCAGTAAAGGGACTATTAATAAGAGTAAAATTACGTTTGTATCCATTCGGGATTATCCTTTTAAGTTTTTTAAATTGTCAATGTCGATAGATCCGATATTTCTGTATATCGATACCAAAATGGCTAAACCTACAGCAACTTCCGCCGCCGCTACAGCCATAGTGAAAAATACAAAAACCTGCCCCGAGGCATCTTGATGTAAGGTTGAAAAGGCTACCAACAGCAAATTGGCAGAGTTCAACATGATTTCTATAGACATAAACATGACTATGGCATTTCTTCTATATAAGATTCCAAATACACCTACGCAAAACAGTATAACTGATAAGTAGATATACGATTCGATTCCGATTATTTCTAAAACTCTTTCCATAATTAAGCGGTTTTATTATCTTTTTTAGAAATTAATACAGCCCCAATCATCGATAATAACAACAAGACTGCTGCCATTTCAAAGGGAACTACATATTCATTGAGTAGTACTTGTCCCAAAACTTTAATCGATTGAAAGTCTTCACCAGAGTTTTGATAGCTTTCAACAATTGGATTTGCTTTCATAATCGCTGCAATAAAAACCAAACCGATTAAGCAGAATGCTACAGTAGCGGTTAATTTCACTACTATGGGTTTTTGAATCTCCGTACTGATGTTGAGGTTCATTAACATGATGGTAAACAACATCAAGATCATGATCGCACCCGAATAAACCATAATGTGTACCATACCCAGAAACTGAGCATTTAATAAAATATAATGACCAGCTATAGAGAAAAAACTGACCACTAACCAAATAGCGCTGTGGATTGGGTTTTTACTCAAGATGGTTAAAGCTGCACTTCCGATAGTTAGTGTCGAAAGAATATAAAATAGAATTTCTATCATAATTACGCTTGATTCTGTTTAGTGTTTTGAATGGCTGCATCTAAAGGCATCACCAACTTATCTTTTCCATAGATAAAATCTTCGCGGTTCATGCTTGATTTTACGATGGTTTGTGATTTCGTCAAGTAAATCGCTTGTTTTGGACAGGCTTCTTCACACAAACCACAAAATATACAACGCAACATGTTGATCTCGTAGATCTCAGCATATTTTTCTTCGCGGTATAAGTGTTTTTCTTCTGCAGTACGTTCAGCGGACTTCATCGAAATGGCTTCTGCTGGGCAAGATAGGGCACATAGGCCACAAGCGGTACAGCGTTCACGTCCTTCTTCGTCGCGCATCAAGGTATGGCGTCCTCTGTAAACAGGACTAAATGGACGCGTCATCTCTGGATAACTGATCGTTACTTTCTTTTTGAATAAATGTTTAAAAGTAACCATCATCCCTTTGATAATCGCCACAAGGTAAATCTTCTCCGACCAGGTCATGGTCGTGTTGGTTACCTGTTTTTTTCTGCCTGATAATGAAATAGTATCTAAAGCCATGTTTTTTATTTTAAGAGTAAGATAACTACTGCTGTAATAATAATATTAAATAGTGCCAATGGAATCAAGTTTTTCCAACCTAAATTCATCAATTGATCGTAACGGAAACGCGGTATAGTCCAACGTACCCACATATATACAAAGATGAAAAAACAGATTTTGATAAACAAGACGATGATTCCAATGATATTGGCTGGATTTACTCCCCAGTTGGTCACTGCCCAATCCATTCCCGGATAGTTGTATCCACCGAAATATAAAACCGCTATAATCGTTGACGAGATAAACATACTGGCGTATTCTGCAAATAGGAAGAATCCCATTCTCATCGAAGAATATTCGGTATGGTATCCACCGATTAACTCTTGCTCACATTCTGCAAGGTCAAAAGGAGTTCTATTGGTTTCTGCAAACGAACATACCAAGAATATTAGGAAACCTAAAGGTTGGTAAAATACGTTCCAGTTCATGCCCGATTGTTGTAGGGAAATTTCTCTTAAACTCAAGGTTTGTGTCATCATCAACAAAGCGATGATCGAAAGTCCCATAGCTACCTCATACGAAATCATTTGAGAAGCGGCACGCATGGCGCTCATCAAAGAAAACTTATTGTTGGAAGCCCATCCACCAATCATGATTCCGTATACACTAACTGATAATACGGCAAATACATAAAGCATGGCCACATTGATATCAGTTACTTGTAGGAGAATATCTCTGCCGAAAAGGTGTAAACGATCTCCCCATGGAATAACAGCACTAGTCATCAGTGCGACAGTCATGGAAATGGTTGGTCCTAAAATAAATAAAAATTTATTAGGAGTGTCTGGAGCGTATTCCTCTTTGGAGAATAGTTTAAGTCCGTCAGCAAGAGGTTGTAAAATTCCGCCTTTACCAGCTCTGTTAGGGCCGATTCGATCCTGTATCCAAGCGGCGATTTTACGTTCCGCTAAGGTCGAATACATGGCCATTACCATAGTGATGGCAAAAACGATAAGGATAATGACACCCTTTTCAATGATGATAGTATTGTCCATTTTTGAATGAAATTATTTTTTTGATTCCTCTGCTTTAAAAGGGATGTTTTTCATACTGATCTTATAACGATCTTGATCACGACCCTTTAAGATTTGCGCTTCTGTATTGATAACGACTTTGTCTAGTGGTCTTGTATAATTGTTTTGGTTGATAACCGAAAATTTTTCGAATTTTCTCGGTCCTTCAATAACCCAATCTTTAGTGTCTTTGTGGTCGAAACGACATTCGTTACAGATGAACTCTTCGACTTCATGGTAGATGTCTTTACGCGCAGTCACTCTTTGGATTTCGTCACCAAACATCCAAAGCGTTGTTTTACCACAACATTTATCGCAATCTCTATGGGCATTAAATGGTTTGTTAAACCAAACACGTGATTTGAAACGGAAGGTTTTATCAGTCAAAGCTCCAACAGGACAAACGTCAATCATGTTTCCAGAAAATTCATTGTCTATTGCTGCCGTTACACAAGTTGAAATTTGGGAATGGTCACCACGGTTTAATACGCCGTGAACACGTCCATCGGTAATTTGATCAGCTGTCATCACACAACGGTAGCACAAAATACAACGATTCATATGCAGTTGAATCTTGTCACCGATATTCTCCGGTTCGAAAGTTCTTTTTTCCTCTTTAAATCGAGTCGCTTCCTTTCCGTTGTTGTAACTAAGGTTTTGTAAATCACATTCCCCTGCTTGATCACATACAGGGCAATCTAGTGGGTGGTTGATCAACAAAAATTCCGTAACTGATTTTCTGGCTTCGACAACTCTCGGTGACGAAATGCTTTTTACTTCCATACCGTCCATAACTCCTGTTACACAAGAAGCCATCAACTTAGGCATAGGACGGGGATCGGCCTCGCTTCCTTTGGCCACTTCGACCAAACAGCAACGGCATTTTCCGCCACTTCCCTTTAATTTGGAATAGTAACACATAGCAGGAGGAACTGATTCTCCTCCAATCATTCTGGCTGCTTGTAGAATAGTTGTTCCTGGTTCTACCTCGATTTCATGTCCGTCTATTGTAACTTTCATAACTATATGTTTTAGGTTCAAAGTTTGCGAACAAAGCTTCAAACGTAGGCTTTAATTTATATGGTTTCTTTTGAAATCAAGTGCTTCACGCTTTCAAAGGGTTCTGCAACATAATGATCTCTGTTTTTAATTTTTTCAGGGAATAGAATATGGTATTCAAATTCTTCTCTGAAATGACGTATAGCCGCTGCTACTGGCCAAGCTGCAGCATCTCCTAAAGGACAAATGGTATTTCCTTCAATCTTACCTTGGATGTCCCATAGTAAATCGATATCCTCCATGTTTCCTGTTCCCGTTTCTATACGGTGCAATACTTTTTCCATCCAACCGGTTCCTTCTCTACACGGCGAACATTGTCCACAGCTTTCATGAGCATAAAAACGAGCAAAATTCCAAGTATTTCTAACGATACAAGCGGTGTCGTTATAAACGATAAATCCCCCAGAACCCATAGATGATCCTGTGGCAAATCCACCATCTCCAAGAGATTCATAGGTCATTAATCGGTCTTCTCCTGTTGCTGTTTTATAAATCAAATGTGCAGGTAAGATTGGCACAGATGAACCTCCTGGAATTAATGCTTTTATAGGTCTGTCGTCTATCATACCGCCCAAATACTCGTCGGAATTGATAAATTCTTCAACCGTTATACCCATTTCAATTTCGTAAACACCGGGATTTTTGATATGTCCAGAAGCAGAAATTAATTTGGTACCCGTTGAACGGCCTACACCGATTTTGGCGTATTCTTCTCCAGAATTCATAACAATCCAAGGCACATTGGCAATGGATTCTACGTTGTTTACTACCGTTGGGTTTTTCCATAAACCACTAACAGCAGGGAAAGGAGGTTTGATACGAGGATTTCCTCTTTTTCCTTCTAAAGATTCAATCAAAGCGGTCTCTTCACCACAGATATAAGCACCCGCTCCACAATGTACATGTAGGTCAAGGTGATAATCTGTTCCCAAGATGTTTTGACCCAACCAACCCGCGTCATAAGCTTCCTTAATGGCGCGTTCTAATATTTTATAAACCCACATATATTCTCCTCTGATGTAGATATAAGAAAGATGTGCGCCTAAGGCATAACTAGAGGTGATCATTCCTTCAATTAATAAGTGAGGAATGTATTCCATTAAAAATCGGTCTTTAAAAGTTCCCGGTTCGGACTCATCGGCATTACAAACCAAATGTCTTGGATTGCCCGATTTTTTGTCGATAAAACTCCATTTTAATCCTACGGGAAATCCTGCTCCACCACGACCTCGTAATCCTGAAGTTTTTACTTCTTCTGTAATTTCGTCGGGTTGCATGGTTTTTAATGCCTTCTCTACAGAGGCATAACCTCCGTTTTGACGGTAAACTTCATAAGTTTTTATACCCGGAATATTGATCTTATCTAATAATATTTTTTTTCCCATGATATTATTTGTCGTGAAGAATTATTTTACCTGCTTTGCAGTCTTCTATAATTTGATCGATTTTTTCTTTGGTAAGATGCTCTTGGTAGTAATCTCCCAATTGCATCATTGGTGCATATCCACAAGCGCCTAGGCATTGAACACCAACTACAGAAAACATACCGTCAGCTGTTGTTTCTCCTGGGGCAATTTGTAGTTTTTCACAAGCATACTCCAACATATCGTCTGCACCGCGCAAACCACAGCAGGAAGTAAGGCAAAATTCAAACATATATTTACCCATCGGTTTTTGGTTGTACATGGAGTAGAAGGTAACTACTTCATATACTTCAATAGGGCGGATGTGTAGTATTTCTGCGACAACATCCATTAAGTCTGTACTCAACCAATTGTCGTGAGCATCTTGCACTTCGTGTAAAACGGGAAGTAAAGCAGATTTTCGTTTATCGGCTGGGTAATGGCTAATCAATTCGTCTATACGAGCTTGAAGAGCCGGTGTGATATTTATAGTTTGTTTGTGAGCGGTCTTTTCCATATTCTTAAGCGTCTAATTCTCCTGCGATAACATTCATACTCGATAAGGTGATGATGGCATCGGACAACATTTGTCCTTGAACCATATCGTTATACGCTTGGTAATATATAAAACAAGGTCTTCTAAAGTGTAGTCTATAAGGTGTGCGACTTCCGTTGGTAATCAGGTAATACCCCAATTCACCATTTCCTCCTTCAACCGGTTGATATACTTCTGTGTTTGGAACGGGTATCTCTCCCATCACAATTTTAAAGTGGTAAATCAAGGCTTCCATGTTTTGGTAAACATCTTCTTTTGGAGGTAGGTAATATTCTGGAACATCAGCGTGATAAGGGCCTTCTGGCATTTTGTCCAACGCCTGTCTAATGATTTTTAAACTTTCCCATACTTCGGCATTACGAACGGTAAAACGGTCGTAGCAATCTCCATTTTGTCCAACAGGGATATCGAATTCGAAATCTTCGTAGGAGCAATAGGGTTGCATCACTCGGATGTCGTAATCTACACCTGCAGCACGTAAGTTTGGACCAGTAAAACCGTAACTAATAGCTTTTTCAGCAGTAATGCCTCCAACGCCTATGGTACGGTCCATAAAAATCCTATTTCTTTCGAGTAGGCCTTCAAACTCTTTCCAAATCGCTGGGAATTCCGCTAAGAATTCATCAATCTTTCGGAAAGCAGCAGGGCTCCATTCTCTTTCAAATCCACCTATACGTCCCATATTCGTAGTTAATCGGGCACCACAGATTTCTTCGTAAATCTCATATATTTTTTCGCGGTATTGGAAAACGTATAAGAAACCGGTTAAGGCACCGGTATCTACACCCATTACCGAACTACAAATAATGTGATCGGCAATACGAGCCAATTCCATAATTATAACGCGTAGATATTGAACGCGTTTAGGGATTTCGATTCCCAATGCTTTTTCCACAGTCATCCACCAACCGGTATTGTTGATTGGAGAAGAACAATAGTTAAGTCGATCGGTTAAAACATTGACTTGATAAAAAGGTCTGTTTTCCGCAATTTTCTCAAATGCACGGTGTATATAACCTACGGTTCCTTCTCCATCGATTATTTTTTCTCCATCCATCAATAAGATGTTTTGAAAAATACCGTGGGTAGCAGGATGCGTAGGACCTAGGTTAAGAATAGATAATTCCGTTCCGTCCTCTTTTAAACGTTCTTCGATGAGCTTCGCATATCGATGCTCTGGTGGTAATAATAGGTCTGACATAGTTTGGTTGTAGTCTTATTTCAGGTTTCTATTAACAGTTGTGTACAGTTCTTCCGAAGAATCGATCGTCTTTGTCGGTTCTTCCTCCGTCTTCTAAAGGAAATTCTTTTCTCAATGGAAAAGAGACCATTTCATCCATATTTAAAATACGTTTTAATTGCGGATGGTTTTTAAATATAATACCGTAGAAATCGTAGGTTTCTCTTTCTTGCCAATTGGCACTTAGAAATAAATCGGAAACCGTGTTTACTACGGGATTTTTTATGCTTAAATAGGTTTTAATTCGAATGCGTACATTATCGAGCCAATTGTGCATATGATATACGACAGCCAATTGCCTGTCTTCGGTATAATCGGGATAGTGAATACCACAAACATCAGTTAAGAAGTTAAAGCGTAAAGTCTCATTATCTTTTAAAAAGGCAATTACTTCATGCAAAGCATCTGGTGCAACTTCAAAAGTAAAAATATCGTGTTGCTGATAAAATTCAGTAACCGATAGTCCGAAGTTTTCAATCAACATATTTTGAATAACAGCAGTCTCTAAAGCCATTTTATTTGATTTTATAAGAATTTAATAAATCGGTATATTCTTCCGAACTTCTTCTTCTAACGGATTCCGATTTTACAATATCTTGTAATTTCAAAATTCCGTCTAATATTTGTTCCGGTCGAGGAGGACATCCAGGTACATAAACGTCAACAGGAATTACTTTATCTATCCCTTGTAATACGGAATACGTATCAAATATACCTCCTGATGAAGCACAAGCTCCAACGGCAATAACCCATTTGGGTTCGGCCATTTGTTCGTAAACCTGCCTTAATATCGGAGCCATTTTTTTGGCAATGGTTCCCATAACTAACAACATATCTGCCTGTCTAGGAGAGAAACTCATACGTTCCGATCCAAAACGAGCCACATCGTAGTGAGCAGCCATTGTTGCCATAAACTCAATACCACAACAAGAAGTAGCAAAGGGTAGCGGCCACATTGAATTGGCACGAGCTAGTCCTACAACGGTGTCTAGTTTGGTAGCAAAGAATCCTTCTCCAGCATAACCATCTGGTGCATCGGCCATTTTATATTTAGATTTATCGTCCATAACTGTTGTGGTTTAGTCCCATTCGAGACCTTTTTTCTTAAATTCATACAACAGGCCAATGATTAACAAGAACATAAATATTCCCATCTTCCAAAAACCTTCCCAGCCCATCTCCTGAAAATTTACTGCCCATGGGTATAGAAATATCACTTCAACATCAAATAAGACAAAGAGTATGGCTACAAGAAAATATTTTACATTAAAAGGAATTCTCGCGTTTCCTACAGATTCAATTCCACATTCAAAGTTAATATCTTTGTTTTGTGATTTTCTTTTTGGGCCTAAAAGCCCTGATACGTATACGGTTAATACAACAAATCCGGCTGCTAAACCTAGCTGCATTAAAATCGGTATAAAATCGAGTTGGGTTGATTGCATAAAAATAGGCATTTTTAATATAAATTACACAAATATACTGTGAAGGGGGATTATATCAAATTATATAGAGATAGTCTTCTGCTTTTCGGCAGCAGTTAAGCTAATAAATAATTAGACTAATTATAAATAATAAATTTATTATATAAAAAAACCGCTCTTTAAGTAAGAACGGTTTTGTAAGCAAATGGAAAATAATATATAATTAATCTTCTATTACCTCTACTTGTGCGGCTACTTTGCCTTTTCTTCCTTCTTCTTCAACATAAGAAACGCGGAAACCTTCTTGAAGTTCACTTCCGTTTAATCCAGTAGCATGTACAAAAATATCATTCCCTGTTTGGTCGTCTGTGATGAATCCGTAACCCTTTTCTTCGTTGAAGAATTTAACTTTGCCTGTTCGCATTTTAAAAAAAAAAATATTAATAATGCTCAAAGATATTATAATTATCGACATCTACAATTTTTAAGATAAAAAATGTAGGTTTTTTTTAAGGTGATTTTAGAGCAAAAAAAAACCGCTGTTTTAGCGGTTTTAATCTTAGTCTTGTAGGGGTTTCATAGTGAAATCTTCCATAAATGCTGTGGTGTAATTACCGGCAACATAATTGGGATCATCCATCAATTGTCTATGAAAGGGTATAGTAGTTTTAATACCTTCTATTACAAATTCGTCTAAGGCGCGTTTCATTTTATTAATCGCCTCTTCTCTCGTTTGAGCTGTGGTGATTAATTTTGCGATCATAGAGTCGTAATTTGGTGGAATGGTATAGCCAGAATATACGTGAGTATCTAGGCGAACTCCGTGGCCTCCTGGGGCGTGTAAAGTGGTGATTTTACCCGGTGAAGGTCTAAAACCATTATAAGGGTCTTCTGCATTGATACGACATTCGATAGAATGCAATTGCGGAAGGTAATTCTTTCCTGAAATAGGTACTCCAGCAGCAACGAGTATTTGCTCGCGAATCAAATCGTAATCGATTACTTGCTCTGTGATAGGGTGTTCTACTTGGATACGAGTATTCATTTCCATAAAGTAGAAGTTACGGTGTTTGTCTACCAAAAATTCTATAGTACCGGCACCTTCATATTTGATGAATTCAGCGGCTTTAACAGCTGCTTCTCCCATTTTTTCACGAAGTTCATCGGTCATAAAAGGGGATGGTGTTTCTTCGGTTAACTTTTGGTGTCTTCTTTGAATAGAACAATCGCGTTCTGATAAGTGACATGCTTTTCCGTAAGAATCTCCGATGATTTGGATTTCGATATGTCTTGGTTCTTCAATCAGTTTTTCCATATACATACCGTCGTTTCCGAAAGCAGCAAGTGCTTCTTGACGCGCATCTTCCCAACCTTTTTGAAGGTCTTCTTCTTTCCAGATAGCTCTCATTCCTTTACCTCCACCACCAGCGGTGGCTTTGATCATAACGGGATATCCGGTTTCTTTGGCAATAGTTCTAGCATCCTCTAAGCTTTCAATGATTCCATCAGAACCGGGAACCGTTGGAACACCAGCTAATTTCATGGTAGCTTTAGCGCTTGATTTATCGCCCATTTTGTCTATCATATCTGGTGAAGCTCCGATAAATTTGATACCGTGTTCTTCACAGATTCTTGAAAATTTAGCATTTTCAGAAAGAAATCCGTAACCAGGATGAATAGCATCTGCATTGGTGATTTCAGCCGCTGCAATAATATTCGATATTTTTAAATAAGATAAGTTGCTTGGAGGTGGTCCTATACAAACCGCTTCATCAGCAAATCTTACGTGTAAACTTTCGGCATCTGCAGTGGAATAGACCGCTACGGTTTTAATACCCATCTCGCGACATGTTCTAATGATTCTTAGAGCAATTTCACCTCGGTTTGCGATTAATATTTTTTTAAACATCTTTTGAAATTTTTAATTTTACTTGGGGTTAAATCCTTGTTCTAAAGGTTTTTAGAAATGATTTAAATTTCTTAAGATGGATCAACTAAGAATAATGGTTGATCAAATTCTACTGGTGAAGCATCGTCAACCAATACTTTTACAATCTTACCTGAAACTTCAGATTCGATTTCGTTGAAAAGTTTCATAGCCTCAATCACACAAACCACATCTCCGGTTTTAATAGTTGTTCCTACTTCTGCAAAAGCGGGTTTATCCGGTGATGGTTTTCTGTAGAATGTACCGATAATTGGCGATTTTACAGTGATGTATTTAGAGTCTTGATCAGCAATTTTTGCAGCTTCTGTAGCAGCAGCTACTTCTGGTGAAGGGGCTGTTGGTGTTGTCGGTTGTGCAGCAGTAGCTTGTGGAAGAGCAGAGTTAACCGGAACTTGTTGGATATAAGTGGTTTCTGTGCTTCCTGCGTCTGTTGTTTTGATGGTGATTTTAAAATCATCCATTTCTAATTTTACTTCAGTAGCACCTGATTTTGCTACGAATTTAATTAAGTTTTGAATTTCTTTAATGTCCATACTTTGGGTATTGGTTAGTTGTTTGTTTATTTGCTATAAGCCCACTTGAGGTAAATTGCTCCCCAAGTAAATCCTCCGCCAAATGACGCGAATATGATGTTGTCACCTTTTTTTAATTGATTTTCAAAGTCGCAAAGCAACAACGGCAATGTTGCGGAAGTAGTGTTTCCATACTTCTCAATATTGACTAATACTTTGGATTCGTCTAACTTCATTCGATGTGCGGTAGCGTCAATAATGCGTTTGTTTGCTTGATGAGCCGCTAGCCAATTAACGTCGTTATGTGTTAGGTTGTTGCGTTCCATGATTTTTTCACTAACGTCGGCCATATTGGACACGGCATATTTGAACACGGTTTTGCCGTCTTGAAATACATAGTGTTGTTTGTTGGCAACGGTTTGTGCTGATGCGGGCAGTATAGAGCCGCCTGCTTCAATTTTTAAAAAATCTCTTCCTACGGCATCACTTTTTAATATTTCGTCTTGTAAGCCGTAGCCTTCATGGTTGGGTTCAAAGAGAACTGCTCCGGCTGCGTCACCAAATATAATACAAGTGGCACGGTCGGTATAATCTATAATGGAAGACATTTTGTCGCTTCCAATAAGTAAAACTTTTTTGTATTTTCCAGATTCGATATACGAAGAGGCAACTGACATACCGTATAAAAAACTTGAACAGGCCGCTTGAAGGTCGAAAGCAAAAGCATTTGTTGCGCCTATTTGCGTGGCTACAAAAACAGCAGTGCTGGCGACGGGCATGTCTGCAGTAGCAGTGGCTACAATAACCAAATCGATTTCCTTAGGGTCTAATCCCTTTTTTTCAATGAGGTTTTCAGAGGCTTTAATAGCCATATAAGAAGAGCCTTTTCCTTCTCCTTTGAGAATTCGTCTTTCTTTTATTCCAGTTCTTGTTGTGATCCATTCATCGTTGGTATCTACCATTTTCTCTAACTCTTTGTTAGTAAGTATATATTCTGGTAAATAACATCCAACGGCTGTAATGGCAGCGTTTATTTTTGTCATATGGGGGTGCTTTGTATTAAAAACATTCCAAAAAGTGGTGGAAATTACAAAAAAAAATTGAAAGCAGCTGTTAATTTAAAGCCGGAATGGTTTGGCGGTTTTAAATAACAAAAAAAACTCTCACACATTGTGAGAGTTTTCCCTTGTTTTTCTTGGTAATTATGCTACAGCTACGGCCTTGTCAACGACAACTTGCCCTCTGTAATATAATTTTCCTTCATGCCAGTAAGCTCTGTGGTAAAGGTGAGCTTCACCTGTTATTGGACATGTAGCAATTTGAGGAGCAACCGCTTTATAATGCGTTCTTCTTTTATCTCTTCTTGTTTTCGAGGTTTTTCTCTTAGGATGTGCCATCTTACTGTATTATTTATCCGTTAATAGTTTTTTTAATTGATCCCATCTAGGATCAGTATCATTCTCTTTGTTACTTTCAATTTCTTCGTGCGCTTCTTCCTTTTCTGTGCTGTAACCTAAATAGTTCAATGCTTCAGAATCTAAACTCCCGTCTAATACCCCAGGGTGAACCCTTTTATGAGGAATAGATAAGGCAATCATTTCATAAACATATTGAGCCACATCTATTTTGTGTTCATTAAAAGGAATTACAACGTATTTGTCGTGATCCTCATTAAATTTCTCTCCAAATTTAACAATGATCTCTAATTTTCCTTTCAAGGGCATGTCAAAATCTTGAGCTGTAACGTCACATGGAACATTTACAGAGCCTTCAAACGAGAAGGAGAACTCAAGATGTGTGCTTTTCTTATTTAAAAGAACGACAACGTCTGCTTTAATATCGTTGAAATCATCAGAATTATAAAGTTCAAAGAACGATTTATCTATTTGATTTTCAAACTGGTGTTTTCCTAATTTTAATCCTATAAAAGGAATTAAGAACTGTTTTTCATTAGTCATGAGAACATGATTTGAGCGTGCAAAGATATAAAATAATTGTAATTACAAGCAGGTTATCAATATTTTTTTGATGTAAATTCTTTTTGACGGCTAACTAAGGGCTCATTAATGAGTTCCGCATTGTTTTTCCTGTTGTTATAAACATCTATCGCCAAATAAACAGCTTCTCTAAATGAGGTAGGGTCTGCCAAACCTTTTCCTGCAATTTCATAAGCAGTTCCGTGATCGGGCGAAGTTCTTATTTTATTCAATCCTGCTGTATAATTGACACCCGAACCAAAGGACAAGGTTTTAAAAGGGGTTAATCCCTGGTCGTGGTAGCAAGCGAGTACGGCATCGAAGTTTTCATATTGATTGGAACCAAAGAAGCTGTCTGCGGAAAACGGCCCTGTAACCAAAATACCTTCGGCAAATAATTTTTTAATTGTGGGACTCATTATTTTAATCTCCTCATGCCCAATTACTCCGTTGTCGCCGCTGTGGGGATTTAATCCCAATAGGGCAATTCTTGGCTTTAAGATGTTAAAATCTTCTTTTAAGCTTTTGTTTAGGGTTTTTACTTTGCGAATTATTAAATCCGCTGTAATCTCTTTGGAAACGTCTTTTATGGGGATGTGATCGGTTAATAAACCGATTCTTAATTGGTCGCTAATCATTAACATCATGGCATCTCCTTCCAATTCTTGATTGAGGTAATCCGTGTGTCCCGGGTGTTTAAAATCCTCGTCTTGAATGTTGTATTTGTTGATTGGTGCAGTAACCAATATGTCTATTAAACCCTCCTTTAAAGCTGCTGTAGCTTCTGTAAAAGACTTGATGGCATATTTCCCTATTGTGGAATCGTTGGTGCCAAAATTTACATTAACGGTTTCTTTCCAGAGGTTTAGTACGTTGATTTTTCCTTTTACAGCTTGGTCTAACTTGTCAATACCGTGTATTACTGCATTGTTGCCTAAAATCTTTTTTATAAATGAAAAAGGTTTAGAATTGGCAAAAATTACAGGAGTACACAATTCGAGCATTCTATTGTCCTCGAAAGTTTTAAGGATGACTTCGCTTCCGATTCCGTTCATGTCGCCTATTGAAATGCCGAGCTTTATATTTTCTTCTTGATGGTTCATAATAAGCTGTAATTTATTGCTAATTTTGTAAGCAAATTTAATGAAAATAAATCGAGTTATGTTTACAGGAATTGTGGAATCCATCGGAAGGATTGAAAATATAGAAAAAGAAGGAGAAAATCTGCATATTACTATAGGGTCGCCTTTGGCTATAGAATTGAAAATTGATCAAAGCGTTTCTCATAATGGTATTTGTTTAACCGTGGTAGCTGTGACCGATTCGACTTATACAGTTACCGGTATTAAGGAGACTATTGGAAAGACATCGATGGGCCAGTGGAAACTTGGTGATCGTGTTAATTTAGAACGGGCTATGATATTGGGAACTCGTTTAGATGGTCATTTGGTTCAAGGTCATGTCGATCAAACGGCGCGCTGTATATCGATGGAAGATTCGGAAGGCAGCATTTATTTTGGGTTTGAATACGACGAAAAACAATCGAATATAACGATTGAAAAAGGTTCGATTACCGTTGATGGGACTAGTTTAACCGTGGTTGACTCGGGTATAAATACCTTTAAAGTAGCCATCATACCTTATACGCTGGAGCACACTTTATTTGGAACTTATAAAATAGGTACCGTGGTAAATTTGGAGTTTGATGTTATCGGTAAGTATGTTGCAAAGATGTTGTCCATGCGTTAATTGTTACAGTTGAAACCCGGCTGGTTTTTGTTTTTTGAACCGTAAAGAATTTTGTAGTGGCGAAATAAAAGCTTTTTTTGAGCTAGTTATGCTCTATTTTTTTGCTGGTTTTTTGTATTACTGTGTGAAATAACCTATTTTTACTAGGTTGTGTAATCAAAAAAATCAAATATTATGGAATATACTCAAGAAACTTCAGGATGGAAAGACGATTTCTATCGTAAATATAGATTGAATACTGTTCCAGAGCACCTGCTTATAATAGGGAGTTTTTTAATAGAGGCCAATCACAAAAGCGATAGCAGTACCTTAAGATCGCGCTTAGATCTTCAAAGGATTGAAAACATACTCAATCAAGCTTGGTGCGTGGTGAATTCTAAAAACGCCAAACAATTGATTGAAAGTTTGTTAAGCTTGCCCAGTGTGCATAATTTTAAAGATATAGCTGAAACCGTACTTGTTCAGAAGAAATCACATCCCCAACACCCCGTTGCGTCGACATTATTGGGCGAACAAGCCAAATTATATCACTTTATAGACGACAAGTGTGAGTCCCGCTTTTTTGATTGCGGCTATTCATTCAACGAGCCTGCATACCACCGAATTACCAATATTGCCAGTTGGGATATTGAGAGAGTAGGGCTGATTATCAGATACGCTTTTACAATAGGTTGGCTCACAGAAGAAGAAGCGGTAAATTATCTTAAAAAAGCCTATGCCGTTGCAGAACTAAATTATTCTAATTGGTGCCAATATTTTATTGGTTATCTAAAGGGAAGAGCTTTGTTGTTTGATAATTCCGTGGAGGAATCGAGCAATTATATCTTGGTATTAAATGATATTCTTCAACAACCCGAGATCTATTTTCATCATTATCCGCTAACGCAGAAGAATTGATTTTAAGCGATTTAATTTAGATTCATTATAAAATACTCCGATCATGTGACTTTTTCAAAATGATGTGTCTAAATACTATTTGACCATTAGATAACGTAGTTATGGAGTTAGATTCACTAAGACATATTAATCTGGACGATGAGCAGCTAGTAGCTTTAATCATTAGGACAGAAGACGCTACCTATTTTGGTGTTTTATATGATCGATATTCAGATTTGGTTTATAATAAATGCAGGAGTTTTGTTGGTTCAGATGCTGTGGCTCAAGATTTAACACACGATATATTTATACAGCTTTATGTTAAATTATATACCTTCAGAGGGGATTCAAAGTTTTCTACATGGCTGTTTTCTTTTACATATAACCATTGTGTTAATTTTTATAATCGCGATTTAAAAAAGAAAAATCTAGAAACGGATTTGATAGATGATTATAATTACAGTATTCCAGAAGGTGAAAGCGACATCGCAGATGAAGAAATTCTGGCAATGAATGCTGAAAAACTTAGGCAAGCCTTAAAAATTGCAGAACCTAGCGAAAAAATAATATTGTTAATGAAGTACCAAGATGACATGTCTATAAAAACCATTGCGGAGCAAGTAGGAATTGGAGAGAGCGCCGTGAAAATGAGACTACATAGAGCAAAGAAAAGGGTTTTAGAAATCTATAATTCGTTGTAATAATGGAAAATCCTTTTAAAAAAATTTTATATGACGAAAAGTTACCTGAAGTCATAAGAGATCGGGTTACCGACAATATTGCACTTATAAAATTGTCTTTAGAAGTGGCGGAATTGTTTACCATAAAGTTACCTAATGTTATGGCAACCTTGATTAAGGACAATCATATCACAACCACAAATGCTAAAGATAAATTTAACCAAGCTAAAGATGAATAGTTTTGCTCAGATATTTAATATTGAAGATTCCTCGCAATTTATTAATTCCCTATTGAATAGCTTAGCTAGCGGAGCATTGAAAGTATTGGTTATTTTAATATACGCGCTTTTGAGTTGGTGGTGTATTCGACTTCTTTCTTTTTTAATAAAAAGATTGCTGATTTTTAGTAAAATAGAGCGATTACAACAGCATTTAAGTAAAAGCGATTTTTGGAATAGATCTAAAATTAAGTTGGATTTGGTATTGATTATTGATGCTTTTATTAAAGTTTTCTTGGTTTTAATTTTTATTGTTGTCGGGGCAGATTTGTTTGGGTTAGAAATAGTATCTGCGCAAATAGGAATCTTTGTTTCGTTAATGCCGCAATTCTTTATTTCCGTCATAATTTTTGTTTCCGGGCTTTACTTAGCATTGTGGGTAAAAAAGGCATTGATGAACTTCTTTGGTGTAATTGGTTTTAAAGGAGCAAAAATCATCGGAAAGATGGTCTTCTATGTATTGTTTTTGTTTTTTACAATTATTGCTCTTAATCAAGCGGGAATCAACACGGATATAATTACCCATAATATCTCCATTATTATGGGGGGTATTTTTATAACTATAGCTCTGTCTTTAGGATTGGGGTCTAAAGAAATGGTCACACTGTTGTTGTATTCTTTTTATACGCGTAAAAACTTACGTGTAGGTATGCGTATTCGAATTGAACAAATGGAGGGGGTTATAGTGTCTATTGATAATATCTACCTTTGTTTACTTGTCCATAATCATAAAATATTAATGCCAATAAAAAAAGTTTCTTCAAGTACTATAGAATTTTTAGATAATCAATAAGCAGCTGGAAATAGCTTGGTTATAGATTTCTGGTTTTAGTTGCTGAAATGGGATTTTCCGTTTTTGGATTTTTAATAAAAAAAGCTGCTTTCAAAATTGAAAGCAGCTTTTTTTTGTCAAATCAAAATCATTCGTATAGTTTTTTTAAGCTGGATAGTTCAAAGTATTTCAACTAATGTAAAAATTAGTTGATACCGTTGAGAAATTGAAAAGCGGTGTGATAACAGCGGTTATATATTTGTGTGTACAATAAATTTACCAGTTCGCAGACAATAGTTTGTGTAGAAATGTGACTTTTCTTAGTAAAAGTGTCTAAAATATTGTAGGCACAAAGTTGATAGTCGTTTTTCTACAGTTCAATTTTTTTGCTATTTCGGCAAAATTGGAAACAAACAATCGATTTGTGGTGCTCTATTTGCATTAATCATTAGCAGTTTCAGATGAAGAAGATTATTTTTTTATTGCTGTTTGGAATTCCGTTGCATTCATTTTCTCAAACAGGATTAAATACAAAAAAACCCATAGCTACCGTTGAAATTTTAAAGGGCTCAAACGTTTCTCCAGAAAATGGAGTTTTGATGCCTCGTACTACAGGAAGTGATTTAGCGGAAAATGACGCGCTATATAGTCAAAATCAAAATGGCACAATGATTTACGTAACTTCAGCAGTTCCTGCGGAAATGGTTACTCCCAAGACCATAGAAGTCACTCAGAAAGGATTTTATGTTTATCACGATGAACCTTACCAGCAATGGAAACCTACCATTAGTGGAAAATCAGCCATGACAGCAGCTAAGGTTTTTGTGATTATAAATAGTGCTGCTACTAGATTGATGGCCTCAGCTACGGAAGTTATTAGATGGAATGCAGATTTTGATGGTGTCAATAAGAATTTAATTGCGTTGAGAAATAATGGAACTGAAATCGTTTTACCTCCATACCGGACTTTAAAGATTCAGGGAATGATTCCAGTTGGATATGGAGCTGGTAGCGACGCTCAGCGAAAAATTGCTTCTAGCTTAAGAAGTGAATTTATAGTTGTTAATCCCGATTCAACAGTTCAAGTGTATGAATCTAGTCAGGGGTTTGCTCGGTCATCCAATTATAATGCATCCAATGCGGGCGGGTCAACTCCTGCCATGATTATAATTTATACTGGGGTATCGGGAGCCATAATAAAAACTAATGCTACAAGGGAAGGGAATTTGCGGACCAATATAGCTGGAGGACCCGCACACAATACTATTGGGTCTTACTTAATAATAGAAGAAATATAATATGAAAAATACAGCTTTATTATTTGTGTTTTTAGTGTTGGGGCCGTTTTATGGGCAAACTGGAATAAACGAGCATGAACCTAAAGTATCCTTGCATATCAATAAACAAGAAGGGACTCAGGAAGCCGTTGGGGTACTTTTTCCCCGAATGCCGGCTAGGGAGTTGGCTGGTGTTGTAGGTTCGGAATATGACGGCGTTTTGATATATGTGACAGAAGCAGCGCAGAATCCAAATGGTGTCTTAAGAGAAGTCATCAGAAGGGGGTATTACTATTATGACAGTCGTCAAGGAATTTGGAGCCCGTTGGGAAAGCGCTATACCAATATTATTGAAGACGATGAATTGATATTCGCAAAAATTTCAAGAAGTGGCGATTTTAACCTGAATTATCCATCAAATAACAACAGTGCCAATTTTGTAAATAATTACTTAACCTGGCATCAAATTGAGGGAACACCAGCTTCAAATAACCTTCGAATTGATGCCGATCAAACTACCCTAAGATTTCCTAAAGGGCATTTGTTTAAAATCACTGCCATGATCAGTATAGTTGGAGCCAGAAGACCGGGATATGTTGTAACCCGATTTGAATCCCAGACTACGGCACCTTTAGCGGTTTCTTCATGGGGATATCTCGAAACGGGTAATGAGGCCTACCAAGATGGAGGGGTGGTTTATGCAACTACTGTAATCAATACACATAGTCAGGCAATGGCTATTAGGTTAAATGCACCAGTTTACGGGCATTCTTTTGGGAATAGAAATTTAGTTTTAGCAGGTTCGGAAAATCAGGATGCGTATTATTATACCCATCTTATCGTAGAAGAGTTATAGTGAATATGATTTTTAATTATGAGAAATATATATATAGTAATACTGTTGTTTTCAATAGGAGGGTATTCCCAAAAAATAGGCGTAAACACTAAGGAATCTAAGGTTGTTTTAGAGATTGCTGATAATGCCGATTCGACTATACCTAATGGTTTAAAAGTTCCTCAGATTTCAGGAGTAGAATTGATGGGAAAAGAGGAATTATATACAGCGAATCATGATGGAATTATGGTTTTTGTAGTTAAGCCTTTAGGACAAACGGGCCTCAGTAGAAAGACAGAAGCAGTTACTGAACAGGGGTATTACTACTACGACGGTATAGAGGAAAAGTGGGAAAAATTAGATAGATACACCAATATCGTTGCGGAAAAGGTTATCGCTCAAGTCAATAGACCGCTTAGTCAACAACGAGTTCTTAGTTCGGGAACGGCAGTCAGTTGGAACGATGTTTCTACAGCGAGTAGATTTCATAACGATGTCTCTCTAGAAGGAAGTGATCAGTCGATTTTGGTCTTAGGACCTGGAAAGTCATATAAAATATCAGCCATAGTTGGTATAGGTATCTCTTCCTCTCCAACCTATCTCAAAACACAGTTTAAACTTGCTGAAGTTCCTTCCGGTAGTGCAAAAATGTATTTAAGTAGTCCGGGAACCGTACAGTCAAGCTCTGTAAATACCGTTAAAGGAACTGGAACTTATCCGGTGTGTTATGTTTATTCCGGACAACACGGCATTAAATTAATTTTAGAAGCAAAAGGACCTGCCGACAATACGACAACCTATATCGCTGGTAAACCAGTTGGACAGCACGAAGGTACTCTGCTTTCTATACAGGAGCTTTAAAAGTGGTTCTTTATATATGATACTGTATTATTGAGGTAATTCTGTTTTCTCAATAATGCAGTATTTGTTTTATATACAATTCCCCAAGCATTTTTTATGTTAAGTTTTTTTAAGAAATATTGAATGGAAACGACAGAAAGGGATGTTGTAAACCCCTATTATTTTTCTTAAAAGATGGGTTAATAAAAAATGTTTTTTACTATTTTATTATGTTTCGTTTTGATTTTATTGAGTAAACTTTGGTAAAAAAAATATGTTAAAATGTTAATTTCATATATTTTTTATGAAAAATGTATGTGACTTTTTTTTGATGTAGTGTCCAAATGTACAGAAAGAATTTAAATATAGAAATTATGAAAAAAAGATTACTTTCAGTAGTTTTCTTAATGGGTATTATAGCAACGGGATATTCTCAAGTGGGTATCGGAACGCAAATGCCTAATGAATCATCTCAGTTGGAGATAGTGGCTTCGAATAAAGGGATTTTAATACCGAGAGTTTCCCTTATAAGTACTGTAGATCAAACTACAATTAGTGCTGGAAATATTAATAGTTTATTGGTGTTTAATACAAATGCGGTATTAGGTGCTGGATATTACTATTGGATGGATGGTAAATGGTTAAGGATTGTTAATGTAGAAGACATGGCGTCTATGCCTACTCAAAATACAGTCAATGTAAGGCTGTCAGTTGACCAGTTGGATAGTAAATTGGTATTGGAAGATAGTGAAGGTAATAAGGTACAAGTGCTTTTAAGTGAGATTTTTAATAATCAGGAATTTGTTACGGCTATTACGAACACGCACTTGGATCAGATTTTCAACAATCAAAACGTGATCAATAAAATCATCAACAACCTCAGTGGTACTTATGGCAACGTGGTGTATAACAGCACGACCAATAAATTCCAATATTACAACGAAACTGGTGTTTTGACAGATGTTGACTGGAGCAGTTTAAATACGACCAACCAATCGTTTGCTGTAGTAGGGTCGAATTTGGTGATAACAGACACCGCCGGTGATACGGTAGCTGTTGCTTTAAAGGCTATTTTTGAT
>NZ_JAHKRA010000022.1 GCF_019345525.1 Flavobacterium sp. NKUCC04_CG | reverse complement strand
TTGATTATCGAAATTTAAACATTTTCCACGAATCTAATCCCGTAGGGATGAAATGATTATAGAATTGATTGCCGATGATTAAACGTTTCCACAATCCCGTAGGGATGAAATAATTATAGAAATGATTATCGAAATTTAAACATTTTCCACGAATCCAATCCCATAGGGATGAAATGATTATAGAATTGATTGCCGATGATTAAACATTTTCCACAATCCCGTAGGGATGAAATAATTGTAGAAGATTAAACATTTTCCACAATCCCGTAAGGATGAAATAATTGTAGAAGATTAAACGTTTCCACAATCCCATAGGGATGAAATGATTATAGAATTGATTGCCGATGATTAAACGTTTCCACAATCTCGTAGGGATGAAATAATTATAGAATTGATTATCGAAATTTAAACATTTTCCACGAATCTAATCCCGTAGGGATGAAATGATTATAGAATTGATTGCCGATGATTAAACGTTTCCACAATCCCGTAGGGATGAAATGATTGTAGAAGATTAAACGTTTCCGCAATCCCTTAGGGATGAGGTGATTATGGAATTGATTGCCGATGATTAAACGTTTCCACAATCCCGTAGGGATGAAATAATTGTAGAAGATTAAACATTTTCCACAATCCGGTAGGGATGAAATGATTATAGAATTGATTGCCGATGATTAAACGTTTCCACAATTCCGTAGGGATGAAATAATTGTAGAAGATTAAACGTTTCCACAATTCCGTAGGGATGAAATAATTATAGAAGATTAAACGTTTCCACCAATCCCGTAGGGATGAAATAATTATAGAATTATTATATATGTATAGAAAAAAAACCCGAAAAAAAGAGGTTTTTTCGGGTCAAAATCCAGGAGTGGATTTTTTTATTTTTTAAGTATTACGCGATCTGGATAATCAGTAATAATACCATCAACTCCTAATTCGATAAGTCTATTGATGTCTGATATTTCATTTATTGTCCAAGGATATATTTTAAATCCGGCATCGTGAATCTCTTTAACGGTATCGGTCCACATAAACTTATAATAAGGATTGATTGCTGTAGCATGAATCTTCTTTCCAAATTCAATGGCTTTAGCCGGAGCTTCCGCGGTGAGTACAGCTATAGACGCTGGATTGGGTTGTTGCGAAAAGATTTCAAGCTCGTTCCAACGGAAGCTTGAGATAATAAAATCGGCATTGGACCATCCTTTTTTCTTAAAATCAGCAATAACCTTATAAGCTTCTAATGCGGTATTGGATCCTTTGAGTTCGATGTTTAAAGCGACCTTGCGGTCTATGCGTTTAATCACTTCTTGAAGAGTAGGGATTTTGTATTTCCCTTCTACTTTGAATTTCATTAATTCGTCATAAGTAAAATCCTCGATTTTGCCTGTTCCATTGGTAACTCGGTCTAAGGTTTCGTCGTGAAACACCATCAGTTCACCACTTTTTATTTTATAGACATCGATTTCAATCATATCGACTTGAAGTTCTATAGCTTTATCGATAGACTCCAAGGTGTTTTCTGCCACATGACCTTTCGCGCCACGATGGCCGATAACGAGAATTTTTTGAGCCTGCATAGTTGATGTAATCATAGTAAAAAGCAATAGGCTAGTAAAAATAAGTTTTATTCGCATAACAAGATAAAATTTAGTGATTATAAAGAGCAAAGGAAGCGAATGTATGTGTTTTAGAGCTTAAGTTCTTGTTAGACTTTCGTTAAGTATCTGCAATTGTTTTTGGTGTTATCTAGTTGCGTTTATGTTGTAATTTACACGTTTATAGGGGTTAAGTAAAAATGGAGTACTAAATATTATTTAAACGTTTCATCATTTTAAAAGCATCTTGTGGTAATGTTGCGACAGTAGTTTTGTCAAAACTTTAACAACTACAAAATGAAAACAAAATTACAACTCCTAGTTCTTGGATGGTGTTTATTGGGGTCTTTAGCGGTATTTGCTCAGACAACTCAGGCCTCTATCTACGGAATCGTGTTGGATCAAAATGCCATTCAACAAGGGATAGAGGTGGTGTTGAAAAATGAATCAACGGGATTTACTACTCGGACAAAAACCAACAACAATGGAGAATATCTTTTTAAGGAGCTTCCTTTAGGAGGCCCATATGTGATAACGGTATTAAATAAAGAAGGCAATGAGGTTAAGAAATCGGGTTATACCTTAAATCAGGGAGATTCGTCTTTTGTGGATATCGATCTTAACCCGAATGAAACCGAATTAGACGCTATAGTAATAGAGGGGACGAGTTTAAAAAACAAAAGAGAATTTTTGGGTGCTGCTACGGCAATTTCGGAGCGTTCTATTCAGAGATTACCTGTTAATGGTAGGAATTTTGCTACTTTAACCGATTTATCTCCTTTGTCAAAAGGCGGTTCTATAGGAGGGCAATTGGGTTCATCAACGAATTTTACGATTGATGGTATGTCTGCAAAGAATCCGACTTCGGCCGGATCAACTACGAGTAGAAGTGGAGCGCCTTATTCGATATCGATGGAAGCCGTTAGAGAGTTTAAAGTAATTACCAATCAATATGATGTTACTTTGGGTAGAAGTGGTGGAGGAACGGTAAGTGCTGTAACCAAATCGGGTACTAATCAATTTTCTGCGTCGGCTTTTACCTATGCTAGAGCCGATTGGTTGTCTAGTCCGTATGATATTCGCGGAAATAAAAGAACGGCGGATTATTCCACTTATCAATATGGACTGTCCTTAAGCGGACCAATTATCAAAGATAAGTTACATTACTTTTTTGCTTGGGATCATCAATTGGATTCGCGTTCCTTGGTTATTGCAGATATTCAATCGCCGGCAGATGAAGACCGATTTAATATTACCAAAAGCACTTTAGACCAATTTGTGTCTATTGCTCGAAATAAATATGGCGTTTCGAATAAACCTCAATATGGAACCTTTGATAAAAAGCGTAACTCTGATGCGGCTTTTTTAAGGTTGGATTGGCAGATTAATGAAAACAACTTATTGACGGTAAGGAATAACTTTACCTATGATAACAACCCATTGGGACTAGCAGATAATACGACGATTAATCTTTATGAGTCTTATGGTAATGATAAAAATAAAGACAACAGTTTCTTAGCTACCTTAAGAAGTACTTTAAATCCGAAAATGACCAACGAATTAAAAGTACAACACTTGTATGTTTACCAAGAGAGTAGTCCTGGTGATGATTTACCGTCCAACAACATACCAAGAGCTATAGTTGAAAATATTGTATCTAATATTGATGGGTCGAATCGCTCGACAAATATTCAAATTGGGGGACATCGTTTTGCTCAAGAGGGGTTTAGGAATAATGTGTTTCAGATTGTAGATAATCTATATTACAATACGGACAAGATAAAATATACTTTTGGGGTGGATTTGATGAATACGGGTTCCAAGTCGGTTTATGGTAGTGAAGTAAATGGACGTTTCCACTTTAGAGAAGATACGACAACAGGTAAAACAGCTATGGAGAACTTTGAGTCGTTTATTCCATACCGTTATTATAGAGAGGTTCCCTTAAAGGATGATTTAACGGTAAATGGAAACATTTTGAATGTGGGTGTCTATGGGCAAATGCAATTTAAAGTGGGTAAGGGTATGGATATGACGGCTGGACTGCGTATGGATTATGCGCATTATCCAACGGCCGAATTCAACCAACTGGTGTACGACGAATTGGGCTTGCGTACCGATAACAAATTTAAGTCGTTTATCGTTCAACCGCGTTTGCAATTCAATTGGGATATCAATGAAAACAAAACGGATTTTATCCGAATTGGTGCGGGAATTTTTGGATCGGACATCAACAACTATGCTTTGATTAATAATTTGACTTTTGACGGTAATCACTTGGCTACAGTTGACGTAAGGGGAGCCGATGTGCCAACGCCTGATTTTTTAGGATACCGTTCGGGTGATGTTTCGGCACCGAGTTTAGAGAAAAACCAATTGGTCACCATTAACATGACGGGTAAAGATGCGAAAGTTCCGGTAGTGTATAAAGCGAATTTATCCTACACGCATTTTTTCAACAGTCAGTTTCGAATAGGTATTGCGGGATACGCCACCTTAACTAGAAATAACTATACCTATTTAGACCGAAATATGGTGAATGATCCTTTTTTTACTTTAAAAAACGAAGATAACAGAGGGGTATTTGTACCGTTAAATAGCATGCCGGCCAACGGTGCTGGTGATTGGCAAAAAGGGCGTATCAGCGATAAGTTGGGGCGTGTATTGGAATTGACAAGCGACGGGAAAATCAATCAATTTGCCTTTGTGGTCGATGCCAATTACAATTATTTTAAAGACGGTGAAATCTCGGCTAGTTATACTTGGAACAGCACCAAAGACAACACTTCTTATAATGGAAACGTGGCAAACACAGCTACTTTGGTACAAACGGTTAAGGACGATCCTAGAGACTTGTCGAACATGACCTATTCCGACAATCACTTTAGACATAAAGTAGTGGTTTATGGAACCTTGCCAACCTTCTATGGAGTACAAGTTGGTTTCCGTTTTTCTGGTATTGCAGGTACGCGATACAGCCTACTTTCGGGCGGAAATACCAATGCTGATTTTGTTTCGGGATCAAATGACTTAGCTTTTATCTTTGACCGTAATGATCCGAATGTACCTCAAAATGTACGTGACGGTTTACAAGCGATTATGGATAATCCGGAAGTGAGCCAAAGTATGAAGGATTATATCAATAAATACAGTGGTAAAATGGCTGAGCGTAACGGTGGAATTAATAAGTTCTACAGCATAATCGATTTGCGAATCAGTAAAAAAATAAAATTATACGGCAAGCATAATTTCGAAATTTCAGCTGACATCTTTAATTTTGCGAACTTATTGAATAAAGAATGGGGAACCAATGAAACATTGGGAAGCCAAGCGTTATATGCATTGGGGATTCCTGCGGCTAATGGGCAAGCAGCTAAGCCTGCTTTTGATGCGGCCAAACAAGAATTCAACTACCGTGTTAATACTAAGGGAACTCCGGTACCTACTGGAAACCCATACCAAATACAAGTGGGAATGCGATACAGTTTTTAATCGTAATAAGATAACAAGAGCAAGAGGCTGTCCCAAAAGGACAGCCTCTTTTTGTTTTATCAAAACGCCTTGTTGTAGGGGAGGCTTAATTGGGTTTAATCATTTCGTCCTAGGTTGATAAAAACCTGTCGCATCGAAGGCACAAAAGCGCGGCTGTTTTTTTGTTAAAAATGTATTTTTTCTTTTTTTTATCAAATATTTTTTTAATTTTTAACTCATAAAAAGCTGAATTGATGTTCTTTATGTGTTTTTTAGAGTAAAATTGGAGAACGAGATTTTAGCGGTTAGTAATTGTAATTAAAAACTAAATCTGATGAAGCCAAGATCAAAAATACCAGACTTTTAAACGGCTGCTTATATAACGTAGCTTAGCGGATTGTTATTTAACAATCCTAGGGAAGTAATTAAGGAGGCGCTTCCCTACAATATCGAAACAAAACTTCAACTTTTCGGTAATAAATAAACTTCACGTATAACTCTAAGTACAGTTGAGATTTTGTTGTATAAATGCCTTTAATAATCAAGGTGTATTTGCAAAAACTTCTAGCATTTTTATGCTTTGCAAAATCGGATCTCAAGGGAGTGGAGGGGGTGTCATAACCACGGATAAAAAAACTATTCCTTTTCGAATTATAAAAAATCATAACCAGTTAGTCGCTGCTAAAAAGGGGTTTGTTGCAACAACCGCTATTTAGTATAGCGACGGTATGGCAACGAATTTAAAACAACAGAAAATGAGAAAATTAATTGTATTGGCAGGACTATTCCTGGTGGGAGTGGCATGCAACAGTGATGATAGTAAAACAGAAAAACCTTATGAGCCGCGAGAAGTGGAGATGGAAACGATTGCTCAGGGAGATTATTTTGGTACTTCAGGAGAAAGGGAATTTCGTGTAATACGAGAGCAAAGCGAATGGAGTGATTTACTGGATAACAGCCATATTCGTTCATATATCTCCAATCCTTTACACTTTGTACTAGATTTTACACAATTTGAAATTGTGGTGGTTTCAGATATAGAAAAACTACCTGGAGGAAGTAGTATTGATATGGTACATATTATAGAGCACGAACATAATGTAATTGTAAAGGTCGATGGTTTAATAAGAGGAAATGAAGCTTTGCGGAAAAACCAACCTTTTCATATCGTTAAAATCCCCAAGCTCTCAAAACCGATTGTTTTTGAATCGGTGGAATCGAATCTGACAGATTTGAAGTTTAAAGAAATTTGGAACCTGCGAGAGTTTTCACCGGGATTGGCTCCTTACCATTATTACGAAGTGGGGGACATCAGATGGATTTTTACTGAAAACAATCAGGTATATACAGAAGTGAACCATCAGTCGTCGGATTATCATTATAAAATCCCGATGAATGAGACCGGCAATTACACTTATACTATTCAGGGAGATAGCCTCTTTTTAAATAGTCAACTTTATCAATACAAAGTAATGGGAGATACTTTAATCGTCCATTGGGATGTGCCAGCAGATGGAGTTGAATTGATTTTTTTGCGAGAAAGAGCTTTAGTGAACTTCTAAATCTAAAATTTTTTATAGAAAATAAAAGACAAACTCATAAAATGAAACGAAATGAAAAAACTAATTGTATTGGCAGGACTATTCCTGGTGGGAGTGGCCTGTAGTAGTAACGACAACATACCGATAACCGTTGACGATAATCCAATAAACCAGCAGCCGGTTGAAAGAAGGTGTGGTTGTGAGAATAGAGATGTAGTAACTTCAGAAGGAGTTTTAATTAGGACGGTTCATTATCCTAACATTGAGAATAGACTACCAGAACATACCTATTCGATTATAATTCGGATTGGAAGCACAATGATAATAAAATACTTTGTATGTAAAGATGACGCAATTGAAAAGAAATTCCCATCCATAGAGTTTGGTGATGAAATTCCGGTGCGGTTCTCGGGGCAATTTATAGATTTGTGTGATGATGAGGTTGTCACGAGTCCTGCTGTACATATATATTATTTTATTAAACTCGATAATATAGAAGCGATATGAAAAAGAATGTATCAATGATGATACTGATGTTCTTTCCGCTATTGTCTTTGATGCGATTTAAAGTTTAACCTAAAAACGAAACATAGTAAAAAAAATTAAAAACATATAAAATGAAAAAACTCATAGTATTTGCATGGCTATTCCTGGTGGGAGTTGCCTGCAGCAGTGATGATAACAAAATCGAAAAACCTTTTGAGCCGCGACAACTCGAAATGGAAACCATTTTACAAGGAAATGATTGTCGTCATTATGATATAAGTACTGAAAGAACATTTATTGTATGGGAAGATAGGGATTCTTGGGAACTATTTAAAATAGATTTCAACCGTTTTATTCCTGATTTTGAAGCCACTATTTTAAATGAGTGGGTTGTAGATTTTAATTCAGAAATGGTTATCGTGGTTCTTGATCAGCAAAGATTATATGGAGGGTATAGTATAGATGTTGTCCATGTAGAAGAAGACGTGCTTAACGTTGTGGTTAATATAGATCAAGTGTTAAAAGGAGGGATAAATGCCGTTTTAACACGTCCGTATCACATCGTTAAAATCCCAAAACTCGGAAAACCCGTTGTTTTTGAGGAGTTGTAAAATTTAAAACCACTAAAAAAATGTTTATAGAAAATAAATTACAAATTAAAATTATAGAAAATGAAAAAACTCATAGTATTGGTATGGCTATTCCTGGTGGGAGTGGCATGCAGCAGTGATGATAACAAAATAGAAAATTATTTTGAGCCGCGAGAATTGGAGATGGAGACCATTTTGATAGGTACTGATACCGATGATTTAAGGCTTATTAGAAGGGAAAATCGAGTAATCAATGATTTACATTCATGGCAAGTATTTGTAAATGAATTTACTAATGGAGGTCTTTATGTTGATAACGAGATGAATTACAATCCTTTTGTAGATGTTTTGGAAAATGCAATAATAGATTTTGAAACCGAAACCGTACTAGCCGTTGTTGATAATATAGGAGGAGGGAATACTACTATAGATATAGTAGTAGTAACGGAACACGACGACCAAGTTGTCGTAAATATTGATCGCCTGTATTATGGAATTGCAACGGTTATTTCACAGGCTTATCATATAGTGAAAGTTCCAAAAATTAACAAACCCACCGTTTTTATGGAGTTATTTGATATACATTTTAGATAAAATTTAATTTTAAAAATTATGAAAAAACTAATTGTATTGGCAGGACTATTCCTGGTGGGAGTTGCCTGCAGCAGTAACGACAACATACAGATAGCCGTTGACGATAATCCAATAAACCAGCAGCCAGTTGAAAGAAGGTGTGGTTGTGAGAATAGAGGTGAAGTTAGTAGTGAAGCTATTATAATAAGAGTTGCGTTGGATAGTTTGAATACGGTGCCGGAGCATACATATTCGATTATAATTCGGAGGGGAGGTACAATGGTAGTAACATACTTTGTATGTAATGATGATTTGATTGAAAAGAAATTTCCATCCTTAGAGTTTGGTGATGAAATTCCGGTGCGGTTCTCGGGGCAATATATTGATTTGTGTGATGATGAATACTTTGTTTATCCTACTATGTATGTTTATTATTTCATTAAACTCGATAATATAGAAGCGATATGAAAAAGAATGTATCAATGATACTGATGTTCTTTCTGCTATTGTCTTTGATGCGATTTAAAGTTTAACCTAAAACGAAACATAGTAAAAAAAATTAAAAACATATAAAATGAAAAAACTCATAGTATTCGCATGGCTATTCCTGGTGGGAGTTGCCTGCAGCAGTAACGACAACATACCGATAATCTTTGACGATAATCCAATAAACCAGCAGCCGGTTGAAAGAAGGTGTGGTTGTGAGAATAGAGGTGAAATAAGCACTGATGGAATCTTAATTAGAACGGTACAATATCCTGATAATCCGAATAGAGCGCCAGATCATACCTATTTGATTATACTTGGGATAGACAGTGTACCGAGATACTTTGTCTGTAATGATGATTTGATCGATAAGAAATTTCCATTTTTAGACGAGGGTACTGAAATTCCTGTACGGTTTTCGGGGCAATATATTAATTTGTGCGAAGATCAAGGCTTTTTTTACCCCGCTATTTATGCTTATTTTTTTATTAAACTCGATAATATAGAAGCGATATGAAAAAGAATGTATCAATGATACTTATACTGTTTTGGTCTTTGTATTTTTTTGGGCAAGAAAAGGTCAGTTATGAATCTAAAATAGGGCTTATTGAATTCGAAGTTTCCAAGGATAAGTATTATTTTGAATTTTCTAACGGAAAAAAGATAAAAAATCTGATCGAGGATTCGGTTCTAATATCTGAAAGTCAAGCTGTGGGAAGTATTTCTAATTTGGAGACCAATGCCTTTCTTTTTAATAAGATTAGCCCTGTATTGATTTACGAAGGAGATTCTGAACTGATAGCTAGAGACGAAATTATTGTAAAAACAAAAATGCCGGAGCAAATAGTTGATTTATTTAAGCAACGGAACCTGAGCGTAATTTTTGAAAAAAATCCATGGGAAGCGGATTTGTACTTAGTGAAATGCCCTGTGATGCCAGTACAACAATTTTTTAATCTAGTTTCTAATCTCAATAAAACAGCAGTTGTGGAATATGCCGAGCCCAATTTTATCGTTTTTTTAGAACGAACGACGAATGATCCATTATTTGATCAGCAATGGGGTTTGAAAAATACTGGACAGTTTGGTGGAATTGCAGGAAACGATATTAATGTTCAACCTGCGTGGAGTCTATCAACCGGGCAAGGCATTAAAGTAGCCGTCTTAGATGATGGGGTTGATATTAGTCATCGTGATTTGGCTCAGAATATATTGCCGGGTTATGATGTATTTGGAATTACTGATGGCGTATCAAATGCCAATGATTCACACGGTACTAGTTGTGCGGGAATAATTGCTGGAGTAACTCATAATGAAATAGGAATTGCAGGAATTGCTTATGATGCGAAGATAATACCTATACGTATAGCTTACGCATTGCCAAATGATGATTGGTACACGGAAATTTTAAAGATGGTAGATGGTATCAACGTTGCTAGAATTCGAGGTGCGGATGTATTGAGTAATTCTTGGGCGCAGAGGATACCAAGTGTAGCACTTGAAGAAGCTATAACCAATGCTTTAAATTTAGGGCGCGATGGTAAGGGCTGTGTTGTGGTTTTTGCTACCGGTAATAATAACGGGAGTGTAAGGTATCCCGCAAACAGTAATACTCGAATCTTGGTTGTAGGGGCGATGAGCCCTTGCGGAGAAAGAAAAAGTCCAAACTCTTGTGATAATGACATCGACTGGGGAAGTAATTTTGGGGATGCTTTAGATGTGGTTGCTCCGGGTGTGCTCATTCCTACAACGATAAATAATAATAGTTACTCATTAGATTTTAGGGGTACTTCGGCGGCAGCTCCCCATGTCGCCGGAGTCGCTGCTTTGGTTTTATCCGTAGCTCCCGAATTAACTGGGCAACAACTGCGAGACATCATAGAGAGTACGGCCAAAAAAGTGAGCCCGGATTTCCATACCTATCATTATACGCCCACAGCCGGTCGAAACAACGGCGACTGGAACAACGAAATGGGTTATGGATTGGTAGATGCGTATCAGGCGGTTTTAAAAGCGCAACAATATTTAAAACCCGATTTTCATATCCGCAATTCCCTAGTAGATACAGGTCTGGAACCCGATTCGTTTTCCATGAATGAAGATTTATACCAAAGTCCCGATATCTGGGTGCGCCTAAGAGACGACGGGCAATCAGAACACCAAAATCCGGAATACCGCCGCAGAAACAGGAATTATGTTTATGTGCGGGTTAAGAATATCGGCGACAAAACCTCTACGGTCAAAGATTCCCTGCGTTTGCATTGGGCAAAAGCATCAACAGCTTTAACATTTCCGCGTTCTTGGGATGGTAGTTTTCAGATAAACAACATCCCTATGGGAGGGGTGATAGGAACTGCGCCTATACCGATTTTAGAACCGGGAGCCACAGCCGTAGTAAAATTTCCGTGGAGTGTACCCGATCCGAATGATTACAAATCGATTACACCAAACAATAACGATCCGTGGCATTTTTGCCTGTTGGGTAGAGTGCTTTCTGAAGACGACCCGATGACTTTTGTCGAAAAAGCAGACTTGATAACCAATGTGCGCAACAACAATAATATTGCTTGGAAAAACCTTAGTATAGTTGAGGTTGAAGACAACAAGCCGTATGGAGTATATGTATTAGTAGGGAATCCCAACGACCGCATTGAAAATTATCTTTTAGAATTTAAGGCGCCCGGAACAACGGAAAACGAATTGCTTAAAAAAGCCGAAATTAGAGCGACCTTAAGCCCGGAATTATATGGAGCTTGGGTACGTGGAGGAATGCAGGGACCCGGAGTTAAACGAGATAAACAAGAAAACACGTTGCTCCTTGTAGAACCGAACGCCCGTTTGGAAAACCTTAAGTTAGCTCCCCAAGAATACGGTACAGTCCATCTGAGTTTTAATTTTTTGACCAAAGAATTGCACGCCAACCACGAATTCGCTTCTGCACCACCTGCAGAAGAGGAATACCTATTTAATGTGGCCCAAAAGTATATGCAAGACGAACTTCTTTTGGGAGGGGAAAGCTATCTCATTCGCAAAAAACGACCTAATCCGTTTTATGCCGATGCAGGCTTGGATCGTGAAGTACATCAGGGAGAAACGGTTCATCTGCAGGCAAGCGATATTGGAGAACCCGCCACCTACAATTGGTATAATACCGATGGAGAATGGGTTTATAGCGGTAAAAATTACAGTTTGAGTTTGGAACAAAACCAAAAAATACAATTGGAAGTGATTGCCGCCGATGGCTTTAAAGATTACGATGAGGTAGAACTCAAGTTAAAACCAAATTATTTAGAGCGTATAGTGCCCAATCCCGCTTCGGAATCGGTACATATTTATTACCACATTACACAAGCTCAACAGGCATATATCAGTATAGTACCTATGTATGCTGTGGTCGGAAACGAGGTGAATTATCCGATAGCCATAGGAGATGCTTCCGTTAACATCGATTTGACATCGTTTGAAAGCGGCTTGTATAAAGTCAGTTTATATGTGAATCAGCGTTTGGTCGATTCAAAAAACTTATTGGTTGAATAAACGGGCTTTGATGTTTAATAAGTCGCTAGTTTGCCTTTGCAAAAAAAAACAGTCGCGGTCTTTTTTAGAAATTAGAAAGCCTAGGGGCTAAGAACAAAGGAGAAATATAAAAAGGCTGTCTCTAGAGACAGCCTTTTGTTTTTTGTACGAATTACTAGTTGATGACTACAGCGCAGGTGTGCCGTATAAATCGAACTCCGTAGCTTCGTCTATGTATATGTTTACAAACTCACCTACTTTGACATAGTGTTTGGTTGCATCGATTAAAACTTCGTTATCTACATCAGGGCTATCAAACTCCGAACGACCTACAAAGTGGTTACCCTCTTTACGATCGATGATGCATTTAAAGGTTTTTCCGATTTTTTCTTGATTTAATTCCCAAGAAATCTGCGATTGAATTTCCATGATTTCATTAGCGCGATTTTGTTTTACATCTGCAGGAACATCATCTTCTAAGTTATAAGCATGAGTGTTTTCTTCATGGGAATAGGCAAAACAGCCCAAACGCTCAAAACGCATCTCTTGAACCCAATCCTTAAGGATTTGGAAATCTTCTTCGGTTTCACCCGGATATCCTACAATCAACGTAGTTCGAATCGTCATTCCAGGAACAGCAGTTCTAAAGTCTTTTAATAATTGAGTCGTTTTTGCTTGAGTCGTTCCACGACGCATCGATTTCAAGATATTGTCTGAAATGTGTTGCAAGGGAATATCCAAGTAATTACAAATTTTAGGTTCTCTTTTCATCAAATCTAAAACGTCCATTGGAAACCCAGTTGGGAAGGCATAATGAAGACGAATCCATTCAATACCCTCAACCTTAATTAAGTTTTCGAGTAATTCCGCTAGATTTCTCTTTTTGTATAAATCCAATCCGTAGTAAGTCAGATCTTGAGCGATAAGAATTAATTCTTTAACACCGTCTCTGGCCAAACCTTCGGCTTCTTTTACTAATTTTTCAATGGATTGCGAAACGTGTTTACCACGCATAATCGGAATCGCACAAAAACTACAAGGACGATCACAGCCCTCAGCAATTTTTAAATAGGCATAATTCTTAGGAGTCGTAGTCATACGCTCTCCCAATAATTCATGTTTGTAATCTGCGCCCAGTGCTTTTAGTAACAACGGTAAATCCGTGGTACCAAAATACTGATCCACATTGGGAATTTCGGCTTCTAAGTCCGGTTTATAACGTTCAGAAAGACAGCCAGTAACAAAAATCTTGTCCACAAGTCCTTTTTCTTTCTTTTCAACGTATTCCAAAATGGTGTTTACCGATTCCGCCTTGGCGTTATTGATAAAACCACAGGTGTTGATTACGATAATGTTTCCCTCATCTTGAGTGGCTTCGTGTGTGACTTCTTTACCACTCGCTCTCAACTGTCCCATCAACACTTCACTGTCGTAAACGTTTTTGGAACACCCTAAGGTGATGACATTAATCTTATTTTTCTTTAAAGTTTTGGTTCTCATGGATTTAAAAATTGGTGTGCAAAAATACGATTTTTTTAGCTAGAAACGAGCTGCTTTGACTAAATTATAAAATTCCATTTTTAAAGCGGACAAATCAGGTCGCAATTACAGGGTTTGCTATATGTAAAAAGGATTGATAAATGGTTGTTTATAAAAAAAATCAGCCTAAATCCACTGTGATAAAGGCTGATTTTTCAATGTTTTGTATAATACTTAAATTCTAAAAATACCTCCAAAAGCAATCACGCGCTCTAAAAAGAAAAAGTCTTGAGAAGCTTTGTCGCTTCTGCTATCTGTAGTTCTTATATTGTTCATGTTGATATAACCTCCTTTTAATTCTGCTTGTACAAAGAAGTATTTTAAGAAAGTGATGTTCAGTCCTGCTTTAGCAGACAATCCAAATCCAGCGACGTTAAATTCGTCGTAGCGTTCTTTGTTTAATAATTGTGTATTGGTCTTTGGGAAGATAATTCCACCTCCAACACCCTCGGTAATGTTGATTTGAATTTTGTCGGTATTGTTTATTCTAAATAGTTTAGAGATATCATCTACACGGCTGATTTCTGTATTGATGTAATTTAATCCATCGGTATGCTCAAAAGTAAGAAAGTCTTCTGTTAATTGAATTTCGTTATTCGCTAGATGGCTTGGGTGTTCATCATAACCGCCTTTGTTGGGGTAATAGCCCGTATAATCAACCACCTGATTTTGTCTCATCACATATTTCATATGGTCTAATCCAATGGATACATTGTATTTGTCTGTAATAAAATACCCAATTCTCAAATTAGTCTGTGGAATAGTCATTCGCGCAGGATTGATATAGTCGATGTGCCAACCTTTGGGTTTGTCGTCTGCCGCTACATTTTCTAAGGTAAAATCGTAATCATTTCCTCTGAAATGAATGTCCGACTTACTAAAACTGCCTCGGTTTCCTCCCCAGAAAATATAAAATTTTCCTTTGTTATGTGCTGTGTATCGTGCTGGAGATACTTCAAATGAATCTAGAGCGTCAACAGCTTTTGAGTTATTGATGTTTTGCATCGGCACCGTTTCTTGTGCAGAGCTACTCAGTGTCCATAAAGACAGGGAAATAGCAACTAATTTGAAAAAATACTTCATAATAATTGTATTTATTGAATAGTAAATAAATGATCGGCAAAGATACAAAAAAAAATCCCTTAAGCTCCAATTTGAGTTAAGGGATTTTTTAAATGCCTATATGCTTAAATCATTAAAAGTTAAGGCTGTATGTTAGTCCGATATTGTTGTCTGTGGTTTTAATACGCGCCATGTCGTTCATGCCGGAGCTCATCAAACTCGTAGAATACGGTCTGCTGGTGTGTACATAGGCCAAATCCAAGCGTGAGCCTCCGAAATCATAACCGATTCCTCCAGAAAAACTGTTTAAATCGCCGATAACTTTAGTGTCTTTATAAGGGCTTTCTTCAAAGCGATATCCTCCTCGAATACTGAATTGTTTGATGCGGTATTCGGCACCTACTCGGTATTCGTTGGTTGAAGACAGGTTGTTTTTTAAGTCGGCATTGTTGTATGCGAAGGCATCTTCGGGTTTAAATTTGGTTTTGCTATAGTCCTTACGGGTATAATCAAAACTGATTAATCCCTGTTGTCCAAAGATATAAGCGATACTTCCCGTGTAAATAGATGGGGTCTGTACCTTGTGTTCTTTATAAATATTGATGGTATTTGGATCGACTACATAATTAGCGGTTTCTAATTTATTGTTTTCATTGGTAATAAGTGTTTCTGTACGCAAGAATTGAGCGAGCTCGTCGTTTAAGCGATACCATGTTGGAGATTCGTAAGCCAGTCCCAAACGAAGATTGTCGGTGACCTTGGCTAAAGCTCCAATATTAAAAGAGAATCCGTTTCCGTAAGTATATAGTTCGTTTTGGAAAACGATTCGTTGAACACCTTCATTGCTCGAATTGATACTTCGCTCTTCGACAGTGGTTAATTTGGTGTAATCTGTAAAGTGTAAATTCAGATTGGTACCTACGTAAAAACGCTCGCCGATTTGGGTAGAAAAGTTGGCGCTCAATTTTCCATTAAAACCTGAACTCGAAATAAGACTGTTTTGAATCAGTTGACCTGCTCCTACGTTAGAAACATAAGTACCGTCTTTGTCTTGTTCAAATAAACGTCCATGAAATCCTAAAAGTGCTTGTTGGTATCCAATGCCGTACTCACCTAAATATTGGTATAAACCCGGAATGGTTTCGCCTTTTTCAAGTTGTAAATATTCTATGGGAATAGGGTTGCCGTTATTGCTGTAATTGGCGTGGTCAACAAAGTAATTGGCTATGCTGTTGTTATTGATGCCTCTTGTATGGATGTTGTTGTTGAAATTGGCGGTGTTTTCATAGTTTACGCCAATAACAAATTTTTTCATAAGGCCTTCGGCATTGGAGTTGTTAAAAACAAATGCAGCGCCCATCTGCCCAAAGTCTAGACCGTTGTAACGGTCAGACGACTCGGAGCCCATATAAGAGGATCGGTTCTTTTTATTGGTAGAATACAACGAAAAAGCCGCAGTATTATAATTAAAAAGAGCACTTCCTGCAGGGTTTATTTTGGTGGATGATAAATCACCACCCACAGCGCCAAAGGCACCGCTCATCGCTTTAAAGCGAGCGGTACCGTTGAAGTCGTTTTGAGTGTATCTAAGCGCGTCAGCGGCTGTGTTTTCTTGCGCTTGAAGCGCAGAAACAAGGCACAAGGCAGAAACTAAACTAAGGTATTTTTTCATAAATCTATTTTATGGTTTGTCTAAGAAAATTTGATATTACTGTTAGTAATATACAACGATTGGTTTTAAACTTACATTATTTTTTATTAACGTCTTCCACTGGAAGATGTACGACTGCTACTTCCAGACGAACTTCTAGAAGGTGATGAATAACTTGAGTTGGATCTAGAAGGCGTACTGTAGTTGCTTCTTGAAGTACTGTTTATACTTCTTTGTGAGTTGACTCTGTCGCTGTTGTTGTACGTTCTTGTAGAGCTGTTGTTAAAGCTGTTTCTGGAGCTCGATTGTATCGTTCTGTTGCTGTTGTTGGTAGCTCTATTAGTGCTGTTGATTCTATTAGTGCTGTTTATATCGCGTCTGTTAGCGCTGTTGATGGTTCTGTTAGTGCTGTTGATGGTTCTGTTAGAGCTTTGTTGTAGCGAACGGCCTCTTTGGTAGCTATCCCTTCCGCTATAATTAACGCTTCTTCCGCTGGTACGGTAACCGTTTGATTGAGAAACATATCTCGGACGGTAGTTGTTGTAGTAGTAGGGTCTATAGTGTGATCCGTAATAAGGATAACCTCCCCATCCGTAACCGCCGTACCAAGGATTGTAATAGCTACCGCCCCATCCCCAATTAAAGCCAATTCCAACATTCCAACCGCTTCCCCAATAAGAAGGGTAATAGGAATTGTAAAATCCGCCGCCGTAATAAGGGCTGTAATAACCGTTGTTGTAAACATTAACTTGTACGCCGTCTGTTTCGTCACCCCAGCCGCCGTAACCAACAGCATCGGTGTTTTGTGTGTTGTATTCGTTAATGTCGGTAAAAACAGTAACATTGTTATCGAGGCTGTTAAGGTAATTGGTGTAATAACCTTCTTGTGAAGATGCTGTAGTGTAAGTGTTGGACTGTGCTGTTCTGTTAGAATTGTAAACACCATCCGTGTCGGCATAGGACGCGTTTTGGTAAGATCCACAAGAAACCAATACACTGCTTATTAATCCAATAATTCCATAAAAGGACAATTTTCGTGGTATTAAATGGGTAGTTTTCATATCGTGTCGTTTTTTTATTGTTGGGCAAACAAAATTAGTTAGTTTTGTGTGATTAATATAGTTAATTAAAGTTAAACAATATTTGTGCCAATATATTAAAAATGAGTAAGAACATCACAAAGAGAGCAGAAGATTATTCCAAATGGTATAATGAACTGGTAGTCAAAGCAGACTTAGCAGAGAATTCAGGCGTAAGAGGTTGTATGGTAATCAAGCCATACGGCTATGCGATTTGGGAAAAAATGCAAGCGGAGTTAGATAAGAAGTTTAAAGAAACGGGGCACCAAAATGCGTATTTCCCGCTGTTTATTCCGAAATCTTATTTTAGTAAAGAGGCCAGTCACGTCGATGGTTTTGCCAAAGAGTGTGCTGTGGTAACACATTATCGTTTGAGAACAGCTGCTGATGGAAAAACCATTGAAGTCGATCCGGATGCTAAATTGGAAGAAGAATTAATTGTACGTCCAACTTCGGAAACCATTATATGGGATACTTATAGAAAGTGGATTGAATCGTATAGAGATTTGCCAATCTTGATTAATCAATGGGCTAATGTTGTTCGATGGGAGATGAGAACCCGATTGTTTTTGAGAACTTCAGAGTTTTTATGGCAGGAAGGACATACGGCTCATGCCACTCAGTCAGAAGCGGTACAAGAAGCGGAATTGATGTTGGATATCTATGCTGATTTTGCGGAAAATTTTATGGCTATGCCCGTGGTTAGAGGAGTAAAATCTGAAAACGAACGATTTGCAGGAGCTATAGAGACTTATTGTATTGAAGCCTTAATGCAAGACGGTAAAGCTTTGCAAGCGGGGACTTCCCATTTCTTAGGTCAGAATTTTGCCAAAGCATTTGACGTAAAATTCACCAGTCAAGAAGGGAAACAAGAATATGTATGGGCTACTTCATGGGGGGTTTCGACTCGATTGATGGGGGCTTTGGTAATGACACATTCTGATGATAACGGATTGGTGTTGCCACCGAACTTAGCGCCTATACAGGTGGTTATTATTCCGATTCACAAAACAGAAGAGCAATTGGAAGCGATTAAGGCGGCTGTAAAAGTTTTGACGGACCAGTTTAAGAAATTAAACATTTCATTTAAGTATGACGACCGTACGACGTTTAAACCGGGGTGGAAGTTCAACGAATACGAATTAAAAGGAGTTCCTGTTAGAATTGCAGTTGGACCTAAGGATTTGGAGAATGGAACTTTTGAAATCGCTCGTAGAGATCTTTTGACCAAAGAAGTTGTAGGTAAAGACCAAGTAGTGAGCTATGTTCAGGATTTGTTGGAAGAAATTCAAAGTGGTTTATTTCAAAAAGCATTGGAGTACCGAGATGCTCATATTACTGAGGTGAATTCTTTTGAAGAATTTAAAGAGGTTTTAGAGGGTAAAACAGGCTTCGTATCAGCGCATTGGGATGGGACTGTAGAAACCGAAGAAAAGATCAAGGATTTGACCAAGGCAACGATCCGTTGTGTGCCTTTGGATCAGGTGAAGGAAGATGGAGTATGTATCTTGACAGGCCAGCCATCACAGGGAAGAGTGCTGTTTGCAAAGTCGTACTAAAAAAAAATAAAATAAATTGTTTTTCTCTTGCAGGATTGAAAAAATGTTGTAGTTTTGCATCCGCATTAGAGAAACAAATGGTCCGTTCGTCTAGGGGTTAGGACGCCAGGTTTTCATCCTGGTAACAGGGGTTCGATTCCCCTACGGACTACAAGTTTTATAAACACAGTTCATACTTTAATGCGGTCCGTTCGTCTAGGGGTTAGGACGCCAGGTTTTCATCCTGGTAACAGGGGTTCGATTCCCCTACGGACTACGAATTTTTAGGATTCAAATATTGCGCATAAGGTCCGTTCGTCTAGGGGTTAGGACGCCAGGTTTTCATCCTGGTAACAGGGGTTCGATTCCCCTACGGACTACAATAGAAAAGATAATTAGGGTTAATTAATTTAGAAAAGAAAATGGCAAATCATAAGTCAGCTTTAAAAAGAATTAGAAGCAACGAAAAAAGAAGAGTTTTAAATAGATATCAACATAAAACTACTCGTAATGCTATTAAAGCATTGCGTTTGGTAGAAGACAAAAACGAGGCTACTGAGAAGTTGAACGTTGTGGTTTCTATGATTGATAAATTAGCTAAGAAAAATATTATTCATAGCAATAAAGCTTCAAACTTGAAATCAAAATTAACAAAACACGTTGCTGCACTATAATAGGCAATGTTTTTGAAGAAGTAATATAATTTAAGCTCTCCTACCCGAGGGCTTTTGTTGTTACAAATATAGAAATCCCTTAGGGTCGATTTCAAAATAAAAATTAAAGTTAAACACATCCATATGACACCTATTAGAAATATAGCTATTATTGCTCACGTTGACCACGGTAAAACTACTATGGTTGACAAGATTATGTATTATTGCCAACTGTTTCGTGAAAACGAAAATACCGGCGATTTAATCTTAGACAATAATGATATTGAAAGAGAAAGAGGAATTACCATTACTTCTAAAAACGTTTCAGTAACTTATAAAGGTACAAAAATCAACATTATCGATACTCCTGGTCACGCCGATTTCGGTGGTGAGGTAGAACGTGTATTGAATATGGCTGATGGAGTACTTTTGATCGTGGATGCTTTTGAAGGTCCTATGCCTCAAACGCGTTTCGTGTTGCAAAAAGCTATCGACTTAGGTCTAAAACCTTGTGTAGTAATTAATAAAGTTGACAAAGAAAACTGTACTCCTGAAGAAGTTCATGAAAAAGTTTTTGATTTGATGTTTGAATTGGGTGCTGAAGAATGGCAAATGGATTTCCCTGCTGTTTACGGTTCTGCTAAAAACAACTGGATGTCAACAGATTGGCAAAAGCCAACCACTACTTTAGAGCCTTTATTGGACATGGTATTGGAGCATATTCCTGCTGCTGAAGTTAAAGAAGGAACACCACAAATGTTAATTACTTCTTTGGATTATTCTAGTTTTACTGGACGTATCGCTATCGGTCGTTTATTAAGAGGTGAATTGAAAGAAGGGATGAATATCTCTTTAATCAAACGCGATGGAAAAATCCAAAAACAAAAAATCAAAGAACTTCACACTTTTGAAGGTCTTGGTAGAAGAAAAGTAGATTCTGTTATGGCAGGTGATATTTGTGCTATCGTTGGTTTAGAAGGTTTTGAAATTGGTGACGTTGTTGCAGATTTCGAAAATCCAGAAGGATTACCTGCTATTACTATAGATGAGCCTACCATGAGTATGATGTTTACAATTAACGATTCTCCTTTCTTTGGTAAAGAGGGTAAATTTGTTACTTCTAGACACATCAAAGATCGTTTGGCTAAAGAATTAGAGAAAAACTTAGCGCTTCGCGTTCATCCTACGGATAGTGCCGATAAATTCATGGTCTTTGGTCGTGGTGTATTGCACTTGTCAGTTTTGATTGAAACGATGAGACGTGAAGGATACGAACTTCAAATCGGACAACCACAAGTTATCTTAAAAGATATTGACGGAGTTAAATGTGAGCCAGTTGAAGAATTGACTATCGATATTCCAGAAAATTTATCTGGACGTGCTGTAGAATTTGTGACTTTGAGAAAAGGAGAAATGTTGAGCATGGAACCAAGAGGTGAACGTATGATTGTTAAGTTCTTAATCCCATCACGTGGTATTATCGGACTTAGAAACCAAATCTTAACAGCTACAGCTGGTGAGGCAATTATGGCTCATAGATTCTTGGAGTATCAACCGTTCAAAGGAGCGATTGCTGGACGTATCAACGGATCGTTAATCTCTATGGAAAACGGAAAAGCGATTCCTTATTCTATCGATAAATTACAAGATCGTGGTAAGTTTTTCGTTGATCCTAACGAGGATATCTATGAAGGACAAGTTATCGGTGAAAACTCTAGAGGAGATGATATGACTGTTAACGTAACTAAAACTAAAAAATTATCTAACGTCCGTTCTTCTGGAGCAGATGATAAAGCTAGAATTGTTCCAGCTATCAAGTTCTCTTTAGAAGAAGCTTTAGAGTACATCCAAAAAGACGAGTATGTTGAGGTTACGCCTAAATCACTTCGTTTAAGAAAGATCTACTTAAAAGAAACCGATCGTAAAAGATTCAAAAGCTAATTAAAGTTAGTTTTAAATTATATTAAAAGCCTGATTCTCCAAAAGAATCAGGCTTTTTTATTGGAATAAGTTGTTTCTAATTTGATAAAAACAAATTATATTTGCGCATGCAGTTATCCGTAATCATTTTAAATTACAATGTCGCGTATTTTTTAGAACTATGTATCCGAAGCGTACAGAAAGCATTGATTGATATGGATGCAGAGATTATTGTAGTGGACAATAATTCTTCAGATAATAGTTCGTTAATGATGCAGCAGCATTTTCCTGATTTGCACTATATAGCTAATTCGGAGAATTATGGATTTCCCAAAGGAAATAATATGGGAGTGGCTGTCGCTCAAGGCGAGTATCTGTGTATATTAAATCCGGATACCGTTGTTGCAGAAGATACTTTTACGAGTTTGTATAACTTCGCACAACAGCAAACCGACAGCGGTATTATCGGTTGCCGTTTAATTGATGGAGCAGGGGCTTTTTTGCCAGAATCCAAACGCGGCGTTCCTACACCGTGGGTGGCTTTTACCAAGGTCAGTGGTTTAGGACAATGCTTTTCGAGGTCGTCGTGGTTTAATCGGTATTATGCCCAGCATTTAAACGAAAATCAAACCGGTCCTACCGATATACTAGTAGGTGCATTTATGTGGTTGAAACGGGATTTATATCTTGAAGTAGGAGGCTTTGATGAAGACTGCTTTATGTATTCCGACGATATAGATTTATCCTATCTCGTATTAAAAACTGGAAAAGTAAATTTTTATTTCGCGCAAACCACTGTAATACATTATAAAGGAGAGAGTACTTTAAAAGATGAAACCTTTAGAAATCGATTTCGCGATGCGATGCAGTTTTTTTATAAAAAACACTTTAAAAAATCCTTGTTTTTTGATGGGATGATGACGTTGGGAACCCTGTATTTTTCGTTTGTTAAGCAAAGAGAGACAGGAGGAAAGAGTATGGATCCCCAAGTCTATTTTTTAGTATCCGAAAATCGGGAATTGCAAGCGAGTGTTCAAGCTAAAATCAATAAGGAAATACATCTGTTTTCGAGTTTAGCTGCGTTAAAAAAGGAATTAAAAAGGCAAAATGATATTTATACAGAAATCGTCTTTGACGGTGATTTTGTTTCTAATAAAGAGTTAATATGCTTTATGAAAGAAGAATCTTCTCGATTTATAACATTTAAGATAAAGCCTTCACAATCTGATTTTTTAATTGGGAGTAATAATCGGAATGATCGAGGTCAAATAATTCCATTATAAGTCTTAGATTTTTAAAATAAGGTATAAATAGTCGAAATTATTATTAAATTTGTAATTTAAATAGCAAAACACAACTTGAGTTTAGAGATATGGCAAAGTTCGAATTGAAATTACCCAAAATGGGGGAAAGCGTTGCAGAGGCAACGATAACAAATTGGTTGAAAAATGTAGGAGATACCATTGAGGTAGATGAGACCGTTTTAGAAATTGCAACGGATAAAGTAGATAGTGAAGTTCCATCTGAAGTAGCGGGAACCTTAGTAGAAATTTTATTTCAAGTAGATGATGTTGTTCAAGTGGGACAAACCATAGCGATTATCGAAACAGCTGGTGGTGATGCAGCTCCTGTATCGGCAACTCCTGCACAAGCGACTCCTGTTGCTGCTGTTCAAAATTCAGTAGCTGTAGCTCAAGAAACTACGGCGGCTGCTTATGCAAGTTCAGAAAAGTTTTTCTCTCCTTTAGTAAAGAATATCGCTAAGGAAGAAGGAATTTCTTTGGTAGAGTTGGAAGCCATTCAAGGTACTGGTAAAGACGCTAGAGTTACGAAAAGTGATATTTTAGATTACGTTAAAAATAGAGGAACACAGGTTGCGGCTCCAGCGGTAAAAGCGGCAGAAGCTCCTAGAGCAATTGCAGCTACTCCAGCAGCTAAGGCTGTGCCGGTATCGGTAAATGGTGGAGATGAAGTTGTTGAAATGGATAGAATGCGTAAATTGATTGCCGGTTATATGGTGCAGTCGGTTCAAACATCTGCCCACGTACAGTCTTTTATAGAGGTAGATGTAACCAATATCGTTAATTGGAGAAATAAAGTTAAAAATAGTTTCGAAAAGAGAGAAGGAGAAAAGTTGACTTTTACGCCGATCTTTATGGAAGCTGTTGCTAAAGCATTAAAAGAATTCCCGGGTATGAATATTTCTGTTGAAGGTGATTACATCATCAAAAAGAAAAACATCAACTTGGGTATGGCTGCAGCACTACCTAATGGAAACTTAATTGTACCGGTTATCAAAAATGCCGATCAATTGAATTTGGTGGGAATGGCTAAGGCGGTTAACGATTTAGGAAATCGCGCTAAGATGGGTAAATTAAAACCGGATGATACTCAAGGAGGAACTTACACAGTTACTAATGTTGGAACTTTCGGAAGTGTTTTTGGTACGCCTATCTTAAACCAACCACAAGTGGGAATTTTAGCTCTTGGTGCTATTAGAAAAGTGCCAGCAGTTATTGAAACACCAGAAGGAGATTTTATCGGAATCCGTCAAAAAATGTTCTTATCTCACAGTTACGATCACCGTGTGGTTGATGGTGCTTTAGGAGGTAGTTTTGTAAAACGAGTAGCTGATATCTTAGAGGCTTGGGACATCAATAGAGAAGTGTAATTTTACAGTTTATATAAAAAAGCGGTTCGAAAGAATCGCTTTTTGTTTTTTAGGATTTTCTCAAGCATATCGGTAGAATAAATAGCGATAAATCAAACATACCAACTACAGATGAAAAAAGCCATTCTCCATTGGAGTACCGGAAAAGATGCGGCCTATGTACTTTATCAAGTGGAGCAAGCGGGAACTTATGATATTGTGTGTTTATCGACTACAGTACAGCAGGAGCTTAATCGTGTTTCCATGCACGGTATTCGACGCGAACTGCTTTTGCGTCAAGTAGCGGCCTTAAAAAGGGAGTTACAGCTCGACCTAGTAGAAATACCCAATCCCTTGTCTGCAATGGAATACAAATCTATAATGGGCAAACGTGCTTTGCTTTATAAAAAGGAGGGAATCCAACATCATGTTTATGGCGATATCCTCTTGACCGATTTAAAAGAATATCGCGAACAACAACTAAATGAGTTGGCTTTAACTGCTGTTTTTCCCTTGTGGCAAAAACCTACTGCTTCCCTGTTGATCGACATGGTTGAAGCGGGATTTAAAGCCGTGGTGGTTTGTGTAAATGAACAGCATCTCGATAAAAGTTTTTTGGGAAGAACTATAAATCAACAATTTTTAAAAGATTTGCCGACAGCAGTCGATCCCTGCGGTGAAAATGGTGAATTTCATACTTTTGTTTACGACGGCCCAATCTTTAAAAAAACCGTAGATTTTAAAGTAGGTGAAAGTGTTTATAAAACCTACGATGCACCAACATCAACGGAAGGAGAAACGGCCAAAAAATATGGTTTTTGGTTTTTAGATTTGTTGTAATCCAAGCTTAATCGATACTGATAATACAAAAAAAAAACAGAATTATAATTAGATTTTAGTGCGTTCGCTATGTTAGAAATATTATATCAAGATGACTATTTAGTAGCCATAAATAAACCGAGGAACCTCTTGGTTCACAAATCATTTATAGCACGTGATATCAAAGAATACGCAATTCAAGAATTGAGAAATCAAATCGATAAACACGTGTATCCCATACACCGTTTGGATCGAAAAACCACCGGTGTTTTACTGTTTGCTTTGGATAAGGATACCTTAACAAAGATGAACGACGATTTTGCACAACGCAAAGTTGTAAAAAAATATCTGGCTATTTTAAGGGGGTATGCACCAGCGGAGATGACTATCGATTATGCCTTAACTAATGATAGGGGAAACCAACAAGATGCGTTGACTTCGTTTAAGTGTTTACAGCAATCGGAAATTGATTTGCCTTTCGCCAAACATAATACATCGCGCTATTCTTTAGTGGAAGCCACTCCCGAAACGGGAAGAACTCACCAATTGCGCAAACATTTTAGTCATATTTTTCATCCGATATTGGGTAGCCGACCTCATGGCTGTAACAAACAAAATAAACTTTGGCTCGAAACTTATGGACTGATGGGAATGATGTTGCATGCAGTTGAATTGGAATTTACGCATCCAGTTACTTTAGAGCGCATTCATCTTAAAGCGAAAGTGGATGAGGAGTTTAAGGCGTATAATGCGATTTTGAATTTTGATATTAGCCCTTATTTTTAAAGATAGGGTTGTGATTTCTGTACGCAAATAGGACGTGGTATTGCTTAAAATAAACATACGAATAATCCGATTACATCACACAATATTTTCCCAACAATCCCGTATGGATGCCATGATTGTAGATGCCGTAATTATATCGCAGAATGTTTTTCCCAACAATCCCGTATGGATGCCATGATTGTAGATGACGTAATTATATCACACAATATTTTCCCCAACAATTCCGTAGGGATGTCATGATTGTAGATGACGTAATTATATCACACAATATTTCCCCCAACAATCCCGTATGGATGCCATGATTGTAGATGACGTAATTATATCACACAATATTTCCCCAACAATCCCGTAGGGATGCCATGATTATAGATGTCGTAATTATATCACACAATGTTTTTCCCAACAATCCCGTAGGGATGTCATGATTGTAGTAGATGTCGTAATTATATCACACAATATTTTCCCCAACAATCCCGTAGGGATGCCATGATTGTAGATGTCGTAATTATATCACACAATATTTCCCCCAACAATCCCGTATGGATGCCATGATTGAAGATGTCGTAATTATATCGCAGAATGTTTTTCCCAACAATCCCGTAGGGATGTCATGATTGTAGATGACGTAATTATATATTGTAAAATTTCGTTTTTTTTGAAAAAAACCAAAATTCTTATATTCAAAAAAAATCTGTAAATTGTAGTAGTGATAAAAACGCAATTAAAACAGTTGTTATGAATACAGAAAATCAATTGGTCAATTTTAATTTTTTCCAACCGTTAGAAATTCGTTGGAACGACATGGATGCTTTGGGGCATGTAAATAATGTATATTATATTGAATATTTTCAAATAGGACGGGGATATTATATGAATGCGATGAGTCCGAGTTGGAATTGGATGAAGAACATGTTTGTAATCGCTCATATTGAATGCGATTTTCAGAAAGAACTCCGGTTAGACGCTAAAAATCCTCAGATTGGATTGCGAATATCGCGCTTGGGAAACAAGAGTTTTGATATCGCCTATGTTGTTATTAGTGAAGGACCTGACGGGCATCCAGTGGTTCATGCTACTGGTAGTAGTACGCAGGTGATTATCGATATAGAGTCCCATCAATCCATAGCGATACCCGCTTGGTTACGCGAAGATATTTTTAGATTAGAAACGGGACTGGAATCGTAGCGGCACTTGCTGTATGTACCTTGATTTTGCAACTAATTTCCCTTTCTTTCTTGCTGGGATAATAAAGTGAGATTTATTGATGAAATTCGGCAGAGTTCAGGGAATTATGGTTGTAATAAAAATATAAAAAGAGGTTGCTTTCGACGAAAGCTAACCTCTTTTTTTTAGTCTGATATGTAGTTGATTAGAGTGCAAAGTTTAAATTTATAAAAACATTGCGTCCCTGACGAGGAATGTGGTTCCAATCGGCAAAGCTGCTGTAGTAGGTATCTAAGATGTTTTCCACACCCATTTGTACATTAAGGGTTTGTTTTGTCCATTCCCAAAGATAACCTGCATGGAGATTAACTATCGCATAAGCTGCAGTGCGCTCTTCGCCGTAGGCAGTAGCAAAATTGCTTTTAAGGGCATTGCCTTCTAGCGTAAGTGTCGTGTTAAAGCGGTTATTTCGGTATTGTAAACTACTGGAATATTTGAGAGGGCTAATAAATGGTAAGGTGTTGTTGTCGGCATCTTTTCCATAATAATAACTGATGTTTCCCGTCCAATTCCAGTGATTGTTAAATGAATACGACAACATCCATTGGGCGGTTATGATTTGTGCATAATCTACTGAAGTATATCGCTTAACACCATCGGCACCGATGGTCATTGGTATATACTCGTTAACTGGTTTTCCAATGATATAGTCTTTAAGATGAAAAAAAGACCCCGATAATTTTGATTTCCACCCTCGGTTTTCGTAAGTAACGAAGGCATTGAGTTCTAGTGATTTTTCGTTTTTTAAGTCGGGATTACCGATATAATCAAAACGGTCGGAACTGTTAAACAGGTAAAATCCATAAGCTTCGGATACGGAAGGTGCGCGCAAACCGTATGCAACTCCGCTTCCAAACTCCCAATTTTTCCACTCATTGACATAATTAAGCGCTAAGTTACCCAAAAACCGATTTTTACGTTGCTCCATATTAGGGTAAAATATTTGCATACTTTCTAAGGCAACATCGTTTTTAATTTCGCTGGTTTGATTGCCAATGCTACCCGAAATATGTAAACTTTGGCGGGAATCGATTTGATAACTGTCTTTGACAAAGAGACCGGTGTAAAAGGTATGTACATCGGGCCAAGTGTACATAAACATGGGAAGTTCGTTGGGGTTTTTGGGATACATGGTCATTTCTGCCAACGAAGTGTTTTGATAGGCATTGAGTTGTGCTATCCAAGTATGCTTGGCTGTAGTGCCACTAATTTTGGAATACAAACCGTAAGTGGTGCTCCAACCGGGCATATCCATGGATATAGGAACATTGGGGCGTTTGGTGTCGTCCATGCGATGGGTGATGGTGTTGTAGTATAATTTGGTTTCCCAGTGTGTAATAAACCCTTGGTCAAAATGATTGTCGAACTTTACTGAGGTAATTAAAGCTTCTGCTAAGGAAACATCCATAGGCAAAGCTGGATAACCCACATCGGTAGCCTTATCGTAAATTACAGCTGCCTCTATGCGTTGATGGGCGTTTAGTGCATAACCTAAGTTTGTCGCTAGATTGAGTTTTTTATAGGAAGAGTACAACACTTCTTCGTTGCCACCGGCGTAATAGTTATCGGCATTTCGATATAGTGCAGAGCCATCGACATACCATCGTGGAGCACTGTGATGGAATGCACCGCCAATGATTTTCTGTTGGTTGTTGCTGTCGTAGCCAGTTTGGAGATTGCCGTTCCATTGCGGGAGCTCTGAAAAAGTTCCCTTGCGACTAACTAAATCCATACCACCGCCGATTGTGGGACCATGTTGACTGCCTTGCTGACCAGAGCTCAGGCGTACTTCGGATAAATTATTAATTTCAACATAGGAAGTGATGGGGTCCATTTTGTCGGTACAAGCATTAAATATATGCATCCCGTCGATAGTGAGTGAAGTGCGTTCTGTAGGCATGGTGTTGATAAGTGGTTCCCAGGCATAAGCTCCTCTTTTGATTAGGGAAACATTTTGAAATTGTTCCAAATACGTATCTAATGTAGCCAGAGGTTTAAAGGTCTGTGGTTTCTTCGGTTGGAATATCACTATTTCCGACATCGCTTGGCGACCTAGCGTATCGCTTGGTTTGTGTTGGCTAAAACCATTTAGGCAAAACAAAATCGACGCACTGACATATAGGTGGTGTTTAAGGTGTTTCATCTATAAGAGGTACAGAGTCTTAGTATTTGTGGACTAAGACTCTTGATTTTAAGTTAGAACTCCAATTCGAAAAACAAACTGCTTGACCCGTTGGTCTCGGTAATGGCTTCTCCTTTGATTAGGTTGTTCGAAGCATCGAATAACTGAAGGTTAATTTTCCAAAAGCCGGTCATGGTTAGGGATAATTTTCCGTGATACAATTTATCGGCAAGCGACTGAGTCAAATCGGTATTGTTTGGAGAGCTATGATTTTGCATGCTCGGCATTCTTGGGTCAATTCCTACTTTGTATTTGTTAACCAAAGTAAATCGATCCATCGATTCCATCTTAAAAACAACCGCACTGATATCGTTGATTCCTATTTTGGGAGTAGTCGGATTTAGTAAAGCAATGATATAGTGGTTTTCATCGCTGCCTTCAAAGGATTGTATCGTTTGATGTTTGGATGCGATAACCTCTATTTGGTTTGAGACCGTAAGTTTTTGATTTTGATGTTCAAATTGAATGGTCAGGTCCCAAAAATCTCCATGGTCATCGCCTGCCATTTGGAAGAATAGATTCCCCTCAAATAAATCGGCGTAGTTTTGGTATGCTTTTAGGTCTAAAACCGGTGCACCGTGCGTCATGTTTCCCATGTGCATAGTGGTTTTCCAATTGGCGGAGGTGATGTTTTTGTTGTCGGAATTGGATTTTGGTTTTAGTTTAACTACTACTGGATTCGATCCTACTTGTAGTTTTTTTTGTTGACTGTATAGTTCTACGGTATATAAATCGGTAGATAAGTCTTGAATTTTATTCCATCCGATTAACGGATCGGTTTCGGGAATAGTTGGGCTTGAGTCGTCAGAACTGCATGCTGTAATTAAAAAAAGACTGATAAATAATAGGCTTATTGATTTTTTCATGATGATTTTGTATTGAGGTTTGATAAATGAATTTCTGCTATCGAAAGTGGCCACTTTCGCTCTATAAAACTAGAGGTAAAGTGGGGGACGGAATACATAGTGTATCAGATTGAAAAAATACAATGAATGCTGTGGTGTGAAGTTGTGTTGTTGGAAAATGGAATAACTGTTAGCAGGCCATTCCAATTCGATTTTAGAAGCAAACAGTAACCATTGGAAAGGAAATGCCATGGTTTTTGTTAGTTGGTTAAGGGGAGTATCGTCCTGAGCTGTTTTTGCTAACTCTTTTTTTAAATAGCAGCTGCCGTTACAATGGCTTTCGGACTTATATCGGTTTTCACACAGTTCGTTTTTGATATAGTCGTAATTGATGATAAACCCAGCTACAGGAAGCATGGGTTTACAAGTGAATACCATCAATATGACAACTAAAAAGGTTTTCATCAAACAACTATATTACAGAATTTAAAGTAACTCAATCCTTACTGCGTTAAAAAGCGGTCCTATAGCGCGGTTTTAAAATAGTAGGCGACTAAAAAATAAAGGGCATAGTGCGAAAGCGGTTTTATATAAAAACAGCTACATCCAAATATAGTTAAAAAAAATAGTTGTTTATATATTAAATGGTAAAAAAATTATTGAATTAATTGAAATTATAAAAAAAGACATTTTATATAGTGTTAAGGTTATTAATTAAATGCTTAATAGATAATTGATTTTTTTTAAAAAGTAGGTGTTGTTCGTTAATCGCTGTAGTAATCCTTAATTTTGAGGTTTTTATACGATTTGCTGTAGCTTAACGTTATTTGTAGAGTTACGGTTTGCAAGAATGAGGAGTATATAATTTAATTTTTTGAGATAAGCTTTGAAGAGAGTAAAAAGTAGCGTTGCAGTCACAAGTCTTCTAGAACGATTGCTTTGCAAGTCCCTTCAAAATTGGAGTAAGAGGAGTTGTCTAAGTATTGTGGTTTTTTGTAGTACGGGTGTTTTTGCTCAGGTAGATACCACTTATGTAAAGTCGTTTGAATTTCAATACGCTGCACGTGCCTATGTGGCTCGAAGTACTTTTTCGTTGATATTTGATGCTAAAGACGGTACGGAAACGACTTTTTCTCCAAATAACCCTGTTAATTTGGGTTTGGGGTTTTCTTGGAAAAATTCGTCTTTGAGTTTTGGTTATGGTTTTTCGTCACTTAGAGAAAAAGAAAAAGGCAAGACAAAAACCTTGGATCTGCAATACCATCACTATGGAGAGCGGTGGATTTTGGATTTGTATCTATTGAGGAACAAGGGGTTTTATGAAGAGGAAAAGGAGCTTGTATTGCTGTATCCAGACTTGCAGATTTCGATGTATGGTGCTTTTTCTCAATATGTGTTTTCTGGGAATAAGTTTTCTTTTGGTGCGGCCTTTGATCAAAATAAAAAACAAATTCGGTCGGCGGGAAGTTGGTTACTTGGTGGTAGTATTTTTTACACTAAGGTCAAGAACATTCCGCTTATAGATGATAAAACCTATGGTGGTGATAAATGGAATTTTCAAATAGGACCGAATGGGGGATATGCTTATTCGTGGGTGTTTGCACCCAATTTTTATTTGGCGGGATCCTTGTCAATGGGTTTAAATGCGGGGGTTGAAAAAGAATACGACATAGATAAGCGCAAATTTATATTAAACCCTTTGTTGTTTGGTAGGGTCTCGTTCGGATATAACGGTCCGGATTGGACGGTAAATATTTCGGCTTTAAACAATAAAGTGTACATCAAATTTGGTGACGACTATCAGACCAGTTTAGATACCAGTCATTTTAAATTGACCTTCGTTAAGCGCTTTGATTTACAGAAAGAAATTTCTTTTTTAAAAAGGGATTTGCCCTTTTCGACTTCTAAGAAGGCATTGCCGAAGTGAGTGATTAGCTGCCTGATTTTGGTTGAGCAAAGTTGTTTATACGAGATTCTTGATAAAACCAAATTTAGAATAGTTGGCGTTAATTTATTTAAAGGACGGGAAAAGCCCCTAATTTTATGTGGATTTTTAATAATCTTAACAACATAAAAAACGCGGGAACAAACGCAGTTCGGATCAAATTCTATATATTTGTAAGAACACAAATAAAGACAATGGAACTTAAATTACACAGACCGATTTGTTTTTTCGATTTAGAAACGACAGGAGTGGATGTAGCGAAAGACAGAATAGTTGAGATTTCAATACTCAAAGTGTTTCCCAATGGAAACAAAGAAAGCAGAACCTGGTTGGTTAATCCGGAACGACCGATTCCAGCAGAAACTTCAGCCATACATGGTATTACTGATGAGAGAGTGGCTAACGAACCTACTTTTAAGCAATTGGCTACTCAGGTTTACAACATGATTAAGGATTCAGATTTAGCCGGTTTTAATTCGGATCGTTTTGATATTCCTCTTTTGGCGGAAGAATTATTGCGTGCTGAGGTTGACTTTGACATGAAAAACCGAGTTTCTGTTGATGTACAGACTATTTTTCACAAAAAAGAAGAGCGTACATTAAGTGCTGCATACCGTTTCTACTGCAATCAATCTTTAGAAAATGCGCACTCTGCTGAAGCAGATACCAATGCGACCTACGAGATTTTAAAAGCCCAATTGGACCGTTATCAAGATTTGGAAAACGATATGAAAACGCTTTCGGAATACACTACGCGAAAAAAATCAGTTGATTTTGCGGGTTTTATCGCATTAAATGCAGAAGGACAAGAAGTGTTTTCTTTTGGTAAACACAAAGGCGCTTTAGTTGATGATATACTCGAAAGAGAGCCGGGTTATTTTGGATGGATTCAAAATGCGGATTTTCCCTTATATACCAAAAAAGTATTAACGGCAATTAAGCTGCGAAAATTGAACAATAAATTTCAATAGCCTCGATAGAAGCGGCATCCTTTTACGCAACGATAGTGGCGTAAAAGATAAAGCGGATAGCGAGATAAAGCTCCAAAAAAAATGAAGATAATTTGCATTGGTAGAAATTATTACGAACACATTTCTGAATTAAATAATGACACCCCACCAGAACCGATTTTATTTTTAAAGCCCGATACTGCTTTGGTTGGTAAGGAACAACCTTTTGTTATTCCGGATTTTTCTAAAGAGATTCATTATGAAGCGGAGATTGTGGTGAAAATATGTAAAGTAGGGAAATATATTGATGAAAAATTCGCGCCTAGATATTACGACCTGATCAGTTTGGGGATTGATTTTACGGCTCGCGATTTGCAAACGGAATTAAAAGCTAAAGGACTGCCTTGGGAAAAGGCTAAAGCCTTTGATAATTCTGCCGTTGTAGGTGCTTTTTTGCCTAAAGAGACTTGGGAAACCGTTGATGATATCGATTTTGCTATGGATATTAATCAACAGCGAGTACAAACGGGGAACAGCAGTCAAATGCTTTGGAAGATTGATCAAATCATCGCTTATGCGTCACGTTTTTTTACTTTAAAAACGGGCGATTTGATTTTTACAGGAACCCCTGCAGGAGTGGGAAAAGTTCATCCAGAAGATTTGTTGGAGGGCTATATAGGCACTAAAAAAGTATTTACGATCCAAGTAAAATAAATTATGGCATTATACTACAATTTGGGTTCCTTGTATGAGAAGTATCACAACGATACACAGTTGGTGCAGGAATATTTGACTGTTTTTTGTAAAGAAGCGTCGAAGATGTTAAAGAAAATGAAGTTGGAAATTGATGATAAAAAACATGATGAGGTTCGGAAACTGGTTTTAAAAATCCAACCGAGTTTAGAGTTTTTAGGTATTGATGAGGCTTTTGAGGAGGGAAATAGTATCTTGGAATGGGTGAATCGAACGGGTAAGAAAAAGGAGGTAAAAGAGATTTATAAGGTGTTTAAATTGCATGTGAAAAATGCGACTAAGGAGCTTAAAAAAGACTTTTCTATTCAGAAAAAGCAAGGTTAATGAAGGCTACAATTATCACTATTGGAGACGAGATTTTAATCGGTCAAATCGTCGATACCAACTCGGCTTTTATCGCTAAAGAATTAGATGGTTTAGGGTTTCAAATGGTTGAGATACTGACGGTTTCTGATGAGAAGACTGCCATTGATACGGCTTTGTTGCGACAACTCGATCGCGTTGATTTGGTGGTGGTAACGGGTGGATTAGGACCGACAAAAGACGATGTAACCAAAAAGGTTTTTTGCAATTTTTTTGACGATGTTTTGGTTGAAAATCAAAGCGTTTTAACGCATGTTACCGCCTTGATGGAGCGCTATTATAAAAGACCGATTTCCGAAGTGAATAAGCAACAAGCTTGGGTGCCTTCACAGGCAACAGTATTGTTAAATAGAGTAGGTACGGCACCGGGAATGTTAATGAAAAAAGGAGATACCTATTTTGTGTCTTTACCTGGAGTGCCTTTTGAAATGAAAACCATCGTTTTGGAAGAATTGATACCTTGGATAAAAAAACAATTTTCAGGCTATCACATTGTACATCGAAATATAATTACCATTGGAATAGGGGAGAGTTTGTTGGCGGAATACTTGGAAAATTGGGAATCGAGCTTGCCAAACGGCGTTTCTTTGGCTTATTTGCCAAGTCCAGGACGTGTTCGATTGCGATTATCGACCTCTGGAAGTGATTTAGAACGGTTGCAAAGCATTTTGCAACAACAAATAAATCAGCTCCCAGATGCCGTTATTGCTTATGTTAGCAGTTATGAAGACGAATCTTTAGAAATTACTGTGGCAAAACTATTTGAAAAGTCAAAAAAAACCATTTCTTTTGCAGAAAGTTGTACGGGCGGAAGATTGGCACAATTGTTTTCATCGATTCCCGGCTCATCTGCATTTTTTAAAGGGGGTATAGTTACGTATGCAACCGAGTCGAAAATTGATTTTCTTGGTGTTTCTGCTGAAACAATTGCTAAAAATTCCGTTGTTAGTGAAGAAGTAGCAGTAGAGATGGCCCAAAAGGCCCGCCAAAAATTCAAATCGGATTATGCGATTGCAACTACAGGAAATGCGGGTCCCAGCAAAGGGGATTCTAATGCCGAAATCGGTACAGTTTTTATAGGGATTTCCACGCCGGAAAAGACTTTTGCAACAGAGTTCTTCTTTGGTCAACCACGAGAAAAGGTCGTTGATGCAACCGTTTTAAAAGGCTTGGAGCTGATTTATAAGGAAATATTAAAAAATGTGTAAAAACATTTTGTTTAATACGTTTCTTTTTTGTTACTTTGCACCCTGATTTTGAATAATGAAATAAAAGATATAAATAATGTCAAGAGTTTGTGAAATTACTGGAAAGAGAGCAATGGTAGGAAACAATGTTTCCCACGCGATGAACAAAACTAAGAGAAAGTTTTCTGTTAACTTAGTTAAGAAACGTTTCTATATTGCTGAAGAAGACAGATGGGTTACATTAAAAATCTCTACATCTGCGTTAAAAACAATTAATAAAAATGGTATCACTGCTGTATTGAAAGATGCAAGAGCAAAAGGATTAATTAAATAATTAATTTAGACTACCTAAAAAAATAGATCACAATGGCAAAGAAAGGTAACAGAATTCAAGTAATTTTAGAATGTACTGAGCACAAAGGAACTGGTCTTCCAGGAACTTCTAGATACATCACGACAAAAAACAAAAAAAATACTCCAGACAGATTAGAGATTAAGAAATTTAATCCTATCTTGAAGAAAGTAACTATTCACAAAGAAATTAAATAATTAGTAGTCATGGCAAAGAAAACCGTAGCAACTTTAAGAACCTCTTCAAAAAGGTTAACTAAAGCTATCAAAATGGTTAGATCTCCAAAAACAGGAGCGTATACTTTTACAGAAAGTGTTATGGCTCCAGAATTTGTAGATGAATTCTTGAAAAAGAAATAATCAACCGATAGAATCGACCTATACAGAAAGCTGCTTTTTTTAAAGCGGCTTTTTTGTGTTTATTATTAAGCCTATTCGCACGCATTCGCGTATCAGCGTATCCGCTTATCTGCAAATAAATATATTTGCTTACAAACATATTCACTCTTTTAAAAAGGATATACTTTAATTCTTTATCTTTGTATTTCAAACATCTAATACCATTATGAGTTTTTTTAAAAGGTTGTTTTCCTCGGAGAAAAAAGAAACATTAGACAAGGGACTGGAGACTTCTAAAACGACTTTCTTCTCTAAATTGACTAAGGCGATAGCTGGTAAATCAAAAGTAGATGACGAAGTTTTAGACAATCTGGAAGAAATATTAGTCTCTTCAGATGTAGGCGTTAATACGACGCTTAAAATTATTGAGCGCATTGAAGGCCGTGTGTCTAAAGATAAATATGTAGGTACAGACGAGTTAAATCAAATCTTAAGAGATGAGATTGCATCGTTGTTATCGGAAACCAAATCGGGTGAAGCCACGGAATTTGTTATACCGACAGATAAGAAACCTTATGTAATAATGGTAGTTGGTGTTAATGGTGTTGGCAAAACGACTACTATAGGGAAATTGGCTTATCAATTGAATAAAGCGGGTTACAAAGTTGTGTTGGGGGCAGCAGATACTTTTAGAGCTGCAGCTATTGATCAATTGCAAATTTGGGCCGACCGTGTTGGTGTTCCTATCGTAAAACAACAAATGGGAAGTGATCCTGCTTCTGTTGCTTTTGATACCTTACAATCGGCTGTAACTCAAAATGCCGATGTCGTGATTATTGATACCGCTGGACGTTTGCATAACAAAGTTAACTTGATGAATGAATTGTCCAAAGTAAAACGCGTCATGCAGAAAGTTGTGGCCGATGCGCCTCATGATGTTATGTTGGTTTTGGATGGTTCTACAGGTCAAAACGCTTTTGAACAAGCCAAGCAATTTACCGCTGCTACTGAAGTGACGAGTTTAGCTGTCACTAAATTGGACGGTACGGCAAAAGGTGGTGTGGTTATAGGAATCTCTGATCAATTTCAAATTCCAGTAAAATATATCGGAGTAGGAGAAGGTATCGAAGATTTACAAGTGTTTAATAAATATGAATTTGTAGATTCATTTTTTAAGTAAACCGCATCAAAAATTAAGTGATTATAACAGCAAGTTTATATAAATCTTGGAAAGGAATACTATTACCAATATGAAAAGAATACTACTCAACCTGCTTCCTGTTTTGTTTTTGTTAGCCAGTTGCTCTAAAACAATTTCAGAATCGGATATAAAAGAACTAAACGGATATTGGGAGATTGAAAAGGCAGAAATGCCTGATGGAGAAGTCAAAGAATATACGGTAAATACGATTGTTGATTTTTTTGAGATTGAAAATAACAAGGGGACTCGTCAAAAGGTAATGCCGCAAATCGATGGAGAATATTTAACTAATGAAGTTTATGAAAATGTTGAAATTGTTGAAGTCGATGGTAAAACCATGATGAAATATCATACGGAATTCGCAGATTGGCAAGAACAGTTGATCAAGGTTTCTAAAGATGAATTGATTGTACAAAACGAACACGACATTAAATATTATTATAAACGACCAATTCCCTTTTCAAAAAAATAATGGCAAAGCGATTTAATGCAGATAAAAGATTAAGAGAAGAGAATTCGATTCAAGACGTTTTAAAGGTCATCATTAGGGGGAATAACCTCGAGGCTGGAATTGACAATATCGACGTAAGGGCCGCTTGGGTGAATCTTTTGGGGCCGGGTATTGCTAGTTATACGACAGATGTTTTTTTAAAACGGGAAACTTTGTACGTGGCGCTAACTTCGCCAGTTGTCAGGGAAGAATTGTCTTACGGTAAAGAAAAAATTATCCGTATGATCAATGAGGAATTAAAGAAAGAAGTCGTAAAAGATTTGATATTGAGATAAAAAAAAACTTCTGAGAAATCAGAAGTTTTTTTTTGCTTAGTGTTGGATTAGAATTGCTCTCTTCCTGCAAAATGGAAAGCGCCTTCGATAGCAGCATTCTCATCACTGTCAGAACCGTGAACAGCATTCTCACCAATTGATTTAGCATATTTTTTACGGATAGTTCCCTCAGCTGCATCAGCAGGATTCGTTGCTCCGATAAGTGTTCTAAAGTCTTCAACTGCGTTGTCTTTTTCTAAAATTGCCGCAACTATAGGACCTCTTGACATGAATTCAACTAATTCGCCATAGAAAGGTCTTTCGCTGTGAACTTCATAGAATTTTTGAGCATCTGCAACGGTAAGTTGAGTCAATTTTAATGCTACAATTTTAAAACCACCTTCTGTGATCATGTTTAAGATTCCGCCGATATTTCCTGCAGCTACTGCATCAGGCTTAATCATTGTAAATGTTCTGTTAGTTGCCATTTTTTTTAATTTTAATTGGGTACAAAAATAGTATTTTAACCGATTACTTTTACAGTTTGTGTAAAAAAGCCGTAAAAAAATAACAACTTTTTAAACGGTTAAATACGCGATAATTTCTCTTTTAAAGAACATACTTAGAAGGTACGACTTCCTTATAAGTGATATAGCCCAACTCGATTTTTAGAAATCCTAAATCAAACAGTTGGGCAATTTTTATTTGATATCAAGTAAGCGTTTTGCCAAATCAATCATCTCGGGATTTCCTGTATATTTTTTGCGTTCGTCCGATAGTTTTACCACATCAATCCAATGGGCACCTTCGGGAAAAGCTTGTTTCATTTTGATTACAATATTCATGGCCGGTAAACCGACATCATTGGTGAAGTCTGTGCCAATTCCGAAAGAGATACCGATCTTGCCTTTGCAGTATTGGGCAATTCGCTCTACTTTTTCCGGGTTTAAACCGTCGGAAAAAATAATGAATTTTGACATCGGATTAATACCAAGGCTCTGATAGTGTTTGACTGTAAGGTCGGCAAATTCTAAAGGGTCGCCACTATCATGACGCACACCGTCAAACAATTTGGCGAATTTTTTGTCGAATTGTTCGAAGAAAACAGCGGTGGTATAGGTGTCGGTTAACGCAATACCCAAATCCCCTCTATAAGTATCTACCCAATGTTCTAATCCCATTGAATTGGCCATTTTAAAACCGTATTTGGCCGCGTGAAACATAAACCATTCATGAGCATGGGTGCCTATGGGTTTGGTGTTGTATTTCATCGCTAGATGTACATTGCTGGTTCCTATAAAGGTACCTTCGCCATATTTCTTTAAAGTTGCCACAACCAAATCGTGTACTTCGTATGAATGTCTTCTCCGGGTTCCAAATTCAGCAATCGTAATACCGAGTTTACGGTAATTCTCTATTTTTTCTTTGGCATTCGCAATAACAAGCTCATCCAATTCGCGTTTTTCTGGAGACATCTTATAAAACAATTCACAGATGATGGACATCAAGGGAACCTCCCATAAAATGGTTCGATACCAATATCCAGACAACGTGACTTCTAATTGAGTGCCCTCTTGAACAATATGTACTTCATTCGGATCATAACGGTAGCCTTGCAGGAAATCCAAATATGTTGGATCCAAATAAGGGCAAGTTTTTTGAAGGTAGTTTTTTTCGGTTACCGTTAGTTTTAAATCCGCCATTTCGGCTACAGCACTTTTTAGACGATCGGCAAAACCAATCGGAAATTGATGTTCGCCGCGGTTGATGAAAACATAAGAAGCCTTCGCGTACGGAAATTTCTTGATGCTTGCATGTTGCATCGTAAACTTGTAAAAATCATTGTCTAAAATAGAGTGAATGATCCTATCTGAAGATGAGTTCATAGAAGTATTATTGATGATGATAAGATACGATTTTTTTTGTAATATTCTTTAGGAAAGCTCCTTAAATTAATATGTCGCTCTCCAAATCTGATTTTTCAATCTCAAAACCAAAGTCCAATCGGTTCATCAATTCTAAAACCAATTTTTTATACCAATTTTCAGATTTGGGATGTATGTATATTTTTTCAATCAATTCATGAATGTCAATATGGATTTTGATACCGTCGTTGACCGAAAGATTTAAGGGAGTTACGTCTGAAATAACACGGATTTCTTTTTCGTATTGAAAGCTTTTTCGCTTAAATAGAAACGGGAAAAAGAAATCGTCAAAAGGTATGTGTTCCTTTTTATAATCGATATAGTTAACTTCACCGATATACTGTTGGATTCGATCTTCTGATTCCAGGGCTTTTTGCAAGCGACCCAAAGTGGATTGAATCGCTAAACCTTCGTTGTTTTTAGTAAAGATTTGCCACATGGCAAAAGACTCGTATTCGTTGATATGCCAGCTACTGATGACCACATTTTTGCGATGTGATTTATAAAAATCTATAAATTCAGGTTTGTCGATAGCAATTTTTTTGATTTCCTCATAAGTGGGTTCGCTAAAGGTTCCCTCGTATTGATCTTCAAATTTATCCGACCGAGACATAAACATTTTTTTTGCCAGTAACAAATCTAAAAATTTAGACAAGTCGATGTATTTCCAGATAATAGTATCTGGGTCTGCGGGCAAAATGATGTTGCTGTTCGGTGTGTACATAGCTATTGCAGTTTTTCTAAACTTTGTAAAGATACTAATTTGGCGTAGGTTCCATTTTGACTTAGTAGTGTATCATGAGTCCCTTGTTCCACAATACGTCCTTTTTGCATAACAACAATCAAATCTGCTTTTTGAATGGTGGAAAGACGGTGAGCAATAACGATGGATGTTCTGTTTTTCATCATGTTTTCAATCGCATCCTGAACCAATTTTTCGCTTTCGGTGTCCAAGGCAGAAGTAGCCTCGTCTAAAATCATGATCGGTGGATTTTTCAATACAGCACGGGCAATGGATAAACGTTGTTTTTGTCCTCCCGAAAGTTTGTTCCCAGAATCGCCGATATTCGTGTCTATACCCAAAGGTAGGTCCTTCACAAATTCATAGGCATTCGCTATTTTTAAAGCATCTACTATCTCTTCATCTGTGGCGTTTTCTTTACCAATTTTTAAGTTGTTTTTAATGGTGTCGTTAAATAAGATACTGTCTTGAGTAACCAATCCAGTTAAAGCCCTTAACGAATGTAAATCTAGATCCCTAAGCTCGATACCATCTATAGTAATACTACCGCTATTGATATCCCAAAAGCGAGTCAATAGATTGGCAATCGTACTTTTTCCACTTCCAGATTGCCCAACCAAAGCCACGGTTTGACCTTTGTTTATTTTTAAAGAGAAATCTTTTAAAACGGTTTCTTTCTCGTATTGAAAAGAGATGTTATTGATGTTGATATCGCTTTCAAAACTGTTTTTAACGATGGCGTCTTTTTTATTTTCAATCTGATTGGTTTCTTCCAATATCTCTAAGATACGCTCTGCTGCAGCATCACCTCTTTTTAAGCTGTATAAACCTTTAGAAATTGCTTTAGCGGGAGTAAGTATATTATAAGCCATCGCTATATAACCGATAAACATGGAACCAGACAAGGTTTTATCGACCAAAACCATGGTGCCTCCAAAGACCAATAATACCGCTATAGTGACGATGCCTAAAAACTCACTTAAAGGCGACGATAGATTTTGGCGGTTTAAAATTTTATTATTGAGGTGGTAAAAACTCAAGGTAGAGTCTTGAAATTTATCGTTAAATCGCTTTTCGGAATTAAATCCTTTGATCACTTTTAACCCAGCTAGGGATTCTTCAATAAGTGATAAGAAAAAACCTTGTTCTTCAGATGCTTTTTGAGAACTCTTTTTTAAGGTTTTACCCAATTTGGATATAATAATTCCGGAAATAGGTATAAATATAAAAACGAAAAGTGTTAGTTTAGTACTGATTGCAAACATGGCGATAATCGTAAACAAAATAGTCAGTGGTTCACGAATAATGATTTCGAGTATGGATAAAAAGGAATATTGAATTTCCAATACATCGGAAGTCATTCTAGAAATCACATCTCCTTTTCGTTTTTCGGAGAAAAAAGAAAGGGGTAATTCTACTGTTTTTTTATACATCGCATTACGAATGTCTTTTAAAACACCGTTTCGCAAATAAGTGATAAAATACATCGCCCAGTAATTACAAAGGTTTTTTAGTAAAAACATACTAATAATCACAGCAACCATCACCATCAAAGTGGTTTGTGGTCCGTATTCTTCAGACGAAGTCGTTACAAAATAACCCATGCTGTCGAGTGCATAGGATTTAAGACTGCTAAGCCCTGTATAAACCGGTTTTTCAAGTACTTTTTTGCTTTCATCAAAAAGAACATCCATCATGGGGATCAATGCGATAAAGGATAAGGCACTGAATAAGGCATATAAAATATTAAAGAAAATATTTAAATAAGCATACTGTTTATAAGGTTTCGCAAAGCGAAAAATCTTTCTAAAATATTCGTTCATTCTCGGGGGATCTCTGTATTTATATTACTTAAGACAACTGCATATCTGCAATAATATCTTCTATTTTCTGTGTTAAAAAAGCGTCTGCTTGAGCAATCTCATCGGTATGATGAACTGGAATGTGAACGCTAAAGTAAAATTTGATTTTAGGTTCAGTTCCACTTGGTCTTGCACAAATTTTACTACCGTCTTCTAGATAATAAATCAACACATTGGATTGAGGTATTGCTAAATTCTCTTCTTCGTCAGTAAATAGGTTTTTTGCTTTTCCACTTTGGTAATCCTCAATAAAAATCACACGCTCGCCATTGATTTCCTTAAGTGGGTTTAAGCGTAAATCACGCATCATTTGTTTGATTTCTTCAGCGCCGTCTATGCCTTTTTTGGTAATTGAAATTAAGTGTTCTTTAAAATACCCAAAATCAACATATAAATTTTGTAATTCTTGATATAGGGAACTGCCTGCTGCTTTGGCAATCGCAGCAATCTCACATACCAATAGGGTAGAGGCTACAGCGTCTTTATCTCGTACTGCATCACCGACCATATAGCCAAAACTCTCTTCACCACCGCCAATGAATTTTTGTTCTGGAAAATCGCGAATCATTTTCGCAATCCATTTAAATCCGGTTAGTCCTACTTTGCATTCTACTTGATAAGCCGAGGCCAGTTCCAACATCATTGGAGTAGATACTATAGTTGATCCGATAAATTCATTACCGGTTAATTTATTGTTTTGTTTCCATTGCTCCAACAAAAATGCAGTCATAATCACCATGGTTTGATTGCCGTTGAGCAAAATCATTTTACCGTTGTTATCGCGTACAGCAACACCAAGTCTGTCTGAATCGGGATCTGTTCCGATCACGATATCGGCTTGAATTTCGTCGGCTAGTTGCAATGCCATAGCTAAAGCTTCGGGTTCTTCTGGATTGGGTGATTTTACGGTGGGGAAGTCGCCGTTGGGTATGGCTTGTTCCTTGACAATGTGAAGATCGGTGTACCCTGCCTGTAGTAAAACAGTCGGAGTAATCGTAATCGAAGTACCGTGCAATGAGGTAAAAACTACTTTTAAATCTATTTTTGCCTTCTCTGGTGTATGGAAACTCGCGTTTTCGATACTTGATTTGATGAAGGCTTGATCTACTTCGCGATCGATGTATTCAATCAACGACTCCGTTGGAGTAAATTGAATAGCATCATAAGTAAGACTCTCGATTTCAGCAATGATTTCGCCGTCCTGAGGCGGTACCAATTGACCTCCATCTTCCCAATATACTTTATAACCGTTGTATTCCGGTGGATTGTGTGAAGCGGTTAAAACAATACCTGCCTTACATCCCAAATATTTTACAGCAAACGACAGCTCTGGAGTAGGGCGTAATTCTGAAAACAGATAAACGTGAATACCATTAGCGCTAAATACATCGGCTACCACCTTAGCCAAAGATTGGCTGTTATGGCGACAATCAAAAGCTATGGCTACCTTTATCGGTTCATTGGGAAATGATTTTTTTAAATAGTTGGATAAGCCCTGAGTGTTTTTACCCAAGGTATAACGATTGATTCTATTGGTTCCTACTCCCATAATACCGCGCATTCCGCCAGTACCGAATTCGAGATTTTTATAAAAACTCTCTTGTAAGTCCTTAGGCGATGCGGTTATCATTGCTTTGACCTGACGCTGAGTATCCTCATCAAAAACAGGTGTTAACCACGCATTTGCCTGGTCTAGTAAGGTTTGTTCTAACTTCATAATCACATATTTTATCAATTACAGCTGCGTTGTAGCTGCAATTTTATATCTTTTTTCTTTGTTTTTAGTTCGCAATATAATCTCGCCTAAAAATCCAGCCAAGAAAAACTGAGTTCCAATAATCATGGTGGTCAAGGCAATATAAAACCAAGGGTCTTGAGTTACCAATATAGCCGCCTCATTATGATAGAGTTTTAGGAGTTTTTTAATCCCTATATATAAGGCCGAGGCAAAACCAATAAAAAACATCATAACTCCTAAAGCACCGAATAAATGCATCGGGCGCTTACCAAATTTAGAGATAAACCAAATGGTAATCAAATCTAAAAAACCGTTGATAAAACGATCCATACCAAATTTTGTGGTACCGTATTTTCGAGCCTGATGAATCACGATTTTCTCACCGATACGATCATAACCGGCATTTTTGGCCAGTACGGGTATATAGCGATGCATCTCTCCTGAAACCTCTATGTTTTTGACAACGGCATTTTTATAAGCTTTTAGCCCACAATTAAAATCGTTCAATTGCACACCAGAGGTTTTCCGAGCCGACCAATTAAATAGTTTTGAAGGTAAGTTTTTGGACAATACCGCATCATAACGTTTCTTTTTCCAACCCGATACCAAATCGTAATTCTCTTGCGTAATCATTTGATAGAGACCGGGAATTTCCTCTGGGCTATCTTGTAAATCGGCATCCATAGTAATGACTACTTCACCGATTGCCTGAGCAAACCCAGCGTGTAAAGCTTGAGACTTTCCATAATTCTTTAAAAAACGGATGCCTTGTACCTCCGGATGCATTTCCGACAATTGACTAATGATGTTCCACGAATCGTCCTTACTACCGTCATCTATAAATAGAACCTCGTAGCTATAGCCGTTTTGGTCCATAACTTTCTTAATCCAAGAATGAAGTTCAGGCAGCGATTCCGCCTCATTTAACAGGGGAATTATTAGAGAGATATCCATAGATTAGCGGGTAGGTTCATTTTGATTTCTAAATACCAAAGCAATAAGCATTCCTCCAACGGAATACAAAAGCGTTTTCCAGGCAAATGACTTAACCAAATTGCCTAAATTGAAATTATCAGCTTCTCGAATCTGCTCTATAGTTTTATTTAGGGTCTCCGTTTCTACACCAAGACTAGTCATGTTTTTTTGAGTAAATGCGATGGTCAATTCTTTAATGGTCTCCTTTGCTGATGGGTCAACTAAATTAAACAGTAAATAAGTAATGACAATATGTGCTAATAATCCCATCACTATCGTTATAAAATAGGAGGTAAATGCATCTTTAAAAGTAATATATCCGTTGAGTTTCTTCTTAGCCCAAAATAAGGCTACAACACCTATACCTAAGGAAACAAAAATGCTGGCAAACCCAAAGGGGATACTGACAAATAGGTTTTGATTGAAAAAGAACATAAGGAGCGTAGTAACGATATAATAGGCGGATAAAATTGCACCAAATTGTAGTCCATTTTTCTTGATAACGTCGTTCATGAGATCGGTTTGTATATATATAAGGTACAAATATAGGAATTTTGCTCACGACAAATTTTAAAAAAAGAGAAACTACCTATAAAAAAATGACCGGAAAGTTTGATAATTGAAATTTAGTTGTAAATTTGCAAACTGATAATAAAAAGAATTACAAATAAAAAAGCTGTGGAACCTTTATACCTTTCTATGAAAGTAGAAAGCTTCAAAAGTCAAAATGGCCAATTAATAAAAAGATTTACATCATGAAAAAAGGTATTCACCCAGAGAATTACAGATTAGTAGCATTTAAGGATATGTCAAATGAAGACGTATTCATCACCAAATCAACCGTTGATACAAAAGAAACTCTTGAAGTTGATGGCGTTGTTTACCCAGTATTCAAAATGGAGATTTCTAGAACATCTCACCCTTTTTACACAGGTAAATCTAAACTTATCGATACTGCAGGACGTATTGATAAATTCAAAACGAAATACGCAAAATTCTCTAAATAATTCTAGAGATTTTCACATACTAAAGCCTTCCTTCGGGGAGGCTTTTTTTTTGGCAATCCCTTCGGGCCAGGCTGTTCGTTTTATCTTTTGTTACGCTTGGCTCCACAAAAGGATATCACTTCCATCCTTATTGCAAAGTGGCTTATAAAATAAAATCCTTGGTCAAATTATAAAAAAGAAGTAATCCTACTTTTTTTAATCAGGAATGCTTTAACTTTGAGTTTATAAATGAATTATTGAGATGAACTATATACTTTTTGACGGATCTGTTCGCGAGGCTTTATTGCCATTTACTTTTACGCGACCTGTAGCCGATATTCGCGTTGGTATTTTGACCATACGTGAAAAGTGGGAAAAACAATTGGGGTATACCACTACTACGGTTACAGAAGAATACTTGAGTGATAAATTTCCCATGGTGGAAATGGATAACAATGTGATGATCAATGCTTCGTTCTTGCCGAACCCTATTTTGATTGAAATGGTGCAGGCTTTAGAACCGCTTCAAGCTATTTTTTATCAAGAGGAAATAGTAGCTTTTTACACGCAAGATTCTCAAGAGGAAATTGATTTTGATCAATATGAAGCTATAAACTATACGGGAGATTTGATGCAAATCGCGAATAAGTGGGACATTTTTATGAAAAATGACCAAGCAATTCGCGAAGATTTTGAATTTCTAACCGAAGATCGAATTTCAGAGCCGATACCGTCGAGCGTCAATGCCATAGGACATCAAGATATCTTTATTGAAGAAGGAGCTAAATTGGAGTTTGTGACTCTAAATGCTACTACGGGGCCTATATACATAGGTAAAGATTCTGAAATTATGGAAGGATCTATTATTCGCGGACCATTTGCCTTATGCGAGGAAGCACAGGTTAAAATGGGTACCAAAATTTACGGTGCTACCACTGTGGGACCGCATTGTAGAGTGGGCGGTGAAGTGAGTAACTCCGTCCTGTTTGCTTATTCCAACAAAGGGCACGATGGTTTTTTAGGCAATGCTGTCATTGGTGAATGGTGTAATTTAGGTGCAGATACCAACAATTCCAATTTGAAAAATAATTATGGGACGGTAAAATTGTGGAATTATGAACAGGATGATTACGAAGACACCGGACTGCAATTTTGTGGTTTGATGATGGGCGATCACAGTAAATGTGGTATCAATACCATGTTTAATACAGGAACAGTCGTTGGAGTTTCCGCCAGTGTTTTTGGTGCAGGCTTTCCAAAGACATTTATTCCGAGTTTCACTTGGGGTGGTTGTGAAAACAGTACCGTTTACCAGTTGGAAAAAACATTGGAAACCATGAAAGTGGTTATGGACAGACGCCATGTTGAATTAACTATAGAGGATATACAGATTATCAAACACATTTTCAAAGAAACCGAAATGTAGATTTTGGAAATAAAATATTTAAAAGGGCTGCTTTTTGTTATAAAGCGGCCCTTTTTGTATTATAGCTTGTTTTTGGAATTTTGTGAAACGATAAAAAATTTACCGCGACAACATGCTGTAGTTAGGATTGAATTAATTACAACATTTAACGATACGAAACTGTAGTAGGTTTGCCGTAATTAAAACTCTGCAAACTAAAATTGTGATTTCGAAGTACGTTGGTTTTGATTACACTACCGTCTCGATCGGGCATGCTTGGATAGTATGCCAACGACAGTTGGATGCTGCTAAATACCAAATAATCATTATTAATTACTACTCCGAGTCCTATTTTAGAATAGACCTTATCGTTTAAAAAACGGTTGTTTTCATCACCCAACATACCGAGTTCTACATTGAAATAGGGGTTAAAACGAAATCCATTCCAATTTGTTGGAGCATAAGATTGTATTTGATATGACAACATGGCTCGTTTGGTACCGCGTAACTTTTCTGCATTAAAACCTTCTATACCTGTGCTAGAGTCAATGCGTAACTCATCGCCCACGTGTTGTTCACGGTTATAACCGATAATCAATTGGGGTTGTACAAAATGTCTAAATCGCCAATTACCCATGTGCATCAGCTTGGTAAAATAGGTCAATTCTATCTTAAAGGCACTTTGTTCCGGATTCTTTCCATAAAAATAACTACCCCATTCTATATTGGTGGAGAGATAGCCGTAACGGGTATACCGTCCGAGTGCAAATTGAGCGCCAAAATAGGAACGCCTTTTTCCATTTTGCTCCTGCATTCCCCCGGTGATAGCGAATAATTTACCTACTTGAACGTCTTCAATAATGTCGTAGTTATATAAAAATTTATCTTGTACATAATTGACAGAACTGATTCCAATAGAAGCAAGGTATAACTTTTGATTGGAATAAAAACTCAGAGTATCATAGTCAAATGTTGGTCTTTCGGTATATTTCTGTCTAAAGTACCGTACAGAAGATATTAAATTGGTTATCTCATTTTCAGGTCCCAATTTCTTGGATATCGGTAGAGAATATCCAGCCCAAAAATCCTTGATATTGTACTTAAAATTCTGCATGCTATACTTTTTATTCGCGTCGGGTAAGGAGTCCCTATAAAATCGTTGATAGAATTGTGCCCCTCCAGCCCATTTGGCGTAAGGCGAATAAAAGGGACGTTCTATGTTCCAGCTTTTGATATAGTTTTCATCTAAATCACTGTCGTAATAAAGGTTTGTAGATACAAAGGTGTTGTAAATATTATTGACGCGATATTGGGTGTTATAGGCTTTTTTATTTTCGTTGAAACGCATTTTATATTGATTGGAAAATTCGTGTCCGAAACCTCCAAAATTACGATCAACTATTTGTAGTCGACCTGTTGAACTCGATAGGGAACCCGTTGGATATATACTCCAAGAATCCAATACACGTATGGAAACATCGACAGAATCGGGGCTATTCGGAATCGGGATAGGACGGATTAATACCCGTCTTACATAGCGTTGTGTACGGATTATACGTTCGGATTCTTTGATGACTAACGAGTCAAAACGTTGGTTTTTCTTAAACATTAACAAGTTTCGAATGGTGAAACTTTTGGTTTTAAGATGCAGACGGTTTCCCAATGTTTCTACTTTTTTCGTAGGAACTCTTGCCGTATCGGATTCCGATAAACCAAAAGGATCTAAAGTAGTGATGTTGATATTACGAATAATTTTTCCTTGCCCCAATTCTAAGTTACGATCAATCTCTATTTCAGGAGCATTGGTCTTACTATGGCCTTTGGGTTTTCTAAATACCATTTTTTGAATAAATCTGGTAAATTTTCTCTTTTTAGAAAAATCTTCAATCTTCTCCATCTTTTCTATAGCCTTAGTCGAATCCTTTTTTACAGGTGAGACTTGTGAGTAAGCTTTTGTGAAAAGTAGGCAAGTAAGAAAGAAAATAAGGAAAAGTTTTCTAGGCATTTTTTGTATTTAAAAAAAGAAAGATATAAAAAAATAACTTTCTTTTTTTAAATATTTTCAACAGCTGCTAAAGTACGCCCAAATTGACGCCAACGCGATTTGTAGTTAAGTTAGGTGTTTAGCTCTAAATCTTTGATATATTCTTCGTATTCGTAAAAAAACAATTCAAAGGCATTCATATGTTCATAAAAAAAGTCGAAAATAGCGTCCCAGCTTTTTTTGTTATTTATACTCACTTGGTCTAATTGTACCCATATTCTACTGATTAATTTTCCGTTTTCTAAGTAAAACTCGCGTTCGAATATAGCTTCAGGAAGGTGCTCTTCTAATAGGATGGTTTTTAAAGACTCTATTTTTTCAAAATAAATCGTTCTCTTTTCGGGATCTCTAGGTTCAATGTCTAAAAGAACTTGTGCTTTTTTGGAGTCTGCAAAAAACTTGAAAGAAAAATCTTTGATTTTTGTATGATGCAATAACCATTTTCTCGGGTACTTTTCGGCAAAAGCAATCCAGAATTCTTTTCTTAATTGTTGGGCTTCTTCTTTGGTAAACATGGTTTAGAATCTGTTTTTTTTAAGTATATTTATAGTAGATTTTTTTGAAATCAACGAATTATGGATTACGATAAATTTATAAAAAACGTTCCCGCTATTAAAGCACAGCCTTTATTTGCACTAAAGGCTCATATAAAGATGGCTCCTCTAGAACGCATAAAATATTTGGAAACGGAAGATTATAAAAGGTATAACCCAAAAAAATCAGCGGTACTGATTTTGTTATACCCCAAAGATAATAAAACCAATCTATTATTGATTGAAAGAGCGGAATATCCCGGAATTCATTCATCACAAATTGCCTTTCCAGGAGGTAAAAAAGATTTGACAGATGATAATCTTACTCAGACAGCTTTAAGAGAAACCAGAGAGGAGGTGGGGATTACGGAAGATAAAATTCAAATCATTAAGCCGTTATCGGAAATTTATATACCTCCGAGTAATTTTATAGTTTCTCCATTTCTGGGATTTGCAACAACTGATTTAAAGTTTGTTTTGCAACCTACAGAAGTGGCACAAGTAATTGAGATGCCTCTGGAAGATTTATTAGATGATCGAATTATAGAGATGGTCAAGATGAATACCAGTTATGCTGTTAATATTGATGTACCGGCATTCCTAATCGATAATCATATCGTTTGGGGAGCAACAGCTATGATGTTAAGTGAGTTAAAAGAAACCTTAAGAAAGGTGCTCTTTTAATCCAAAATCCCTAATTTAGCGCCTGATTTTAAATAAACTCATGAAACTATTCAAACGGAATCCATTTGGGCACATTCTTTTTATAAAGAAAATATTAATTAGAATCTTCGGATTTCTAACCCATCGACGTTTTAGGGGCTTTAATGACTTAAAGATTGAGGGATCTGAGATTATCAAAGGACTACCAGAGACTAACGTATTGTTTATTTCGAATCATCAAACCTATTTTGCAGATGTCGTCGCGATGTTTCACGTTTTTAACGCGAGTTTAAAAGGACGGGTCGATTCGATTAAAAATATATTTTATATCTGGAATCCTAAGTTGAATATCTATTATGTAGGCGCTAAAGAGACGCTAAGCTCTGGAATTCTGCCGCGGATACTATCCTATATGGGTGCGATTACCGTAGAGCGCACTTGGCGTGCAAAGGGAGTTGATATTGAAGATAAAAAAGCGGTGAATCCAAATGATATCGAGAATATTAAAACAGCTTTAGACGATGGCTGGGTGATTACTTTTCCACAGGGAACCACCTCCTCTTTTAAACCGGTACGCAAGGGAACCGCTCATATTATTAAGCAACATCGCCCGATAGTTGTTCCTATAGTCATTGATGGTTTTAGACGTTCATTCGACAAAAAAGGATTGTATCTTAAAAAGAAAGGGATTCTTCAATCCATGGTTATCAAACAACCTTTGGAAATTGATTACGACAACGATACTATTGAACAAATTGTTGAGAAAATAGAATTTGCTATTGAGCAACATCCGTCTTTTCTAAAAGTTTTACCTGCTGAAGTTTTGGAAGAAGAAGAAAAACTAAATCAGAAACGACGTTGGTCCGCGGAATAGCTCTTTGTGATCTGGATTAGACCATTTCATTTAATCAAAAAAAGTTCGTCTTAGACGAACTTTTTTGATTTTATTTATCAGTTACTATTAGATTGCGTTTACAATAAGCGCAAAATCTTCAGCGACTAAGGCAGCGCCACCAATAAGGCCTCCGTCAACATCGGTTTGAGAAAACAGTTCTTTAGCATTTTCTGGTTTAACACTTCCACCATATAAAATGGAAATATTTTCCGAAACGGTTTCGTCGTATTTTCTTGAAATTTGATTGCGGATATAGGCATGCATTTCTTGAACTTCCTCAGGTGAGGCTGTTTCTCCTGTGCCTATTGCCCAAACCGGCTCATAAGCAAGGATTATATTCTGCCACTCTTCCTTTTTTAAGTGAAATAACCCATCGGTCAATTGGTTGTAAATAACATTAAAATGTTGTTTTGTCTGACGGTCTTTCAGTTCCTCTCCAATACAGAAAATCACACGCATTTCGTGTTTTATTGCCGTATTGACTTTGTCAGCCAATTGTGCATTGGTTTCCTTAAAGTAGAGTCGTCTTTCAGAATGACCAAGTATAACGGTGTTCACACCGATACTCGTTAACATACTAGCCGATATTTCACCGGTAAAAGCGCCGCCTTCAGCTTGATGCATATTTTGGGCAGCAACGCCAATATTGGTATATTCTAGATGCTGAGCAGCCGAAGATAGATTGGTAAACGCCGGCGCAACAATAATTTCTACTTCTTTGTCGGTTGGGAGTTTCTCAATCAATTCATTCAATAAATCTTCTGTTTCTAATGCGTTTTTATGCATTTTCCAGTTTCCAGCAACGATGGAATGTCTCATGTTATTTTAATTTTTTTAATACTGTAATTAATTCGTGTGCATCGGCTTCAATAGCTTTAAACAAAGCTATTTTTCCGGTCTTATCAACCACGATATATCGCGGAATCCAATCTAGTGTAATCGATTTTCCAAAATTTCCTTTCATTCCGTCGGTGATGAAATAATGGTCTCCCTGTAGGTTGTATTTTTCAATGGATTCTTTCCATGTTTGTTGGGTTTTATCAGCTGATAAAAACACATAATCAACATCGGGAAATTGTTTTTGCAATTCGGTTAAACTGGGGAAGCCTTTAATGCAATCGGGACACCAAGATGCCCATACGTCAATAACAACAGTGCTGCCTTCATGTCTTTTTAGAATCTCATCAAAGGTGATTTTCTTGCCATCTAAACCGATAAGCTCCTCGCTCAAAGCTTGCTTGGAGAATTCATGCTGTTCTGCTTTAGGGCTGCATGCAACCAAAGCCGTTACGGCTACGAACAATAAGAGTAACTTTTTCATAGGTGAGTAATTTATTGTTTTAGTTTGACTTTAGGGTCTAAATAGGCATATATCAAATCTACTAAAATCGTAATGAATACGAAAGTAATTGCAATGATTAATACCGAACCCATGATGACGGGTAGGTCTAAAGTATTTAATGCCTCTACGATTTCTTTTCCGAGACCATTCCATCCAAATATATATTCTACAAAAACAGCCCCAGCGAGCATAGAAGCAAACCAACCAGATATGGCAGTTATCACAGGATTAAGGGCGTTTTTTAAAGCGTGTTTGTAAACGATATTCCAAGTGGACAGGCCTTTGGCCTTTGCCGTTCTTATATAATCCTGATTTAAAACCTCTAATAGGGCGTTACGCATCAATTGTATCACTACAGCCAAGGGACGAATTCCTAAAACAATAGCGGGTAATAGGCTGTTTTTAAGTTGGAGTGTTTTACCATTTCCAAAATCATCTACTTCATATAAATTTCCAGTCATGTTTAAATGAGTCCAGTCGTGCAATAGAAAACCAAAAATCCATGCAAAGAGTATCGCGCTAAAAAAGGAAGGAATACTCATTCCGAAAGTACTGAAAATGGCAATGCTCTTGTCTAGCCAACTGTCTTTGTGTAAAGCGGAGAAAATCCCCAATACAATCCCTAAAAACAACGCTATTCCGATAGCAAATATAGCGAGGAAAACTGTGTTTGGTAAAGTTTCGGCAATAATGGTACTAACTTCCTTACCGTTTTTTTGAAAGCTCTCTCTCAAATATGGTTTTTTTAAAACCAGTTGAGTGTGCTTAAAACTTACTAAAGACCACTCTTTATATTTACCTGGGGTACAATACGTATAATCCCCTGTTTGAGTGCTGTGTATAGACAGGGGAGATAAATCGTTAAGATAAAGCAAATACTGCTTGGACAAAGTTTGATCAAATCCATATTTTTTCTTTACTATAGCCAGTTGTTCTGAGTTTTCATTTTGGTCTAGCATCATCCTAGCCGGGTCTCCCGGCAGTATATTAAACAAAAAGAAAACTAAAGTTACTACTCCAAATAGCGTAAAAAAGGCATAGAATAGTTTGTTGAAAAAATAAGATATCAAAGTTTAATATTATTTTAAATTGACTTTGGACGCATCCTTCCAATGTTTCTTTTCTACTATAGTTCCATTTTCTAATACAACGATGCTTGGATTGGCTCGTTCAATAGTTTTTAAGGTAGTTCCGTCGCAAGTATAATAGTCAAATGGCAATTGATATTTCTGTACTAATGCATTAATTTCATCCGTACTTGATGCGGTCATACCAATTACTTTATATCCTTTAGCCGTAGCTGTTTTGGCAAAATCGCTCAGAATGGCTAAACCATCTTCATCTGCACGAGACAGGTTGTAAGTTACAATCATGATCAATTTGGGTTCAGCCATCATAGCCTCCAAATAACTTTCACCATCTTTTTCCATAGTGAAATCATGAATAGGTGGTTGGAAACCTTGACTGATCATCTTGTCTTCTCTACTGATAAATTCTGCATCTGCAGGTAAGTTACCTAATTCTTTGTCTGTAAAACGTTTTTCTTCCCCATTAACACGGTATAGAAACGACATTTCATAAACGGATTTCGCTGCTCCTTCTGGAATTTCCATGCCTTTCATGATATTGGTGCCTACTTTATAAACTCTAAAGTCTTTTAAAGGTAAGTGATTTAAAACCCAATAACCCATAAAGGAACATAAAAGCAAAGTGATAAGGAGAACGATACCGGATATTTTACAACTAAAGACAGGTCGAATATATTTTTGGTTTAAGATGATAATCAAAATTAAAACCAACAATACTACATCTTTAGTGAATGAGCTCCAAGGAGTTAGTGGAATCGCATCTCCAAAACAACCACAGTCTGTAACTTTGTTGAAATAGGCAGAGTAGAAAGTTAAAAAAGTAAAAAACAATATCATTAAAAACAAAAGGGTCAAAGTGAGTTTTTTCTTGAAACCCAACAACAGAGCTACACCCAACAGCACTTCTGCAATAACTAAAATTATTGCTAAGGCCAAGGCATGAGGCTCAAAGAAAGGAAGATTAAGAACGCTTTCGGAAAAATATTCCTCTAATTTAAAAGAAAAACCTACGGGGTCATTCAGTTTAACCAAACCTGAAATGATAAATAAGATGCCGACTATAAGTCTCGAAAGTTGTGCGATTATTTTCATAAATAGTTATTTTGTGTTTTTTATGTTTAAATGAACTTCAATTAAATTTTTATGTCGATGTGCGTGAGTATACTTATTCTTTTTCAGGAAATCCCATTAAAATTAAAGCAAAAACAGCGTAGTTTATCATGTCTTGATAATTGGCATCAATACCTTCAGAAACCAAGGTTTTTCCTTGATTATCCTCGATTTGTTTTACGCGAAGTAATTTTTGTAAGATAATATCGGTTAAGGAACTCACTCTCATATCGCGCCAGGCTTCCCCATAATCGTGATTTTTGTTTTCCATCAAAGCTTTGGTTAAGGCAATTTGTTGGTCATATAGCTGTAGTGCTTCATCAAAACTTAGGTCGGGTTGATTTACCACCCCTTTTTCCAATTGAATTAAAGCCATAATGCAATAATTAATAATTCCTATGAATTCAGAGGTTTCATCTTCATTTATACGTCTTTCACTATTGTTTTGTAAACTTCTAATGCGCTGTGCTTTAATGAAAATTTGATCCGTTAAAGAGGGCAGACGTAGGATTCTCCAAGCACATCCATAATCCTTCATTTTTTTTTGATAAAGATTGCGACACACGGTAATTACTTGGTCAAATTGATTAGAAGTCGTATTCATTTAGAGTATATTTGTATGATAATTGTGTCAAAAATAGGAATAAACTCTGCTATTTAAAATTTAAAAAGCGATTTTGATTCCTTAGAATGGTAAAAATACAATATAGAAATAAAAATGACTATTAATTGCTTAGGAAACTTAGTAGATATTTCAACTCCCAAAGTCATGGGGATTTTAAATACAACGCCCAATTCTTTTTTTGATGGTGGTAAATACCGAACGGATCTTGATTTTCTAAATCAGGCTGAAAAAATGTTGATGGATGGTGCTACTTTTATAGATATTGGGGCTTATTCTTCAAAACCCAATGCAGAGTGGGTATCAGAAGAACAAGAAACCCAACGGTTATTGCCGGTAATTAACTTGATATTAAAAGAGTTTCCTCAAACCATTATTTCTGTAGATACCTTTAGGAGTAAGGTTGCGGAAAGTGCCGTGGATAATGGAGCGGCTCTTATTAATGATATTTCTGCAGGGTATTTGGATTCTAAGATGTTGGAAGTTATAGGGCGGTTAAATGTTCCTTATATCATGATGCACATGAGAGGAACCCCAAATACGATGGTTACATTAACAGACTATAAAGACATTGTAGCAGAAATGAACTTTTATTTTTCTGAACGTGTGGCTTCGGCTAGGCGGTTTGGAATTAAAGATATCATCCTAGATCCTGGTTATGGTTTTGCTAAAACTACAGAACAAAATTTTGAGGTATTAAAAAATCAGCAACTATTTAGTTTGTTAGGATTGCCGCTTTTAGTGGGGGTTTCTCGAAAATCGATGATTTACAAATTGCTGGAAATTGGTCCTGAAGATGCCTTAAACGGTACTTCTGTACTCCATGCTGTGGCATTGACTAAAAAGACGAATATATTAAGAGTACATGATGTTAAAGAAGCTGTTCAAACGATTCAATTGATGCAGTTTTTAAAATAAAACCGGTTCACAGTGTTAGTGTATTGCTCTCCTGTGTAAATCGTAGTCAGATAAAATTTAATAAAACAATAATATTTCGATGATGAAAAAAATAGCTTTAGTTGCCGTTGTGCTTTTGGGACTGGTTGCTTGTTCGAAAAAAGAATTAAATTTAACGCGTCACAATGTTACAGTAGTCAGTGAAATAACCGATCACTCTCCGGTATATTTTACTAAGGAAAAAGAAAGCAATGCTGTTTTGGTCAATAGAACCAATGCGGTAGGAGGTACCAATTGGGTTTTCTCGGTTGAGAGAGATTTGAATGCTAAGATGGTTTTGGAGGAAGTACAGAAATTAAAGGATAAAAAATACGCTGATAAGGCGCATAGCGATGATAAGGAAGTGTTCTTTTCCTATGCAGATACCTTGCATAAAAATTTGGCGTTTTTTCCATTTCAATATATTGACTATCAATTTAAGCGACCGGATACAACTAAAAACATGTTGTATTTTAACGGCTCAAACGATTTGTTTTTGGAGGATGAGCAAGTGCAGTGGGATGAATTAGGACAGCGCACTGCATCTTTACCTATAGTACATTTGTGTTTTAGTGCGACCTTAACTTTTGAGGAGTACTTGCAAAATAGAATTAGGATAGAACAAAATGATTCACTGAATCAAAAATTGGATTCTATTGAGCGAATTTATTGATGGTGGTAGGGTTCGTTGCGTAATATCGTAAAACCTCTATAGAGTTGTTCAATAAAAAATAGACGAATCATTTGATGTGAAAAAGTCATAGAGGATAGGGATATTTTTCCCTTGGCTTGTTGGTATACTTCTTCAGAAAAACCATAAGGTCCACCTATAACATATACTAGAGTTTTGATTCCAGAGTTCATTTTCTTTTGCAATTCGATAGAAAAGTCGACGCTGCTAAATGATTTGCCGTTTTCATCGAGCAAAATTAAATGATCAGTAGCGGCTAATTTAGATAAAATTAGTGCTCCTTCTTTTTGCTTTTGGCTGCTTTCGGAAAGATTTTTTACGTTTTTGATATCTGGAATCACTTCCAATTCAAATTTGACATAAAAATTTAAGCGTTTGTTATAATCCTCTATCAGTGTCTGAAGTGCCGACTGATCAGTTTTGCCTATAGTGATGAGTTTGATATTCACTTTTTTTTGCAAAAGTAATTTTTTTGGCTGTTATCTCGATATAACTGCTGTTGTTTTTTTAGAATTCGTTCATCTGCCCATCCGCGCATCCGCCTTCATCATATAGGTATGGTTTTGATGAGCCTATTCGCTGATTCGTCCATTCGCTTATTCGCGAGTGCTCTTAATTTATATACCTCAATTTTAAACCCACAGCTCTCCCGAGCGAATTTGCCCATTTGCCTATTCGCGTATCTGCATTCATGAATAAATAACCAGAGACAGCAATTTTAAACCCACAGCATTTTAAAGCGAATTCGCCTATCCGCCCATTCGCGTATCTGCATTCCTTATATATAGGTATGGTTTTTATGAGCCTATTCGCTGATTCGTCCATTCGTCCATTCGTCCATTCGTCCATTCGTCCATTCGTCCATTCGTCCATTCGTCCATTCGTCCATTCGCGAATAAATTACAAAAAAGAGCAATTTTACAGCCACAGCCCTCCCAAGCGAATTCACCCATCTGCCCATCCGCGTATCCCCCTTCATTATATAGGTATGGTTTTTATGAGCCTATTCGTCCATTCGTCCATTCGCGAATAAATTACAAAAAAGAGCAATTTTATAACCACAACGCTCCAAAGCGTATAAATGTATCCGCCCATCCGCGTATCCGCCTTCAAGAATAGTTAACAGAACACAGCAATTTTAAACCTACAGCACTTTAAGGCGAATTCGCCTATCCGCCTATCCGCGTATCCGCTTTTTTAAGTATCAGCGCTAAAGGTAAAGTAGCGGTAATTAGTCTGTTAAGAAAAGAGCATAAAAAATACCAAAAATAAACTTCCAAAAGATTAGGAAAGCTAGAAAAAAGGGCTACTTTTGCACCCGCATTACCGCAGAAGTTCTTTGAGAAACGGAGTTAAAAAAAAGAAACA
>NZ_JAHKRA010000021.1 GCF_019345525.1 Flavobacterium sp. NKUCC04_CG | reverse complement strand
ACCCATAAGATTTATGTTTTACAGCAAAATGGGGAATCGGGTTGTTATGAAGAAAGCAATTATAACGTAACCGTCGAAGCTGATGTAAGAGCAGATGTCATCGAAGATGCGGTGGTGCATTGCGAGTATTTTATACTACCGCCTTTGGTTTCTTTGGATAGCGGGTATTATACAGAACCCGATGGAAAAGGTGAGCGGCTTTATGCCGGGCAACTGATTTTAGAAAGAGAGCAAACGATTTATGTGTATGCGGTTTCTAACGCGAGTAGCTGTACCGACCAAAGTCAATTTACGGTCACTTACCAAGATTGTTCCATACCCAAGGGAATTTCGCCTAATGGAGACGGCTTTAACGACAGTTGGGATTTGAGTAAACACGGGGTTTTGGATGTGATTATCTACAACCGTTGGGGGCTAGAAGTGTACGCTCGTAAAAACGGTTATACCAATCAATGGGCGGGTCAAGATAAAAGTGGAAAGCCCTTAGCTAGCGGCACCTATTTTTATGTAATCAATACTTTTTTAGGAAGAAGAGAGGGATGGGTACAGCTGAATTATTAGCAATTTGGAAGCAGTAAAGAATAAAAAGGGAAATTTCTGACGGATTGCAGCCAATTTAATAGGGCAAATAGATATAGTAGAACGAACTGATTAAACAGAATCCGTTAAGTTTTTTATGAAAAATTTAGATAAATAAAATTAATTTTTTAACATGAGTGATGTTTAAAAGTTTATATTTGAACTATATTATTCGTTATTATGTCAAAAAAATTATTATTATTTATATTTTTTTATTTTGGTCTAAACAGTACTCAAGCGCAATCTATAGATCCAGATTTAAATTGTGCTACAGCGGTTGACGTTCCAATTAACATGGGGAAGGATTGTTTGCAATTTGCAGAAGGGACCTTTGAGGGCTCTGGAATATTGCCGATGAGTTTTGGTTGTGGAGGGAATATAGTAACAGTAGCAAAAAAAAATGTTTTTAGATTCCGGGCTCTTTCAACAACCCAAGTTTTAAGTGTTTTTGATGTATATAGTCCTAATCCAGAGGTACGATCTACTGATAGTACGTTTTTTGGAGGAGTTTATGAGGCATGTGATTTTAGTCGAAATGCAAACAATTGTTTTGCATTTACGTTGGGTGGCTTTCGGCTGGGGAGTACGGATTCCAATGTCAAGCAAATGGCTTTGGCAAATTTAGTTATCGGGCGGGAATATTATTTAGTGTTAGGAAGTGGAGCAACGATACCCACTCAAAATCAAATACTTGTTGAAAACGACCTTCATTTTAAAGTATGTATTAGAGAACCGGACGTTTCTTATGTGCATATAGAAGCAAATGCGAATACAAGTACGTCTTTGGGCTGGATTAAGGAAAAGGTACTCTCTTCAGAGTGTGATATTTATTCTAACATAAATTTTCAGTCAGGAGATGGTAGCGACAATGCTTTTCATTCCATCGGATATTTTACAAAAAACAATTCTGATTTTCATTTTGATAAAGGTATAGCATTGTCTACAAGTGACTTAAGTTTAAATCTGTCTTCTATAGCGTTATCTATGTACTTTCAAAGAAACGTTCCTGTTTGGATGGGCGATGCCGATTTAAATGCCCTGCAGTTGCGAATTCCTGGAAATGTAACACTCGAGCCTGCTTCTATATCTGTGATGGAATTTGATTTTATAGCTTTGACGGATAATTTGGATATTAGTTATGTCATTAGTGGTGCTGCCAGAGGAATGAATAAAGGGTTTATGGGTATATGGTTAACCGATTTAACAACACAAAACAAGGAAAACATTGCAACTATTCCCGGAACAGACCTTCCGATTGACGAAGGCATACTTCATCGAGATTTTCCGGAATTATGGCTAACAGGAGCTCCTGCTCTTTGGAATAATCCATTGATATATTGGGCCTTAACAACAAGGGAGTTACGTACCAAAGAGACGGTTTTAACCGTTGGTAGAAAGTATCGATTGAAGTTTGGAATTGGATCGACAGGCCCTACTCTGAATTTCAATTGGGGATCGGCTATGTTTTTGAAGGATTTTGAGCATAATTTAAAAGAAATAGAATTGGCTGTTGATTCGTGTAAAAAAAACGAATGGTACATTAGGGTACCGACGGAGCAATATGGCGAGTTGAGGATGAATATATCTTGGTATAAAAATGGACTGTTATTGGCTGGGGAAACTGCTAATATATTGCGCACGGAAGAGATGGGAAATTTTGAAGTGCGTATTACCTTCCCAGATATCAATTGTGAGAAGACTTTTGCGATGGTGATTGATGATAATATCAAAAACGATGTGGTAACTCCGATTAGCCCGATAGAAACTTGTCGTTTATCACTTATTTCTAGAAAAATTGATTTAAATGAGCTAACGGAAGGTTTGTTTTTAGTTAATCGGCATAAATATCAAGTCGAATATTATAGAAAATCGATTGATGCAGAACGACAAGAAAATGAGATTGAATATTCAAATTTATACATATTACCAGAAGATAATTCTCAAAGCAGCATATTTGTTCGGATTATACAAGTGGGATTTGGATGTGTTCGAATATATGAAATCCCAATTATTTATACTTCGGGAGAACAGCCGGAACAGCGACCAAATGTTGAAGTTTGTGGCAATTATATTTTCCCTGAATTAGGAGATATGCAGTCGTATTATATCAAGGAGGCAGGTCAATGGCAACAGTTTAAAGAGGGAGATATTCTGGAACGCGTGGGCGCGCATCAAATTTCATTAATACAGCAATATACAGTTAGCGGCTGCTATGAAGAAACAAGTTATGTGGTTACTATACAGGATAATGCGAAAGTGGATAAATTTCCCGATGTAATAGTTCAATGTCAGTATTTTACATTACCCAAACTTAGCCTCCCAGACAATGCTTATTATACAGAACCTAAGGGGAAGGGAACCCGAATGTACGCAGGCCAGCCCATTTTGGAAAAAGAAAAAACCATTTATGTTTATGCCAAATCAGATGATGCTAAGTGTTCAAATGAAAGTCATTTCACTGTAACACGTCAAGTATGTCTAATCATACCCAAAGGGATTTCGCCTAATGGTGATGGTTTAAATGATAGTTGGGATTTGAGTAATTATAAGATTCTGGATTTGGTCATCTACAACCGTTGGGGTACGGAAGTTTATTCGTATGGAAATGGGTATACCAACCAGTGGAAAGGCCAAAGCAAGGCAGGTGACCGTTTGCCCAATGGAACGTATTTTTATGTCTTCACTACACTTTCGGGAAAACAAGAGGGATGGGTACAGCTGAATTATTAGTAATCAGTAGGAAAATATATAGTGATTCGTGTTTCCTAAGTTATTTGTTAAACCTAAAATCACACGAATCACTATTCACTAGTTGTTAAACATCGTCAAAATCGATATAGATTTCATCGGAGGTCACTATGGCTTGGCAAGACAAAATAAGACCCTCTTCGATTTCACTATCGGTAAGTATGGAGTTTTTTTGCATGATTGCCGTTCCTTTTTGGATGCGACACATACACGAACTGCAAATACCGCCTTGACAAGAATAAGGGGCGTCTATACCCTCTTTAAGTAAGGCATCGAGTAAAATGTTTTTACGCGATATTTCAAAAGTGGTTTCCTCGTCGTCAACCAATACGGTAACACGAGCAGTTCCCTCGGCATCAATCGGTTTAGCACCGTCGTTGTTGGGTGTGAAAATCTCAAATAAAATCTTTTTTTCCGAGATGTTGCGCTCTTTTAAAACCGCACTAACGGTGTCGATCATTTCTTCAGGTCCGCATAAAAAGAATTTCTCAAACGTCTTTTCCTTGTGTTTGTTGTTAATTACAAAATTGACAACAGATTTCTCAATCCGCCCAAACAAAGATTCTGCTTCGCGTTCCTTGGAATAAACGAAATGAACAAAAAAGCGGTTGATGTATTTCTGTTGCAATTGATGAAGGGCATCGTGAAAAATGGTTTCTTCAACCTTCTTATTACCATAGATCAATACAAAACTGCTGTTAGGCTCCTCTTCTAAAACGGTTTGTATAATAGACATCACAGGTGTAATACCACTTCCAGCTACAAAAGCAGCATAGTTGTTTTGTGCACTCGGATTAGGTTCTAGTATAAAACGGCCTTCGGGAGTACCCACTTCGAGGGTGTTACCCACTTGCAATTCAGTATTCGCAAAAGTAGAAAAAACGCCACTATCTACTTTTTTAATCGCAACGCGCAATTCGCCACTTTTAGGAGTACTACAAATCGAATAGGCTCTTCGGATTTCTTTATCTTCAAATTTGTATTTTATATTTAAGTATTGTCCGGCTATAAAGGTGTAATCAGCTTTTAAACTATCGGGAACGTCAAACAGTACAGATACTGAATTGGGGGTTTCTCTGCGAACTTCTTTAATAGCTAATAAATGAAATCTTGACATAGTTTATGAGTTTACTGAACGCAAAAATACGAAACCAAAACGAGTTTAATTCATGATAAATGTTAGTTTCTAGCTAAAAATACATACATCTAATTCATAGGTATTGTTTTTTTGTTTATATTTGGATTCCTAATTGACTACAAATGAAAAAACAACAACAATTATATAAAGGAAGTTTAAATGCTGTTATTATGCGATTATTGGAGCAAAATGGCAGGATGTATGGCTATGAAATCACTCAAAAAGTGAAGGAATTAACGGTTGGAGAAATGAATTTAACAGAAGGTGCGCTATATCCTGCCTTGCATAAATTGGAATCGGAAGGTTTTCTAGATGTAGAATTGGAGCGCGTTGATGGGCGTATACGAAAATATTATAAATTGACAGAGTCTGGTGTAAAAGAGACCAATCATTTAATTGAGGAACTCGACAATTTTATTAAAAATATGCAGTCGATAGTAAATTTAAAACTGACTTAACATGAAAAGTTTAAACACGGATCAAATCGGTATCATTGAAGAGATACTGCTGGAAAAATATAATCTCAAATACGATCATTTGAGAGTGGAAATCTTGGATCATATCGCTTCAGAAACGGAAGCGCTTATCTACAAAGAGGCTTTGCCGTTTGATTTGGCTTTGAAAACGGTATTTAAATTATGGCATAAAGAGCTGCAAACCAAAAAATTGGGGATGTATAAAAACATACCTCGAATGGTTGCCGCATTATGGAGGCGATTGGATGTAGAATTTCTCGCTGTTTTTGCAGTGGTATCTACAGCGGTCTTTTTGCTCATACGGGGCTATGAGGTCGATGACCAAGTTATTAAAGATGGTGTTTTGCTCGTACTGATTATAAATATGCTGATTTTGACAGAAACCATCTCACTAATTTTTAATTCCAGTCAAAAAACCGTTTTAAATGAATATGTAAAAAAGAGTGTTCTCGCATGCTTGGGCTTTAATGTCTATCTCTTGGCATTGAGTTTCTTATCCTATGGTTCTGGACAACGCGATTTTGGATTAGACTGGGGGGTCTACCTACCTTTATTTTTAGGCTTAGCCGTTTTGATTCGTTTGATATTGGGATATTTTACGATGAAGAAAAGTTTAATAATAGAAAAAAAAACGCTTAAAATTCAATGAGACAACTTACAGCTGTAGATTTCGAAGAGTTACAGCAATTTACAGCCAAACATTTTGTTGAATACTACGACGTTCAATTAGAATTGGTCGATCATTTGGCGACTGCCATTGAACAAAATTGGAGCCTAAAACCGGATTTTTCTTTTGAGGAAATTCTACAAAGCGAATTTGATAAATTTGGTGTTTTTGGATTTACTGTTTTGGTTGAAAAGCGACAATGGGAGTTAAAACACTACTATTATCAGCAATTTTGGAAATCCTTTAAGTCTTTTTTCGGCCTTCCAAAAATAGTCCTTACGACGGCTTTAGCTGCTTTGATATACTTTATTACAATTCAATTAGGTGCGTATGCTAACAATTTCTTTTTGTGGGTTTTTGCAGGTTCGGGAATCATCTTGGTTGTTGATTTGATAGCATATCACAGAAAGATTAAGAAACAACAGAAAAAAACAAATAAAAAGTGGTTAATAGAATCCGTAGCCCTTCAAATATACGGTATTACCTCCTTGGCGCTTTTACTAAGTTTAACGAACCTTTTTCGTCTGTTGTTGAGTGCTGTCACCGTAGAATTTCAAAATCTGATTAAAGCAGCGGCTCTGGTTTTGACTGTATTGTTTTTTTATATACTTAAAAAACACATCCAACCGATGATAAAATACGAGATGGCGCTTACGAGTAAAAGGTTTAAAGCGATGTAAGGCGAAAGTTTATCTATAAATTTAAGTTAACACCCTATTAAAGGGAAGTATATTCGTTTATATTTAACACTTAATCGGTCTGTAGAATTACGGAATCCTTACCGTATTTGGGTTTGTTTAAGACAAATTTCATAGCGGTATGGCGAGAGCATCTATTTTACCTTAAAAACACAAACTACCTATGAGCTTTAAGTTTACCTGTTTAATGTTGTTGTTTAGCGCGTTGTCATATGCCCAAATCAAAGGAAAAATAACCGACGAAAAAGGGCAACCTATTGCCTATGCGAGTATTACAGTAGAAAATACTTCTCGAGGTACAGCCTCTAACGAAAAGGGCGAATACGAATTGCAAAATAAACAAGGCGGTGAAACGGTTTATCTAAACTTTCAATATTTGGGCTATAAAACCCAACGACTTCGCGTTTCTGCGCAAACGGAGTTGGTTGTCTTAAATGTAAAAATGCAGGAGGAAGATTTTATGATGCATGATATCGTAATTCAGGTAGGGGGAAATCGAGCCGATGAGATCATTCGAAGTGCGATTAAAAACAAGGAATTAAACACTAAAAATACGTCTAAATTTACTGTAGATTTTTATTCTAAGGGAAATTTGACCCTTTTAAAGTTACCCAAGCGGGTTAGTGTTGCGATAAGTGGACAAGAGGAAGTCAGTAAAGTAGATTCTCTAAATCCGAGTGTTATTTACCTATCGGAAACCGTGTCGAAAATTGCCTATCAAAAACCGGATAAACTCAACGAGCATATTATTGCTTCAAAAATTAGTGGTAATGATAACGGTTATAGTTTTAACACCGCCAAAGAATCTTTTTTTGATTTTTATGAAGAGACGATTAGCTTAAATCAAAGGGTAGATGTCAAGATGATTTCGCCCTTGGCATCAAATGCCTTTAGCTACTATAAATACAAACTCGATGGCACTTTTTTGGAAGGAGATCATCTTGTCAATAGAATTAAGGTAACTCCGAAGCGCGATAAAGAGCCGGTATTTGAAGGATATATTTATATTGTTGACGAGAGCTGGGCTATTTATGGTGTCGCTTTTGATGCATTGGGTTACCGGATGCAAGAACCGATAATTGATAAATTGGAATTGGTGCAGAATTACAGCTATCAAGCTTCGTTGGATAATTGGATTAAAAATGTCCAATCGATTGATTTTATTGGAGGATTGTTTGGGGTTAAACTCAAAGCGAAGTTTTCTTATGTGTTTAGCAATTATGAATTTGTGGATCAATTTGCGCCTAAAACCTTTTCTAAAGAAATGGTTACCTTTGATCCAGCAGCAAATAAAGTGAGCGACGCCTATTGGCAACAACACCGACAAATTCCGTTGACTACAGAAGAGTTAAAGGATTATACGGTCAAGGATAGTATAAAACTACTCAAAAACTCTGCGGTTTATATGGATAGCTTGGACCGTAAAAACAATCGTTTAAATTGGAATGATATTTTGACGGGTTATATTTATAAAAATACGCCCAAGGCATATAGTATCCAGTACGGCGGCCTACTAGAATTTGGAGAAGCGGGCTTTAATACCGTACAAGGATGGCATGTTGGAACGAGTTTAAAATATCGTAAGACCAATTTAGAGAAGGGTTCGAATACCGAGATAGGTACTTTGTTTAATTATGGTTTTGCCGAAGATCGCTTGAGAGTTGTCGGAATGGCGCATCATCAATTTAACAGTATAGACCGTAAAAAAATCAGCATTAGTGGAGGAACAACGGTTGAACAATTCAACGATCAGCAACCGATTTCAAAATGGGTAAATACCGTCAGCTCGTTATTGTTTAAAGACAATTATATGAAGTTGTACAACCGCGAGTTCGTCAATGCAACCTACAGCCAGGAGGTTGCAAACGGAATAGCGATTGCAGGAGCATTGGAGTATAATCAACGAAAGCCTTTGTTTAATAATACCGATTATGTCATCTTTAACCGCCAGGCATCTTATACGTCAAATAATCCATTAGACGCTTCCAATTATGCTGAGGCGGGTTTTGAAAAGCACCATCTCTTTAAAGCGAAAATAGGAGCTGCCTTTAGATTTAATCAGAAATACATCTCACAACCCAATCAGAAGATAAACATTTCCTCTTCCAAATACCCCGTTTTATCACTACATTATGAAAAGGCATTTGCTGGTTCCGTTAAGGCGTATCAATACGATTTCTTATCAGCTGCTGTGGAACAAGTATTGCCGTGGAGTAATAAAGGCGATTTCAGTTATCATTTAAAAGCAGGGAAGTTTTTTGGCGCCGACGATATCGCCTTTATGGATTTCTACCATTTTAATGGAAATCAGACGCATGTCAATTTGGAAGGCAAATACAATAATGCTTTTAATTTATTGCCGTATTACGAGTGGAGTACCAATAAAGCTTTTGCTGAGATCCACTTAGAACACGACTTCAAAGGTTTTATTATGAATAAAATTCCGTTGTTAAATGCCTTGCAATGGAATCTGGTATTGGGCTATCACAACGCCATCACCACCGACCGAAAACCCTATCAGGAATTCTCTGCCGGATTTTCCAATATCGGTATTGGCAAATTTAGAGGTTTACGTGTAGACTATGTGCGCAGTTTGCACAACGGCATGTCTAAAGAAGGCATTATGCTGGGGTTAACTTTATTTAATAGATAGATAAAAACTTCGAAATGATTATGAAGTAATTTGTTCCATACTCTGCGCAAACAATTCGTCAAACAATTTAAAAACACTTGGGAGTATATGTTCGGATACGCTTTTGTTTACGCTGTATAAATACGATTTGTCTAAGGTTTCTTGAGAGGCCATAAAGTTGTTGAAATTGACCTTAAGGAAAAGCGTCATTACAATGCAGGCGATAAGTAGCGCTTTGAAAAATTCAAAGACACCTCCAAAAAGGCGGTTTAAACCACCTAAGAAAACCGCTTTAGACAATTGAGTTAAGGTTTTTGCCAATAGGTGTACCAAAATTATGACCAATAAAAAGGTTAATACAAAGGCAATTAGCGGTAACATTTTGGTTTCCCATCCCAAAAAATCTTTGAGGATTGTAGAAAATTTAATGGCACCGATCAATCCGATGATTAAGGAAACAAAGGAAGCGATTGATACCCAAAGACCGTTGGAAAAACCCTTGTAAAAACCATAAACCAACCCCAGTAAACACAATAAATCTATTAGTAACATCCTTTTCTCAATTTGATGCGAAGATATTATAAATTCGTTTTACAAGGAAGTAGTATCTTTGTAAAATATTCAACAGAATTATGGCTAGAGACGAACAGTTAAAAGTCCGATGGGAATTGGTGGTGAATTTTTTATCGACCCGTTTCGCAGAAGGCGATATATTAGATTTAGATGCGATTATTTATTTAATCGGAGTACAGGAACTCGGGAAACCGAATAAAAAATATAAAAAAGACGAAAAGTTAAACTTAATGCATATTGCCATTTGTCGTTTGTTAGAACCTTATGGTTATTATGAATTTGAACGTTTTGATGAAGACGGTTGGCCGCATTATACCGTTAAGGAGCAACTACCAGCATTAAAAGCAGGCGAACAATCGGTGTTGATGAAAGAGGCCATAGTGTCTTATTTCATAGAAAGAGGTATTATCGAATAGGATAATAAATTTATAATTTTTTTTTAAAGCTTATAATTTTCAGTATAATTTAAAAGACGTAAATTTGCGTTTTACTTGACTTAAAATGATTGATAAAATAAAAGAGTTTATTGGAGAAGCCCAGAGCTTTACAGCCGATAACAAAGAAACGCTTGAATCTTTTCGAATTAAATTCATTTCTAAAAAGGGAATCCTTAATGACTTGTTCAACGAGTTTAAAACGGTGCCTAATGATCAAAAGAAAGAATTTGGACAAGCGATAAATTTATTAAAAACTACCATTGAGGATAAAGTAAAATCTATTCAAGAGGTATTGGAATCCAAAGAAGATTCACAAGGAAACTATGGCGATTTAACCCGTCCTGGAAGTCCGATTGTATTGGGTTCGAGACATCCGATATCCTTGGTTAAGAATCAGGTAATCGACATCTTTTCCAATATTGGTTTTAATGTTTCAGAAGGACCAGAAATCGAAGACGATTGGCATAATTTTACCGCATTGAATTTCCCAGAATACCATCCAGCTAGAGATATGCAGGATACTTTCTTTGTACAGACCAATCCGGAAATGCAATTGAGAACGCATACTTCTTCCGTACAAGTGCGCTATATGGATGAATTTAAACCGCCTTTGAGAACGATTTCTCCGGGACGTGTTTTTAGAAATGAAGCCATCTCTTCGCGTTCACACTGTATTTTTCATCAAGTAGAGGGATTGTATATCGACAAGAATGTGTCGTTTGCCGATTTAAAACAAACGCTTTTGTATTTTACAAAAGAAATGTTTGGCAAGTCTAAAATCCGCTTAAGACCTTCCTATTTTCCATTTACTGAACCCAGCGCTGAGGTAGACATTTATTGGGGACTGAAAACCGAAACCGATTACCGCATCACTAAAGGAACGGGATGGTTAGAGATTATGGGCTGTGGAATGGTTGATCCAAACGTTTTAAAGAACTGTAATATCGATCCAAACGAATACAACGGTTTTGCATTCGGAATGGGTATTGAGCGTATGGCGATGTTGTTATACCAAATCAGTGATATCCGTATGTTTTACGAAAACGATGTACGCTTTTTAGAACAATTCAAATCTAGTTTTTAGATTTTAAAATATTTTTTTAATCCCCATAGCAATTTAAGTTGTTATGGGGATTTTTTTTTGAAGACTCGTTTATGGCTATTCAAGAGTAGAACGCCATCTGAAAAAGGGGCGGTTTATTGTGGCGCAAAAACCGTAATTTTTGATTCGGTGTAAAGGACTATGATTTTCCATATCACATCAATAATTGATTATTTTTGTTATTTTTTCATAAATTGGAGTTGTTTATTTGCGTTGCTTGTCATTTTTTTTGATATATTGTGGCCTTGTAATGATTTAACGGTTGTTTAGGTCGTTTTATTTATTTATTTTTAAATTTATTACTAAAGCATTTATTATGAAAAAAAGTTTTTTTGCATTGCTCGGAATTGGATTATGTCTTGCTGCTTGTTCAAGCGACGACAACCAACAGGAAAAGAAACCAATTATCCGCGAACGCGTTTATATTACGTATCCCAATGTTACTACAACGGGAGAAAACACCTTTGCATTTAGAGTCGGTGAATCGGAGTTTATTGCGCATACAGCTAATGAAAAGTTGGGTTCTATGGGATTAATTGAATTTACTACACCGCTTCCTCCAGAGTTATCTAGTTCTTATTATCTAGATACAGATACTCAAGAATATGTGATGTATATTTGGGCTAGGGAGCAGAATAATGGGGAAGAAGAAGTAAGGATACATTACCGATCGGACCGGCCACTACAAGTGGGTGATCAATTAGAGATTGCTAGTGAAACTGCTGTAGGAAAGGCTACTCTTGAGTATAAGCGTTATTTTCAGAAAAAGTTAGAAGTCTATGCCGCTAAAGCGGGGATGTTTAAAATCCTTAAAATTGATAGCGAAAAGAATATCATTTCAGGAACCTTTGAGTTTGAAGCAGAACAAAGGGATGAATATTTAAAGCTGATTTTAGCAACCGAGGGGCGTTTTGACATAGTGTATCGAACGCGTTGAGGCCTAACAACTAGTGTTTAAGCGCAGTCACTATCCAATCCAATCATTGTGCTAAATGGATGTTGGACAAGTTTTTTTTTGTGATTTAGGATAGAGCCCCTATATTTCTAACAAAATAACAAAGCTAGGTACTAAGACATGATGACATCGGAATTTTACTTTTAAAGAGCACTTTGATGTCATGACTTGGAGATACTATTGTTTTGACAGAAAAGGGAAGGGATGCTGAGTTAAATGAAAGTGATGAGGTTTTTAGAAAATATGGCATTGTAATCGGTGTATGTTTGCTTATTTTTTGTAAATTTTGTAATGTATAACGCTGATTTGTTTATTTATTAGTTATTTTCGCAGCACTAATCAAATTGATATATATAGTGAGAAAAATTATCTTTAGCGTGTTAATTGCGGGTTTGAGTTTGGCATCCTGCACGAAGACTGAGTCCCCTTATGATTTTGGTGTTTTAGTAAAAACGCAAATCAGTTTTCCAGAAGTTACTCAAGACGGAAAAAACATTTTGGCTTTTAAGACAAATAAATCAGCATTTATTTCGCATAACGCTGTTGAGGCACACCATAATAACGGCGAGATTATTCACAAAGAGGCACAGCCTCTAGAGTTAACGGCGACTTATGCGCTACAAGCAGAAACTCAAGAATATGTTTTAGTAATTTGGGGACTAGATCAAAAAGACGATAAAAATAAACGAGACGAATTAACCATAAAGTACCGTTCTGAGCTAGCTATAAAAGCGGGTGACCGCATAGTAATCGGTTCAAATGAAGCGAATGGAATGGCAAATGTTAGTTTTTGGAAGACTGTTGGAGATCGTTATATAGAATATAAGGCCATATCGGGAGAACTGAATATACTTAAATTGGATAGTCAGCGAAAAATCATTTCAGCAACGTTTAATTTTACAGGAGAGGAAGTTAAAAAGAACGAAACCGAAGTAGAATCGGCAGCTGTTTTGGCAACCGAAGGGCGTTTAGATATCTTGTATACGGACGCGCTTGTTAAGAAATAAAATGGACCTAACTAAGATAGAAAAAGGCTTATTTGTATGACACAATTAAGCCTTTTTTTAGGAGTTAGAACAAGAGCAAAAGGTTTAATAAAGTCATTTCGTTATGCCTTAATAATCCGTTGCAATAAGTGACTATTTGATCTCCTTAAAATCTTCCTTTGGAATCCATCCTGTATGCTGATTGTTTAACTTGACTTTTACCCACAGCGATTTTTCTTCCAAGATAAGTACTTTAGTACCTTCATGAAGTGTAGCGAGTGTTTTGGATGTTCTTTTGGCATCTGCTTTTAATTCTGTCTTTTCTGAAAACAATATCCCAGTTCGATAGCTTTTTATATAAGCCTGCTCTAAATAAGCGGCTGTAAGGGTAAATATACTCGCTAAAGTAAACAACATCATCATTCCAAAAAACAGGCGCTTTAAATTGGACTTATGGGTTAAAAAGTACGCCATATAACAAATTAGTATAAGAACCACACCGCCAACGCTTAACCAAGCCCAGCTGTCATAAGGCAATCCTTTAAAGAAATTGTGTATAATTTCTTTAGATCCCAAATTGCGAACGGTAGGAATATCATCAAGCAGCGTTTTTTGTGCAAATTTTAGATTGGTTTTTGCAGCAGCGTCATCGGGATTTAACAACAAAGCTTTTTCATAATGGAAAATAGCTGGCGCAGTTTGATGTGTCTTATAATAGGCATTGGCCAAATTAAAATGTACCTCAGCTGATTCTTTACCACTTTGAATTAAGTTTTTATAATGCACAATGGCATCTTCATAATTTCCCTGTTGGTATAGTGTATTGGCATTTTTAAAGTCCGGGTCTATGGTTTCGGTTTGAGCCCAAGTAAACGAGCTTAAAAACAATAGAATATAAATTAATTTTTTCATGATTATTTTATTTGAATTGTTTTTCTAATTCAGAGATTACCTCAATGGCTTGTTGGTAATGAGCTTGCATTTCAACCTGTTCTGTTGGAGCATAACGAGCAAATTCACAAGCGAATTTTAAATTCATAAAATCGGTGATGGTTTGCGGTTGTATTGACTTATCTGCCAATAATTCTGCTATGTTATCGTTGCTCATTTCGTTGGTTTCTATATGCAATTTTGCCTTTAAGAAATTGTGTAAACAACGTTCAAGTGCTTCGTAAAAAGCTTCTTTGTTTTGAAGGTTTTTCTTGGCATCTCCCAGATATTTACGAGCCAAACGGTTAGATTGTCTTCGTTTGTTGTTTTGCCAATCCCCATCCTTTTTGCGTTTTTGTATAATGAGAAATCTAAATATTGGGATGGCTATCAGCGGTAATATCATCAAGATATAAAACAAGGTCGAACCCATAAAATCAGTAGGTTTCGTACTGCTAAAGGTTGTGGAGGTTTTAATATCGTTGAATTTCTCGGTTTCCGTAACCTTTGGGGCTTTATTGACTTCTGCATTGGTAGGCAAAACAGGGCCATCAATCACTGCTATCGGAATAGCTTCGGAACTGATGGTTTTGTAAGTATTCGTTGCCAAATCAAAATAGCTAAAACGCAAAGGTTTTATAAGATAGTCGCCTTTGTATTGTGGTATAATGGTGTATTTATCTGTTTTGGAACCCTGTAAGCCGTTAGCACCAGGACCGATATTTTCAGAATTAATAGGGTCGTAAATTTCCAATGCTGGCGGCGCTATGGGTTGTGGAAGTGAAAATAGATTTAAATTCCCCTTTCCTTCTACTGTAACGGTTAAGGTAAGCGGTTCTCCAGCCTTAAGTGATGTGGTTGATGGTGTAACTTTAAAGCTAAATTGACCTACAGCACCACCAAAGTCTTCTGGTTTTCCTTTTTCTGGTAAGGGTTTTACCTGTATTTTCTTTTTACCTGAAGAAAATACCTTACGAACAATACCCATTTCCGGATATCCAAAGAAATCTCGACGACCGGTCGGTAGTTCGGTTTCTATGTCTAGTACCATCGGTTCAATTTCTAAATTGCCCGATTCTTGAGGCATCAAAATGACCTTTCGCAATACGATATAACGGTATTGTTGACCTTGGTATATGCCTTGTTCTATTTTTTGTTGTTTTAATTCGACCGGATTGTTCCAAAACTTGTTGTATTTTGGACTACTGCTTTCCGAGAATCCACGGACACTAGAGTTAAATCCTACGTATAATTTATGCGTTACGGTAATGGGTTCGTTGATATATGGATTACTTTTGGAAACTTCAGTAACCACATGTATTCCTTTCAACATCTGTTGTTGAGCATCGCTCATTTGAGGCTCTTCTCTTTTTACCGCGTCGGTTACTGTTATCGAAATCGGTTCGGTTTTATAGAGTTTGTTGTCAATTTCAATAGTTGCCGATCCAATGGTCAATTTGCCCTTTCGGGTAGGTACCAATATATACGAATAACTTTTACTAAAAGACTTTTCACCGTTTATCCACGAATAATTAACCGATTGGTTAGGGCCACCAGCAATCTGAAATCCTTCAAATCGGGGTGGTTGAAAATTGTCACCATCGCCGTTCATAGAAAAATCAACACGCAGCATTTCGTTTTGAGCCACAGCGGTTTTATTGACCAAGGCTTCAAACTTAACTTGTGCAAACAGTACTTGCGAAAAAGCAACTAAGAATAGAATAAGAAATTTATCGAATACTTTCATCTTACCAGTCTTTTGTGTTTTTCCCTTGTACTCCTGGTTTACCTTTTTTGTCTTGCAGGCGTTTCTGAACTTTTTTCTCTTCATTATTCATCGCATCCAATATGCGCTCCATCTGTTGCTGATTTGGATTGCTTGGAGCCTGTTTAGGGTCTTGAGGGTCTTTATTGTCCTTGTCGTCTTTAGGATCTTTAGGTTCGTCTTTACCAGGGTCGTCCTTTTTATCCTTATCGCCCTTATCGTCTTTATTATCCTTGTTGTCTTTATTGTCTTTATTGTCTTTGTTATCTTTGTTGTCCTTGTTATCCTTGTTGTCTTTGTTATCCTTGTTGTCTTTGTTATCCTTGTTGTCTTTGTTGTCTTTGTTGTCCTTATCTTGATCCGGATTTTCCTTTTGCATTTTTTTGGCTAGTGCAAAATTATAGCGGGTTTCTTCGTCTTTAGGATTATTTCTTAATGCATTTTTATAGGCTTCTACAGCGGAACTATAGTTTTTATTCTGCATATAGGTATTGCCTAGATTGTGAAAAGCCCGATGTTTATCGTCTTTATTCGTTGCTTTTTTAGCAGCTTCTAGAAAAACAGCTTCGGCGTCGCTAAGCTGTTTTTGTTTATACATACTATTACCCATATTGTAGGTCGAAGTATTGTTTTTCGGGTCTTTGGATTGAGCAATACGGTAATTGGCTTCTGCCTGAGTATATTTTTTTTCATCATAAAGCTTGTTACCATTGGCAAGCGATGACTTTACCGATTGCGCCTGTGCGCAATAGGCTGTTAATAGTGTGAGGTAAACTAGGAAATGTCTCATAATTCAAAGCGGTATCGTTGTGATTTCCAGATTATTTTTCATTAAATAAATTCAATTCTTTCATCCATTTGGTTTTGCGTTCCAAGATGAATAAATCAATAAGCAATAAAAGTAGTGCTAATGCTAGAAACCATTGGTATTGCGATTGGTATTCGGCAATTTCTTGGGCTTCAAAGTCGGATTTTTCTATTTTGTTTAAATCCTCCTTAATCAGTTCTACTATTTCTTGGGTATTGGATCCATAATAATAGCGACCGCCTGTTTTTTGGGCAATGGTCTTTAGGGTTTCCGGATTCAATTTGGTGATTACAATTTCATCATTGGAATCCTTCTTAAAACTCACAGTTCCCCCTTGGCGTTGTGGAATAGGGCCTCCTTTTTCTGTTCCTACTCCTATAGTAATGATGCGGATATTTTTTTGTTTGGCGAGTTGTAACGCACTTTCCAATCCATCTCCATGGTCTTCTCCGTCGGAGATAAGTATAATGAGTTTACTGGTTTTTGGGTCGTCAAAATAGTTACTAGCTACTCGAATAGCGTCTTCAAAGGCAGTACCTTGTGAAGAAACCATGTCCGTATTCATATTCTGTAGGTACATTTTGGCTACATTGTAGTCGGTAGTAATCGGTAACATTGGAAAGGCACTGGCGGCATAGCCAACAATACCAATGCGGTCCGATCCGAGGTTGTTAATGATTTGCGAGACCAATTGTTTGGTTTTATCCAATCGATTTGGAGCCATATCTTCAGCCAACATACTCTTGGACACGTCTAGGGTAAAAACAATGTCGATTCCCTGTCTTTTTACCGTTTCTATACGCGTTCCTATTTTTGGATTGACCAAGGCTAATACAAGCAACACCAATACAAAGAAGTACAATACCGCTTTGATATTGGCTTTGTTTTTGGACTGATCAGGCGCTAGAATTTGCAGCGCTTTGGCACTTCCAAATTCCTTTTGCCTTTTGCGCTTCCAGATTGTATTTATAATAAATAAAATCAGGAGTAGCGGCAGTACCGCTAGTAATAAGAAATATTTTATGTTGTCAAATTCCCACATGAAGTTGGTTGTTATATGAAACCTTTAAATAATGTTTTCTGTAAAATAAATTCTACGCAAAGCAAGATAAATGCCAAAAGAGCAAACAGGTGAAATTTCTCATTTCTGCTTACGAATTTTTGTTCATCTACTTTGGTTTTTTCCATAGCGTTTATTTCATCGTATATTTTTTTCAAGCTTTTAGTGTCTGTCGCTCTAAAATATTTACCGTCGGTTTTTTGTGCTATTTCTTTTAAAAGCGCCTCGTCAATTTCTACGGGCATCATTCTAAAAAGCAATTCTCCGGAAGGGGAATAAGCATAAGGCGATTCAGCCATGCCGTTGGTACCAATTCCAATCGTATATACTTTAATCTTATACTCTTTAGCTATATCGGCAGCCATTCTTGGATCTACAAATCCGGCGTTGTTGACCCCGTCGGTCAGCAAAATTATCACCTTGCTTTTGGCAGGACTATTCTTAAGACGATTTACAGCAGTTGCCAAACCAACACCAATTGCCGTTCCGTCTTTCAGGTCGTCGTTATATACCACATCTCTCAGTGCGTTTAACAGCAAGGGTTTGTCACTGGTAACCGGTGTTTTGGTATAGCCCTCAGCGGCATAAATCACCAGGCCGATTCGGTCGCTTATTCGATCTTTTATAAATTCTGCTGCTACCTTTTTTAGGGCATCTATACGGTTGGGTTTTAAATCCTTTGCCAACATACTACCCGAGATGTCCATTGCCATAACGATATCAATACCGTGGGTGGAATGAACTTTATTGCTTACATCAACGGTTTGCGGTCGGGCAAGGGCAACAATTATTGCAGCCATAGCCAATAAGCGCAAAACAATTGTCAAGGGCTTTAGACGTACTAATAGCGATTTTTTCGTCGAAAAACCCGATACAGTGCTAAGGGTTAAGGTCGGCTTTTGATTGTTTCTGCTGCGGTACCAGATGTAAAAAGCAATCGGCAATAAACAGAACAACCAAAACAATTCGGGATGTAAAAAAGTGACTTGTCTCATTCTTTCTCTTCGGTTTTGTATTGAATCGATTCCATTATTTTTTGAGCAATCTGACTGCCCACAGCATCTTTGTTTGCATAGAAAACGCCAATCTCTTGGGCCGATTGACCTTGTTGGATCAACACCAGCTCAAAGCGAATAACCTCCTCTTTTTTACTTATAGGGTTGTTAATCGCAAAGGTACCTATCGTTTTGATTCCTTGAATTCCCTTAGCATTTTCAAAGGTTTCTGTCTTAGATTCCAAATTGGAAGCTTGTAAGTTTTGAGCGATTATCTTGAGTGAATGCGCTAAAATTTCTTCTTTGCTATAGGTACTCTCAGAAGCAAATTGAACCACATTGAGCAGTACTTGTACCGGATCGGTAATTTGTCCAGAGCTAAACTGAACTGCCGATTCTACTCCCGGCGGTAGCGTTTGTTGAATGCGCGGGTCAATAACACGTGTCAATACCTTTGGAGTTTCTAAAGTGATACCGGGATTTCCATAAGTACTCGTAATCCAGTCCCCATGCAACAGTCTTTTAGAGCTGCTAAAGGACAGGTTCTTTAAAAACGAGCCGCTTTCTGTGTTGTTTATCAAATAGATGATACCCGTTAATACCAATAAAGCAGCACTGATACTTAGTGGAACTAAGGTTCTGAATTTTTTGCGTTTTTTCTTGCGTTTTTCTCGTAATCGAATTTGTTCCGATTGTGTTTCCATCGATATCGGATAGGCGGTATTTATTTCGTTGATTACCTTTTGAATCTTGTCGGTATCATTGATAATTTCAAATTCTTGCGGTTGAGATTTGGCAAATTTCACCAAATCGGCTGTTTGGAAAACATTTTTAAATTCTTGAACAACGCGTTTGTCAATCTTAACTTTTTTGGAGTTTAGGGTTTGATTAAAAATGGTCAATAATTCAAAAGTAGTCAATTCCTTAGCGGGAATATTAAAGGTTTCTTCGATAAAAACCCTTGCAATATCAGTCATGTCCGAATAATAGGACTTGGTTTCTCCGCGAACCCACATTTTTTTGGCAGCTAATTTGTCGAGCTTTTTCGACGCTTTCTCAAAAGGAGTTTTAAACAAATCATCTTCCGATAAATTGCTTTCCTGACGTTTCTTAATCCAATAATACAATACAATTCCCAGTATGAGGCAAACGACACTGGCAACCAAATAATACCAATTTGACGAAATACCGGCACCGCTAGTAGAGATGGATTTAATCTCATACATCGGTTGCTTTAGGGTGTCAACCTGTACGTTATTGACCAATACAGTATAAGGGTCGGTAAGGAATTGTTTATTGTTTATCAACACCGGTAAAGCCGGTAATTGGTAAGCACCAGAATCAAATTGTGTAAGGCTGTATTTTTTGATTAATTCGTATTGATGATCCTTGATTAATGTATCGATAGGGTGTGAGGTCAACACTTCAAAGGGACCCAATCGATCGCTTTCGGGAAAATGAACGGGAGTGCCCTTGTCTAGGAGCGCGCGTACAGTCAATTCAAATTGATCGCCTATTTTTATTTGAGTGGTGTCAATACTTGATTTGACCGGACTTTGAGCTTGAAGACTCCATCCGAACAAACAAATAAAAAGCAGGTATATAATATGGTGTTTTTTCATCTTGTTGTTTGTGATTATCTCGATTTAAAATAACCCAGTAATTTTTTGACATAACTTTCTTCTACATGCAGCTGTATAACTCCAGCTCCGCATTTATAAAAGGTTTTTTGAAAATAGGTTTCGTTGTCTAAATAGCTTTTTTCAAATTCTAGGCGAATACGATCATCGTTGGTATTGACCCAGGTTTTTTCGTCAGTTTCAGCATCAATAAAGGCAACTAAACCCAGTTTTGGTATAGATTTTTCACGTTGATCATAAACTCGAACTCCTGTAATATCATGCTTTTTTGCGGATATTTTCAAGGTTTGTTCATAATCTGCAGTGATAAAATCGGAAAGCACAAAAACAATCGCTTTTTTCTTTAATACTTTAGAAAGGTATTCCAAGGCTTGCGATAGGTTGGTTTTTTTGCTTTTCGGTTTAAAATCCACCAATTCCCTGATGATTCTCAATACATGACTCTTTCCTTTTTTAGGGGGAATATAAAGTTCTATTTGGTCGGAAAACAAGAGCAAACCAATTTTATCGTTGTTTTGGGTAGCCGAAAAAGCAAGTGTTGCAGCGATTTCTGTAACGATTTCATTTTTAAACTGATCGGTAGACCCGAATTGTTGAGAACCGCTTACATCAACCAATAACATCATGGTGAGTTCTCGTTCTTCTTCAAAAACTTTGATATAAGGTTCGTTGTACCGTGCGGTAACATTCCAGTCAATCGAACGAATATCGTCTCCAAATTGATATTGGCGTACCTCGGCAAAAGTCATTCCGCGCCCTTTAAACGAAGTGTGGTATTCTCCAGAGAAAATATGATCGCTTAAACGACGGGTTTTGATTTCTATTTTTTTGACCTTTTTCAGTATATCTTTTGTCTCCATTTGCGAATCTGATGAAAATTATTCAAACCTCAATAACCCTATCTAACTCCCGTATTAATATTAGAAGGCAAATAGGGAAAGATTAAGTGTTGGGCAAAGCCATTGACTAAGGCACTTCTACCTCGTTGACAATTTGATTGATAATATCGACTGAAGTAATGTTTTCTGCTTCTGCTTCGTAAGTAACACCTACTCTATGGCGAAGTACATCAATAACTACAGCTCGAACATCTTCTGGAATCACATACCCCCTTTTTCTAATAAAAGCATAACATTTGGCAGCCATTGACAGGTTAATACTTCCCCTAGGCGAAGCTCCAAAACTGATCAATGGTTTTAATTTTTCCAATCTAAATTGTTCTGGATAACGCGTAGCAAAAACGATGTCCAAAATATATTTTTCAATTTTCTCATCCATATATACTTCGCGAACCGCTGCTTGAGCACGAGCAATTTGATCTAAGGATACTACCGGGTTAATCGTAATCTTGGCACCGGAAAGATTCTGTCTGATAATTTGACGTTCTTCTTCCAATTTAGGATAATCGATTACTGTTTTCAGCATAAAACGGTCCATTTGAGCTTCTGGTAACGGATAAGTTCCCTCTTGTTCAACTGGATTTTGCGTAGCCATAACTAAAAAAGGTCGATCGAGCGGAAAAGTTTCGTCGCTAATGGTCACTTGTTTCTCTTGCATCGCTTCCAAAAGTGCCGATTGTACCTTGGCTGGAGCACGGTTAATCTCATCGGCTAAGATGAAATTGGCGAAAATAGGACCTTTACGAATCGAGAAGTCATTTTCTTTAATGTTGTAAATCATGGTTCCCACCACATCGGCAGGAAGTAAATCCGGTGTAAACTGAATTCTGCTAAAAGAACCGTGAACCGCTTTAGCCAGTGTATTGATGGCAAGCGTCTTGGCTAGTCCAGGTACACCTTCCAGTAAAATATGTCCTTGACCCAATAAGCCGATTAGCAATCGGTCTATCATGTGTTTTTGACCCACAATAGCCTTGTTCATCTCGAGGGATAGCAAATCTATAAAAGCGCTTTCTCTTTCGATTTTCTCATTTAATGCGCGAATATCGTGCGTGTTTTCAGTAGCTTCCATATCTATTATCTTTGTACAATAAATGCTTAGTTGTTTTAGTTGCCGCAAATTCAAAAAATATTTACTTTTTCCTTGTTAATAATAGGTTAAATATTTCGCCTATAGCAGATCATTAGGTCTCATTTATGAAATTCTTTTTATATTTTTAAGGTTTAAAAAATAAATGTTGTGATTAACAAGAGATTGCTTATTAGAAATTTATTGTCTCATCACGATGAGAATAGCTTTTACGACAAAAAGAGACAGCTCAATTTACACACCAAAGAAGGCAAAGCAAAGTTTCTTAAACACGTATGTGCTCTGTCGAATTCCAATCCCAAAAACAACTCCTTTTTAGTGGTGGGAATCGAGGATGAAGACAATTTAATTGTTGGAACTGAGTTTTATGACGACAGTAAAATTCAAAACCTAGTCAATGCTTTTCTAGATAATCCTCCTAGCATCCAATACGAAAATGTTCCCTTTCCCGATTTACCCCAAGACCGCGTCGTGGGTTTGGTCACCATACGGCCTAAAAAGGGGATTTCACATTTTAAAAAAGCGATTTACACCATTTCTCCGGCTACTTTTTTTAGTCGAATGGGCAGTAATTCTGTTCCCGATGTACTGCCGAAAATAAACAATAATCAAGATATAGTCGAAAGTATAGAGAAGATTTCTCGTAACAACCTCAATCACATTCTGGATAGTGTAGTGAGCTTTGTGACACTTACGCATAAAGATATGAAATCCGATTATCATGTGTTTAAAGAGTTTTTTGTGGTGTGCTGGGCTGGAAAACCGTTTAAAATTCGCGAGTTGATATTTTATTCGCGAGTCGATATCGAATTGATCAACGAGCAGATTAAACTGTTTTATTCCGCCTTTGATGCGGTAACCATAGAATATACGAAAGATGAATTTATCATTACCGAATATTTGCGTTTGGGACTTAAGGATGCTACAACGTATTACCCATTCGAACGACTGGTGTTGCATTTTTACGAAAACGGCTCCTATACCATGAAAAACAAGCTGTTGTTTATACCGCCTAAATACAATCCGAGATTGTTGCGACACATTTATCAGGCCAATTTACAATTGATTGAAAAGCTGCGTCAGAAAACCATATTGAACCGTTCGGAAGAGCGCGACTTGCTACAGCTGCCCCAAACGATGATGATTTGTTATTTAAACAATTTTGAGTCGGCTAAGGACGAGTTGATTCAGGCAAAAAACCTACTGAAAGAGTATAAAAACGAAGTGGTTTACAATTCCTTTAAAGAAGTAATGCGTATCTTGCGTAAAGTGAAATACGAAGTTAATGAAGAATAGAATTTTGGTTATAGGAGATATTCACGGTGGTTTTCGTGCGTTGATTCAAGTTTTAGAAAGGGCTCAACTCACGGCTAGTGATCGGCTTATTTTTTTAGGGGATTATGTGGACGGTTGGAGCGAATCACCCAAAGTGGTCGATTATCTAATGGACTTAGCCAAACGCCAAACGTGTATTTTTATAGGGGGCAATCACGAGTCCCTGTTGCTGCATTGGTTAAAGACAGGCGAAGTACGTGGTCCTTGGTTGAATAATGGCGGAAAAGCCTCCGTTGAGGCTTATACGGCAGTGTCTGAGGCAAAAAGACAAGAACACACCGCGTTTTTTGAACAATTGCGCGATTATTATATTGACGAACAACAGCGTTTGTTTATACATGCGGGTTTTACCAATCAAAAGGGAGTGGATTACGAATTTTTTAAAGAATATTTCCGTTGGGATCGTACCTTGTGGGAAACCGCTTTGAGTATTAATCCCGAATTGGATCGAGAACATTTGACTTATCCTAAGCGTTTGAAAATTTACTCGGAAATTTTTATCGGACATACACCCGTAACTCATTTTGGGTCCACGGTGCCCATGTATAGTGCAGGGGTATGGAATGTAGATACCGGAGCTGCATTTAAGGGTTGTATAAGTGCGATGGATATCGAGTCCAAAGAATTTTGGCAGAGCGATTTCTTACCCGATCTTTATCCCGATGAAATTGGGAGAAATGCGATTTTAACACCCATTTCTTCTTAAATTCATGTACTTCTAACTTTAGAAAAGTCACTGTATTTCGTTGCTATTAGCCAGTTTAAGGGTTTAATCGCTAAAATTGCCAAGGGCGATTCGAGGGATTTAATAGAAGGTTTCTCTATATTTGCATAAAAACAAACTACTATGAAAAGATTAATACTTGTCTTGCTTCTAATTGGTGGAAGCATAACGGCTCAAGCACAGGCTGTTAATGAAGTAAAATACAACATTTTGAATACGATCATCATGAAATCGGTGGAATTGGGTTACGAGCATTTTATCGATAGAGACCAGTCTGTTGGGGTGGATCTTTATTTAAACGATCGTTTCTCCTATTATCCAGAAAGCAAGAGCAAGGGGAAAAAATTTAGTACTACTAGTGTAGCGGCATCGTATAACTTCTATTTTGGAGGAAAAAACGGAGAAAATGGTTCGGGTTATTCGGTATCGCCGTTTTTAAAATACCGTTTTGGCGATTTTGAAGAGGACAAATGGAGAGAAGACGTATTAGTTACTGAAACTACAGATATGAACAGCGTTATTGTAGGAATTGGAATTGGTTATAAATGGGTGAAGAACGATTCGTTTACCATTCAACCTTTTGCAAACATCGGAAGAAATTTTAGTGAGGATGTTAACGACCGCTTTATGGCGATAGAGATGAATGCTGGAGTTACTATTGGTTACCGTTTTTAGTAACTAATAGTTTTAGACAAAACAAAGAGGCGGCCTTGGGGCGGCCTCTTTTTGTTTTATAGCATTTCCTTCCTTTAGGCGCGCGCGCAGATATGGGAGGTTTTCCCGTTTTGTAAAAACTCGTCCTTGGTGGGGCTCCCGTATTTTGAGTAACAATAAGATTGGTGCAAATAGATGCATCTCGATCAGATTGGTTTAATTATCTAAGTATTAAGGAACGTTGCTATAAGTTATATTGAACGGAAAACAGAACGATTCTAGGGAGCACATAAGTATTTTGATTCTCAACCATAAAATCGCTAAAACGAATTTTGGTTATAGTTCCAACGTTCAGAAGATTACTGCCTTTAATCATAAAAGTCCAAGGGCTGTTTTTCTTTTGAAACTCTAAATAGGTATTAACGGTATTTGAGTGGGTTTTATCTGAACCAATGGCGTTTTTTTGCCAATTGTAATCGGTTGTAAATATGCCGTTTTTGAGGATTTTGGTTTTTATTCTTATCAGGAAGTAATCCATGTTTGCGCTGTTGTCAAAATTACTAATCAGTTGTTGGAAAGATTTGTTATAGTGAAGTTCTATCGTGGGAATCTCTTTTGCCAAGGTTTTGAGACCTACACCAATTTGCTGAGTATTTCTTTTTGAGGCAATTTCTACAGTATTGGTTACCTGGGTATACCTACTAAAATTTAGCGAGCCGTTTAATCGAATTTCAATTTTATTAAAAGGCATACTTCCGAATGTGGACAAAGACCAATTGGTGTCGGGTCGATCGCTAGTAGAGGCTTCATAAAATTGATCAACTCCAATTAGCGTTAACTGATTGCGTATGTTTTTATTTTTCCGGTTTAAACTCGCAAGTAAATACATGTTCAATCCGGAATAGGTATTGAGTTTTCTGTAACGTAGATTCATTTGCTGGTACTGTAATTGTTGAAGTTCTGTATGCCCTTTAAAAAGAGAGTTAAAAGAATTAATACGCCAGGAAGTGGTATAATTTTCGGCATTTAGATAATTGTTTTTCAAACGATAATTTAAAGTGATTCCTTCGGATTTGGTCAATTCATATTCGAATTTTAATTCCGGCTCAAGGGTGTTTTGGGAAGAAACAATTTGAGCTGCTGGGTATTGGTTTTTCAATTGATAGTGATGAATAAACAGCCCTAAAGTTGTGGTGAATTTTTTATATAAAAACTTGTATTCCAGTCCAAGATAGGGATTGTTGAGCGAATAATTAATGCGATCTCCAAAACCAAAATCCTCTAGATCGATCCAGGATTCCTTGTCAAGATATGCAGTAGTAATATCGAGTAGGGTATTGTTTGAAAGATAACCCAAGGTGGTATAAACATGGTGTTTTATGCCTATTATCCAATAGTGTTTGGCGTTTAGATGAATGTTGTTTTGATTGACTTTTTTAAGTTCGCTTAAGCCATAGGATTGGGCGGTAGTCCATGGGATATGAGAGTTTAAAAAGGATTGATTTGAAAGCCAGTTTTGATTCGGTACTTCGCTGTTATACGTCTGTGAGATAGCGAGGCTTGTTTTGTTCTTTTTACCTATGGTTTTATGAAATTCGAACAATTGTGATAGGGTAAACTGATCAGCTTCCATGGATGAGTTTAGACTTTTTTCTGATGAATTCGTTAAGGTGAATAAGTAATCTTCTTTAAAATTAGAATTTACGGCAAAGTGAAAGTTATATTTAAAAGTGGTCTGCTGATTTTGTTGATAAGATGTAGTGAGTTTACCAGAGGTAAGATGATGCTTATTGTTGGAATCAGTTGTGCGATTTTCAAAAGTACTGTTGTCGGATTTAAGATATTGTATGGCATAGTCGGATTTTGTAGTCAACCAGTTTTTGTTGAAAAAGAATAAGGCTTGTATCTCCCATTTATCATGAAAGGAATAACGAAAATCTGTAGAGATAAATTGATTTTTATTTTTCAAGGCGTCGTGACGCTGTACATTCACAGTATTGAAATTAATCCGTTGATGCTGTTTATCATTTCTAAGATAAAGGCTATGGTCGGCATTAAAACGCAGTATATCCTCGTGTTTAAGTACTTCTAAGCCTGAGTTGTTTGCGTTTGCTATGGTACTCCAGTTGAGTTTTGGGGTGAAATAGAATACCGAGCTATGAGTTTCGAAAAAGTGCGGATTACCCAAACCCATCCGTAAATCGCCAAAACCCAAATTTTTCTTGCCTTCTTTTAATTTGATATTCATAGCTAGTTCATCAGATCCGGCTACTTCCTTCATGTGGGCTGCCTCTGTAAAATGATCGATAACTTCTACTTGACTAACGGCATCAGCAGGGATGTTTTCGACGCCTAACTTGGTCCCTCCTCCAAAAAAACGATTGCCTTCGACTAAAAAATGGGTAACCTTTTTACCATTTACGATAACGTGCCCATCGTCGGTAACTTCCATACCGGGTAATTTTGATAATTGATCTTTTAACTTGCGTTCGCTACCGTTCATAAAAGCAGCTATATCGTAAATTAGCGTGTCTTTTTTAACTGCCAGCGGTTGGTATTTATAAGCGATAATAATTTCCTTTATGGTGTCGCTTTTTTGAGAAAGTATGAAATCATGAGTAGTAATGGGATTTTTATAGCTGTAGTCGAGCGACTGTCCTTCAAACCCGATATGGTTTACGGTAATAGTATAGTTACTTTCTTTTTCTAGATTTAGTTTATAGCGTCCCAGATTATCTGCTGTGGCATATTTAATCTCCTTTTTCCCTTTTTTTTCTCGGGCAATAATATTGGTGTTTTGTAATATCTCACCAGAAGTTGTTTTAATGTTGCCAGTTAAGGTCTGTGCAAGGCTGTCAGTGACTAAGAGAAGTAATAGAAATAGTAAGGTTGGTTTCAAAAAACATTTGATTTGGGATTTCTAGTGTAACTAAGGACCGATATTGCGGTCTTTTTAAAGAATATTTTGTCTAGATTACTGTTTTAGTCGCTAAATATAAATTCCTAGTTGGACAATCTTAGAATGGTTTAGGTTCATTAAGGATTGTTCATTTGTTTTTTATTAACGCATGAATCAGCTTGGAGTAGGCTTCCGTGCTGATGACTTCTCCTCTAGTATCTGGTGTAGGCAGGGAAATTGTTCTGTCAAATTCTATTTTGGATAAGACAAACATAGTACTGCCCTTTTGAATTTGTACAATAAGGCCGGGCAGTCCCCCGTAGTTTGCGGGTCCAAAGGGAAATGGAAATTCAGGAGTATACCAGGCCGTGATTAAAAAACTCCTGCCATTGGGTTCTGTAACTGTTTTAGTGGCTTTATAGCTGGTATATTCATTGATTTTTTTGACTTCATTGTGAAGTTTCCAATCGCTATATAAGTCCTCGGTCAGTAAGTAGTGATCTTGCTTTATTCCCAAAACTGGCTGGGCCGAATTATGATGCCTAATACTGTTTTCTGGAACCGACATAAATACTGTTTTTTCACAGTTGCACAGGCTATGTGAAAAATCATTTTGCGAATTTCGATTGGCTGTAAGCATTTCAAAAACGGCGGTTTCTTTGTTGAAAATCAATCGCAATTTTACCTCATCTTCATGTCTTTTGGCGTCTTCAAAAACCGATTTGAAACGAGTCGAAGCCTTGTTGTCTGTATGCTCGAAGTGGTATTGGATGTTATAATAGGCAATATGGTGAGTCTGTGCTAGACCACTGAGGGAGAGTATACAGAATAGTTTGATAATATGTGTTTTCACAATGATTGTTTTAGTGAAGGATATTAATTTAACTAGCGGTAGTAAAGTTCTAAACATTCAAAAAAGAAAGCATCCGCTATTCTGGATGCCACTTCGAAATCCAATCCATTTACTTCTTGCATCACCTCTATATCATGAATCCATTGATCGGTACAAGGTGTGGCTAAGGCGGTATAGACTAAATGGGTTTCAACAATTAAGCTACTTGCATTTGTAGGCGAACAGCATAATGCAAAAAAAACTAGGGTTGCTATTAATTTTTTTTTCATTTTACGGCGTTTTTGCAATTAATAAATGGTTAGAGCAAATGGGGGGGGATGGCTTTGCAGTAAAATCAAATGTAAAAAATTAAAGGGATATGAAATACCGTCATTTATAAATGCGGTATTGCTGCTAAAGTTTTTCTACAATTGGAATTTAATCTTGTTGTAATATGTTGATTTACAGCACGATATTGGTTGTATGAAAATATTTATACAAAAAAAGAGAGACTCCATTGGAGTCTCTCTTTTTTAAAGGAGTGGTTTTAAAGCTTTATTTTATCAATAAATGCTTGTATTCTAATATCTTAGAAATCAAATTTTATTCCTTGAGCTAATGGAAGAGCCGTACCGTAGTTAATGGTGTTGGTTTGTCTTCTCATATAGGCTTTCCAAGCATCTGATCCAGACTCGCGTCCACCACCAGTTTCTTTTTCTCCACCGAAAGCACCACCGATTTCTGCACCAGATGTACCGATGTTTACATTGGCAATACCACAGTCAGAACCCGCTTGAGATAAGAATAATTCCATTTCTCTAACGTTGTTGGTAAAGATTGAAGAAGAAAGTCCTTGAGGAACTCCGTTTTGAATTGCAATAGCTTCTTCAATAGTACTGTATTTCATCACGTATAAAATCGGTGCGAAAGTCTCTGCCTGTACGATTTCAAATTCGTTTTTAGCTTCGATGATACACGGTTTTACATAACAGCCACTTTCGTAACCATTACCTTCTAATACACCGCCTTCTACCAATATTTTTCCGCCTTCTTGTTTGGCTTTTTCAATCGCATTAAGGTAGTCGTTTACCGCAGCTTTGTCGATTAGTGGCCCAACGTGATTGTTGGAATCCAATGGATTTCCAATTTTTAATTGAGCATAAGCACTTTGCAATACTTGTACGGTTTTATCGTAAACACTTTCGTGTATGATTAATCTTCTTGTAGAAGTACAACGTTGTCCAGCAGTTCCAACTGCTCCGAATACCGCTCCAACCAACACCATACTGATGTCTGAATGTTCTGAAACGATAATAGCATTGTTTCCACCTAATTCCAAAATAGTATTTCCGAAACGTTCGGCTACTGTTTTAGATACGTGACGACCGATACGTGTAGATCCTGTGAAAGAAACCAAAGGAATTCTAGGGTCGTTGTTGATTAAATCTCCACATTGATTACCGATAACCAAGTTGCTTACTCCTTCAGGAATATCGTTTGCTTTAAACACTTTAGAAACGATGTTTTGACAAGCTACACCACACAAAGGTGTTTTTGAACTCGGTTTCCAGATACAAACGTCTCCACAAACCCAAGCCAACATGGTGTTCCAGCTCCATACAGCCACTGGAAAGTTAAATGCTGAGATAATTCCCACCACTCCGTAAGGATGCCATTGCTCGTACATTCTGTGTTGCGGACGTTCCGAATGCATGGTTAATCCATACAACTGACGCGAAAGACCTACTGCAAAATCACAGATGTCAATCATTTCTTGTACTTCACCCAAACCTTCTTGTAAACTTTTTCCCATTTCATAAGAAACCAGTTTACCCAAAGGCTCTTTATATTTTCTCAATTCGATTCCGATTTGACGAACGATATCACCACGTTTTGGTGCAGGCACCATTCTCCATGATTTAAAAGCCTCTTCGGCTGCGGTCATCGCTGTTGCGTAATCTTCTTTTGTAGATGTTTTTACCTTTCCGATTAATTCTCCAGTTGCTGGTGAATAAGATTCAAGAATCTCCCCGTTAGAAAAAGTATTAGAACCAGTAGAAGTTCCATTATTTATTTCCGCTAGGCCTAATTGCTTTAATGCCTCTTGAATACCAAATTGGTCTGTTACTGTTGCCATGATATATTGTTAATTGATTGATCTATTATTGTGCTGCGAATTTACAAAAAATATATGGAAGCTGCCCGACGATTTCGACTATGCTAATGATTACTTAATAAATCGTGCATCGGCTTCCATTACCGTTTGGCAATTGCTGCAGCTTCTGAGGGTTTCAGAAGTGTAGAAGGTTTTAAAGTGGGGTAAAAAATCCGTTTCTATATTCGTCAATTCAAAATACGCCTCGTGTAATAAATGGTTGCAGTTTTCGCAATACCACAACAAACCGTCGCGTTGGCCTTTGCCCTCTCTGGTTTTTTCGACAACCAATCCCACCGAACCCGCTGTGCGAATAGGGCTATGTGGTGTTTTTGCCGGTAACAAGTAAATGTCGCCCGGATTTAAAATCAGGGATTTTCGAATGCCGTCCTCTTGAATATCAACCTGAATACTTCCTTCCAACTGGTAAAAGAATTCCTCTGATTCATTATAGTGAAAATCCTTACGAGCGTTAGGCCCTCCTACGACCATCACTATAAAATCTTCAGATTCTATATAAATGTTTTTATTGCCCACTGGGGGTTTTAATAGATCGCGATTCGCTTCGATCCATTGTTGTAGATTAAAAGGTTTTCTACTGCTCATAAAAAGTGTTTTTCTATTGCGTTAGTTACTTCTGCTCAACCAGCTTTGCGGATTGTGAATAGTGGTATTGTGGGAAAGTAAAAATTTTAAAACGGCACGTCCTGTAGCATTGGTACTGATCGTTCCTATATTTTCTTTAATGCTTACTTTATCCCCTTTTTTAACACTTACAGAACTCAGGTTTTGATAAACGGTGATATAATCTCCATGTTGAATCAAAACCGCTTTGTTTCCTCCCGAAAGCACTTGTACTTGAAGTACTTCGCCTCCAAAAACAGCACGTGCAGACGAGCCGGGCTCGGTGCTGATTTCCAAACCACTATTGTGAATGGTTAGTTGGCTTTGTACCGGATGGGGTTGGTCTCCGTATGGTAGTGATATATAGCCTTTTGCCACCGGCCAAGGCAAGCTACCTTGATTGGCTTTAAAGTTATTTGCTATAATTTTGCCTTCAGGTGTTAATTCGAAAGTAGTCGTGTTGGATTTGGCTGGAGCAGTTGGTGTTTTTTTACCCGCTTTTGCTGCTGCCTTCGCCGCGGCTTCCCTTGCTTTTCTGTTAGCTTCTGCAATAGCTTCGCGAATCAATTTCTGAATTTGTCGGTCAATCGCTCGAGTTTCCTCCTGTTTTTTCTTGATTTGATCGTTGTATTTCTTTTGATCTTTTTTGATTAAAGCAACGAGTTCTTCTTGCTTAATACGATCTTTCTCCAATTCTTTCTTTTCCTTTTCAGCATCGTTTAACAACAAGCGCTGCTTGGATTTTTGACTTTCTAAGGTTGCCACAATGGCTTGAACTTCCGTCGATTTTACTTTTACTTCTTCGCCTTGATTCTTTCGAAAACTGGCGTATTGTTTCATGTATTGAATGCGTTTATAGGCCTGCAAGAAGTTTTTAGATGATAAAATGAACATCATACGGCTTTGCTCCGAACGACTTTTATACGATTTGGCAATCATTTTGGCATAATCGGCTTTGAGAATACCGAGTTCTTTTTGAAGCTTATTGATTTGTAACTGATTTTTATAGATATTATCTGTTAACAAACGCAGTTGTTGTTGGGTATTTTGAATCAATTCTTGACTGAGTCGGATCTTCTTATTTTGCTCAGCAATTTCCGCAAGTACGTTACGCTCTTTGGATTTTTCGGTAAGCAACATTTTTTGAACGTTTTTTATTTCTTTCAAAATTTGTTCTTTGCGAAGTTCCAAATTGCGCTGTTTATCAGTGGTTTGTGACCATGAGGCCTGACACAATAACGTGAATAATAGGATGTAAATCAGTCTTTGCATTGAATATTTTTAGCCAATTTAATTAATATTGATTCGTTTATAATTGCTCGGAACACTGTAGGGGAACGTTAATTCCTCATTAAAAGTCACTTGGTTATAAATAATGTTCAAATGTATGGTTTTTTCTTGTTCTGCATCGATTTTTATTTCGGTGGGCAGGGTGATGTTCTGTATCTTTTGATAATTGGGATAGGAAATGGTGATGCTCCGATTTTGTTTTTTCTGAGTCAGCGCCTCTTTTTTAAGTAGCAATCCCTCGTCCTCAAAGTAATAGGTAGATTCGAGACCTTTGGTATTGGTAGACTCAAGTTTGTGCAGTCCTTCTTCCAAACTCGCTATGAGTTTTTCTCGATTTAAATCATTAATCGCATGTCCCAAAAGTAGATTTTGAACTTTTTGAAAATCCAAGTCGGTACCCAACCATTGGCTCAACATACGGTAGTCGCCTTCAAAATAGGCGCTATTCATTTTTTCGTAATACTGTACTTTGTCTTTAGTAATTAGTGCTTTGGCGACAGTGAAACCCAAAAATTTTACGTTAAGTAGAATCTGCTTGTCTTTTTCGATGCGAATTTCGGTCGTTGCATTGAGGTTTTGACCTTTACCCTGATAGTTTGTACTACCTTTAATAAAGGCTGTTTTAAAATCGAGGGAGTTTTTATAATGTCCGTTTACAATATTTAGTACGGATTTGGATTGAGATGCCGCGGATTCCGTTATATCGGTTCCGGGTATTTGGGTTGATTTACAAGCTCCTAAAGTGAGTAGTATTAGGCAAAGGGCGAAGACTTTTTTCATATAAGACTGTGGTTGTTGTTTTAAACGATTCTATAACTTTTGCTAAATCTTTTTCGGCGATTTGTACTAAACGATCGTTTAGTTGGAGCGAAAAAAACGAATTGGTATAGCCATAGCAAATAACATTCCCTTTTTATATATCAAGTCCGTTTCGTTAAATACAAAACGGACTTTGGATTCTTTTATTCTAAAACGGAATAGTCTCCAATACTAATTTGGGTGTGTTTTCCGTTGTAAACAGCATAGTTACCGACCATGGCATTGTCTAAATTCGCATGGCGAATTTGTGCAAAGGTTTGTACCAAACTGTTGCTGATGTTGGTGTCTTCGATTAGGCTACCTGAACCTATGGAAACGTGAGGACCTACTGTACTGTTCTTTAAAACCACGTTTTCTCCTATATAACAAGGTGGAATAATGGTACTGTTTTCCAATTGTACCGAGTCGGATACGAGATTTATCTTGTCGAGATGTAAAAAGCGAAGCATGCGGTTGTTGGTATCAACAGTAACATCTTTATTTCCGCAGTCCATCCATTCGTCCACTTTACCTGGAACAAAACGCATTCCCTTTTGCTTCATGTTTTCTAAAGCATCCGTTAATTGGTATTCGCCGCCTTTGGTTACGTTATTGTCCAAAAGGTATTCCAGTTCCTTGCGTAGTGTTTCGCCGCTTTTGAAATAATAAATTCCGATAATAGCCAAGTCAGAGATAAATTCTTTTGGTTTTTCAACGAAATCAACAATCTCATTTTGAGCATTGAGTTGTACCACTCCAAAAGCACTTGGATCAGCAACTTGTTTTACCCAAATCACGCTGTCGGCTGTTTTGTCTAAAGTGAAATCGGCGCGGAAAAGGGTGTCGGCATAAGCCACAACCACTGGTCCTTCCATGCTTTCTTTAGCACACAAAATGGCATGAGCAGTACCCAAGGCTTCATTTTGATAGTATATGGTGCCTTTTGCACCGAGTTTTTTTGCGATAGCAATCAAATCGGCTTCTACTTTTTTACCAAAACTCTCGTGTATGATAAAGGCGATTTCTTCTATGGTACCGTCCAAAACTTTGGCGATATCTTCGACCAATCGATGTACTATAGGTTTTCCCGCTATGGGAATTAACGGTTTGGGAACCGTAAGTGTATGCGGGCGAAGACGAGAACCTCGTCCAGCCATAGGTACTATTATTTTCATTTTTCTTGCAATTTTTTTATTTGGTTCCAGTACTGCCAAATCCTCCAGTGCCGCGTTCGGTTTCCGAAAGCACGTTAACGGCTTCCCATTGAATTTGTTCAAATTTGGAAATCACCATTTGAGCAATGCGCTCCCCGTTTTCAACCACAAAGGGCTCTGTAGATAGATTAACCAAAATGATGCCAATCTCGCCGCGATAGTCCGCATCTATAGTTCCTGGTGAATTGAGTAGGGTAATTCCCTTTTTAGCAGCCAAGCCACTTCTCGGGCGAATTTGCGCTTCATAACCATCGGGTAATTCAATAAATAATCCCGTTGGTACTATGGCTCGTTCCAGTGATTTTAAAGTAATAGGTGTACTGATATTCGCTCGTAAATCCATACCTGCAGAGGAAGTGGTTTCGTAATTCGGTAAAGGGTGTTGCGAGTGATTAATTATTTTTATGGTTTTCATACGGTTTTGTTTTATTCAACAGTTCTAAAATACGCAGCTGCATATTGGATTTGACTCTGAGCATACTAAAGTCAAGGGAAATAATCCATACGGCTTCACGTGAAACAAATATAAGGTATTCTATATATTTAATAAAAGCTGTTTGGGTTATTTCATCAATGTTCTAATCAGTTTGCCTTCGTTTTTAATTAATAAACCGACAAAAATCGCTATAAAGGCCATTCCAATCCAGTAATTCTCTCTGAAAACGTAAAAATATAAGGCGGAAAGGCCTACCGACATCGCGGTATAGCCAACGATGGCTTTTTTGTCATAAGGAATGGGATAATAGCGATTGCCCAAAACATAGGATATGAGCATCATGCTTCCGTAAGCCAATAAAGTGGCAATTGCAGAGCCTACATAACTCCAAATAGGAATCAGGGCGTAGTTTAAAACAATGGTCAATACAGCTCCAAAAATGGAGATATAGGCTCCAATCATGGTTTTGTCTCTCAGTTTATACCAAACCGATAAATTGGCATAAATACCCAAACAAAAGTTGGCCAAAATAATTAAGGGTACCACTTTCATCGCTTCCCAATAAGTAGGGTTGGGAATCATAATCGGTTTTAATAAATCGACAAAAACAATGACAGTCAACATAATCAAACTGCCTATAATAGCAAAGTATTTGGTAATGGTCGCGTATTTTGTAGGGGCGTCCTCATTTTTGGCATAATTAAAAAAGAAGGGTTCTATACCCAAGGTATATGCCTGTCTAAACAAAACCATAAATAATCCCAACTTATAACATGCGGCATATTTCCCCACTTCGGTAAGCGCAATTTCGGGAGGGAGTAATCGGCCCAATAGAATTTTGTCAAAACTCTCGTTTATAGCAAAAGCCAGTCCTCCTATCATTACGGGAAATCCGTATTTAATCATCTGTTTGCCGAGTTCCATATTAAAGTGAAATCGGATTTTTATATAATCGGAGGCAAAGACCAAAAGCGTTAATCCGCTCGCAATCAGATTGGCTAAAAAAACGTATTGAACCTGTTGTCCTTCTGTGTAAATCGAATCAAAAAAGGAATCGGGATAAGCCTGAGCGAGTTGGGGTAATAAATACAGGAAAAAGATGTTTAAGGATACGTTTACAATGACGTTTCCAATTTTTACAGCGCTGTAAAATGTGGGTCGTTGATTGGCGCGTAACTTGGAAAAGGGAATAATAACCAAGGCATCTAAAACCAATATCCAAATCAGGTATTGAATTATTTTTGCATCGACTTGTAGGTAGCTGCTCCAGTAATTTTGAGTCCATAGTCCGAAGACCAAAAACAGTATAGAGGTAATGGAAAGGTATAATAAGGAGTTGTTAACAACCTCCTGTTTGTCTTCTCTTAGATTGTAAAACCTAAAAAAAGCCGTTTCCATACCAAAGGCAAGGACCACATTAAAAAACATCATGATGGAAAATACAATATTGTACTCTCCATAGACATTATTTGCCATGAATGACGTATGGAACGACACCAAGAAAAATCCGAGTAATTTCGGAAATACAGTGGCTAGACCATAAATAGCAGTTTGTTTAAAAATTTTTTTATAGATGCTCAAAATCAGCGGTTTCTGTCAGTTGCCAAAAATAATCAATAAATGCACAAAATCAGGAGCATTATAGATTTATTTTATGCGTAAAAAAGGTGCTACTTCGGCATAAGTAAATACCAATTTGGTTGGGCCGTCGGCATAAGAGGCGATTTCATAGGTATTGTAGTAAGCGACAAACTGATCGTTATAGTACAAAAGGGTTTCCGGTAATTTAAAGCGGTCGTCTTCAAACATCAATCCGATGCTGTTTAGGTTTTTATCGGCTGGAATATGGAGTTGACTGCGCAGTTTTTTTTCAACCAAATCAGAAAACCCTTTTTTGTCGGTAAAGAGCTCGTCGTTGGTGTATAAATGACCGTTTTCCGGATTGTAATTTAGGGCGCGTAGGCCTTCATATCCGTGCGCTCCTCCAGAAAAAGTATAGTGCTTGAGGTGTATGGATATGATTTGTGGACTTTGATAAGCAACAGTTCCGCTAACCTGTGCTTGCCAAGGAGTACTTTCTTTTGGGTAATCTCTCTTGAGTTGGTTATACGACTCTACAAAAGAGGATACAATTTCTTCGTATGTAGTAGCCTTACTCGGTTCTTCAGCAAATGAAACGATTTGACTAATGGTCAATAAGGTCGTTTTGTTGATGCTGTCGGCAGCTATTGAATTTTTGTTAATCGCAATGGGAATTTCAATCGTAGCTTTGGTACAATCGTCCTCGGTACAAGGCGGTGTGGAAAGCTGTTCGAATTTTTGAGTTTCAAAAACCAAGCCCTTGTCTTTCTGACAACTAACGACCAGTAATAAACTCATAAATAATAAGGGAAAGGTCTTCATAAGGCGCAGGAAAAAGTGTTAATTAATAACAAATTTATACAATTTACTTTGTAATTAAAAGTATATTTGTGTTTAAATCAAATGCAAAATGACATTGGGAGAATAAACCAATGAATTGACTGTTAAACATGCGATTCATTATTGCTTTTTGCGATGTTAATAGGTTTGTAATTAGAGTATTAAACGAAAAGCTAGTGGGAAAATTGTTCGAAACGCCGTGAGTTATCAGTGTATAATCAGGTGAGAGGACGGTGGTTACTACCAGGCTTTAAAAACAATAAAAAACAAGATGAAATTCAATACTAAAACCATTCATGGAGGTCAGCAAGTCGATCCGAGTACAGGCGCTGTAATGCCTCCGGTATATCATACCTCTACCTTTGCACAAAGCAGCCCTGGTGTTCACTCGGGTTACGAATACAGTCGCGCAGCCAACCCGACGAGAACGGCTTTGGAAAACGCATTGGCCAGTATCGAAAACGGCGCAAGAGGATTGGCTTTTTCTTCAGGATTAGCGGCCACGGATTGTGTGTTGCGCATGTTAAAACCGGGAGATGAAGTTATTGCTATGGACGATCTTTATGGCGGAACCTATAGAATGTTTACGAGAATTTATCAAGACATGGGAATTGTATTCCATTTCGTTGATATGAATAATATTGAGGCCTTTCAATCGGTTATAACAGCTAAAACGAAATTGGTATGGGTGGAAACACCGACTAATCCGTTGATGAAATTGGCAGATATTGCGCGTATAGCTGAAATTACCAAAGAGAAAAAAATTCTATTTGTTGTAGACAATACCTTTGCAACGCCTTATTTGCAAAACCCATTGGATTTAGGTGCAGATGTAGTGATGCATTCTGCAACCAAATACTTAGGTGGGCATTCAGACGTGATTGCTGGAGCGTTGATAACCAAAGAGGCCGAATTGGGAGAGAAACTGCATTTCTACCAATTTGCAACAGGAGCTACCTTAGGACCTCAAGAGAGTTTTTTGGTGCTTAGAGGAATCAAGACATTGCATTTACGCGTACAACGTCATTCTGAAAACGGAATGAAGGTGGCGCATTATTTAAAAAATCACCCTAAAGTTAATCAGGTTTTTTATCCGGGACTTGAAGATCATCCGCAGTTTGATATCGCTCAAAAACAGATGAAAAACGGTTTTGGAGGCATGGTTTCCTTTACGTTTAAATCTGGAGCAAAGGCAGATGCCATTGACTTTTTGGAAAGGGTTGAGGTGTTTACTTTAGCAGAATCTTTGGGAGGGGTGGAATCCTTGGCCAACCATCCGGCTTTGATGACACATGCTTCTATACCCGAAGACAAACGCAAGGAAATCGGTGTTACTGATGACTTGGTTCGATTGAGTGTGGGTGTGGAAGATATTGACGACTTAATTCAGGATCTCGAACAAGCATTTAAATAGTAGCGGATTACGAAATACAAATCATAAGTAAACACCAAAGGCTGTCTCAAAAAGACGGCCTTTGTTATTTTTTGATGAAATACCCGTAAATATGAAGGTGTTATAATATATTTGTGTTTTAAATCTGTTCCCATGAAGTGTATTACCTACTTGTTGTTGTTGTTTATCGGTCTTTCTGGGCAAGCGCAAACCCAATCGTGGAAGGGCTATTTTTCCTATGCGGAAATCAGTTCCATTTCGACTTCTTCTACGGAGGTTTATGCCGCTACGAGCAGTTCGGTGTTGGTATTTGATGTGGCGTCTAAGCAAGTGGAAACCATCAGCTCCATTGAGGGATTAAAAACACAGAAAATCACTACGATTTTTTACAGTGAAAAGTTTAAAAAATTGGTTGTTGGAAACGAAGACGGCTCTATCCAAATATGGCATCGTCCAAGCGGTAAAGTCAGTATAATCAACGATATAGTTAACAAAACAGCGATACCGCCTACGGCAAAGCGAATCAATATGTTTCTTGAAATTGGTGGGGAATTATTCATAGCAACAGATTATGGCATCAGTGTATTAAACTTGAACAACAATGCTTTTGGAGATACGTACTTTATAGGCGATAGTGGCGATAATGTAGCGGTCAAACAGTTGGCTATTTTGGGCAATTGGATTTATGCAGCCACGGCTGATTATGGTTTAAAAAGAGGGTTAATTAGCAATCCAAATTTGGTCGATTTTTCGCAGTGGGAGGTTTTTGATAATGGGAAATGGGATAAGATATTTGTATGGTCTGGTCAATTGGCTGGTGTTAAGGACGATCATTCTTTATACCGTTTTGATTCGGGTATAGCAACGGCTCTTTTCGATTTTAGGCGTGCGGTTTTAGATGTGCAAATCAGTACGGAAAATCAATTAATGGCTACCACCGAGGCAGAGAATTATTGGTTTAATGCAGCGGGTGTTGTATCGTCAAAGATTGATGCCAACTATGAATGGACAGGAGGATTTAGTTCGGCTGCGATTTTGGGCAATGATTTTTATGTAGGAACCAATACGGCGGGACTATTTCAATACGATCGATCGTTAATGCAACAGCCCAACTCACTATCGCCAGATGGTCCAATTAACAATAAGGTGTTTTCGCTTTTAAAAACAGACAATGGTCTTTGGATGATATTCGGGGGTTATAGCAAAGACTATAATCCGCACAATCCTGATTTGGCTCGTTACGGGCTCAGTTTCTACAGCCCAAATAAAGGTTGGGATATGATTCCTTATACTCAATTACAAGGCGCGGAAGCATTGTCGTTTGCTGCAGTTAATCCGCGTAAACCCGGACATTTATATGTGAGTTCATTTCATTCGGGCTTTTTGGATATCACTTTAAAACCTCAGGATTTAAAAACCAGTGAAGTCAAATTGTACAACCACCTCAATACCGGTTCAAACGGTTTACAAAAAGTGGAAGTAGCGCTGCCTGCGGGATATGTTTCCGTACGTATCAACGGAACGGCTTTTGATAACGAAGGCAATGCGTGGATGACAAACAGTTTGGTCGATTCATCGATTAAAGAAATGTTGGTTAATGGCGATTGGACCTCTTACAGTTTACAAGGAACGGTACCTGAAGTAGAGGAAACGAGTTTTGGTGTGCCGCTCATCGATAAAAACGGAACCAAATGGATGGGGAGCTCCAATCGTGGTTTGATTGGATTCAATGAAAAACGCGGAAACAAGAAAATGGTTATCAATGAAAGCAATGGTAATTTACCCGATACCTATGTGCGCAGCATTGCTTTGGACAACAACAACCAACTTTGGATAGGAACCTATAAGGGATTGCGTATTATTCCAAATGTTGATCGATTTATCAACGAGTCGCAATTGACTGCCAATTCCATTATCATTAAGGAGGATGGCATTGCTCAAGAACTGTTCTATGGACAAAATATCACCAAAATCAAAGTGGATGGTGCTAATAATAAATGGGTTGCCGTAGCTGATGCGGGTGTGTATTTAATCTCGCCAAACGGACAAAAAACCCTATATCGTTTTACCAAAGCCAATTCGCCTTTGCCGAGTAATAACATCAGTGATATCGAAATCGATGGAACTACGGGGGAGGTGTTTTTTGCCACCGACAACGGTATGGTGTCCTTTAAGGGAAGTGCTACCGCAGCTAGAGCTTCATTTAGTAATGTTTTTGCCTATCCCAATCCGGTGCGTCCAGAATTTGCTGGCGATGTGAAAATTTCCGGACTCATGGATAAATCCAATGTAAAAATAACCGATATCGAGGGCAATTTGGTTTTTGAGGCTACTTCTGAAGGCGGAACGGTACTTTGGGATACCTATGCATTTGGTGGAAAAAAAGTTTCCTCAGGTGTTTATTTGATATTGGTTTCGTCTAAGGATGGATCGGAAAAAACCGTTAAAAAAATCATGGTAATTCGCTAATGTTAATCAAAACCAAGGCCGTGGTATTGAGCGCGGTCAAATACCAAGAGAAGAGTTTAATTGTCAAGTGCTTTACGCAGTTTAGTGGGGTTAAGTCCTATTATATACGCAATGCCTTTTCCAAGGGAAAGGGTGCACAAAACAATGCCTATTTCCGGCCTTTAACCCTATTGGAAATAGAGGCGCAACACAAAAATAAAGGCGGTTTAGAATATTTAAAAGAACTGAAATTAGCCCACCCATACCAAACTATTTATAGTGATTTTTACAAAAACAGCATGGGCATTTTTATAGCCGAAATGCTGCATAATCTCATTAAAGAAGAAGAACCCAACGAACCTCTTTTTGAATATTTAGAAACGGCCTTGTTGTGGTTTGACCATCAAGAGGAAGCAGCTAATTTTCATCTTATAGTGCTGTTGGGAATCACCAAATACTTGGGTTTTTATCCCGATTTTTCCGAATCTGAAGAAGCCTTTTTTAATCCCTTGGCAGGAAATTTTACAGCATTTTTTGAAAAAAGTTGTTTTGAAGCTGAGGAAACACAATTGTTTAAAAGATTACTGACACACGGTTTTCAGTCCAATCAGCAAATATTTAGCGCTAGAGAGCGCAACGCGCTGTTGGAGCTTTTGTTGCGTTATTACAACCTGCACATTTCGGGTTTTCGAAATCCAAAATCGCTAAGCGTGTTGCGGGAAATATTTTCCAACTTTAAATAACAACCTCATTTTATTAGTATGATAAAAAAACCGCTATTGGCGGTTTTTTTGATTTCTACATGTGCCAAAATGGACCTATTGTAATTATAAAGTTTAATTTATTTTACTGTTTGTGAAATTTTAATTAAAATATGAAAACTTTTAATTAATATTAAGTATTTAGAAATTGTGTTTTTTGTTAAAATAGTTAATTTGATTTCTTTTTTATTCCGTAATTTTTGTATTATTGCAAATTATATGAGAACTCTGTATTTCTTAGAGTGTCTAAAGATGATTTTTATGATTCGGATATTTACTTTGTGTTTGAGTGTTTTTTTTACGATTTTTTTACATGCACAGCCCTCGGGAAAACGGGCTCCTACAATGTGGTTGCGTGATATGCACGGCTTGCATGATACGGACAAACTCAATGGGTATTCTAAAATTTCTTTTCTAAAGGAAATTGAAATAGTGACTAAAAAGAATGTGTTGGGTAAAAACAATACGGTTTATATGGTCTATAAAAGTCAGGAGAAAGATTCTATTTCGCTACTAACTTTATTGAGTATTCCTAAACGTTGGCAAATTTTTACGAATCAAATAATAACGCCAACTGAAAAGAAAATCACCAAGGGAAATCTTTTAACAGGCTTGGTTTTAAACTTCTCCTTTGCCGATCCGGAGAGGGGGCTTTCAAACGACTATTTATTGCTGAATAACAAGTATGATTTCGATAAAACAGCCATTTATGAGGTAATGGTATATAATGGGCATCTATCTGATTATGCTCTGAAAAGAAACGACACCTATTTGTCTCTAAAATATGGAATTAGCCTATTTGACTCCAACAGATATATAGGCTTAGACAAACAACCGCTATGGACAGAGGCTGCGGGTGCAAATTTTGGACAGCAGCTTATTGGTGTTGGACGAAGTGATGCTTTTGACTGGTATCAATTGACGACTACTCATTCGGAACACCCCAATATAAGATTTTCAATTCAAGCAGATTCTTTGGAGCGAATAAAGAGTAAAGAAAAGCGTATCCTAAAAGACGAGAGTTATGTATTGATTGGGAATAACGGAAAAAGTTTGACTTTTAGTGAGGCTGTGGATGGTGTGGAATTATTGAAAAGAGCATGGATGGTGCAGCCAAAACAGTTAGCTGCGCCTACTACAGTTACCTTGGATTTACCCGATTTAAAAGACATCGACCAAAAACATTGGTTATATATCAATCGAACTCAGCCTGAATTTTTGGGGGTCCATATCGAAAAATATTTGGGTGTGGTTCAAGATAGTAGTCGATTGGTTTTTTCGAATATCATTTGGGACACCGATCACAGTGGCTACGATTATTTTACCCTTGGACGAAAAGCCAAATTCCAATTTGAAACTCAAAAACTAGCCCAATGTTTTGACTTCAATTCCATAGAAATTGCAATTAAGGGCGGTTCAGCTCCATACAAAGTTAGTTTAAAAAGCCCTAATCAGCCGGAAGTGGTTCGCATTTTTGATGCGGAAATAGGCGTTTTAACCGATGTTAAGAGTGGTGCTTATCAAATTGAAATTCAAGATGCCCATGGTGAATTAGCGCTAAATCAAATAAAAATCGATAAAGATCCTTTAGCTCAAATAAGTCTAGACTCCGAATGGCTGTTAAATACCAAAGAAAACAAAGTGGTTGTTAAACCCAAAGTTATCAATACTAGTGGTGTTAAATTGAGTTATGCATGGGAAAAGGATGGGAAGATTGTGTCTAAAACCCAACAGTTAGTTGCGCATACAGTCGGAAAATACCGATTAAGCGTTACCGACAATCAAGGTTGTGAAAAACAGTTCGATACCGAAGTGGTAAAAGAAAGCAAAACGGCTGTGATTTCTGAAAGATGGACGGTTTACCCGAATCCGACAAAAGTCGGTGAATCCTTTGATATTCAGTTTGATTTGGCGGGCTTGTCGGACGTGGTTTTATACACTTATACGGTGGATGGAAAATACATCAACAAACGCGAGTTGGGGAAAGTACAACAAACCACGGTTTCTCATATTATTTACCAACCGGGAGTTTATATGTTGGTTGCCATTATACAAGGGAAAACAGAATTAAAAAAGATAGTAGTACAATAAAAGTTATAAGCCATACAATCAATGACAATGCATTCCAATAAAAAATCAAAAAAGAACACCACAGCTACTTGGGTTTTATTAGTAGCTATGTTTCATAGTATATTTTTACAACCGCTTTTCGCCATGGGTAATCAGCATTATTTTCCCTATCGCGATCACGTTGCTTTGATTCATCAGTTGGCATGGGATTTTAAGAGTGCTACTTTAGAACAGCAAGAAGTAAATCCAGCTGTAGTGAACGCAACGTCTTCTCCAAACGCCAATACTGCCGTAGCATCGACCATAAAAGAGCTTACATACAAAGAGCCGACTTTGATCACAAGCTACGTTTCGGATTTGGATATGGGTGTTATTGGATATGATGCCCAAAACAGAATCGATGATCCTTCAGACAACTTGTTTCGAATTGATTTAGGAAAAAATTGGAATTCAAATTTGGATTATGAATTGGTATACGACCTATACGGCTTGGAAAGCAGTGCTTCGGTTTCCCGAAGTATCAACGCACGGGTAGCATCGGGTGGAATTTTGATTAAGAAAAACAATTCTTGGAGTACACAGCGTGAGTCTTTAAATAGCGGTTGGTTGCATTCGGGCATCAATACGGTTTTATTTACGGTTCCGAGTACGGCGCTTTTGCAATATCGTGTAAAGAATGTGCGAATTGAAGCCAAGAAAAACGTAAAAAATGCTCATATCGTTGTTGAAAATGAGGGCAGTTCGCTGTCGACGGATAATCAGATTTATATCAAGGGTTTCGTTTCAAATCAATCAAAAAATTGGACGTTTCAGGCTGAGGGTCAGGATCTCTTAGTTCGTGCGGGTGAATTTGAAGGTTTGGTAACTTTAAAAACCATGCTTCAAGAACAGATCGTTTTGGAAGCTTTTGAAAACGGGATTTTAAAAGAGCGCAAAACCGTTGCGATTAGAGAACTCATCTCGGCTGATCAGAAAAGTGATTTGGGAAAAATAGCTGCGGCGAATGCTGTAATGACAAGTAGTACAGAAACCGCTTTTTTAAGTGTAGACGAAGCATCGGTATCCCTGCCGGCTTTGGCGATGAAAACACCGACCCAAATCATTATACAACCTTTGCGTGATATCGATGTGGCACCGAGTGGTGTGGCATTAATCAATGTAACTAGAAACCATAAGGGATTTCGTATGTTGCCAGACGGTACCCAATTTGAAAAGCCGGTTCGCATTGAAATACCCTATGATAAGACGGCTATACCGAGTGGTTACACCGATCGTGATGTACAGGTTTTTTTCTTTGATACCGCACTCAAAAATTGGCAAAAAGTAACTGTCGATAGTTTGGATATCGCCCTGCAACGCATTGCTGTGCAAACCAACCATTTTACCGATTATATAGCGGGAATTATACAGGCTCCTGAAAGTCCGGAAACCACTTCGTTTAGTCCGACTTCCATCAGCAGTATGCAACCGCCTAACTTTGCAACGAACATCGTTCAAATTGAAGCACCTTCAGCCAATGATCAGGGGGATGCGAGTTTGACTTATCCACTAACCATACCAGCTGCGAGAAACGGTATGCAACCCGATTTAAATATTCGATACAACAGTGGGGGAGGCAGTGGATGGATGGGATTAGGTTGGGATATATCTGTCCCTTCTATTGAAATAGATACGCGTTGGGGAGTACCGGCTTTTGACCCAAATAAAGAAACGGAATCTTATATGCTCAATGGTGAAGAATTGATGTTAGAAACCAGTCCGGGTAACTATTATATGCCGCATAAAAACCCTCATATAAGCAGGGTTTCCAATGCTGTTTTTCGCCCTAGAGTAGAAGGGGCTTTTCAACAGATTACTCGTGTTGGAAACTCTCCGTCCAATTACAGTTGGATAATTAAAAGCAAAGACGGAAAAATTTATACTTATGGATCCAATTCAACGAATCGATTGGCCAGTGATTCTGGGCAGATTGTCCGTTGGATGTTGGAAAAAGTTGAAGATTTTGATAAAAATGAGATAAAATATCAGTACACTTTAAAGACCTTTACTACCGGTATTTTAGCAGGAGGTAAACAATTGTACTTAACAAGTATTGATTATGGACATCTTCATGCGAAGTATTCGGTTGGTTTTAATAGAAAAACAACGACAAATACTCCTTTAACCGAGCGAAAAGACAAAACGTTCAGTACGCGATTTGGATTTAAGGAAGTAACAGCTGATTTGCTAGCAGGGATTCGAGTAGTGGGAAAAACGCCAACTTTTGCAGAAGTGATCTATGACTTTAAATACAAAGTTGGTGCTTTCGACAAAACGTTATTGCAGTCCATTACTACAACAAATAGTTCTAATAATAATGAATATTATAATGGCAGTGATTGGGCGGATGTAGTTCCATTAGTTCATGAGCATCAGTTTGACTATTATAACGATATAGCCGGCGGAGGATTGTTTGAGGGTAATGCGGTTTCAATTTATTCTAATCATGATTATAATGGTTTTTACGAAAATTTTGGTGTAAAACTATCTGCATTGGGAGGTACGGAAGGAAATAACAAAACCTTTGGAGGAGGAGGCTCTGCTGGGGTGGTTGTTCCAGCTATACCTACTTCCTATTTACCTTGGAGTAATTCGGCATCCATAGCGGGTAATTTATCCGGTAGTTGGTCGCGTTCGGAAACCATGGTTTCCCTATTGGATATCGATGGTGATGGATTGCCTGATAAGGTGGTTAAAATGGGGGGTAAAATGTATTACCGCAAAAATTTAGGAGGCGGTTTCGCTCAAGAATTGGGTCTAATTAAAGGGATTTCAAACCTCAGCTTTTCCAAAACGGACGGCTCCGATTTGGGTTTTTCGATAAACCCATTTATTGGGAATTATGCTAAAACCAAATCCAAGAGCAATTCTTCGGTTTATACCTATATAGAGGATGTCAATGCCGACGGATTACCGGATGTAGTCGATAATACCCGAGTGTATTTTAACCATTTGGATCCCAATACCAAATTGCCGGTTTTTACTTTAGACAGTTCCCAAACACCCAATATCGTTATCAAAGAAGGCGATGTGGCTCCAGTGCTCAATGCGATGCCGGCATTGGATATTGCCGACGGTTTGATGGATATCGTTAAAGTTTGGCGAGCTCCACGTGATGGGGTTATCAACATTAGAGGACAAATAACCAAAGAACACGTAGCCATAGACAATGGAATTCGTTATTCCGTTGAAAAAGGTGCTGGAGATTTTAGTGGAGAAACGGCTTATTTACGCCAACCGCAGTTGATGGTTCAGGGTAGCGAGCCTACTAATTTCAATAATATAGCAGTAAACCGAGGTGATTTGATTTTTTTCCGGGTGAGTTCGAGTCAAATTCCAGAAGCAGAAGTACAGGTAAGCTGGAGTCCGGCGATAACCTATGTAGCGAACGACAAAATTTCGGCCAACAAATACCCGCTATATTCGAGTACCTATAACGATGCTTTTATAGTCGGAGCTTCACAAGAATTTACCGTGATGAAAAACGGAACCTATAAATTGGAGTGGGATTCTTTTGCAATCAACAATTTAGGCGGAACCAATGCTACCTTGTCCGACGATGTTACTTTTAGAGTAACCTATTACAAACGCGATCAAAACTCTGGAGCCATGTTGCCTTTGCGAAATAACAATGTGGAAATTTACAAAGTAATAGCAAAGAATAATGCCAATACGTCGATCAATTCTCCCAATCTGACCTTAAACGTAGCGGGTGTAAGCGAAAGTTCACCCTTTAGTTTTCAATATATTAAAGTAGAAGTATTGGCCGATTCGGAAGTCAATTGGAAACACATCGACACGCTATTTAAACCCCGTTTAATCATTGACGGAATAACCAATCATTTAATACCTTATTATACCAACTACGGCTATGTTCACAGCAATTATGAACACCTTACATACACTAGCGATGTGCATCGCGTTTATCTAAAGCACTATTTTGTAATTCCAAATTGCTCCGATAATACCTGCTTAAAGCGGTATGTTTATCTAACGATTAAGGAAAACGACCACCTCTTGTTTGTAGAAGGCAAACCGATGAAGTTCCGCTACACCATGAATGGAAATGGAACTACGGAAGAGCGAAGACGTTATAATGCCACTACGGGAAACTACGACGAAGTCTTAGGAGACTATACGAGTTTTGTAGTTAACACTGCATTGTGGAGAAAATTACATGTGGAGTATTTCGCTTCTGACAGCGGTATAGGAGAACTGTTCGAAAAATCGCAGCGCAACCTTCAATTGGTAACGCTTAGTGCCGGTACAGGAGATACCGGAACGGGTTTTGGAGCCTCAAAATATTGGGCTAATGTCTATTCTCAAGACCTAGCATCGGGTTTTGGTCCGATGTACCGCCATTGGGGGCAATTCGCGTATAAAGGACCCGAGCCCAATCAAAATTTTGAAAAGATTGACCTTAATGCGGTTAATGTTAAAAGAACTTTAGAGCATAACAATCCGCAAACCAATACTAGTACGGAAGATATGTTGACCAACACAACACCCAATCATAATCAAGTAGAATCCAATATTGATTTTATAGAGGAAATGGGAGGTAATATATCGAGTGAATTTTCGATTTTAATGCCCAATAAGGAGCGTAAAGTATGGCAAACTCATGATAAATTATATGTGTCAGAAACGCGAATCAGTCCAAATAAACGATTTTTAGACGACGATATTCCCGTACCTCGAGCGCCAACGTCACCGGTATTGAACTACGGGGCCTATGGTATCATCAAACAAACGCATAGTAAAACATCAAGTGTCAATAAGTCTATAGGTTATTTAATGTTTACTATTGGACAATCGACTAATCAATCTGAATCTCGAGTTTTAAACGATTTTAGAGATATTAATGGCGACGGTTATCCAGACATCATTGGAGCAAAGATTCAAATGACTACGCCCAAAGGCGGCTTGTCGAGTACCAATATATTAAATGCAAACATCTTGCCAAACAGCACCCAAACGGGGTCTGGAGTATTGGCAGGTGGAGGAAAATCTAGTGTAAGTACTGCTTTTACTCCTACGGGAGAGGTCTGTACCCCTAACATAGCTGTAGGGGGATCAGCATCTGGAGGAGCTAACGGTAGTGTGTTCACAACCAAAAACGACGTAGATAAAATAGTGGTCGATGTGAACGGAGACGGTTTACCCGATGTGATTTTAAACGACGGCAGTTTGTTGTTAAACATAGGAAACCAATTTGTACCTCAAACCGGTTGGAGTTTTCCTTCTACTAATAAATCCACCACAGCCACCACACAGGCAGGAGTAGGAGGTGGAGATGGTATTGAAAGGACGGCGGGCAAATCCCTATCCAATTTGGATTTGTCGTTGGGATTGAGTATCTCTTCGAGTACTAGTAAAGAGTTGGACACTTATATAGATATCAACGGCGACGGACTTCCCGATCGTATAGTCGATGGAACTACCGCTTATCTCAATACGGGAACCGGTTTTGGACAAGCTTTTACTTTACCAAATTCTCCAACTCAAACCTCTTCAGTGGGGGGGATTAATGCCTCGGTAACCGTATGTATTTCATTTCCAATTCTTTTTGGATTTGGTCCCAAATTCTGTATCTCTTTAATGGGTAGTGTAGGTAAAACCATGACCCAAGAGAGTGTACGTTATATGGATTTTGATGGAGACGGTTATCCAGACCTATTAACCTCTACCGACGACCATCAGTTGAAAGTGCAGTATTCGCGAATTAAAAGAACCAACCTGCTTAAATCGGTAAAAAGACCTTTAGGCTCGACCGTTACCATGAATTACGCGACTAAAAATCCGATATCAAATACCCCAATTGGCGGTACCTATAAAATGCCGTTTAAAAAGTGGGCCTTAACCAGTATAACGGTAGATGACGGTTTTAGAGGCGATGGAGAAGATGTGATGAAGATGGCGTTTGAATACCACAACGGATACAAAGATCGTCGAGAACGCAAGTTCCTCGGATTCGGATTAGTCAAAAGCCATCAGTTAAAAGCCAATGGAGACTTATACCGAACCCAAATAACGGAATATGTAAATAATTCATTGTCCGACAATCATCTGTATCAATCGGGAATCAGTTCCGATTTGCGTCAGTACTTTTATAAAAAGGGATTGGTCAATAAGGAAACGACATTAAATGCTCAAGGGCGTGCTTTTAAAGAGGTTCAGTATCAGTACTCGTATTTTCAAGCACAACCCGAGGCAAGTGCTTCATATAATACCCAAGGTTCAGTAAGCTTTAATTATACCGATACCAGTAGAATCGTACCATTATTGAGAGCGATTACTACCATGAAAATCAATTTTGTGGAGGGTAATTCGTATTCACTAAATTCTTACGTAAGCTTTCCTAAGTACGATGGTTATGGAAATGTAACTCAGTATATCGACAATACCAAGGGATTGACTACGGATATCAGTTATCATAATGTTGGCGGACTTTATTTAAAGACGGTACCCCAACGACAAGATATTTATGGAGGCGGTATTTCGAGACGCTTTGAAACGTCAATAGCCGATGGTAAGCACATCACGCAAATCCGAAAATATATAGACAATTCTCCCTTCGGAAGATTTGCCCAATACGATATGGAATACGGGTCAGAATACGGTGAATTGCGTAAAGTAACCTTGCCTAAAGCAGATGAACATAATGATGAGTCCTCACGTATGTATTATAAATACGATTATTATGCCTATCTCCAAAATGGTGTGGAGGTGGAGCATAGCTATAGTTATCCGCAGGTGATTACCGATGCTTTTGGATTGGTTAGTAAAACGGTTTACAATACTTTCGGTATACCGATGAAAACCGTCGATGCTAACGGTAACGAGTTCCTTTATCACTACGATGTACTCAATCGATTGATTTTGTTTAAAGGGCCATATAGCCCAGAGTGGACGATTAAAAATACATTTGAGCGTACGCTTACAGGGCAGTTCTATACGTTAACCCAACAAAATCTAGAAAATGAAAACGGTATAAGTAATGGGGTATTGCAATCGACTTCGTTTATCGATGGTTTGGGACGCGTAGTCCAATCTAAAAAACTGTTAGAAGGGGATTTGCGTACCGATGATTGTCTCGATCCGGGAACGCGACTCTGGGTTTCTGGAAAAACCGTTTACGATGAATTTGGGCGGGTCATTTCACAATATTTACCCGTTGAAGAAAAAGAATGTGGAGGTGTTCCAGTGGTATCCTTGTTGGAATATAGCAATTTGGATCAGCCCGATACGGAGAAAACATCCATGTACTACGATGTCCAAGATCGTATGATTAGACAGCACGTCTATGCGACTAATGCTACTACTTCAATGAAGTATGGGTATGAAAGGGATTCGCAAGAACGTCCGCTCTTTACTGAAGAAGTAACCTTACCTGAAGGAAACAAAACCGTAACCTATATCGATGAAAACGGACGCACTGCGGCCAGTAAACAAATTGGTCATAGCAATGATTTGTGGACAACGATGAAATATGATCCTCTGGGGCAATTGTTAAACCTGACTGATGCAGAAAACCATACCACAACTTATGAGTACGATACCTTTGGGCAAAAGACTCAAGTCGAACATCCCGATAGTGGAATCACCCAATCACAATATTATTTAACAGGACAATTGGCTACTGTGACTACGGCAAACGGAGATCAAATACAATATAAATACGACATGAATCGACTATATGGTATTTATTATCCGTCCCATGAAGTGACTTATGAATACGGGGATGTTGGTATTGATGATGGGAGAAAAGGTCGGATAACTATGGTTTATGATCAAACCGGTCAACAGGAATTTCAATACGGGAAATTGGGAGAAGTGATTGAAAGCAAACGTTTAATTAAAGATTTTGGCGGAACACAGCGGTATTTTAAAACCATGTTTATTTATGATTCGTGGGGTAAATTATTGAATTTGACTTATCCCGATCAGGAAAAGGTGATCTATCAGTACAACAGTGTGGGGCAATTAAAGAGTATTACCAGTGATGATGGTCAAAGTTATTTACGAGACGTTCGTTATACTTTCTTCGGAGAACCCGAGAAAATTGTTTACGGAAACGGTGTCGTAACCACTCAAGAGTACGACGTGGCACAGCGTATGAGAGCCATGCAATTGACCCGTCCAGACGACAGTGTGGTGCAACGTAATGTATATAGCTTTAACAAAAACAATCAGGTAGAACGAGTTAAAAGCAGGTACGCCCAAACGGGGCCACGAGCAGTTGGAGGAATGTTTAACAAAGACTATCAATACGACGAGTTTAATAGATTGATGAGCTCAAAGGGCGATTGGAAAGGGCAAGATATAGGTCATGGATATTCTTTGAATATGACCTATAATAAAACACATGGCATTAAATCGAAAATACAAAAACATAGTGTACATAATTATATCACTGATGAGGTTACAGAGACTGTAAATTCGGGATGGCAGGAATATGAATATCAGGATTCGCAACATGCTCATGCGGTGAATTCTATAGCTAAATATGATTATGACCGCAATCAATATTTGGGGACTAAGAATTTCTCTTACGACAAAAACGGCAATACAATTCAGATATTATCTGATATAGATACCGATTTATCTAGAGACAGAACCATGATTTGGGACGAGCAGAATCGTTTGTTAGAAGTCAACGACAACAATCAGATAATTAGCAAGTATAAGTACGACGCGGTAGGGGAACGAGTTTTAAAATTAGTTGAAACCAATTCCAGTGGAGGAGTTAATGGTAATCCGATTTTTGACCAACCGGAATCGCAGGGAGAGACCATATATCCAAGTGGTTATTTAGTAATGGGCAATTCAGAATATACCAAACACTATTATGCCAACAACAAACGTATAGCCAGTCGTATCGGGCAAAATACGGATCAAGATTATTTTAAAAATGATAATGGATGGTATGCTCAACGGACAGCATCAACAGTTGCTAGAAATGCAAGTGGTACAGCTCCAGCGGCGCGTTTGTTAAATAATGTCGACGACAACAATTATCAATCGAGTTGCGAGGCACAAGTCAACCAATTGTTAAATACTTTTTACAACACCCCATCGAGGCAACATTGTAGGAATAAGATTTTGGAAATCATACAAGCGCATACAAGACTTGTACAGGGTCCAAGCGGTCAGGTTATAAATGTTGTAGATTATTGCATAGTTTTGCGCGAAATCAATCGATTACCTTGTGTTGAAATCGACCCCAACACCGGTTGGTATATCGACCCAGATACCGGATATTTAATCAATCCAGATACGGGATATTTACTCGATCCGGCTACGGGTTGGTATATGGATCCGAATACGGGTTTATTGGTTGATCCGAATACTACTCCCCAACCGACTATAAGACAAGAAACGGATTGTTATACTTTGATTATGCAGTATTTGGATTACTTACTGGTTATTAATGATCCAAAATATATGGAAGTGCTAAAGTATTATAAAGAGTATACTGAAACACTTACGAATTGTGAAATTTATGATATCTTGGATATTCCACCAGTGATAGTGGAACCACCGGTATCGCCACCTTTACCGGAACCGCCTTTGGTAGATGAAGATCCTATAGATGATGAATGGGAAGACGATGCTCCAGATGAGGGAACACCGTCTGAAATTTTCGACGAAGCGTTGCGCAAACCAATTTGGTGGTATCATGGCGATCATTTGGGCAGTTCTTCGTATATTACGGACAATTTCGGAAAACCGACTCATTATTACGAATACCTGCCTTTTGGAGAGCTTATGGTAGAGCAAAACCAAAGTACGTACTACAATAACGGTTATAAGTTTAATGCCAAGGAATTGGATGCCGCTACCGGTATGTATTATTATGGTGCGCGTTATTACGACCCGAGTACCAGTATATTTTTGAGCGTAGACCCGTTGGCGGAGATGATGCCAAACTACAGTCCATACGTGTATACTTTTAATAATCCAATTAACTTTACAGACCCGACAGGGATGATTGGAGAGGAAGTCATCATAACAGGAGAGAAGAAACAAGAAGCTTTTAATCAACTTCAGTCATCCACGAAATTATCATTAACAATAGATGATAGTGGAAAGGTTTCTGCGACGGGTAAAGCGAGTTCTAAATCAGATAAGTTGCTAAAGGAGGCTATAGATTCAAAGAGTGTTCAAGTGAATGTTAATGCAACTAGTAGCAATTATTTAGATAATGGGGAAACACCATTGGTTATTGGAGCGTACGAAGGTAGTACTATAAATGATTCAGGAAAGACAATAGCTAGTCAAGTTGTAAATCCTATTCAAACAGCAATAGCAGATAAGTTTTATGAAGCTGAATCAGGGACATATATGAAGCATGAGGTAATGGAGGGGTATTTGGGAGGTAAGAATTTTCCAGGAAAATCTATTAATCAAGGTCTTTTATACGATAAGAATAGTACGGAATTGAAGGCATATTTAGACTCACACAATAAGGCTATGGGGCTAGATAGAGGCTTTGTTCAGCCTACAGTTGAAGAATTTACTTCGAAAGGGTTGTATTTGATGAAGCCACATCCAAATCCGAATTTTAAAATACCGCAAGCTCAATTAATTAATGATAAATCTCGTTAATATGATAAGAAAGGTTTTTTTTTCGATAGTTTTTTTACTTCTGTTTTGTAATTGTAAAGGAAGATATTTAGAATTACCACAATATATTGAAACAGAATCTTTAGAATTAAAAGTTTTAGATTTTTCGAAAATGTCGAATTATTATTTATTAAAAACTGAAACCCTCAAAAAAGACACAATATTTGTTGTGTCTTATATTAAAAATAAAAATAATCTTACGAACCCTAATAGTAGAAAAAGTGTATGGATTAAAAAAGAGCATAGTTTTGATTTTGAGTTAATCAAAATTAATGAACAACTGGTAAATGGAGTGCCTAATATTAGAAATATTATAATTGAAAAAGATACTCTTTGGAGTAATAATGTGGGTTTAGAGGCACGATTGTTCACTGTAAAGCCTAAGATTTATCAAGCATTAAATACAGTTGGATTAAAAGTATTTAAGCCAAGATAATTATTACTCAGAGTTTCAAAAAAAACTCCCCCCGCTAGTGCACGAAGGATAAAATCTTCGCTATCGCGCGAGCACGTCATTAAGTTAATATATTAAACATTTGATTTACATGTGTTTATGCTTGTTTTTTTAATAGTGATTTCGTGTGTTTACTTGACAACCAAGTAGTCTCCCCCGCTGTTACGCGTGTATTAAAAATGTCCGGCTACGCTACCGCGCGAGTCCTCTCGCGTGGTCTATGTCAAATAAAAAACGCTCAATTATATTGGGCGTTTTGTGTTTACTAAGGTAGTTTAGATAAAAGGATGTCTTCCAACTTTGTCAAAAAACAATTAGGTTTCTTTGTATATTAACTGCGGTTTAAGAGTTGAATATTAGAATATTGATTTGCCACACGAAAGGATTCGTTCGGCAGCGGGGGTTTAAGAGTTGAATATTAGAATATTGATTTGCCACACGAAAGGATTCGTGCGGCAGCGGGGGGTAGTCTTCCAACTTTGTTAAAAAATATTGAGGTTTCTTTGTATATTACTTGCGTTTTAAGAGAGGATATTAGTATCTAGAATATTTGCCTTTCGGAGAAGTCATGGTACAGCAAAGTACCAACAACATCTTTGAAAATGTATATAATTCAATGACTTTGGAGGTAAAAGCGGATGAGCTTTTGTCGAACAAATCCCCCCCGCTACCGCACGAATCCTTTCGTGTGGTATAGATATAAACACAAAAATGCTCAATCCCCCGCTACCGCACGAATCCTTTCGTGTGGTAGGGATTATTAAAAGTATTCGTCTACGCTACCGCGCGAGTCCTCCCCGCTAGTGCACGAAGGATAAAATCTTCGCTATCGCGCGAGCACGTCATTAAGTTAATATATTAAACATTTGATTTACATGTGTTTATGCTTGTTTTTTTAATAGTGATTTCGTGTGTTTACTTGACAACCAAGTAGTCTCCCCCGCTGTTACGCGTGTATTAAAAATGTCCGGCTACGCTACCGCGCGAGTCCTCTCGCGTGGTCTATGTCAAATAAAAAACGCTCAATTATATTGGGCGTTTTGTGTTTACTAAGGTAGTTTAGATAAAAGGATGTCTTCCAACTTTGTCAAAAAACAATTAGGTTTCTTTGTATATTAACTGCGGTTTAAGAGTTGAATATTAGAATATTGATTTGCTACACGAAAGGATTCGTTCGGCAGCGGGGGATGATTGGAGAGGAAGTTACTATAACAGGAGAGAAGAAACAAGAAGCTTTTCAGGAATTACAGAAGTCTGTTCAAAAAGAATTAAATTTAACAATGGATGAGAAAGGTAAAGTTGATTATACTAAAATTAAAGAGGGAAAAGTGTCAGAAGATTCACAACAATTAATTGATGCAATCGACGATGAATCGATTTCTGTTAATGTAAAGGCTGAAAATACAATGAAAACAGAAGCTGGAGATATTTATGTAGGTGGTGCCTACTCCGGGAATAGTGTAATAAAAACAGAAAAAGGGAATTCGGTTGTAGCAGTTCAAGAAATTAATCCGATTGTTTTTGGAAAAGTAGGAGAGGCAACTGGAAAACCAGGAATTGATGTATTGCATGAAGTTACTGAAGCATATCAAGGAGGTTTAATTGCTCAAAAAAATGGAATATCCTCCCCAAGCTCAATTAATAAAAATTCAACTTGGCCATTAGCACACAGCAGAGCAACTAAAGAATCGGGATCAATTTTGCAACGAACTTATGATGCGAAGGGAATGTTAATACGTAATGGATCATCGACAATTCAAAGTGCGGATTGGTCCGTAAAAAACAGGAAAGGAAATAGAATAATTCTTCAATCGATAAATAGATGATTTTTTACAAAAAATTAGTTTTAATATGTTTAATTTTTTTTGTTTCTTGTCGTGAACTAAGATATGATAAAGGAATTGACGATTCTTCTATTTATTTGATAACAAAGATTAAATCAAAAAATGATTGGCATATAATTTATGCTGTAAAAAGGGATAGTGTATATAAAATAATTAGTCACAAAGAAAAACTTATTACAGATAGATGTGTTAAGATTGCTGTAGGAAATTATTATAATCTCAAACTAGATTCAAAACGAGAAAATACAGTTTTGAGTACGGGAGAAAGAATAACTCCTGTTAATTTTACAGGGTGTTTTGAATATGATGGGGAAACCATTATCTGTTTAGAACCTGAAAGAAAAATATATGATTTACATAATATAAAGAAATTGAAGGGTTTATATCTGTGTGAATAAATCAGATCCCCCGCTAGTGCACGAAGGATAAAATCTTCGCTATCGCGCGAGCACGTCATTAAGTTAATATATTAAACATTTGATTTACATGTGTTTATGCTTGTTTTTTTAATAGTGATTTCGTGTGTTTACTTGACAACCAAGTAGTCTCCCCCGCTGTTACGCGTGTATTAAAAATGTCCGGCTACGCTACCGCGCGAGTCCTCTCGCGTGGTCTATGTCAAATAAAAAACGCTCAATTATATTGGGCGTTTTGTGTTTACTAAGGTAGTTTAGATAAAAGGATGTCTTCCAACTTTGTCAAAAAACAATTAGGTTTCTTTGTATATTAACTGCGGTTTAAGAGTTGAATATTAGAATATTGATTTGCCACACGAAAGGATTCGTGCGGCAGCGGGGGAGCTTATGGTAGAGCAAAACCAAAGTACGTATTATAATAACGGTTATAAGTTTAATGCCAAGGAATTGGATGCCGCTACCGGTATGTATTATTATGGTGCGCGTTATTACGACCCGAGTACCAGTATATTTTTGAGCGTAGACCCCTTAGCGGAGCAGTTCCCAGGATGGACTCCATATCATTATGTACACAACAATCCAATCAATCTCATTGACCCCACGGGGATGAGTGCGGAATCTGTTAATGGTCCTCCTAAGATTGTTGTTGCTGTGACGAATAAAGTTGTAAAAGCAGTTTTAAGTGCAATTGTTAAGTATGATTTATATGGTGCAGGTGGAGCAATAATGTATAATGGATCCAAAGGAGCAAGTGGTGATCAATCCCTAAGTAGGAAAGCAAATAGGAATTATAGTCCAGATTTTTGGGATGTTTCGGGATTTATTGACGCTGCTTCTACATTTGGACCTGGAGGTCCGAAAGTGAGTAGAAAACCAGGAAGTTCAACAAGTCAAAATGCATTTAGAAATTTTGCAGCAGGAGTAGAAAAAGGTAAGCAAGTTGAAAGTAAAATTAATTCTATAGAAGCGTTGGATAAGGCTAGTGATATTGTAACAATGAAGTTAAAAGAGGTTACGTTCAATATTTTTAATAAAGATGGAAAAACTGAATCTATTGAACAAGTCTCAAATGAGGTGATTTTTACAGGTTCAGCGGAAAAGGTTGTAAAACAGGCGGATTCTTTAGAAAACGCAAATATTTCTAGAAAAGAAAGGATAGAAAAATGGTAATGAAAATAAAGTATATTATTCTGATTTTACTTTTGAACCTAATGTTCTTTGTCTCATGTACTAAGATAAAGGTTGAAAAAAGTTATTATGAAAACGGGAATCTTAAATCTGTATATTATCTTCAAAATGATTCTGTAGTAGAGTCAAAAACGTATTATCCTGATGGAAATAAAAAATATATTTTTAAAATTGAAAATGGAGTAAGAATAGATACATTTTTTGAGTATTATAAAAATAATCGAATTAAAAATTATATTACACAATTTAATGATTTTAATTCTCAGTATAGGGAATTTGACGAAAATTCGAGATTAGCTTTAGAGGGCAGTGTTTTTAAAAAGAAAAAGATAGGCTGGTGGAGTTCTTACAAATCGGATAAATTAACGAAGCAGGTCTATTATGCTCAAAATGGAGATTCAGTTTTTATCGCGCAAATAAAGATTTTTGATAGAAATGGTAAGTTAGATCATGTTAGTAGTGACTATGTGGGTTTTATGATACCAGATACATTATATATGGGAAAAAGTACTGGGACTATCCTATATAAGAAAAAACTAGGTTTGTCTAGCCAAGAGAATATCTGTATAGGATACAATTTAATGGCTGATTATAGTAATATTGCTAAAGCTCGTGTAGATACATTTTATACAGGAGAAAGTAAAGGTTTTTTTGGTGTAGAATTTAAGGAATTAGGAAGTCAAAAGATACGGGGTTTCATATATGAAGTATTACCAAATCGGAAATCAGATACACTTTTAGTGATTACTACGAATAAAATTTTCTTTGATAAAGAATTTTTTGTAGTTCCCCGACTAGATTCTATTCCGAAAGATAAGATTATGAGATATGGTTTTGGAAAGTAAGTGTTTTGTATTTGTTTTATGAAAAATCAAATTAAGTATATAAGATTGATAGGACTATGGTTTTTAGTTAATGCGTGTTCTAATGAAAAAATTGAAGAAGAATTTGACACAAAAGGTTTTTTGAAAACAGAGAAATTTTTCATCGGTGAATCCCCGTTACCCCACGAAATGTAATTCGACGAAGTCAATCCCTTCATGTGGTATATAAATAACACAAATCCCAACTTTTACGGTTGGGATTTGTGTATTTATATAGAAAGTTCTTTTTTGAGATTAGTTTTAAAAAATAAAAGCTTTGAGTAAGTCTTTGACGGTTGTTTTTTGCTCTCTGTAGTTGCACGAATTTTTAAATAATTACAGCAATAGTACAACCATGGTTTTCACTTTGTACTTTACTTTTGAATTTCGCACAATCTTTTCGACCTTATAAAAAATCCGTTAAGAAATCGCTGTA
>NZ_JAHKRA010000020.1 GCF_019345525.1 Flavobacterium sp. NKUCC04_CG | reverse complement strand
CACCGCCGGTGATACGGTAGCTGTTGCTTTAAAGGCTATTTTTGATCATGCTGATTTTGTTACGGCTATAACGGAAACCCACCTTGATGAGATTTTTAACCACCAAAACGTGATCAACAAAATCATCAACAACCTCAGTGGTACTTATGGCAACGTGGTGTATAACAGCACGACCAATAAATTCCAATATTACAACGAAACTGGTGTTTTGACAGATGTTGATTGGAGCAGTTTAAATACGACCAACCAATCGTTTGCTGTAGTAGGGTCGAATTTGGTGATAACAGACACCGCCGGTGATACGGTAGCTGTTGCTTTAAAGGCTATTTTTGATCATGCTGATTTTGTTACGGCTATAACGGAAACCCACCTTGATGAGATTTTTAACCACCAAAACGTAATCAACAAAATCATCAACACCCTCAGTGGCACTTATGGCAACGTGGTGTATAACAGCACGACCAATAAATTCCAATATTACAACGATGCGGGTGTTTTGACGGATGTTAATTGGAGTGATTTTAATACGACCAACCAGTCGTTTACGGTGGATGCGAATAACGAATTTTTGATTCTAAGTGATTCAGATGGAAATAATGTAAGTGTTGCATTAGCGAGACTACAAACCTCGAAACCATGGAATAAACAAAACACGACTACTCAGTCTAGTAGTCACTTAGACGACATATACCAGCAAGGAAGCGTAGCCGTGGGTGCTTCTGTAATTCCTACCCTCACTTTAGGGGGTGTTGACCAAGAAGTGAAATTCCACGTAGCAGGAAATATCAGTACAACGGGTAAAATTTACACTACAAACAGTGTCTATGCAGATTATGTTTTTGAGAATTATTTTACTGGATATTCTGATTTAAATGATAAATACGAGTTTAAATCGTTGGATTATGTCAAATCTTTTATTGAAGCAAACCACCACCTTCCGGGAGTTACGAAAGTCTCAGATTTGAATAAAACGGATTCGGGTTATTCATTTGATATGACTGCCTTGAGTATTCAACAATTGGAAAAAATCGAAGAGTTGTTTATACACAGTATAGAACAACAGGACTTGATAGATAGACAGGAAGCGGAAATTAACCATTTAAAATCCGAATCGGAGTTGACAAAAGAAAGATTAACGCGATTGGAAAATCTGTTGCTCAATTTAAAATAGCACGGTTTACAATCTTATTATATTGATTGCAAGTAATAAAACCCTGCTTACTACGAAGCGTAAACAGGGTTTGTTATCACAGCTTGTAGAAGCCCAAATCACGTCTAAATCGTTTATATGATTTGGCTACAGCTTCAATATTTTCTATGATGTTACTAAAATAAATATAAAATAAATATATGTATAAATATATAGCGCTTTTGATAGGAAGTGGAGCGGTTGCGCAGCATGTACCAATCGTCGCTAATGAAGGTATACTTACAATCTCCTCACAGACAGAAGTTTCCTTGCTGTTCAAACTTGAAAACAAAAAAGACGCTGCAGTGTCTAATGATGGTAGTGTTTATTACTATTCTGATTTTCACAATGATGGACTTTACACTTTTAATCATAAAAAAAAGACGTCTTATGCTGTTTTTCAGCCGTATCAAGGTATGGTTAAGAGTCATAAAATAACGGGAACGGCTCCTAGTTACTTCTTCGATGTTTTGTTTAACAACGAGTCTTTAGTGGATGGTTTTTATTTGAAAAACGATATGAGTATTGCCGGTACTGCAAATTTTACTGCAGGTATTGTTCAAGTGGATTCTTTGTCTGGAGCACTGGTTTTTGAGAAACAAGCAAAGCACATCAATACATCTGATAAGAGCCATGTGAATGGAGAGGTGGAAAAGATGGAACAACACAAAGACGCCTTTAAGTTTCCCATCGGAAACGGAATCTACTTTAGACCGGCTTACATCAGTGCGCCAAATGACATTAAAGATGCTTTTTTAAGTCAATATCACTTAGAAAACCCTATTGTTTCTCATCCGTATCAACATAGTGAAACGGAGCTGATAGCTGTGATTAATGATAAAGAGTATTGGACTGTTGAAAGAGCAGCTGACGGAGTCAATAATATCATACTGACCTTAAGTTGGAATGAACAGACCACTCCTAAAAGTATTTTAACAGAAGAAAATGGCGTATTGGATTTGCATATAGTGCGTTGGGATAAGAGTCAAAAGAAATGGATTGATGAGGGCGGAATTGTCAATAAGGAGTTAAAGACAGTAACCACGCCAACTATCGTAAGGGATTATGGGGTGTTTACCCTTGCTAGAATCAAGACAATGGTTAAAAATCATATAGAGATTTATAATGCTGTAGCGACTAATAGTGACAAAGGGAACGACTTTTTTCGCATAGAACATATTAATAATTTCCCCAATAATTCGGTTGAAATTTATAATAGATGGGGAGTTAAAGTTTATGGGACCCAAAACTATAACAGTAATGGAAACGTATTTCGCGGTATTTCTGAAGGAAGGGGAACCTTTAATAAATCGGATAAATTGCCTTCAGGAACATATTATTACATAGTCAACTATGAGTATGATGATGGAACGGGTCCGCGCATGATAAAAAAAGCAGGTTACTTGCATTTAGAAAACAACTAAAAGAACCAAAGAATGAAATTAGATACTATAGGAAAAGGGGTTTTGATTATTCTTTTAACGTGTTTTGGAACTCTAAATACACAGGCACAAAGTGACCCTCAATTTACCCAATATATGTATAATACCATAAATGTAAATCCGGCATATGCAGGTTCACGTGGTGTGATGAGTGTTTTTGGTTTGCACCGTGCACAATGGGTCGGTTTGGATGGAGCCCCCAATACAACGACCTTGTCCTTGAATACACCTTTGGGGAACTCTAAATTGGGATTGGGTGCGTCTTGGATTAATGATAATATAGGGGCTATGGATGAAAACAACATTTCCATCGACCTGTCTTATACCATAAATTTTAGTAGGCAGTTTAAATTGGCCTTCGGATTAAAGGGTACGGCTAATCTATTGAATGTGGATTATACTAAATTAAACATATACAATCCCAATGATTATGTGTTTAGCAACAACATCAACAATCAGTTTACGCCAAATATCGGAGCTGGACTATACTTGTATTCTGACAAATCGTATATAGGACTTTCAGTACCCAATTTTTTGGAAACCGATCGTTACGACGACAACGTTTATGCCGCGATGAAACAGAAGGCGAATTTTTATCTGATTGGAGGACATGTTTTTGACTTAAGTCCCAATGTCAAGTTTAAACCCGCCTTTTTAGCAAAAGCTGTTTCTGGTGCGCCTCTTCAAGTGGATGTTTCTACCAATTTTATGATTGGGGAGGTATTTACGATTGGTGCCGGATACCGTTGGGACGCAGCTCTTAGCGGATTAGTTGGGTTTCAAGTTACCGATGGGCTATTTGTGGGATACGCTTATGATGCGGAAACAACGAAGTTAGCTCGATATAATTCTGGCTCCCATGAGATTTTTTTGCGATTTGAATTATTCAATCGCTTTAACCGAATCACTTCACCAAGATTCTTCTAAACGTGCTAAAGATGTTGAAAATTTTACATAAGATTATTTTGAGTGCACTCATTTTATTGTCGGCTGGAGCTTTCTCACAGCAACAACGACAAAATAGAGCCGATGAACTTTTTAATCGCTTTGCTTATATAGATGCGATTAATATATATGAGAACCTGGTTGGAAAGGGTTTTAAGAGCATAGGGTTATTCCAACAGCTCGGAGATGCCTATTATTTTAATGGGGAACTTCAAAAAGCGAATAAAGCGTATTCATTTTTATTTGGATTAACCAATGAAGTACCCAGCGAGTACTATTATCGATATGCCCAAACTTTAAAATCTTTAAAAAGTTATAATGAAGCAGATAGGTATCTTAAATTATTTGCTGAAAAAGAAGTTACTGATCAAAGGGCGAGATGGACTGTAGAAGCTAAAGATTATCTGAAACACATCGAAGAAAATTCGGGCAGATATGAGTTATCGAGTTTGAAAATCAATTCCGAATACTCCGATTACGGAAGTGCAATATATGAAAACAAGCTTGTTTTTACTTCTGCCAGGGATACAGGGCGTATCGCAAAAAGAATTCACACGTGGACGAATAATCCTTTCACCAGTTTGTATGAGGCAGAAATTAGCGTAGACGGAAGCATTGGTAAGGTCAAGAAGTTTGCTAAAGCTATTACCTCGAAATTTAATGAATCAACTCCTGTGTTTACGGCAGATGGTAATACCATGTATTTCACTAGAAATAATTATAATAAAGGCATTCGAGGCAAAGACATTTCCGGAACAACCTTGTTAAAAATATATCGAGCCATAAAAGTTGATGGAAAATGGGGTAAAGCCGAAGAGTTGTCGTTTAATGGTGATAATTTTAGTACGGCTCATCCCGCGTTAACTCCAGACGGGAAATGGTTGTATTTTGCTTCAAATCGACAAGGCGGGCAGGGAAATTCGGATTTATATAAAGTAGAGATTTTGGCATACGGAAATTTCGGAAGTCCGATAAATCTGGGATCTGCTATTAATACAGGAGGCAGAGAAACCTTTCCTTTTATAACCCAAAACAACGAACTGTATTTTTCTTCTGATGGTCATCCTGGATTAGGAGGTTTGGATATCTTCGGTGTAAAAATTCTCGAAGATGGAAAATTTGGGAAAATAAAAAATATAGGAACTCCTGCAAATAGTGAGTCGGACGACTTTGCTTTTATGATTAATAGTACCACTAAAAAAGGTTTTCTGAGTTCCAATCGTGCTAATGGAGTAGGTAAAGATGATATTTATTCGATTTTTGAAACCCGCGAATTGGATTTAGATTGTTTACAGACCATTAAAGGTGTTGTTTACGACAAAGAAAGTAATGAAAAGCTGAGGAACACTAAAGTAAGCCTCTTCGATAATAGTTTTAAATTCATAAATGAAGCGATAACAGATGACTTGGGTCGTTATGAATTTACTCATTTGAATTGCGGATTAAAATATAGAGTGAATGCCAGCTTAGAAGATTATAATACGGCTGAAGTTACGGTAGATTTGCCGTTCAGAGAAGGCAGTGTATTGGTGGATTTTGGATTGGAAAAAACGCGAATCATAGTAGAGAAAGGCGACGATTTATTCAAAGTACTGAAATTGCTTCCTATTTATTTTGACTTCGATAAATCAGATATTAGAAGCGATGCCACCATGGAGTTGGCTAAGGTAGTAGCTGTTTTAGAACAATATCCATCTATGAAAATCGATATTCGCTCACATACTGATAGTAGAGGAAACGACAATTATAACTTACAACTTTCCGATAGAAGGGCGAAATCAACTAGAGCTTGGTTAATCAGTCAGGGTATTAGCGGCTCGCGCTTGTTTGCAAAAGGTTATGGGGAAACCCAATTGATTAACGGTTGTGAAAATGGAGTTAAATGTACCGATGAGCAACATCAAGATAATAGAAGAAGTGAATTTATTGTTTTAGAATTGTAAAATATCCGCTGCTATATATATGGCAGAACATTGGTGTTGTTGTAGGCAAGCTCACCTCGTTATAGAGGTGGGCTTGCTGTCTTTATAAAGGTTTTCGGATGGGCTAAATACCATTCGAAGTATAAAAAACAGTTCAGAACCTTAAAAAAAAATAATTAATCTTTTAAAGATTATTAGATTTGTAGAAAAAGTAAATGAAAACACCCTCATATCTTAAGAAAGGTGATACGGTCGCCATAGTATGTACTGCAAGAAAATTCTCTGCAATAGAGGCAGCACCTGCGATAGCTGTGTTGGAGGCTTGGGGGCTTCAAGTAAAATTGGGGACTACTATAGGGTTGGATAACTTTCAATTGGGAGGTAGTGATCAAGAGCGCATTGCCGATTTTCAAACCCAGCTTGACGATCCAGAAGTTAAAGCGATATGGTGTGCTAGAGGGGGATATGGGACGGTACGGATTATAGACCATATTAAATTTGATGCTTTTATAGAATCTCCCAAATGGATTATTGGTTTCAGTGATGTTACGGTATTGCATAGCCATATTCATAATTTAGGAGTTGAAACCTTACATGCCATTATGGCTTTTAGTGTTGTGAATACCACACAGTCGTCCATAGATTCGCTTAAACAGCAGTTGTTCGGAGAAAAAGTAAGATATGAAATCGCTACGGTTAGTCATAATCGTAAAGGGAGTGCCAGTGGCGTATTGGTAGGGGGGAATTTATCGATACTTTATAGTGTTTTGGGATCTGATTCGGCAATTGATACCAGAGATAAAATCTTATTTATAGAAGATTTAGACGAATATTTATATCACATAGATCGAATGCTTTATAATTTAGATCGGAACGGTTTATTGAAAAACCTTAAAGGACTTATAGTGGGGGGAATGACCGATATGAAGGACAATGCTATTCCCTTTGGGCTAGATGCTAAAGAAATTATCTTAGAAAGTGCTAAAAAATACAATTTCCCAATATGTTTTGATTTTCCCACGGGTCATCTAAAAGAGAATTTGGCTTTAAAGCTGGGACATCAAGTCAATTTTATAGTCGATGATGCGAAGACTTCCCTAGAATTTTTATAAATGAATTATGGCAGAACACAACGATTTAGGAATTTTAGGTGAACAGTTGGCCGTTGATTTTTTAATTCAAAAAGGTTATGTTATTCTGGAACGCAATTGGCGTTTTAAAAAACTTGAAATCGATATTATTGCCTTAATCAATAATACACTTGTAGTTGTCGAAGTTAAAACCCGGACCTCCTCTGGTTTTGGATTACCTCAGGAGTTTATAAAAAAATCTAAAATCAATCGGTTGTTACAAGCTATAAACAGCTATGTTCTGGTCAACCACAGAGATGAGCAGATTCGATTTGACATCATCGCCATCATAAATCAAGCTCCCAATCCCACTATTGAGCATCTGGAAGATGCTTTTTTCCATTTTTAAATTTGATTTGCAGCAGAAGTAAAACCGTTTTATATTTGCACTGTTTTTATTCAGTCTAATTATTCCGTGTGCTCTTTGTAAGCAGTTGGAAAGATTGGAAGGAATGGATTGTTATAAGCTGTAAAACCGTTGTTAATACATTTTTTGTTATATAACTGCTTTAGCTTAAGGCACAGGCTGTAAAACTAAATTTAAAAATAAAATCTGCACATGAAAAAGCCCAAAAAATATGGATTTAGACGCCTGATGAACGACCTGCATCTTTGGTTGGGTGTGGCCAGTGCGTTAGTGCTGTTTGTTGTTTGTTTAAGTGGTACTATTTATACTTTTCGCACCGAGATAGAACAATGGTTAGAGCCGCAGAAATACACGATTACCCAAACAAAGGAAAGTAAATTTGATGTGGATGAGCTCATCAACACAGTGGCGCTAGAGGTTAAGGGAAAAGTCACTAGAGTAACGACCGAGGATGATCCGACAAAACCTTATGTGTTTACAGTAAGTACTAAAGGCGATAAAAGAGGGGAGAATTACTATGTTAATCCTTATACCAAAGAAATTATGGGCTCGGGTAAAGGACCGGCTTCTTCTTTCTTTAGTACCGTGATGAAACTGCACCGTTGGTTGCTGTTTGATTCGGAAATTGGAAGGCCTATCGTTGGAATTGCTACGCTTATTTTTGTTGTCTTGTGTTTTACAGGGATGTTTTTATGGTTTCCGAAAAAGATTAAGGGTTGGAAAAGCTTCAAACCGGGTTTTAAAATCAAATTTAAATCAAATTGGAAGCGCATAAACAATGATTTGCATAATACTTTAGGTTTTTATACTATGCTCGTTGTATTGATTATGGCGGTTACGGGACTCTGTTGGTCCTTTGAATGGTACAGAGCTGGTTTAAGTGAAATTCTGGGAGTAAAGGTATTTGGTGGAAGAGACGAGGTTAAACCTGAATCTGGGGCTAGTGCTGACGCTCCAGCTTTGTCATATGCCGATGCGGTTGCCTTGGCGAATGCCCATTTTCCTTATCAAGGAAAAACCATAGTCTCGATTCCCAAAGACGATAAGGGTGCTTTTGAAATACAAAAGAATGATGCTAAGCGTTGGAATCAGACGGCTTTTGACCGTATTTTTATCGATCAATTTTCAGGGGATATCATCAAAACGGAAGTGTTTAGTCAGAAGAAAATAGGAGATAAAATTGCTTCGCAGATAAAAGCGATTCACCTGGGTGAAATTTATGGAATATATTCCAAGGTGCTTTATCTAATAGTGTGTTTGATAGCGACAAGCTTACCAATTACGGGTATATTTATTTGGCTGAATAAGATGAAGAAAAAGCCGAAAACCAAAAGAATTGAAGTATAACATTACTTTGTGAGAATTGGATATTTTGATTAATAAAAAAAACGTAACTTTGTTGAATAACCTATTTTAAAGAGTATGTATCCAGAAGAAATTGTAAAACCAATGCGTGCGGAACTAGTTGACGCAGGCTTTCAAGAATTATATACAGCTGAAGATGTAGAGAATGCTTTAGCTCAAAAAGGAACAACATTAGTTGTGGTAAACTCTGTTTGTGGGTGTGCTGCACGTAATGCGAGACCGGCAGCAAAGATGAGTTTAACAGGCGATAAAAAACCAAATCAAATTGTGACGGTTTTCGCAGGAGTGGACAAAGAAGCTGTTGATGCGGCACGTACGCATATGTTTCCTTTTCCTCCATCATCACCGTGTATGGCCTTATTTAAGGATGGAGAATTAGTACATGTATTGGAGAGACATCATATAGAAGGTCATCCTGCAGAGACCATAGCAGAAAACCTTAAGGATGCTTTTAACGAATACTGTTAATATAAAGACCACCTTTTAGGTGGTTTTTTTATTAAAAACGTATATTTGCTCCGTAAAACATATTTATATCAACGTGCAAAAAATCATTTCCTATCCACTAAGTGTTATTTTTTTAGTGTGCTTTTTAATTTGTTTGTTGGTTTTTCATCCAATTCAATGGTTGTGTCTAAAGCTTTCGGGTTATCAGGCTCATAAAAAAAGTGTTGATTATTTGAATTTCTTACTATTAAAATGCACCCATATTTTGGGTACCACTTATGTAGTAAAAAACAAAGAAGTTGTACCGGATAATGTGCCTATTATATTTGTAGTCAATCATCAAAGCATGTTTGATATTCCATGTATTATTTGGAATTATAGAACAGCGCATCCCAAATTTGTTAGTAAAAAGGAATTGGGGAAAGGAATTCCGAGTATTTCATTTAATTTAAGACACGGAGGTTCCGTTCTTATTGATAGAAAAGATTCTAAACAAGCCCTTTCTGCTATTAAGGAATTGGGGTTGTATATTCAAAAGTATCGTCGTGCGGCCGTAATATTTCCGGAAGGAACTAGAAGTCGAGATGGAAAACCGAAGCGATTTTCCGAAAATGGGATGAAAATATTATGTAAATATGCTCCTGATGCTGTAGTTATTCCAATTACTATTAATAATTCTTGGAAATTATTGCGTTTTGGAAAATTCCCATTGGGACTGGGTAATCGGATAGAAGTGATTACGCATGCGCCTGTGGTTATTAGAGATTATACATTTGATCAACTTTTTGAACAAGTTGAAAACACTATAAAAAGAGCAATAAAATAAATATACACACACCGCTTCCCGCTCAAGAGTACCAAACGATTGAGGTGGTTTAGTCTGGTGAAATAACTAGAAATTATGTCAATTAAAAATGTTCGTCTAGAAGTGATGCAATTTCTAGAAAAAAATATTGATAGTTTCGTGGAGAACTATTTAATACCGGTTGAGAAAATTTGGCAACCCTCAGATTTATTGCCAGATTCTCAGAGTGAAACTTTCTTTGAAGATGTCAAAGAGTTAAGAGAGTTTGCCAAAGAATTGCCTTATGATTTTTGGGTTGTTTTGGTTGGAGATACCATTACAGAAGAAGCCTTGCCTACTTATGAGTCTTGGTTGATGGATGTAGAGGGGATTGATCAAAAAACCGACAACGGTTGGGGGAAATGGATTAGACAGTGGACTGGTGAAGAAAATCGTCACGGCGACTTGTTGAATAAATATTTATACTTATCTGGAAGGGTAAATATGAAAGAAGTTGAAATCACTACACATCATTTGCTAAACGATGGATTTGATCCAGGAACGGATCGTGATCCTTATAAGAACTTTGTCTTCACAAGTTTTCAGGAATTAGCAACTTATGTTTCTCACAATAGAGTAGCGCAATTGGCTAAGAAATATGGAGATCATAAATTGTCTAAAATTTGTAGATTAATTGCGGGAGACGAGATGAGACATCACCATGCATATACGGAGTTTGTTGACCGAATTTTTAAGGTTGATCCAAGTGAAATGATGTTGGCTTTTCATTATATGATGAAACGCAAAATTACCATGCCGGCTAATTTAATTAGAGAGTCGGGGGGTAAAATCGGAGATGCTTTTGAGCAATTTTCCGATTCAGCGCAGCGAATTGGGGTATATACCGCGATGGATTACGTTGATATTATGCAGAAGTTAATTGAGAAATGGCAAATTGACAAAATGACCAATTTGACTGACGATGCAGAAAAAGCACGCGATTACTTGATGAAATTACCCGGGCGTATGACAAAAATTGCAGAACGTATGGTGGTTACACGCGAGCCGCATGTGTTTAAGTGGGTGCAGCCTGCTTTGATTAAATAACAGTATATTTCATGGAAGAGTATGTTGCAAAGACCATAGCTTATGTAAAAGCGGAATTGGAAGGAGCAGAAGGAGGTCATGATTGGTTTCATATAGAGCGCGTTTACAAGAATGCCTTATTAATTGCTGAAAACAGTCCAAAATGCGATTTTTTAGTAGTAAAATTATCATCGCTTTTACATGATATAGCAGATAGTAAGTTTAATGATGGAGATGAACAGGTTGGTCCCAAGAAAGCCCAAGTGTTCCTTGAATCTATAGGTGTTGCTGAAGAAGTGGTGACGCAGGTGGTTCGCATCATTGAAAACATCTCATTTAAGGGAGGGAATTTCGAAAACAAGTTTAATTCCTTAGAGTTACAGATTGTTCAAGATGCGGATCGATTAGATGCTTTGGGGGCTATTGGAATTGCACGTGCATTTAATTATGGAGGCTTTAAAAACAGAGTGCTCTATGACCCTGATGTGGCGCCAAAAATGGCGATGTCTAAGGAGGAGTATAAGGCGGATAATGGACCGACATTAAATCATTTTTATGAAAAATTATTGTTGTTAAAAGATCGAATGAATACCCCAGCGGCCAAGGAAATTGCCAATGAAAGGCATCGATTTATGGAGCTGTTCTTGTCTCAATTTTATAGTGAATGGCAAGGAGATAAATAAAAAAAAACAGGCTGTCTGTAAAAGACAAGCCTGTTTTTTTTAGCTATATAGACATCGGTAGTTCGTTAGTGGAAAAATCGAAAGTCATTCTTGAGTTTTTTGGTATTACTTTATTTTAAAAGTAAGTACTGAAGTCGCTGAATGGTTAACCAAATCTTCGGTAATACTTCCGTTTAGGAAATGTGATATTCCCTTTCTGCCGTGGGTGCTCACTCCGATTAAGTCGGCATTGATTTTCTTGGCATAATTTAAAATACCTTTTTCTATAGAAATATCGTTGTATATGGATAAGTCGTACTCTTGTTCGTTAACATCTGATAAAAACGCAGCCAGTTGCTCTTCGGCAACCTGGGTTGTTTTAAAGTTGTTCGGTGTGTTTATCATCAACAAGTGTAGTTTGGAGCCGAATACTTTATTGAATTTTAGTGCCTTTAAAAAGGGTGCTTTCATGTCTTCTGAGAAATCGGAGGCAAATATGAAATCCTTAACTTCAAAAGTGCTCAATTGTTCTTTAATTACTAAAACAGGAACTTCAGAGGAACGAACTACTTTTTCGGTATTGGATCCGATAAACATTTCTTTTGCGCCACTTGCGCCGTGTGATCCCATAATAATCAGATCAACTTCGTTGACTTCTGCTACTTGTATAACACCTAAAAAGGTACGGTCTAATTTTAAAACCATAGAAACTTTTAGCCCTTCGAGAATTGGTGAATGCGCCAATTGAGCAAGTCTGTTTTCTGCGGCATTTTTAAAAAACATTACCTCTGGTATTTCTGCTCCTACCGAAATTTCATCTGTAGCTTGTTGAGGTAATTCGATAATGTGTAGTAAAATTACTTCAGCATTGCATTTTTTTGCGATAACTGCAGCAGCGTGTAAAGCGCTATTTGCATGCGGAGAGAAATCTGTGGGTACAAGTATTTTTTTCATAGTTTTGGTTAAGGGTATTGAAATTAATAGGTTTTATTTCTAATTTATAAAGTTAATAATATAATTATCAATTATCAAAAGTTTTAATTGTATAAAAAAAATAGTATCTTTGTGGCGTTATTTATTAGTTAAACTAAATAATGAGGGGACGGGTGTCCCCTCTTTTTATAGAAATATGACATTTAAAGAAAAAGTAAAAGAGTTGTTGAATCAGGGGTTAGCGGAGTATCCATCATTATTTTTGATAGATTTTTCGATTTCTGACGACGCCAAGATCAGTGTGATAATTGATGGTGATCAAGGTGTGATATTGCAAGACTGTATTAATATTAGTCGTGCTATAGATCAAAATTTAGATCGGGAAGAGCACGATTTTTCTTTAGAAGTGGCTTCTGCAGGTGCTACAAGTCCTTTGAAGCTTCCTAGACAATATAAAAAAAATGTTGGAAGAAAACTAAAAATAACAACCCTCGATCAAACGGTGTATGAAGCAACTTTGGTCGATTCGGATGAGGAAAACCTGTTTTTAGAGTGGAAGGCTAGAGAGCCTAAAGCCATAGGTAAGGGGAAAGTGACTGTAGAAAAAAAGCTGAGCCTTTCCATCTCCGATGTAAAAGAAGCGATTGTTATAATTTCATTTTAAATAAAATAGATTGCATGGAAAATATTGCATTAATTGAATCATTTTCAGAGTTTAAAGACGATAAACTTATCGACAGAGTTACACTAATGGCAATTTTGGAAGATGTATTTAGAAATGCATTGAAAAAGAAGTACGGTTCAGATGATAATTTTGATATCATTATCAATCCGGATAAGGGTGATATGGAAATCTGGAGAAATCGTGTAGTAGTAGCAGACGGAGAGGTGGAAGATGAGAATTCCGAGATTTCCCTTTCTGAAGCTAGAAAAATTGAGCCAGATTTTGAAGTAGGTGAAGATGTATCTGAGGAAGTAAAATTAATACAATTGGGAAGAAGAGCTATTTTGGCCTTGCGTCAAAATTTGATTTCAAAAATCCATGAACATGATAATACCAACCTTTACAAACAATTTAAAGACCTGGTTGATGAAGTTTATGCTGCAGAAGTGCACCATGTACGTCCGAAAGCAGTAATTTTGGTAGATGATGAAGGGAATGAGATTATACTTCCAAAAGAAAAACAAATCCCGGCTGATTTCTTTAGAAAAGGAGATACAGTGCGTGGAATAATAGAGAGTGTAGAATTAAAAGGTAATAAACCTCAAATTATTATGTCTAGAACTTCTGAGAAGTTTTTAGAAAAATTATTTGAACAAGAAATCCCAGAAGTTGCTGATGGACTAATCACTATTAAAAAGGTGGTTCGTATCCCAGGGGAAAAAGCTAAGGTTGCCGTAGATTCATACGATGATAGAATTGATCCTGTAGGTGCTTGTGTTGGTATGAAGGGGTCAAGGATACACGGAATTGTTCGAGAGTTAGGGAATGAAAATATTGATGTTATCAATTATACCACGAACACACAATTATTTATTACAAGAGCCTTGAGTCCTGCGAAAATCAATATGATTAAGTTGGATGAAGTAGCGAAAAAAGCTAGTGTTTATTTAAACATTGAGGAAGTTTCTAAGGCAATTGGTCGTGGTGGTCAAAACATTAAGCTAGCAGGCTTACTTACGGGCTATGAATTAGACGTAATGAGAGATGCTGCAGACCTTTCGAGTGACGATGACGTTGAATTATCAGAATTCAAGGATGAAATAGAGAGCTGGGTAATTGATGAGTTTGCTAAAATTGGATTGGATACTGCGAGAAGTATTCTAAAACAAGATGTTGCCGATTTAGTAAGAAGAACCGATCTTGAAGAAGAAACCATTCTTGAAGTAATACGAATTCTTAAGGAAGAGTTTGAAGACTAGGAAAAAACATCAACACAACTCATTAAAATACACTAAAAAGATAATATGTCTGAAGAAAGAGTAAAAAGAATAAATCAAGTTTTAAGGGAATTAAATATTTCTCTAGATAGAGCTGTGGATTATCTGAAAACTAAAGGTTTTGAGATTGAAGCAAGTCCGAATGCTAAGATATCTAAAGAGGAATACGGTGTTTTGTGTAAACAATTCTCTGCCGACAAGGGGAAGAAAGAAGCTTCTATAGAAGTGAGTGAAGAGAAGAGAAAGGAAAAAGAAGCGCTTAAAGTAGAGCGCGATAGAGAAATTGAAGTAAAACGCAAACAAGACGAGGAGCGTATTAAACGCGAACAAGAGGTTATTCGTGCAAAAGCAGAAGCTATTGCGGCCATTAAACCTGTTGGTAAAATTGATCTTGAACCTAAAAAAACTAAAGTTTCTTCAGACGATACAGTGGTTAAAAAACAGGTAAAGCCAGAAATTGTGGAAGGTAAAAAAGAAGAACAGGAACACAAACCTGTAGAGAAAAAAACCAAGACGCAAGGTGCTGTTGTCGATAAAAAAGTAGTGGTTTCTGACAAAAAGGAAATGGCTACGGAAAAGGCTGCTGTTGCCGCTGTTTCAGAAGACAAACCGGCTGTTGAAAAACCAACAGAATTAAAAGTTTCAGAGGTGAAAACAATATCTACAGAAGGGGAGTCAAAAGATGCCGCTACCGAAGAAGAAGTGGTGAAGACAAACTACCAAAAACTTTCAGGAACTACTTTTACGGGACAAACGATCGATTTGTCTCAGTTTAACAAGCCTAAAAAGAAGAAGGAAGAACCGAAGAAAGACGATGCTAAAAAAGGTGGAGTAGCTGCTAAGCCTGGTGCTGCAGGAGCTGCCGCTGCCGCTAAAAATAAGAGAAAGAGAATTCCTTCTAAACCAGGAGCTAACACAGGTACGGCAAACGCCGCTGGTGGTGGTGCTCCAAGACCAGCTGGAGCTGGAAATAAATTTGGTAACAGAACATCTCCAAACTATAAAGGTAATAACAACAGAAATGCAGCGCCAGTTGTAAAAGTTGAGCCTACAGAAGAAGAGGTTAAAAACCAAATTAAAGAGACCCTTGAGCGTTTACAAGGAAAAGGAAACCGTTCTAAAGCTGCTAAATATCGTAGAGATAAAAGAGATACGCACCGTAAGAAAACGGATGACGAACAAAGAGCTATCGAAGAAGGAAGCAAAACTTTAAAGGTAACAGAATTTGTTACTGTTGGAGAAGTAGCAACCATGATGGATGTGCCGATTACTAAAGTAATTGGAACTTGTATGTCTTTGGGTATCATGGTTACCATGAACCAGCGTTTGGATGCGGAAACTTTAACGATAGTTGCTGACGAATTTGGATTCGAAGTAGAATTTACAACAACAGATATTGAAGAATCAATTGAAGAAGTAGTTGATAATGCAGAAGATTTAAAACCAAGAGCTCCAATTGTTACCGTAATGGGACACGTGGATCACGGTAAAACATCTTTATTGGATTACATCCGTAATACAAACGTTATTACTGGAGAATCAGGAGGTATTACACAGCATATTGGTGCTTATGGAGTAACGCTAGAAGGTGGTCAACAAATTACCTTCCTAGATACACCAGGTCACGAGGCCTTTACAGCCATGCGTGCACGTGGTGCGCAAGTTACCGATATCGTTATTATTGTAATTGCGGCGGATGATGACATCATGCCACAGACTAAAGAAGCAATTAGCCATGCGCAAGCAGCTGGTGTTCCTTTAATCTTCGCAATCAACAAAATCGATAAGGATACTGCAAATCCAGAGAAAATTAAAGAAAAATTAGCCGCAATGAACTTGTTGGTTGAAGCTTGGGGAGGTACTTACCAATCACAAGATATTTCAGCCAAAAAAGGTATTGGTGTAAAAGAACTTTTGGAAAAAGTATTGCTTGAAGCAGAGATGTTAGAGCTTACTGCAAATCCAGATAAATTAGCTGTTGGTACTGTAGTTGAGGCATTCTTAGATAAAGGTAGAGGATTTGTTTCTACTGTTTTAGTTCAATCGGGTACTTTACGTGTAGGAGACTATATGTTAGCAGGTAAACATCACGGTAAGGTTAGAGCGATGCATGACGAAAGAGGAAATGCGGTTAAAGAGGCGGGACCTTCTAAACCAATTTCTGTATTGGGATTAGATGGCGCACCTACTGCTGGTGATAAGTTCAACGTATTCTTAGAAGAGCGTGAAGCAAAACAAATTGCTGCAAAACGTACGCAGTTGATTCGCGAGCAATCTGTAAGAGCACAAAGACATATTACTTTGGCTGAGATTGGACGTCGTATTGCTTTAGGTGACTTTAAAGAGTTGAATATTATATTAAAAGGGGATGTGGATGGTTCTGTTGAAGCACTTTCTGATTCCTTCTCTAAATTGTCTACTGAAGAAATTCAAATCAATATTATCCACAAAGGTGTTGGAGCTATTACAGAATCTGACGTATTGTTGGCATCAGCATCTGATGCAATCATTATCGGATTTAATGTTCGACCAATGGGTAATGCGAAACAATTGGCAGATAAAGAAGAAATTGATATCAGAAACTACTCCATCATTTATGATGCAATTGACGACTTAAGAGACGCTATGGAAGGCATGCTTTCTCCAGTTATGAAAGAAGAAGTTACAGGTACTGCTGAAATTAGAGAGTTGTTTAAAATCTCTAAAATTGGTACTATTGCAGGATGTATGGTTACCGATGGTAAAATCTTTAGAAATTCTAAAATCCGCTTAATCCGCGAGGGTGTAGTGATTTATACAGGTGAATTAACCGCTTTAAGACGTTTTAAAGACGATGTAAAAGAGGTATCTAAAGGATACGATTGTGGTATTCAAGTGAAGAATTACAACGATATTAAAGAGCTTGATTTAATTGAAGCTTTCCAACAAGTGGAAGTGAAAAAGAAATTGTAAAGTTTTTTTAAATATATTTATTAAAGGCTGTTCTTTTGGAACAGCCTTTTTTTTTTACTGACAACTTGTCGAAATGTAATTTTGGCGCAAGATTTGTTATATATTTATAACACATATATAAAAAAAAATATAGAGATGGGATTTATATTAATGGGAATAATCATGCTGGCAAGTTGGCTTGTTGGTGCTCGATTAAAAAGTAAATTTGAAAAATATTCTAAATTGCAATTGCAAAATGGAATGAGTGGAGCGGAAATTGCTCAAAAAATGTTATCTGACCACGGGATTAGAGATGTAAGAGTTATATCGACACCGGGTCGTTTGACAGACCATTATAACCCTGCCGATAAAACGGTGAATTTAAGTGAAGCTGTATACAACGAACGAAATGCAGCAGCAGCAGCAGTAGCGGCTCACGAAGTTGGACATGCCGTGCAACATGCAACAGCCTATAGATGGTTGGAAATGCGCTCGAAGTTGGTACCAGTTGTAAGTGTAGCCTCATCCTATATGCAGTGGATTCTATTGGCTGGGATATTGATGTTAAATACTTTTCCACAATTGCTATTGGTGGGAATTATCCTTTTTGCGATGACTACGCTGTTTTCTATCATCACGTTACCTGTTGAGTACGATGCGAGTCATAGAGCCTTAAAATGGCTTGAAAACAAGCATATGTTGACGCAGCAAGAACATGCTGGAGCCAAAGACTCTTTGACTTGGGCTGCAAGAACCTATTTAGTAGCTGCATTGGCATCTATTGGTACGTTGTTGTATTATGTAATGATATATATGGGGAGAAGAAACTAATTTGACTAAAAGGTCGTTTGCCTATTATAATTTAAAGGGGTATTTAAGATAAGGGATTATATAAATACCCATTTAACAACAAAAAGAGGCTGTCTCAAAAGGACAGCCTCTTTTTGTTGTACAGCAATTCCGATCCTTTGGAGGGATGTTCTTAGGGAGGGTAGCCTATTGAATAAAATCAAATCACCCCTATGGGGTATAGGCACATTAAAGGCTGACGTATCAAATAAACCTAAAAGGTCTTTTCTGACTTTTATAAGTATATTTTTAAGAGACAAAGCTTACCTTTTTGACAGGGTTCCTTTTCGGTTTTTCCTAAAAGGATATTTGATTTTGATGTTTTTACGTCCAAAATAGAGTCCGGCAATAATTAAAACACCACCGCTTATTTGTATTAACCCGAGGTTTTCACCATCCAGCAATCCCCACATAAAAGCAACGATTGGCATTAATAAGGACACAGACGATGCAAAGCTCGCAGAGGTTTCGCCTATTAATTTATAGTAAAAAATATTGGCTAAAACGCTACCAAATAGCGATAGAACAAAAATATAGCCAACACCTTCCCAGGCGTTATCATTATGAGCTAAAACTTCAAAAAATCCAGAAAGATACAGCGTTAATAAGGCCGGTAGAAAAAGTACCAATTCTATAAAAGCAGTCCAGGTTAAGGGAGAGATATTTCCCATGTATTTTTGGGTGAGTAATCCACTAAAAGCATACATCATGGCCGCAATAATCAAGATGGTATAATAAAACCACAAGTGATTAGTAGTACCTCCTTCTGTGGAACTGTTTTGTAATAATAAAATAACACCGATAAAAGCTAAAGTAACCCCAGTTAATTCACCATAGTTAGTTTTATATTTAAAAAACACGGCTCCCAATACAATTACGAATATCGACATCAAGGCATTCATAATTCCTGCAATGGAACTATCCAAATGCATTTCTGCAACGGGAAATAAAAACATAGGTATAAAACTACCCACTACAGCACATAAGATAAGCCAAGGGTAATTCTTTCTCGGAAATTGTTTTCGATTGATAAAAGCAGTAGGTAAAAGCATGATTCCTGCAAATACTACGCGTAGCGAGCCTAATTGATAGGGTGTAAAACTGTTTAATCCCTTTTTTATCAAGATAAATGACGATCCCCAAACCAGAGATAATACCAATAAAGTCAACCAGTTTTTTAAGGTGATTTTCAAAATGCAGTTTTTAAAATTTTTGCAAAAGTACTGCTTTATCGCTTAGTATAAAAGTTATTTTAATTCCCGTGTTTGACTAGCGATTTAAGGTTTTTAATAGACTGCTTTAAAAATCTATTTCTATAATAAGGGGAATGTGGTCCGATAGTAAACGAGCCTGAGTCATGTTTTCAAACGATTGATAAAAGTGTATGACTTCTGAACGAATCAGTTTAATATACTTAGGATGCAAAAGAAAATTGTCGTATTCTGAAGCTAAACAGTCGTTGGCAATACATTTTTGCCGTAAACTTGTTTTTTGATTTGTGAAAGCGGGCAGGTAGCCCATTTTTTTTAATGGGTTAAAAACCGAATGTGATTCGGGACAGTTAAAATCTCCCAAGAAAATCAAGTGAGTTGATTCATATTTTTCGGGAAAATGTTTTAAGAATTTGATTTCTCTTTCCGGTTGTTGTCTTTTGGGAATTGCATGGAAGTTGATTAGCGTAAAGGCATTCTTTTTATATTGGAATTGAATTAGATAGGGTTCTCGTTCTATTAAGTCTGTAAAATGAATGTCTAGAAAAGGGCGTGCCACTATTTTTACTTGATTTGTTTTCCATAAATAAGCGTATCGTTCAGACTTATATGGGGCGCTTTTTGTGGGGGCACTAACGACATAATCCCATGAATTGCCTTTGCGATTGAGTTCTGCTGCTAATTGTGCCACTGCTTGAGCGCCTCCTGAACCCGCCACAACTTCTTGTATGGCTATAATATCGACGTGTTTTAAAGTTTCCGCTATAAATTCAATTTCGCTTAGTGTTTTGGATTTTCCAAAATTCTTAAGGTTCCACGAACTGATTTTTATTTGCGCTTGACAAAGATTTAAAACAAAAAAGAAGCAGATAATAGAACGCATAATTACAATCATTTCAACAGCGAAACTACAAAAAAAAGGCGGTCGAGTTAGAACCGACCGCCTTTTAGAATGGAAAAGAAATGATTATTATTTTTTAATCACCTTTTTAACTTCTTTGTTAAGACCATCTTCGACAGTAACGATATAAATACCCGACTGAGCATTACTCAAGTTAATCTGTTGTTGGAAGCTTCCTGTGTTTTTATAGGATTCTTTTGAAATTAAACGGCCTCTCATGTCGTGAATTTGTACACCTACATCATTGGTAGAATTAGATTCAAATTGGATGGTAAAAATATCATTGGTTGGATTAGGGTAGATTCTAAAATCGTCTAGGCCAAAGCTATCAATACCAGCTGTTGATCCACCTAAGACAGAGAATTTCTTAGATATTGTATAGTAAATATTTCCAACGGGCTCGATTAGGATTCTACAGTTAAGAGAGTTGTAATCTGGCGCAATAATGCTTTCTGTACCATCGTTTGGGGTGTTTTCTTTTAATGTGATAAAAGTTTGACCGTTATCAGAAGAAAATAAAATATTGACAAAAGTAGTGTTGATGTTATTTGTATTAGTTCCTGCAACATTCCAATTTACTACTTGTGGTGTATTGGCTTGCCATGTTTCACGTCCAGAATTCGGGTGTGTAATTTGGAATGGACCTGCATTGGATACTATTATTTTTAAATCATCTGTTGAAGTTTGACCTCCTTGAACGGCGTGGTTATCTCTGACCACTAGGTTAAAGTTTAAAGTTCTTTGAACAGAAGGCAATACTTCCCACATTCTGCTAATACCCGTTAGCACATCCTGATAATTGGGAATGTGTCTATCAGGACTTTGAGTAGGTGCATAGACTCTAAACAATGGACCGATTGTCGATGTTGAAACAGGAGGTTGTGGACTTAATTGGTTGTCCATTTGCTCCCATGAATACGTAAGGTTTTGATTGTTTTCATCAGTGGCACTTCCGGTCAATTTGAAAGGCGTCAGTTTAGGTATAATTTTATCATCTCCAGCATTTGCTATAGGAGCTGGGTTGTTATTTGTTCTGTTTTGTGAGCAGGCGCCAAACGTTGCTATGAAATCGGATATCTGAGCAATACTAATACCGTGAAAGAACGGGTCGGAATGACCTTGTACATTTAAAAAAGAACCATCTGGTGCTGCCTGACATACACCTGCATAGCCCATGATGCTAGATCCGCTTCCCGGCTCCACTGCAGTAAGTGGGGAGATTTGAGGGTCAACACAAAAATTATTGAAGGTGTGTGCTGCACCAAATTGATGCCCCATTTCATGCGCAACAAAATCAACGTCAAAAGTATCGCCGACTGGATTTGCGGATCCTGTTACTCCTCTTGCTTTAGTAGCATTGTTACAGGGTACCGCTAGCCCTGCTAACCCTCCAGATCCGGTGCTAACAGTATGTCCTATGTCATATTTTTCAGGAGTAATTACTCTGTCAATAACGCGTTGACTTTCATTAATTAATAAGTTGGAATCAGTGTTCGAAAACTCATCAGCTGTTAAAAAGAGGATTTTATCATTATCCGTTACAAAATTCATTCTAATAGCCAAATCGCGTTCGAAAATAAAATTAACACGAGTCATTGTTGCGGTCATCGCTGAAAGCACAGCAGCCTTTTTTTGTGCCTCTGTAGCAACGGGTATTTGTGCTTCTTGTGCAGCATCAATGTGAAATTTAGCATATTCAATAGTACAAGCCATAGCTAAACGATATTGGCGAAATACTCCTTGATTGTTTAAACGTAGTGCTGATGGGGTAGAAAAGGAGTCGATAGGGAAATCTTTTTCCATATCGGTTACTAAACATCCAGCGGGTTTTGTCGAATTTAATTCATCTCTATTGTATACGATATAACTCTTTAAATCGTTGGTATAGGTATCTATATAGCTTGTTCCATTTTCAGCAGAATAATTTACAGCATGTAGCCCAAATAAAGTAACGCTAAAACGAATACTAGAACCGGGTTTATCTAAACTTTTACCGCTATAAGACATGATTTCGGTAAATTTATCGGCAAGCCCTTGCTCCATAATTGGTGCTTTGTAAATCTCGAAACGTTCTAGTTTACCCGTTGAATTTGGAAATGAAATGATGGTTTTAGATACCGTGTTTTCGGTGTCTAACGGGGCATCTTTTAAACTGTTTTTTAATTGGTTGATATTGAGGTTGTAAATCTCGTAATTCATAGGATTTGAACTACGCGACAATTTTTCAGATTTAGCGACATCTTTTTCTGAGATGGTTTTCCAAAGATTATTTTGAGCTTGACCATACGAGAATATCGCAAATGCAAATAATCCCCAAAAATATTTTTTCTTCATAATTAGATTGTTTTGAGTTGTGTTGTTTCTTGGTTGGTTGATTTATTTTTTTATTATCCGTTTTACTTGTTTGTTTTGACCGTCTTGCACGCTAACTAAATATACCCCAGTTTGAGCTTGAGTAAGATCGATTTCTTGATTAAAATCCCCATTGTTGTTATAGGTCTTGTGACTGATCATTCGACCGGCTAAATCGTGGACACTGATGGTGATTTTGTCCAGGGTTTTGGGTTGGTATTTAATATTAAAAACACCGTTTGTTGGATTTGGATATAAACTAAATTCCGAAAGGTCAAAAGATTCTTGTCCTGCGGTTGGGTTACCTGTAATTTTAAATTTCTGTGAAAGGGCATAGTATACGTTTCCAACGGGTTCTATAAGTATACGACAATTGTCTGAATCGCTTTCTGGAACAACTATATTTTCGGAACCGTCATTAGGAGTGTTTTCTATTAAAGTGATAAAGCTTGCGCCATTGTCCGCAGAAAATAAAATATTAACATGACTGCTATTGATGTTGTTAGCTGTTGTACCCGCAACATTCCAAGTAACCGTTTTAGTAGAAGTCGTTTGCCATTCCGCAGCTGCCGATGGTGAAGTAACCACAAATGGACCTACGTTTTGAACATATATCGTAGTGGCTGATTCTGATGTTTGTCCTCCGAATTGAATGTTGTTGTCTCTTGCGAGTAGATTGAAATTCAGGGTTCTGGCAACGTTGGGTAAAACTTCCCAAGTACTGTTAGCTCCAGATAATACATTTTCAAATTTTGGAAAATATCGGATATTTGAAAGTGTCGGTTCAAAAACTCTAAAACTAGGGCCTGATGTTGCGCTAGAAACGGGTGGTTGAACAGTAAATTCTGTGTCTGTTTGCTCCCAAGAGTAAGTGATATTATTTAGTTGATTACTAGTGATGTTTCCCGTTAATTTAAATGGGGTGCCAAACGGGATATTAAATTCTACGGCAGTATCTACTTGTAGTAGTTCAATCTCATTAAAAGTGTTGTCGGAACAATTTCCTCTTGCAGCTTTGTAGGCATTTATTTGAGCAATGCTGACAGAATGAAAGAAAGGATCTGAGTGTGACTGTACACTTGGGGCACAAACCCCCGCATAAGCCATAATGGTGCTACCACTACCGGGTTCAACAGCGGTTTCCTCTTGAACATTATCATTACAAGAACTGTTAAAGGTGTGAGTGGCTCCAAATTGGTGACCCATTTCATGAGCTACAAAATCAACATCAAACGGATCTCCAGTAGGTTCTGGAGAGCCGGTAATTCCCATCGCTTTGATATTGGTGTTACAAGGTGACTGTAGTCGTGCTACACCGCCACCACCAGTACTTACGGTATGACCAATATCGTAATGGAGTGCTCCAATAACGCGGTTTATTACGGTTTGGCTCTGGCGAAGTAATTGATTAGCATTAGAATTACTAAATTCGTCGCTATCGATAAAAATAATCTCATCGTTATTGTCAATCAGATTCATTCGTATAGATAAGTCTCTTTCGTAGATGAAGTTTACACGAGTCATCGTCGCAACCATGGCAGACAATACAGCGGCTTTTTTTGTGGCTGTGGTATTGACAGCGATGTTAGAAATACGCGCTTGGTTAATGTGATAAGCTGCAAATTCAATGGTACAGGCCATAGCCAATCGGTATTCTCTAAACGTATGTGTACCGCTGTCAAAAGCTGCGTTTATTGTTGGCAATTCAGAAATTTCGGGAATATCTGCAACAGTAGTATCGGCAAAACACTCGAAGCTTCGATTACTCTTTAAGTTTTTTCTATTATAGAAAATGTAGTTTTTTAAATCGGAGGTATAGGCATCTATATAGCTGGTGCCGGTTTTTGCTGCATAATGAACCGCTTGAAATCCAAAAACAGTAATACTAAAGCGAATGCTTGATGTGGGATCCGTTAAACTTTTACCGCTATATGAGGTGATGTCAGGAAATTTTCCCGAAAGTACGGGTGACATTACTGGAGCTTGGTATATCTCAAAGCGCTCTAGTTTTCCATCCGAAGTTGGGAAATCCATGATTATTGTTGACTTTTGTGAAGAAAGATCGAGAGGCGCTTTTTGCACAATTGTTGTCAATAGATTTAAATCGAGTTGGTAAATCTCGTATTCAGAGGGAGTAGAAACCCTGGTTTTTTTGTCTAATTTAATGATTTCTTTTTCAGAAATTTTTTTCCAAGGCTGATTTTGCGCTTGACTACTTAAAGATAATATTAAGATAAAAAAAACATTCCATAGGTGTTTATTTTTCATAATGTTTTGACTTTGTTTAATATTCGTATTCGCAAATGTATCTTATTTTTTTTTTAACTGAGAATAATGTTTGAAAAAAACTTTTTTTTTGCATCATAATTATGATTTTTGCATCATAAATGAGGATATTTAGATTGTCTTTTTTTTAATTCTTTTTTCCATCTTAAATAAGTAAACACTAAATTTGATAAAAAAAAATTGAAAACCTATTCTTCCATATATAATTACCACAGCAATCAAAAAACCATAGTAACATTAGGGACTTTCGATGGGGTACATTTGGGACATCAGATGATTATTCGTAAATTGGTGACTGCTAGTAAGCTTCTAGGTGGTGAAAGTTTAGTGTTAACCTTCTTTCCGCACCCGCGAATGGTACTTAAGCAGGATGATTCGATCAAACTTCTCAATACAATGGAGGAAAAAATAGCGTTATTGGAACGCTATGGATTAGATAATCTAGTCATTCATACTTTCGACAAGGACTTTTCACAACTTTCCGCGGAAGCATTCGTATCAGAGGTTTTGGTAAAGCAGTTTAATGTAGGAAAAATAATCATTGGATATGATCATCGTTTTGGAAAAAACAGAACGGCCGATATTCATGATTTAAGAATGTTTGGATTGAAATATGATTTTGAAGTAGAAGAAATTTCTGCTCAGGAAATCGATCATGTATCCATTAGTTCTACTAAGATAAGAAAGGCATTAGAAGTCGGTGATGTGTCGATGGCCAATGAGTATTTAGGTTACGATTATACTTTTTCGGGTACAGTAGTTAGTGGTAAAAAACTGGGAAGAACCATAGGTTATCCTACAGCAAATATCCAAATTCCCGAAAATTACAAACTCGTTCCTAAAAATGGAATTTATATAGTATCGTCTGTACTCGATGGCAGTGTGGTTCACGGTATGATGAGTGTTGGGGTCAATCCAACATTTAAAAATCATCCTTATACTATAGAGGTTAACTTCTTGGATTGGGAAGGTGACCTATATGGAAAAGCGGTATGCATAAGTATTCATGATCGTATTCGTGATGAAGAGCGATTTGATCAATTGGATTTGCTCATTGAGAAAATTCAGCAAGATGAATTAATAACTAGAAAGTATTTTATAGAACATGTTTAAGAAATTATCAAGCACTATAGATAATGCTCCTTTAATTTTATTTAGAATTATTTTCGGACTGCTATTTGTATGCGAATCTTTTGGTGCGATTTTTACCGGTTGGGTACGTGAAAATTTAGTAGAGCCACAATTAACTTTTTCCCATATTTATATGGAATGGTTGCAACCCTTGCCTGGCAACGGTATGTACTATTATTTTGTGCTCATGGGATTGGCGTCCATAGGAGTGATGCTTGGTTATCGGTATAGACTCAGTATTATTTTGCTGACCTTGTTGTGGGCTGGTTGTTATTATATGCAGAAAACATCGTATAATAATCATTATTATTTGATGTTGATTATCTGTTTTTTCATGTGTTTTATGCCTGCCAACCGTTATGCCTCTTTAGATGTTAAGTTGGGTCGAATACCGCAAAAGTTGACTATGCCTGCGGCCTATTCTTATTTATTTATCATTCAGATTACGCTGTTGTATTTCTTCGCAACGGTGGCTAAGTTTTACCCGGATTGGCTTGACGGAACTTTTAGTAAAAATTTATATGGTGGACTGCACAATTCACCGGAGTTTTTTAAAAATATCTTTGCCCAACCTTGGTTTTATATGTCCATAACCTATTTAGGGATTCTATTTGACGGACTAATTATACCGTTGTTGTGCTGGAAGAAAACCCGTAATTTTGCAGTAATCATATCTTTGGTTTTCCATCTCTTCAACTCAGCCACTTTGCACATTGGAGTATTTCCGTACTTTGCTTTGAGTTTTGCCTTGTTTTTTTACAGTCCCGAAACGATTCGAAAGGTGTTTTTTAAACGAAAACCTATTGCAGTAATCGAAGAGGGGCAAACGGAGAAGATCCCAACGGGCTTATTAAGTTTCTTTGCGGTTTTTCTGTTTATTCAGCTGTTGTTGCCTTTAAGGCATTGGGTGATACCTGGCGACGTTTTATGGACCGACGAAGGGCATCGATTAAGTTGGCGTATGATGTTGCGGCAACGAGGGGGATATACCAATTATACGGTGGAAGATAAAGCGACTAACGAAAGGTGGTCTTATGATTTGGAAGCCAAGCTAATGCGCAAGCAAAATGCGAGATTGACTTCGCCTGATATGATTTGGCAAATGGCTCAATACATTAAAAAGGAATATGCTAAACAGGGACGAGATGTGCGAGTATATGCAGATAGTTGGGTATCAATTAACCAACGTCCTTATAGTATATTTGTAGATCCCGGTGTTGATTTAGCCGCTGTAAAATGGAATTATTTTGGGCATAACGAATGGATAACAGTTAGCCCATTAGGTAGCGATTAACCTTCGTATTTCTCCAAATGAAAATGACCGTCATACATACCGTATGTAAAATAGTTGATCCAATCGCCTAAATTGATATAACGACTGTTTTCGTTTAGAACAATATTCATCGGCAGATGTCTATGGCCAAATATAAAATAGTCGTAATGTTGTTCTTCTAATTTTTTCTTAGCGTATAAAACCAACCATTCGTTGTCTTCTCCTAAAAAAGTAACGTCTTCGGCTCCGGAAATCAATTTGTTTTTGACGGATAAATATTGTCCCAGTCGAACACCTATGTCGGGATGTAGCCAACGAAACAACCATTTTGAAAAGGGGTTTGTAAAAACTTTTTTCATTCTTTTATAACCAAAGTCACCGGGTCCGAGACCGTCGCCGTGACCTATAAAAAAGGTTTTTCCGTTGATGTCAAATATTTGAGGTTGATGAAATACCGGAATGCCCAACTCCGAAATAAAGTAATCATCCATCCATAAATCGTGATTACCTACAAAAAAGTAAATGGGAATGCCTGCATCTTTCAATTGGGCTAATTTGCCTAAAACACGAACAAAACCTTTGGGTACAACTGTTTTGTATTCAAACCAAAAGTCAAATAAATCGCCTAAAATAAACAAAGCGCCCATTTCAGCCTCGTGTTCATTTAACCATCGGAGAAACTTCTGTTCTCTCGGTAAGCTTTTTTCGGCTGTAGGTGCTCCGAGATGTTGGTCGGAAGCAAAAAATATTTTTTTGTCCGTTTGAATCTGAATTTTCAAAAGCGTATTTTTTTTAGTTGTCGGAGGCATGCCATTCTGCATAAGACGATTCGGTTTCTTGTAAACGCAAAGAGAAAAGGGCAATCTCTTTAGGAAGACGAGAGCTGATACGTGCCGCAAAGTCAATAACCATGTTTTCACTAGTAGGTTGATAGTCCACTAAAATCACGTGATGACCGCGGTCCTGTAATTCTTTTGCTAAATCAACATGAGGTGTGTTTTGATTAAAAACCGTCGCATGATCAAATTGATCAACCACCTCTTCCTTAACTATTTTCTTTAAATCTCCAAAATCGATTACCATACCGAATTTTACATAGTCGGGATTGCTGTTGGGATAGCCAATAACAGTAACGGCTAATTTATAACTGTGGCCGTGTACATTTCTGCATTTTCCATCGTAACCGTATAGAGCATGACCGGTTTCAAATGTAAACTGTTTGGTGATTCTAATTTTAGGCATAATATTATTTTTTGCAAATTTACTAAAAATATCGGACTAGTCTATTGATTAAAACAGCTAAAATACGGCTGACTTCCTGAAAAACAGTTACTTCTTTTTAAACTGATTTAGTGCACTTTTCGTAAAATCGGACAAAACCAGTTTCCCGGATATAGCAGCCCTTTCGGCAAGTAGGTTATCCCAGTTTTCGGTGCCCTCCCAAAAAATATTTTTCATTTCGCTTAGGGCTTCAGGATTATATTGAGAAATTCGCTCTGCGAGTTGATTAATTTGAAGGTCTAATTCGATTTCTGTGTCACAGATTTTGGCGTATAGTCCTTTTTGTTGTGCCCAGGCTGCACTTTTCCATTCGTGTGCTTCTAAGGACATTTCTGTAAAGGCATTTTTACCAATTTTACGGGAGACTATAGGTTCTATCACGAAAGGACCAATTCCGATGGCTAATTCTGACAGTTTAATGGCGCTCTTGATGTCGGCAAAACAATAATCGCAAGCGGCTGCAAGTCCGACACCTCCACCAACTGCCTTTCCGTGAATGCGACCGATAAAAATCTGTTTGCTTTTGCGGATAGCATTGATAACATTGGCGAATCCGGAAAAAAATCTCGTACCGGCTTCCGTATTGTCAATGGCTAATAATTCGTCAAACGAGGCACCTGCGCAAAAGGCTCCATTTCCCTTGCTTTGTAAAATAACCGTAGTAATATCTTGACGATGATCTAAATCATTGATAGTACGGGTTAAGGATTCCAACAGTGAGCTGGGAAATGAATTGCTAGCCGGATGGTAAAAACTGATTCGGGCAATTTGATTCTGTATGGCTATATCGATAGAGCCGTTTGGTAAGTCCATGGGCATTTTTTTTTCAAAAATAATTAAAATTTATCGGTAAAGATACTATCCCCTTGCATTTATCCAAAGTTAGACTTGTTGTTAAAAAGTTTTTAATACTTGATATATAAATAATCTCATTTCGCGATTTTTTGATCAACTCAATAACGGCGCCTATTGCAGCCTGTAGAGGTGTTCTAAAGTTTTTATTTAACTTTTTTAACTTGATTTTAAATAAGTTTCTGTTGTTTTGAGGTCTGATTTTTATTTAAAATAATTATAAAATCTATTTTTAATGCACATTATATTATGTAATTGCCTGTAAAAGACTTAAAATAACGATATCGTCAGTATAATTGATTTTTATCGATTGGAATAGGCTGTAAAATCGTTTGTTTTTATAGTGTTAAAATTTTTTTATTTTTTTTATTCACAAAATGTATTATTTTTGATATGAAATGACAAAACGTCTTAATTTTATAAGATAGTATTGAACAGTTTGGCTTTTCGATTTCTTTTTATTTAAACAAGGTCTTTTTTCTTAAAATAACACTATGAAGTCAATAACTACTCTAGCCGCTTTGAATGGAAAAGTCTTCGGACTATTTTTCGTTCTAATTGTTTTCTTATTAGGGTCAGTTTCTTATGGACAAGTGACGAAATCGTATGCTACTTGGGCTCCTTCCGCCGATCGCATTGCAGTAGGATTATCAGCGGGAATTGAAGGAGTGCTTGATCCAGTCAATGCGAGTATTGGAGACAATACTGTTGCTGTGATGACTGCCTATCGCGCGGGGGCGGTTGTGAATATTACTGGAGGAGACGCCTATTTACAGATGAAATTTCCAACGAACAGAAAAAAAGGGGAAACGGTCTATATTCGTGTTGATAAACCGGTGCAAAGTGGTGTTAATATAAATTTAGGCGATGTATTAGGAATAGTCGGGACTTACTTAATTCCGGAATTGTATGTTGGGGCAACGAATCTTGGTACTCCTGAGGCAGTTGGAACAAAGGTTAATACTACCTTAATAACCAAATGGATGATTGATAAAGATGGGAAGTATTATCTGGCCATTACTCCTGAAGCTACCGCTGAATATAATTCGATTCGGATTACTTTAAAGCACCCGCCAGGCTTAGTAGTTGGAAATAGTAGATTGGTTTTAAGTGTTTATAATGCTTTTACTTTTCCGCAAGAGATAAGCGGACAAGCTCCTTTTTCGGGACTTGGTAAGGTTACAGGTCTTTCAGTAAGTTTAACGGACGCAGTTATAAATCCTGAAAAAGCGATCAATGGAAATATTGCGGAATTCTCGACCTTAAAACCAGGACTGATTCAAGCTTTAGGGTCAATCTCTCAAGACTTTTATTTTGACAAATTATCCAGTGCGCAAGATTATTTTAAGATTCGATTAAAAATTGGTGGTGGTTCTGCTCTAAATTTAAGTTTGATTGGAAATTTTGAGGTTAAAGCATACAACGGCGAAAACTTGGTTTATACAAACAAACTTCAAGGCGGGCTTGTCAATGGGTTGGATCTGTTGACGCTTTTGCAAGCGGATGCTCCAATCACTATACCTTTTGGACCAGGAGTTGCTTTTGACCGAGTGTCTGTGGTGGTTAATACTGCGGTCGGACTTAATCTAAACGCATCACCATTAAATATTTATAGCGTAGAGCGTTATGGTGGTATCGGTTCTGTTTTAACAGAAACAGACCCTGATTCGCCAATTGTCGATGAAGGAGGGATACATATGTTAGGTGGTAATAAAATTTGTGCAACCACGGTTAAAAGTTTTTCGCATGCAAATTTTCCGTTGAATGCCGTTGATGGGCAAAACGGAACTTTTACCACCTTAGATGCTACTTCAGGGCTTTTACTCGCTGCAAATGCTTATGGTGGACATGTCGAACTTGCCTATGATGCCAACGTAAACGCAGGAGTAACCTCCTATATGCGTATTGATGTCGCTGATAAAAAACTTTTAGGTGCTCTTTTGGATGGGTCTGTAGGACAATTGCTAAACGGCGTTGTCGGAAATCTGCTTTTTGGAAGCCATTATTTTAAAATTGAAGTTAAAGATGCCTCTTCCGGGGTTGTTTTAACCGGTGATAGCAATAACGGCTTTTTTGGTAAACCGATTAAGGTGATTCAGGATAAATACGGTAATTTTTATGTGGCCATAACTCCGACTAGCGCTTATCGCAGTATACGTATAACAGAGTTTTATCCAGCGGCAGTTGGATTGGGAGCCAGTGCTACTCTTAAAGTTTATGGACTGTGTTATGCGACGACACCCACTGCTTGTGAACAAGCTTTTTCGACTTATTCCATCTCCTCAGGTGTTAGTTTAGACCTTTTAGGTACTGGAGCAGCTGGTGTTAAAAATGGAAATTTAGCTATTGATTTGAATGCGACTACTGCATCAGAAATTAATTTGGGTACTGCTGCAGTTGGAGCCAGTGCTTTTCAATTTGTGGATTTTCATACCTTATCAAATGTAAGAGATTATTTTAGAGTTAAAATAGGTGTGAATAACGGGTCCCTAGTTGATTTAGCCGCCTTGTCTAATATCGAAATCAAAGCTTATAATGGTACTGTAGAGGTGTTTTCTCAAAAATTGAGTAGCGAAGTGATTGGATTGGATTTGCTTGGACTGTTGCAAACAGGACAGGCTATTTCTCTAGCTTTCGGGCCGGGAAAACAATTTGATCGTATAGCCATAGGTAAATCGTCATTGGTTGGACTTAATGTATTGAATTCGCCTTTGTACGTCTATGGTATAGAACGATATGGTGCAACTTGTGTAGATCCCAATCCGATTCCGGTTCCAACACCAACGGTATCGCCGTTTACAACGCCGGTATGCGCAACAAATATAATCGATTTTGGTGGAGTTAACTTTCCGTATAATGCGGTAGATGGGAATCATGATACAGCGGCTGTTTTAATTTCCGGAACAGGTGCAGTGGCAGCTTTAGGTGGTTTTAATAGCTTTATAGAATTGGGTTATAGCGCCGCTGCCGGGTCACATACAACATCTTACATTAGAGTGGATATGGATGCTACCTTGCTTCAAAGTTTGTTGGGTGGTAGTTTGGGTACACTTTTGGGAAATGTAGCTGGTGCAGTTGCTTTGGGGAATCATTATTTTGTGGTGGATGTTAGACGCCCTAATGGTACCATAATTCATACCGCTTCTAGTGCCACAGGTTTTAATTCACAACTGGTTAAAATAGTGCAAGATAAAAGTGGGCGGTATTATATAGCTGTTACGGCAAATGAGGCCTATCAAAGTGTTCGAATTACCCACAATCTGGCTTCTTTGGTTGGTTTAAATAAAACGGCCGAGATGAAGGTGTACAACATGTGTAGAGAAACGGTTTTTGATGCCTGTGATCAAGGTAGTTTTACTTCTTATGACGGTAATGGGTTAAGCTTGAGTTTGTTGGGTATAAGCAAGGGTGGTGTTACCAATCCGTATTTCGCTATAGATGATAATTCTAGCAATTACTCGACCATAAATTTAGGGCTTACCTCGGTGGCTGCAAGTGTTTATCAAAATATCTATTTTAAAAAACCGTCTCTTAGTTCAGATATTTTGAGACTAAAAGTACAATTGAGTCAACCCAGTTTATTGAGTTTAGATTTAATTGGAGCTTATAAAGTGAAGTTGTACATGGGAAATACCTTGGTGTATAATAAGACATTACAGGAGGGGTTAATCAATAATTTGGAGCTTTTAGGTTTACTGAATAGCGGAACACCTCAGGAAATTACAATTAGACCAGGTGTTGTTTTTGATCGGGTACAGTTTGGTTTAGAATCTTTGGTCAATGTGACTACTGCCGCGCCATTACAGTTGTACGCTGTGCATCGAGTTTCGGAGAATTGTCAAGACCCGGGTGTAGAACTACCACCATATCGATCACCCGTATGTGCCAATACCTTAATAGGGTCAGCCAATGCCACTTTAACTTCCAATTTGTTCGATGGAAATTTCAATAGTTATGCCGTTATTCATTCTAAAGGAGGAGCAGGTGGTTATGAAGGATTCGTAACTATGGGCTTTCCGGGAGGGGCTTTAGTTCCTGCAGGAACCACTACTTATATTCGAATCGATACCGATGCTACTTTGTTGCAATCGTTACTCGCGGGAAGTGTTGGTGGAGTTATAGGGAAAGTCTTAGGGAATGTGGTTTTGGGTAATCACTATTTTAAAGTGGAGCTGCTCGCTGCAAATGATGCCACTGTGATTAGCGGTTCGAGTGAAGATGGATTTGCTAATATCATTGATCAAATTAGAATAGTACAAGATAATAAAGGCCGATATTATATAGCTATTACGGCAAAACTTGCATATAAAAGTGTCAAAATAACCGATTCCACAAGTGGTTTGTTGCTCGGTCAGGAAAACAGCCTACAAATTTATGGGATGTGTTATGAAACTGATTTTTCGGGTTGCGCAGAAGCAGTAACTACTTCGGTTAGTGGTTCAGGAGTCAGTTTGGGGGTATTAAATATTGGTAGTTATGGAGTTACCCATGCTGATCGCGCCTTGTCAAACAACAACAACAGCGACTATTCGGAATTGAGTTTAGGTACGGTTTCAGTAGTATCGACTATTCAGCAAAATATCCATTTTAATAAAGAGATTTCACCCTATTCGGTTTTTAAAATAAAAATGGCCATAGGTACGGGGGCATTAACCTTGGATTTACTAGGGAAAGTTGAGCTTGTCGGATACTATAAAGGTCTACAAGTTTGGGTCAAAGATTTGGAGGCAGCCGTTATAGGCAATGTCAATTTGCTAACCTTGTTTAACAACGGGCAAATAGCTGAGGTTAGTTTTGGTACAACAACCCAAGTAGATGCAGTAGCAGTTCGATTAAAATCACTGGCATCTGTAAACGTTACTCCGAATTTGAGATTATATAATTTATATCAAGATTGTTTGGCTCGTATGAGTAAAGCCTGTCTTATTTCAAATAAAACCTTAACCCAAAAAATCAAGAAAAATTAATAACACTTTATACTAAAAATTATGAAAAGAATTACACTATCGGTAGCAATCCTGCTGTTTGGAGGAGTCTACATGGCAAATGCGCAGGTCGGAATAGGAACACCTAATCCGAATTCTGCAGCACAATTAGACATTGTATCAGGGAATAAGGGGGTTTTAATACCTCGTGTAGAATTGACAACAACAACAGATTTTAGTCCAATCATTGGTGATCAGGCTGAAAGTTTATTGGTGTATAATACCAAGCCTCAGAATGATGTAGCTTTGGGATTCTATTATTGGTCTGCTAATAAATGGAATAGAATCATCAATCAAACAGATTTAGATACCGCAATAAATAATTTCGGAGGAGATCTTACAGAGATTAAAAAACTCGTTAGTTTTATCTTGCCTAGTAGTCCGGTTAACAATCCGGCTGTACCGCAAACTCATACTACGATGGTTTATAATCCAACGACCAAGCAGATTTCTTTTGTAACATACGATACGGCTACGAGTTCGTATAAAACGGATTTGGTTGATATTGCTTCTGTGGTTGCAGGTGCGGAGACCAAAACCTTTATCAGAACAATAACAGCAGCAGGTGGTAATGTACAACATATATATTTCGGTGAGCAAGCTATTCAAAATTGGATTGCAGCGAATCCGGCAACCAATACGGTAGCTAATATTCCAGATAATGCTCCAGGTGGTGTAACCATTGATGCGGGAGCAGATATCGTGCAGAATTTTGAAAATATTTTAAATCAATCTACTACCTATGGAGCAGGTCAGATGACGATTAGAAATATCATAAAAGAACTCGCAGGTGTTGCAGATGGTAACGTGATTTACAAAAACATCGGAGTTGCTCCAGCGGTGGAGTGGGTATTCCAATATTGGAATGGTACTGCATATACAACGATTTCATTGGCTGATTTAGTGCACGAAATTGAAACCAAAACAAGAATCATTAAAACGACAGTAGCTACCGAAATCATCTATAACTACGCCAATGAGGGTAATATACCTGATGCTAGTGGTGTAGCAACGGTTGGTACGCCAGATGTAATCAATGTTACAGCGGATATGGTAACGTCGATTACCAATAATGAAAATGTTAAAACAGCTATAAAGAATGTTTTAAGAGGCGGTGGAAATGTGTTTTACACCTTGACTGAAATCTTAGCAGCAGATAATGATGGAACAGCTATTCCTGCAAAGTCTCTATACACAGTAGATGCTACGGGTAAGAAGGTGCTGATTGACATCTCTGGTGCGGTAATGACAACCATTACTAACAATGCAGGTGATATTAAAACGATTTTAGGTGATAAATACAATTCCACAACACATTTCAAAACTGGTGATACCTGGATTGATGGAAAATCGATTTATGCTTTTAAAACGACTACGACTATGTCTTTGAACTCAGCAGTGGCTTCAGCAATTACGCTACCGATTACCGCAGGAAATATTGTTAGCGTTAGATTGTATAAAGGAGGGAATCTAGTGACTTCAGCTACTACGGATTTGGTTCTAACTGGAGGAACAACCTTGAATTTTAACATTGGAACAGGAACGATGTATAACGTACTTCCAATAGGGGCTTACGATGTGATTGTAGAGTTCTCTGCGGACTAATATATACCTTAAAATAAGTCTATACAGCTACTGCATAGACTTATTTAAATAAATTAATAAATCTATGGCCACGCCATTTGTACCGCAATTTAAATGGATTGTTAGGTTATAGATGATGGGACTATAGTACTGTTGGAAAAACAAAAACAAGCTATCTATGAAAAATGTTTACACCTTAGTTGTTGCCCTGTTTGCAGTGTCTGCTTTTGCCCAGGTAAAAGTTGGAAGTAATCCGCAAACGATTAATTCCAATGCACTTTTGGAAATAGAGGGAAATAAAGGGCTTTTGATGCCGAGAATGGCTTTAGAGCGAACCACATTGTCTGCTCCTTTAACCGCACATGTTTTGGGTATGACGGTGTATAATACGGCTACGGTTAACGATGTTAAACCCGGATTCTATTATAATGATGGAGCAAAATGGTCTAAGTTAATTACATCGGATGATAAGGCAGTAAAGTTTTTTTATATGCCTTCCATAGCTTTTGATACCTCTCAGGATCGCTTAGCTCAAACTAAGGATTTGTACACAGAATACAAAAATCAGTTTTCGCTAGCTGCAACGGGACATCATGTCATCAGCCAGGGAGCGCCAGCAGCGGGAATCCCTTACTTTGGTACGGCAACCGATTTATATTATTATATTACAGAATATGATCCGGCAGTTTTTCAAAATATAACGATTAATGCAAATGGAGTAATGACGTATGACGTTAAAGCCGCAACAACAGATTGTTCTTTGATAAACATCGTTTTTGTGGTTAAGTAAGGATGTCGTTTTTTACGATATGTTTAAAAGTACAATGAGTATTTAAATAGTGTAACTCTATTATTATGAACAGCAAAAGAATTTCTGTAATTACGGCGATGAGTCTTCTTTTTATTCCGAGCGTTATGGCGCAAACGGTAAACAAGGGGCAGATGGTAATTTTACCTAAAACGGAAATTTCCACCTTGCTAGATTTGCAAAATAAAGAGTCTGGGGTTATTATAAACGATGGGGTTTTTTATATATATAAAGACTTTCATAACGATGGTTTATTTGATTATTCGACAAATGCAACCACGGGCTATGCCGTATTTCAAAATAATACAAACCAAGCACAGCTGTTGACAGGTAATAAACCGAGTTCGTTTTACGATGTTTTATTTGACAACAACAAACAAGTGAGCGCTTTTGATTTAAAAAACGACATGAGTATAGGAGGAACGGCCAATTTTTTAAATGGGGTAGTTCTAATAGACTCCTTAAAAGGAGCTCTGGTGTTTCAGAAAGATGCCTTAGCCATCAATGTATCCAATGCGAGTCATGCCGACGGAGAAGTAGAGAAAATTGGAAATAAAGCCTTTGAGATGCCTATAGGTCAGGATGGTTTTTACCGTCGGGCTATTATAGGAACTTCAGAAAACATTGCAAATTCATTTTTGGGGAAATATTATCACAAAAATTCCAATGCCAATCAGCCCCACTTAAACAAGAAAGAATCCATCAAATTCATTGATGACAAAGAATATTGGACCATTACAAAAAATGGTGGAACGAGTGATATCGTACTTACATTAACTTGGAATGAAGAAACTACTGCCAAAGAAATTACTGCAGAAAATGCCAAAGATCTTAAAATTGTTCGTTGGGATAAAGACCTCCAAATTTGGGTAGACGAAGGCGGGATTGTCGATCTGAGTACAAAGACCGTAACCTCGATTACGAAGGTCGGTGGGTATGGCGTTTTTACCTTAGCATTAGGTAAAGAAAACACAATCGTTGAGATAGGGGATGTGGTGATTTACAATGGGGTAACACCTAATGGAGATGGAGATAACGATTATTTTGTAATTGAAAACATACAAAAATATCCAAACAATACCGTTGAAATATATAATCGTTGGGGTGTGAAGGTTTTTGAAACCAAAAACTACAATTCTAGTGGTAATGTGTTTAAAGGAGTATCGGAAGGAAGGGTAACCGTTAAGAAAAATGATAAATTACCGACGGGTACTTATTATTACATTCTTAAATACGAGCGCGTTACTAAAGACGGTTCTCATATGGAAACCAAAGTGGGGTATCTTCACTTAGAAAACAATTAAATTGGGTTTTTAGATTAAAAATAGTGTTTTGTGGAATTGTGTTGTAATTAATTTTAAGCGAGCATCCGTCATAAGGTGCTCGTTTTTTTTATTATATAAACAGGTTATCTGGAAATTAATAGCCGAATAGTCACCAGTACGAGCATGCTTTTTTAAGATTCCTGTCGGTCCGATTCGATTTTACTGCGTTCTTCCAAAAGATTGTTTTTTTGTTCTTTTAGGGCATTAAAATAGGCTGCTCTGCTCAAGGGTTCATATTCTTCGGTTTCACCGAGTAAAACCAAATTGTCGTTCGCGGCTTTTCTAAAGCTGTAATGAGCTAAGTTTCCGGTTCTGGTACAAACGGCATGTACTTTGGTTACGTATTCTGCTGTAGCCATTAAAGCGGGCATGGGGCCAAAGGGGTTTCCTTTGAAATCCATATCCAATCCGGCTACTATAACACGAATACCTGCATTGGCCAAATCGTTGCAAACCCTTACAATTTCATCATCAAAAAACTGGGCCTCATCAATACCAACAACATCACAGCCATCTGCTAATATTCTAATATTAGCTGCGGCGGGAACGGCGGTTGAACGGATTTCATTGAAATCGTGCGAAACCACATTTTCCTCGTCGTATCGCGTATCGACCGACGGTTTGAATATTTCGACTTTTTGTTTGGCAAACTGAGCGCGTTTGAGTCGGCGAATCAATTCTTCCGTTTTACCGGAAAACATCGATCCACAGATCACTTCAATCCAACCAAATTGTTCTTTGTGATTAACGGGATTTTCGAGAAACATTTTGTAATTTTCAGGCTGTAACCAGCAGTTTTTTCTGTTACTTTTGTAACAAGGCAAATTTACCAAAAAAAGCGTGTGTTTTTCTTAATCTAAAATAAAAGTTATGAAGAAAGTATTAGAAGCAGAATTGTTAAGTATCGCTCATCGAATACTACAAATGAAAAATAAAGATGATGTTCAAAACCTTTATCAGGAATCTAAAGAACTCTATGAAAAACTCTTAATTTTAAAATTTCATGAAGATAATTTCAATCTGATTCAGCCCAATATTAGTGCGGGAGAGATTGAGAATAAATTAGAAAAGGCATACCAAGTAGAGGCTACGACAAGGAGTCAAATGCCGATGGATTTGATGGATGAAGAGTATCCTTTGGTGATAGAAACAGAAGTAGAAACGCATAAAATACAAGTAGAAGAGGAGATTGCTATTCAAGCAGAAGCAACGAAAATGGAACTGGAGGTTGAAGAGACTATTGAAGAGCCGATTGCTGTAAATTATACCGATGCAGTCGTAAGCACCCCATATCTGGAAGAAGTGGAAAAGTCAGAGTTGGTTCATTTTTTGGAATCTGAAGATTGGACTAAAGAAGATTTGGAAGAAGAAAAAGCACTGCGCGAGAGTGAAGAACTTGTCGATAGTCAACTAGAAACAGAAGAAAGCAAAGAATTAGAAGAAGTATTAAACCTTCATTTAATCAACAAAGATGGAAGACCTAATGAGGAGCAACAAGAGTTAGTCGTTGAAAAAACGTTGGAAGATTCTTTTTTTGGTGTGGATTATCAAGATGTTGACTTTATACGTGTTGAAGAAATTGATCGCGAGCACGAATTAATGAATGAATTGGTTTTTGAGCCGGTTTTTAACCGATCTAATATTGAGCGAGAGATACCGGTAAGTGAAACGGATCTTTCTCAAATGATTGCGGAAGATAAAACCGAACGACTTAAAACCCTTAATGAAACTTTTTCTCAAAACATCAGCGTGAGCTTAAACGATCGCATTGCTTTTGAAAAACATTTGTTTGGCGGAAGTTCCGAAGATTTTAATCGCGTGTTATCACAGATAAATACTTTTAATAGCCTGGATCAAGCGCTTGCATTTATCGATGATTTGGTAAAACCCGATTATAATTATTGGACAGGTAAAGAGGAATACGTTAGTCGCTTAATGGAATTGATAGAAAAGCGATTTGCTTAACACACAAGAATGGGAAAATTATATATAGTTCCAACTCCGATTGGAAATTTAGACGATATGACTTTTAGAGCGATTAAAGTTTTAAAAGAAGTTGACTTTATTTTAGCAGAAGATACGCGTAATAGCAGTAAGCTTTTAAAGCATTTTGAAATTGGTACGCATATGCAAAGCCACCACATGCACAACGAACACAAAACCGTAGAGGGACTGGTAAAACGCATGCAGGCTGGAGAAAATTTGGCCTTGATTTCCGATGCGGGAACACCGGCGATTTCCGACCCCGGTTTCTTGTTGACCAGAGCTTGTGTTGAAAATGATATTGAAGTAGATTGTTTGCCTGGAGCAACGGCATTTGTGCCCGCGTTGGTCAACAGTGGGCTGCCTAATGACAAGTTTGTCTTTGAGGGATTTTTACCCGATAAAAAGGGACGTCAAACCCGTTATTTGGTTTTGGCTGAAGAAACCAGAACCATGGTTTTATATGTTTCTCCGCATAAGTTGATAAAGACACTTCAAGAATTTAAAGAATACTTTGGTGCTGATCGTCAAATTTCGGTGTCCAGAGAGTTGTCAAAACTTCATGAGGAAACCGTTAGGGGAACCGTGGATCAAGTGGCGCAACACTTTGATGTCAAGGCTCCAAAAGGGGAAATTGTCGTGATTGTAGCGGGAAAGAAATAGAGTAAAACAAACTAAAAGTTAAAAGTCAATGTAGGCTGTTAAACCGCTTTACATTGACTTTTATTTTTTATAAATTTGAAAAAATCAAGATTATGTCACATAAAATAACCACTACTTGGATTGAAAATATGCAATTTGAATCTACCAATCCGGGAGGGAATCTACGTATAGATGCCGGACCAGAGTTTGGAGGTGAGGGCAAGGGATATCGGCCTAAGGCCTTGATGCTTTCTGCATTAGCAGGTTGTTCCGGTTTAGATGTAGCCTCGTTAATTAAAAAAATGCGATTGGATGTTTCCGATTTTAAAATGATAACGGAAGGTATTTTAACCGATACCGAACCGGCCATATATCATACTGTTTTGGTCGATTACCATTTTTACGGACCGGACTTAGATCAGGAAAGATTGACCAAGGCCGTAAATTTATCGGTAGAGAAATACTGCGGCGTGATGGAAATGTTTCGCAAGTTTGCCATGATTAAAATTAATATTCACTTTCACCAAACTTAAATTTAAATTATGCGTTGGACTTTAAAACCTAAACCAACTTCGGAGGAGATTGAGCATCTGGTCAGTGTGTTACAGGTTGATCCACTTATTGCAAGCTTGTTGGTGCAACGCGGTATTAAAACTTTTGAGGAGGCCAAGCGGTTTTTTCGTCCAAAATTAGACGAATTACATGATCCGTATTTGATGAAAGATATGGCTAAAGCAGTTCAAAGGCTGGAAACGGCTTTTGAGAGAAAAGAACGCATCTTGGTTTTTGGCGATTATGATGTAGATGGTACTACTGCGGTGGCTTTAATGTCGTCGTATCTAAAAACGATTTACTCGGAAGTGGATACCTATATTCCAGATCGTTATGGAGAGGGTTATGGTATTTCCAATGCGGGAATTGACTATGCTGAGAATAACGGTATCACTTTAATTGTTGCACTGGATTGCGGGATCAAATCTCTGGATAAAGTGGCGTATGCCCAAGCAAAGGGAATTGATTTTATTATCTGTGATCACCATTTGCCCGGAGAAACCGTACCAGATGCTGTGGCGGTACTCGATCCTAAGCAAAGCGATTGTTCCTATCCATATAAAGAATTATGCGGTTGTGGAGTGGGTTTTAAATTGATACAAGCCTTAGCTGAGAAGCGTGGAAAAACGGTACAAGATTTAATTCCTTACCTCGATTTGGTTGCTACGGCCATTGGAGCAGATATAGTTCCGATTACGGGCGAAAATAGAATTTTGGCTTATTATGGCTTGCAGGTCATCAATGAAAACCCGCGTCCGGGAATACGAGCATTGTTAATGCAATACAAACAAAGATATTTCACCATTACGGACATCGTCTTTAAGGTGGCTCCAAAAATAAATGCCGCGGGACGAATAGAACACGGGAATTTTGCAGTAGCCCTTCTAACAAAATTTACGCTGGAAGAGGCCATACGTGTAGCTGAACAAATTGTTGCTTTTAATTTGGAGCGCAGAGAATTGGATAAAGAAATTACAACTGCTGCTTTAAAGCAGATTCATGACAATGGAGAAACCGATTGTAAATCAACCGTAGTATATAAGGAAACTTGGCATAAAGGTGTTATAGGAATTGTAGCATCGCGATTAATCGAGACCCATTATAGACCCACTTTGGTTTTTACTAAAAGCGGCGATAAATTGGCGGCATCAGCACGATCGGTAAAGAATTTTGATGTTTATAATGCCTTGGAAGCTTGCTCAGATTATCTGGAACAGTTTGGGGGACATATGTATGCAGCGGGTTTAACCTTAGAAGAATCCAAATATCAAGCATTCAAAAACCGCTTTGAAGAAGTAGTGTCGCAAACCATTACAGACGAAATGCTAATTCCCGAAATCGAAATTGATGCGGAAATCGAACTTTGTCAAATCGACGATAAATTCCTTAGGATTCTCAAGCAATTTGAACCGCACGGCCCCGATAATATGGCTCCGGTATTTTACAGCAAAAATCTCTATGATTGTGGTGATATGCGTACTTTGGGTAGTGAAAAAGAACATTTAAAATTAAGTGTTGTTCAACAAAATTCGGAACCGGTTTCCAGTATTGGCTTTGGATTGGGACATTTTTACACCAAACTTTTAGGAAAAAAGCGTTTTAGTATGGCTTATTCACTCGATGAAAATGAGTGGAATGGAAAAGTGAGTACTCAATTTCAAATTAAAGATATTCAAGTCGAAAATAGTTCCAATTAAACAGGCTTTTTTATAAAGTGCATTGGCTATATTTGTCATAAGAAATCATAGGTATTACCTATTTTGATGATTGTTACTAAGTAGGGTGTAAGTAGTTAAATAGGTGATAAGATAATAAATAAAATAATAGGCATATATGAAAATAGCAGTTGTAGGAGCCACCGGTATGGTTGGCGAAATCATGCTAAAAGTCTTAGCAGAGCGAAATTTTCCAATCACCGAGTTAATTCCAGTGGCTTCTGAAAAGTCTGTAGGGAAAGAGCTTGTTTTTAAAGGCAAAAAGTATAAGATTGTGAGCATGGAAGCAGCCGTAAATAGGAAGCCTCAAATTGCGATATTTTCTGCAGGAGGGGAAACTTCATTAGAATGGGCCCCAAAATTTGCAGCAGTAGGAACCACTGTAATCGATAATTCATCGGCATGGAGAATGGATCCAACAATAAAATTAATCGTTCCAGAAATCAATGCGTCTGAATTGACACATACAGATAAGATTATAGCCAATCCCAATTGTTCTACCATACAATTGGTGATGACTTTGGCACCTTTAAAAGAGCAATATGGAATTAAACGGCTGGTAATTTCAACTTATCAATCCATTACGGGTACTGGGGTAAAAGCAGTGCGTCAATTGGACAATGAGTATCAAGATGTAAAGGGGGAAATGGCATATCCTTATCCAATTCACCGCAATGCGATTCCACAATGCGACGTTTTTGAAAGTAACGGTTACACAAAAGAAGAGATGAAGTTGGTTCGAGAAACTCAAAAAATTCTTAATGATACCAGTATCCGCATAACCGCAACTGCCGTTCGTATTCCTGTAGTAGGAGGGCACAGTGAAGCTGTAAATATTGAGTTCGATAGGGATTTTGATGTAGAACGTATCCGTCAGATATTGCACCAAACACCCGGAATTACTTTACAAGATAATCCCGATACCAATACCTATCCCATGCCGATTTATGCATCGGGTAAGGACGACGTCTTTGTAGGTCGAATTCGCCGAGATGAAAGTCAAGTTAATACTGTTAACATGTGGATAGTGTCCGACAATTTACGTAAAGGAGCCGCAACCAATACCATACAGATTGCCGAGTATTTAGTGGCAAACGATTTGGTTTAACACATAAAAAAAGAAAGGACGAAAGTTCTTTCTTTTTTGTTTTTACTGCCTTTTACTTTATTCTGGATTAGATAGGGGGAGGTATAAAGATCTGGTGTAGCTTGTTTAAGTATTTAAGTGTGGTGTTAGTACAAGGCTATCCACAATTGAGAACAAATGATAACTAGGGAAAGTACTAGAATAAAAGCTAAAATACCATATTGCCATATTGGGATTTTAATCTCGTGAAAACGCATGGCTTTTACAAATAGAAAAGTCGGTATAAGAAGCGCCAAAATAACTCCTGCAATAGCAGCATATCCCAATGCTAGTATAAATCCTTGAGGATAAAAAAGTACAAAAATCAAGGGAGGTATAAAGGTCAATAAACCAACAATACTTCGCTGTTGCAATGTTTTTTTCCGCTTTGTCCAATCCATAAAGTAATCAAAAAGCCCAATACTAACTCCGAGGAAAGACGTTCCTAAAGCCGTTGCGGCAAAGATGTTAAAAGCATCGCGAATTAGAGGCGTTTGTGCCATTTCGCGAATACTTATAATCAAACCTTCCAAACCTAAATGTTGTTTGAGTAACCCCATAAATGTCGATTGGTCAAAACTACCTAAAACGACAAACTGCCAAAATAGGTAAATCAAGAGCGGTATAAGACTGCCTAGAATAAAAGCTTTATTCAGTTTTTTTTCATCGCCATTGAGGTATTTTACGATACTGGGAATACTGCCATGAAATCCGAACGAAGTAAATACTACGGGAATCGCAGTAAAAATCAATCCTTTTTCTATCGGTAGCTGAAGTAAATTATCCTGTTGCACGTAGGGAAACAAGATTATTAATAAGAGGATAAGGAAAACGATTTTTGTTAAAAAAAGCATACGGGAAAACAAATCGACCCATCGGGTGCTAATGGTTACTATGCCGCCGAATAGTAAAGTGAATAAAACAGCACCCCAACGCGCGTCAATTGGAACGCTGAACCAACGTTGCAGTTGGTCGTTTAAAATACTGCCGCCACCAGATATATAAGCTGCCGTGAGGGCATAAATCAAAAATAACAAACTGAATCCTGCCATATTATTACCAAAAGCACCCAAATATTTTTTGGTTAAAGTGTCAAAACCGTCCGTAGGATTGTTATAACGGTAAACTCGAACCATCAACAAAGCAGTATAACACATGGCAAACCAGATCAGGACGAGTAATATACTGATTCCGATAAAGCCAACACCGGCAGAAGTTATAGGCATAGCCAACATACCTCCTCCAATAGAAGAGCCCGCTACGAGCAAAATACTGCCTAAAAGTCTGTTTTTCATTTTTATTTGATTTGAATTACTGTTTTTGTAGTAAAAAAGGGATAATTCTCTAGGACAACAATCATTAATTTAAGACAAAAGTACTAAAACATACGGAATCGAATTGGAGGAAAAACGCCATATAAAACCCAAATTTTTGCCAAAAAAAACCAATTTTCAATAATTCTTAAAACGCTTCCTTCACAAAAAATAGGTAAAATTTTTTTAAAGCGCGGATTGTTATCTATATTTGCGCTTATGAAAAGTAAAAATGCCATATCAAAATTATTGCTTATAACTGCACTGCTATTTACAGTAGTGTTTCAGTTTGCGCATAGTTTATCGCATTTTTCGGACGATTTGCACTCTTTTACGGATGTGAAAACCGCCACTTTGACTTCGCAAAACGACAATCAGTCCACGCATTTTTCTACAGCCGAACACGCTATGGAAAAGTGTTTTGCCTGTGATTTTTTTCTAAGTCCTTTCTTGCAAACAGAAAGTTTGGTTTTCCAAGTTGTGGAAAACACCCATTACAATCCTATAAAAACCCTAGTAGAGGTACCATTCTATACGGTTACTTCTATTTTCTTTTCGCTTCGTGCACCCCCAGCTTTATTTTAAATAACGAGAATGGAACTCTTGGGATATGACATCCTTTAAGAGCTTATTGTAATTGTTTTAAAAATAAGTAAAATGCGAATTTATATACTCGCTTTTTTCTTAATGACTGCTAGTGTCGGTCGGGCTCAGTACATCGTTTCCGGACGAGTGATGAACGACCACGCGCAAGTCTTAAGCGGAAGCACCATTTCTATTGATCAAAAATATTATAGTACTGATATACAGGGTAAGTTTAAAACCACCCCCTTAATGGCAGGAACATATCCTTTGCAAATTATTTATATGGGGTATCAAACCTTGGATACCGTAATACAAGTAAAGGGAAATCTGGATTTACATCTTCATTTAAAGCCGGAAAGCATCTTTTTGGAGCAAGTAATCGTTAATACAGCACAAAAGAAGACCATTTATAATACCGAGAAAGTAACTCAAAGTGACTTGGCGAAAAACTTCTCAGGTTCCTTTGCAAAAACTTTAGAGCGCTTGCCTGGAGTTAATGCTATGGAAATTGGATCTGGAGCCTCAAAGCCCATTATACGTGGATTGGGGTTTAACCGAGTAGCCGTTGCAGAAAATGGAGCCAAACAAGAAGGGCAACAATGGGGAGCCGATCACGGATTGGAAATAGATGCGTTAAATACCGAAGAGGTGGAAGTAATCAAAGGAGTAGGAACTTTGGAATATGGCAGCGATGCCATGGGCGGCGTTATTCAAATCAATAACGAAAAAATCCCACAGATACATTCTTTTTCCGGCCAAGCTACTCTTTTGGGTAAGTCGGTTAATGAAACATTGGGCACCTCGATACACATACAAAGCCGTGGCGATCGATTTTTCTATAAATTGAAAGCTACAGCCCAAGAATATGGTGATTATCGCGTACCAACTGATCAAATCATCTACCTCAATACTGAAATACCAATTTACAACCGCAGGATGAAAAACACGGCCGGTAGAGAAATGGATTTATACGGGCAAATAGGGTATGTTGGTGAATCTTTTCAAAACATATTGAGTTTTAGCAATGTGTACAACAAAAGTGGTTTTTTTACGGGATCACACGGATTGCCTTCCATAGCTGCAGTTCAAGATGATGGAGACAGTAGAAATATAGATTACCCTAGGCAAAATGTCAATCATTTTAAGGTTACAAACTCTTCGGTTTGGACTTTGAAGAACGATGATAAACTTAAGGTAGTACTTGCTTTTCAAAATAATAAAAGGCAGGAATGGAGTGCTTTTCATACCCATTACAACGATCAAAAGGCGCCGGAAACCAATCCCGATTTAGAATTGGAATTCAACCTGAATACTTTTGATATCAATGCGAAATACGAACACATTTCTGTAAACAATCATAAAACGACCTTTGGTTTTCAACAGAATTACCAGAACAACACCATATCGGGATACGGGTTTTTATTGCCGAAATTTAATCGATCTTCTATAGGAGCTTATGCCATTCACGAACACCAGTTTTCAGATGATATTAGCTTACAGGCTGGAGCGCGATTTGATTATGCGAAAATGCAAATACGTCCCTTTTACGACAACTTGCTGTATGATTTTTTAATTCAAAATCAAGAATCAGAACAAACGGCAGTCCGTTATGCGCAAAGAAGTAAACAGTTAGATAAGGATTACAGCAGTTTTAATGCTATGGTTGGCGGAAAGTGGCAAATGCATGAACATTGGAATTTAGCAGCAACTGTAGGGACTGTTTTTAGATTCCCAACAGCCATTGAGCTTAGTGCAAATGGCGTACATCACGGCGCTTTTAGACATGAATTGGGTAATCCGGATTTAAAACCTGAACGTGGATTTGCTGCCGACTTACGTGTGAACTTTGAAATGGCCGGGTTTAAGTCAGAACTGAGTCCTTATGTGTATTATTTTAACAACTATATCTTTTTAAAGCCGTCAGGTGTTTTTTCAATACTTCCCGATGGGGGACAGGTTTATCAATATACCCAATCCAAGGCATTGCTTACTGGAATAGAATGGAAAGTGGAAAAAACTTTATGGGAAAAGTGGTATGCTGAAGTGGTTTTTGAGTATTTGTATAACAGACAAATCACCGATCAATCCAGTAGTAATTACCCCTTGCCATTCTCACCACCTATGAATCTTTTTGGGCAGTTGGAATATCGTTTTAAAGAGTGGAAGCACTTTAAAAACTCAACGCTAAGTGCTAATGTTAAATGGAGCTCTGAACAAAGTCGTATTGCTCAAAATGAAGATATAACACCGAGTTATAAATTGTTTGGCGCCGCTGCAGCCACGGATTTGGAATGGGGTAAATTTAAAATGACAATGCAATTGTCTGCCACGAACCTAGCCGATGCCAAGGTGTTGAATCATACCAGCTTTTACCGTCCGTTAGAAGTTCCGGAATTAGGACGTAGCATACAACTAATGATACAGATTCCTTTTTAGAACAAATGATGAGGTATTTTAAAAAACATATTGGATGTGTGTTTTTGTGGATTTTTCTAGTTCCTCAAATTAATAATACACTTCATTTTTGGATAATCAAACATGATTTTTCAAGAGAATTGACAGTCAAGTCGTTGGTGTCGAATAAGAGCAATATACACTATTGCGACCAAAGTCTTTTTAAAACACCTTCGATGCTTTTGCTATTGTACGATTTTGGTATTCCAAATTTTACTATGAATATCCAGCAGTTAGATGGCATATTGGTTCAACTGTTTAAAAAGATCGTTTTCATAGGTTATTATTTGCGTGGTCCTCCCTGTAATTTGTTTAATTAAGAGGAATAAATACAAATCGTTTAAAATAATTACAACATAAAAATACATACAAATGAAAACAATAAGAATATTTTCAATCTTAGCATTAACCGCTTTTTTCGGATTAGCATCTTGCTCTAGCGACGATAACAATATAGATACGGTAAGACCGGTGGTCAATTTGATAGCTCCTAAGGAGGGAGCTGTTTTGGTAGCCGGAAAAGATGTTCACTTTGATTTGGAAGTGTCTGATAATGTGATGCTGGGATCATACAAAGTTGATATTCATAATAATTTTGATAATCACAACCATCCTTCATCCATCAGCAATAAGGAGAATGATGATTTAGTAGCCTTCGTTTTTAATAAAACGTGGTCTTTGGAAGGAATGAAAAATGCAGATATACATCATCATGAAATCATTATCGCTGCCAATGCCAAACCAGGGAAGTATCATTTTGTGGTTTATGTAGTAGATCATGCTGGTAATGAGTCTAAAGTGGCGCGAAATATTGTTATTGCAGCCGCTGGCACACCAGGTGACGATCACGATGATCATGACGACCATGATCACAATCACTAGTAGACTGTAGAACCTATTTTATAAGGCCTTGGAAATCTCCAAGGCCTTTTTTTAAAAGGTTATTTTAAAAACTCTATATTTGTTAGAATACAAATAGAAAAATCAGATTAAACAATGAAAAAAACTCTAACAACCCTTCTTGTTGCAAGCATCGTTTTGTCTTGTAAGCAAGAACCTAAAGAAGAAGTTATGGTATTGAAGTATCCGGAAACTCAAAAAGGTGATGTAGTGGATACGTATTTCTCGGAACAAGTGGCGGATCCATATCGTTGGTTAGAAGACGATCGCTCTGCAGAGACCGCGGCTTGGGTTAAGGCTGAAAATGAAGTGACATTTGAATATTTAGATAAAATTCCATTCCGCGAAGATTTGAAAAAACAAATGGAGAAAATTTGGAATTACGAGAAAATTGGGGCTCCTTCTATTGAGGGAAATTATACGTACTATTCCAAAAATAATGGCTTACAGAATCAATCGGTTATTTACCGTAAAGGAGCCGACGGTAAAGAAGAAGTTTTCTTGGATCCTAATAAATTTTCAAAAGACGGTACAACTTCCTTAGGAGGTATAGATTTTTCAGTTGATGGAAGTAAGGCTGCCTATGCGATTTCTGAAGGTGGAAGTGATTGGAGAAAAGTAATTGTATTAGATGCGCTTACTAAAACGATTATTGGCGATACCATTGTTGATGTGAAATTTAGTGGTGTTTCTTGGTTGGGTAATGAAGGGTTTTATTATTCTAGTTATGACAAACCTCAAGGAAGTGAATTGTCTTCCAAAACCGATCAACACAAATTGTATTTCCACAAGTTAGGTACGGCGCAGAAGGATGACCAGGTAATTTTCGGTAAAGATCAGAAAAGGCGTTATGTAGGAGGAAGTGTAACGGACGACAATCATTATTTGGTGATTACCGCTGCGAATTCTACCTATGGAAACGAATTGTATATTAAAGATTTGACCAAGGCGAATAGTCCTATTGTTAAAATCGTAGATAATTTTGATTCTAGCAGTACTGTTATTGAAAACCAAGGTAGTAAATTATTTATAGAAACAGACTGGAAAGCTCCTAATACACGAGTAGTTACTGTAGATGCGTCTAATCCAAAACCTGAAAATTGGGTTGATTTTATTCCGGAAACTAAAAACGTTTTATCTCCAACAACTGGGGGTGGTTTTTTCTTTGCTCATTATATGAAAGATGCCGTTTCTATGGTAAATCAGTACGATTACGAAGGTAAATTGATTCGAGAAATCAAATTGCCAGGTATAGGAACAGCAAGTGGTTTCTCTGGTAAAAAAGCAGACAAAACCCTGTATTTCTCTTTTACTAACTATATCACGGCTGGAACTATTTATTCTTTAGAACCTAAAGACGGTACTTCTAAGGTATACGAAAAACCTAAAGTGGCTTTTGACGCGGATAAATTCGAATCCAAACAAGTTTTTTATACCTCGAAAGACGGTACTAAGGTTCCGATGATTATTACACATAAAAAAGGATTAAAATTGGACGGTAAAAACCCAACCATGCTTTATGCCTACGGTGGATTTAATGTGAGTTTAACGCCGAGCTTTAGTATTGCCAATGCTATTTGGTTAGAGAATGGTGGTGTATATGCTGTTCCAAACCTTAGAGGTGGAGGTGAATACGGTAAAGAATGGCATGTAGCGGGTACGCAATTAAAAAAGCAAAATGTATTTGACGATTTTATTGCAGCTGCCGAATATTTAATTGAAAATAAATATACAACATCCGATTTCTTAGCTATTAAAGGAGGGTCTAATGGTGGGCTTTTGGTTGGTGCAACCATGACTCAAAGACCGGACTTGATGAAAGTTGCTTTACCGGCAGTAGGTGTTTTGGATATGTTGCGTTACCATACCTTTACTGCAGGAGCAGGATGGGCTTATGATTATGGAACTGCTGAAGACAGTAAAGAAATGTTTGAATATTTAAAAGGCTACTCTCCATTACACAACGTGAAGGAAGTATCTTATCCAGCGACGATGATTACTACTGGAGATCATGATGACCGTGTAGTTCCTGCGCATAGTTTTAAATTTGCGGCAGAATTACAAGCGAAAAACAAAGGAAACAATCCTATGTTAATTCGTATCGAAACCAATGCCGGACATGGTGCTGGTAAATCGGTAGCTCAAAACATTCAAGAAAACGTGGATTTGCAAGCATTTACATTATATAATATGGGTATTAGAAAATTAAAATAATTTTTTTGTACTAGTAAAAAAGCCCAATTGGAATTTTCCAATTGGGCTTTTTTTTCGAGTTTTTAGATTTTCGATTTATGCATTGCGATTTCGCCAAAGTAGTAATAGGAGTCCGAGTAGGGCATAACAACACAGTATAATCACAGTGATGTTGCTAACAGCGCTATCCATATTTTCTTTAGGCATAAATAGTGTAAGAACAGATAACCCAATTCCCGCTCCCATAAAATAAGACGTGCTGGATAAACTCGATGCAAGACCGTAATGTTCGGAAGGGATATCTTGTATACATAAAAGCGATAAACTGGTAAAACATATCGTCATTCCAATACCAGACACACAGGCGGCAGACAATAAAATGAGGATTAATGGATAGTCAAAAACCAACGTGAGCACTAACAATGCGCCACCTAAAGACATCATTGACATGCCGATAATGCCCAATTGTAGTGTTTTTACCCTTTTCATAAGGGAAGGAAGTAAAAACTTGGCTACGGCGGCCGATAATAAGCTAAACGGAACTAAAAGCAAACCTGCTTTGGCAGCGGTATAGCCCATATCGCGTTGTAATATCAAAGCGATTAAGAATAGATAACCTATAAAAAAGCAACCTAAGGTAAAGAAGACTGCATTGGCTGTAATGATGGTTTTCGAATTAAAAACGCTTAAATTAATCAAGGGGTTTGGTATGCTCTTTAACCTTTTGTAGATGATAAAAAACAAGACCACTGTTGTGGTTAAAGAAACGCTTATCGATACATAATTGCTTTCAAAAGCACCAAATTGATGAATGCCATACGTAAAAAGCAATAAGCTAAAAACCAATAATATACTGGATAAATAATCGGTTTTTTCTACACGAGCTGCAATCTTGTCCTTTTCAAGTATAAAGTATGAGGCTATCAATACCACTATGAGGATAGGGACATTGATTAAAAAAACCCAGTGCCATCCCCAATATGTACTGATTAGCCCACCAACAGCCAAACCGCTTCCAGATCCTATAGCGGCAAAGGAGCTGAAGATTCCTATGGCTTTGCTTCGTTCGTTTGTTTCGGTAAAAGTATGAGTGACGATTGATAATGCGGAAGGCATAATTAAAGCAGCTCCAAGCCCTTGTAGTGCTCTGAAAAAGGCTAAAGACACAAAGGAGTTCGACAAGCCAGCTCCCAAGGAACTAATTAAGAACAGTGCCGCACCGATGGTAAAAATTGTTTTACGACCGATGACATCAGATAATTTTCCACCGATGATTAAAAAACCACCGTAGAGCAATACATAAAGCGTTTGCAGCCATTGAAGCGTATCGTTGCTCACCGCAAATTGGTTTTGAATAGCGGGAATGGTCAGGTTTATAATAGCGATATCCAGTGCTTCTACGAAAACGCCCATAGAGGCAATGATCAAAACAAGGTTCTTCTTTAACTCCATTTTTTTTAATTTGTCCGCGCAAAAGTAAATATTAAAGTATAGCTGTCATTAAAAAAATAAAAATTTAGAACAAATGTTCATTTTTTGTATTTTTACAAGAACAAATTATCGGAATACGAACGACTATGACAAGCAAAACAGAACAAGCGAAAAAGAGCAGCTATGCAATAGATGAAAAAGACCGCGAAATACTAAAGCTTTTGGAGCAAAATGCAAAATGGACAGTACGTCAAATTTCGAGTCAAATCAATTTAAGTCCAACACCAACCCATGAGCGAATCAAACGGCTCGAAAGAAGCGGTGTAATTAAGCAATATGTAGCGGTTTTAGACAAGAAAAAGGTAGACAAAGGCATTATGGTGCTTTGTATGATTACGTTGAGCAAACACAACAAAAAGGCAGGGTCGGAATTTATAAATACAGTACTTCAGTTTAAGGAAGTTGTAGAATGTTATAATATATCTGGTGATTTTGATTTTATGCTAAAAATCTTAGCAGAGAGCATGGATAGCTACCACAATTTCTTCGTCAACCAATTGACCGAAATTGAAGGTATAGCGCAGACAAAAAGTATTTTTGTAATGGATATTATTAAGGAAACTCACGAGGTTCTTTAGCTAGATTTTTTGTATGCCCATTCGCGTATCTGCGTATTCGCCCATCCGCTAAAACCCCTCTTTTATCCCTGCTTTAATTTCGGTATTTATAAAATTTTCTTCAGGAGGAATTGGGCAAGAATATTTAGGATTGTAAACGCAATAAGGATTGTAAGACAGATTAAAATTAAGGATAAGCGTATCACCTTCAGGGATTTCGATGTCCATATAGCGGCCACCTCCATAGCTGCTTACCCCAGATGTTAAGTCGGTAAAGGGTAAAAACAGGCTGTTTTTGAACTCGGATTTTTGAATTAATTCTAAATTTTGAAAAACGCTCAATACATAATTGCTGCCGTTTAATTTAAAATGGAGTTCCCCATACTTTTTGTACATCGGTTTTCTCTGGGTGGTGGTTGGCATTTCGAAAGGCTTGGAGTCGGGTGTTTTGGTCAATTTGGCACTGACAACATACAGTTCGCTAAACGGAAAAAAATCTAAAGATTTAAAATTCTTAATGGCGTCTTTGGGTAAGGGGCTTGTTTCTGGGTTTTTAAAGTCCTTATTAAGGCTTTCTTGGAAATCCAAAGTCGTATCGGCAGCTGATTTATTTTGTGCACAGGCCGCAGTTAGGAAAAGAGTGCATAAAAAAAGGACAAGACGTTTCATAAGAGATTTGAAAAGGGATTGAATTGAATTAAACAAGCCTCCGAAGAGGCTTGTAGCAAATATAGCGGTTTTTGGTTTATAAAAGTAGCCGTTGTACGACTGCTTATTTGATATGTGCACGTAACATCCATGCTTGTTTTTCGTGTAACATCATAATTCCAGTAACAAAATCACTAGTACCGTAGTCGAGTTCTTCTTCTATGGTATTGATGTTTTCTCTGATGTGTTTGATAATGGTGTCGTGATCGTTGAGTAAGTCTTTTATAAAACTCATACTATCATTACCTCCTCGACGGGCTTCTGTCAAATGCGTCAATGCGAGGTATTCCTTTAAAGTAGCGGGTGCGTAATGGCCTATTTGACGAATGCGTTCTGCCACTTCATCAATCACGGTTTCCAATTCGGTATATTGGCTTTCGAAAAACAAATGCATTGCGTGAAAATCTGCACCTTCAACATTCCAATGTGCATTTCTCGTTTTGGTATATAAGATAAATTCATCAGCTAAAATAGCGGATAAGAATTCAGCAGTTTTCTCTCTTGAACCGGCCTTGATTCCAATTAATGTTTTCATATAAATCTGTTTTTGGTTAATATTTTTTGGTCTATTAGTAAAGTTACGAAAAAAAGAAGAAAATAAATAATCATTTGTATTAATGTTATGTTATCTCCGTGAAAACGTAGCTACTTTTTTTCTTTATATGTAATGCAGTAACTGTCCTAGTTCCGTTAAATAGAGGTATGTTAATCGGGTCTTGTGGCTCGTTGTTCACAGTTATAGAAAGGCTGTAAAATAAAAGACCTTGCCGCGAGCGGCAAGGTCCATAAATCTCTGGTTACAAAGATTTTTATTTGTTTTTCCCTAAAGCATTGTTTATTCCTGCTTTAGCATCTGCTTTGGCGTCTTTGACAGCTTCTTTGGTGTCTTTTGCAGCTGCATTTAAGTCTGCTTTTACATCATTAGCGGCGTCTTTGATATTACTTCCAGCATCGTTGATGCTTTCTTTTAAATCATGACCGGCTTCTGATGCTTTAGTTTTTGCATTTTCCCAAGCGCTGTTAGCTTCATCGATTGCCTTTTGAGCAGCTTCTTGTGCTTTTTTGTCGCCTTTTACCTTAGCTTCTTCCAAAGCCTTTTGAGCTTCTTTTAGTTTTGCCTCAGAGTCGTTTTTCAATTGCTCCCATTCGTTTTTGGCATCAATCTCGTCAACCATAGTCTCGTCAGTTGTAATAACGGTTTCAGTTCCGTTTTCATCGATTACAGCCGCTTTGTCTTGTTTACAAGAAGTTACTGTGATTAGGGCAAGTGCAGCAACGGATAACATTAATTTTTTCATAGTTTTTCGAATTTTATTTATACTCAAAGCTACAAAAAAAGAAATTACTAACCGACAATAAAATTATATTTTATTAAAAATTTAAGACTTATATTGTGTATTTACGTCAAATTTATCGGTGTATTTGTGATAATAATAATCGCAAAAGCACTGAATCTCAACTAATACTTCAGCGGTCCGTGATAGTTGATGTATTTTACAATAGTGTTTTTTCGGCGGTTGATATAGCCTGAAGAGTTGGAGGCCTTGAATCTTCTTGGATTAGGGAGTATTGCAGCTATTCCTGCTGCTTCATATTTGCTGAGGTTGCTAGCGCTTTTCTTATACCAGTATTGGGATGCAGCTTCGGCTCCATAGACCCCGTCACCCATTTCGATACTGTTGAGATATACTTCCATAATGCGTTCTTTGCTCCAAATTACCTCGATCAGAACGGTAAAGTATACTTCAAGCCCTTTTCTCAAATAACTTCTTCCTTGCCATAGAAATACGTTTTTAGCGGTTTGTTGAGAAATGGTACTGCCGCCGCGTATTTTTTTTCCTTTTTGGTTGCTTTTAAATGCTTTTTCAATGGCTTTTAAATCAAAACCATGATGTTTAAGGAAATTTCCATCTTCACTAACAATTACGGCTTTCTGTAAGTTGGTACTTATTTGGTCTATAGAAACCCAATCATGAGCCATTTTGATGTCTTTTCCAGCGCTTTTTTGTTCTATAGCTCTGATAAACATTAAAGGCGTGAAGGGTACGGGTACAAATTTAAAAATAATTACAACCGCTATGGTTGATCCAAAAAACCAAAGGAGTATTTTAAAAAGGATGCGAAGTGCTTTTTTGATCATTTTTGTAGCGCTAAATGAAGTGCGAAATTACAAAAAATATCATAGTAAAAAAGGGCAAATTTTTAGGGATACCGCATAAAAAAAGCGAAGAAATTATTTCTTCGCTTTTTTTATATTTAAGACTACACAGTTATTCTACCGTTTCTTCAACTTTTTTACTCTTTACTAATTTTAATATAATTGGTAAAGTCGTTACGGCAACCAAGAACAAAATAATGTATTCGATATAATCTTTTAGATTAACACCATAGCTTTCCAATAGGAATTTTTGAAGGTAATGACCTGCAAAAATTAAAGTAGTTGCCCATAAAAACGAACTGATGATGTTGTAAAACATAAATTTCTTAAAGTCCATGTGAACGATACCGGCGATAATTGGAGCGAAGGTTCTTACGATAGGTAAGAATCTAGCAAATATAATGGCACGTCCGCCATGTCTTTCAAAGAAAACTTTTGATTCGTATAAATATTTCTTTTTAAAGATAAAATTATCTTTTTTCGTATATAAATAGTTTCCACTTTTAGAACCAAACCAATATCCAAACATATTACCTAATATCCCAGCCAAAGCAACTAGAGTGGATAATAGAGCAACATTCGTAAAGTCACTTTCAATGGTGAAAAGTTCTTGCATTAAGGCTGAGCTGTATATACCTGCTAGAAACAACAAACTGTCGCCGGGTAAAAAGAAACCCGCAAATAAACCGGTTTCTGCAAATACTATAAATAGCACTACATAAATACCGATATGGTGACCTGCTATTTCAAGGTTGATATAAAACTCAGGGTTAATAAGTTGTGAAATGTGAAATTCGTTCATTATGTATTAGTTGTTTGTAAGTTTTCTTCGCGTTTTGATTCCCATTTATCTATTGCAGCTGTCGATAATCCATTGCCAAGGACATTAGTCATGCTTCGTGCCATATCACAAAAGTGATCGATAGGTAGAATTAAGGCTATACCTTCAGGTGGTATTCCAAACATAGAGCAAGTAGCTACAATTACAATTAAGGAGGCTCGTGGAACTCCAGCTACTCCTTTACTGGTTAACATCAATACCAAAAGCATGGTTAACTGCTTTTCAATAGGCATGTGTATATCATAGATTTGTGCAATAAACAAACTGGCAAAAGTCATATACATCATACTTCCATCCAAGTTAAAGGAATAACCTAAGGGTAGGGTAAACGATACAATTTTAGGTTGGCAGCCGAAAGCTTCCAATTCTTCTACCATTTTGGGAAATACAGCCTCACTACTAGTGGTTGAAAATGCTATTAAAATCGGCGTTTTTAATCTTTGTAATAACTCCCATAAGCGTTTGCCCAAAATGAGATAACCTACAGTTAATAGCACCAGCCATAAAACGGCTATACCAGCTATAAAGGCTAAGAGATAATGTGCGTATAAGGTAAAAACTTCAAAACCATAATTAGCTACGGCAGAGGCCACAGCGCCTAATACACCTAATGGTGCTACCCACATGATATAGCCTACCATCTTTAGAACCACTTTGGATGTTTTATCTAAGAAAGTAATAATCTGATCACCTTCTTTTCCTAAAGTAGATAAAGCTACTCCAAAGAATATTGAAAAGATTACAATTTGCAGGATTTCGTTATGTGCAAAAGATTCAAATACACTTCTCGGTACGACGTGGTTAATAAATACTTCTAAAGAGAAAGCAGAAGTCTGTTGGATTAAGTCGGAAGCAGAACTGGTTTCTGCCATCGAAATATTGGTACTCTCGCCAGGTGCAAACCAATTGACTAAAGCCATTCCAATTAATAGGGAAGTTAGGGAAGCCGTGATAAACCAAATCATCGCTTTTCCACCAACCCTTCCAACCATCTTCATATCGCCCATTTTTGCAATTCCCACTACAAGAGTACAAAATACTAATGGAGCAATAATCATCTGCACCAATCGAATAAAAATAGTTCCTAAGAGTTTTATGTTCTCTGAAAAACTAGGAATCGATTCGGGATATTGATAATGGACTAAACCGCCAAGACTCACTCCAATTATAAGGGCAATGATGATTGCAATAAATAGTTTGTTATTACTGTTTTTCACTGGATCTATTTTAAGTGCGTGAAAATAGACCTTTTTTTTTATTTTTTGTCTTTAAGTGCCGTTAAAAAATCTAATAAACGAGTAATTGATACTTTTGTTGCGATCATTTTTCAAAATCTAAATGGTTTTTTATGCAATTTTCGGATTGAAAATGAAGTTTTTATACAAAAAACCTCAGATATTGATCGTAAGGGCAGGCAGCTTTGGGATTTCAATCGGATTATTTTGAAATTTAAAAAGTGCATAGCGAAGATCATAAAAGAGAGGGTTTCATTTAAATTTAGTAATTTTAGCGCATACAAAAACAATAATAATGAAAAGAATTATTCTATTAACCCTGAGTTTGATGAGTATATCCGCTTTTTCTCAAGAGGTTATGACTAAAGAATTACTTTGGAAGTTAGGAAGAGTTAGTCCTGTAGCCCTTACCAAAGACGGTAAAAACTTGATTTATAAAGTAGGACATGCTGAAATGGAAGCGAATAAAATCAATTCCAAAATTTATCAAATTCCTCTCTCAGGAGGTGCAGCTGTAGAGATTACAGATTATAAATCCTTAGTGGCTGATAAAAATATCGCACCAGATGGCAAGAAAAGCTTATTTGACAAGGCGGTAAAAGTGAATAAAGTGTTGGGAAAGGACCTTTATGAAAAGATGGATAAATCCGATGTATATGTGTTTGATGCTTTGGATTATAGACATTGGGATACTTGGAATGACGGAACACATAATCACGTTTTTGTGGGCGATGTAAACCAACCCGATAAAGCTATTGACTTGATGGAAGGTGAACCTTATGATGCTCCGCAGAAACCTTTCGGTGGAGATGAAGACTATATTTGGACTCCAGATGGTAAGAAGGTTATCTATGTCTCTAAAAAGAAATTTGGAACGGACTATGCGATGAGTACCAATACCGATTTGTACGAATACGATTTAGAAACCAAACAAACGAAAAATTTAACGGAGGCCAATAAAGGTTATGATACCCACCCAACTTTTTCGCCTGCTGGTGATTTGACGTGGCTTCAGATGAAAAACGACGGTTATGAGGCAGATAAAAATGACTTAATCGTTCGTTTTAAGGGAATGGATATAAACTTGACTGCTCAGTGGGACGGAACGGTTGATAGTTACCAATGGGCTCCAGACGGTAAAAAGATTTATTTTACAGCGGCTGTCGACGGTACTGTACAACTTTTTGAAGTCAATTTTCCTGGTATGACTCGTATAGCGATTACCGTTCGTCAAGTAACGGATGGAAATTTTGATGTTACGGGAATTGTTGGATTTGCAGATGGAAAAATAGTATTGACTCGTACCGATTTTAACCATGCTACCGAAATTTATACTTATGATTTAAAGAAGAGCAGTTGGAATCAAGTAACTAAGGTTAACGACGATTTGTATGCTAAAGTAGCTATGAGTAAATCGGAAAAGCGTTATGTAACGACTGCCGATGGAAAAAAGATGTTGGTTTGGGTAGTGTATCCACCGAATTTTGATCCGAATAAAAAATACCCAACCTTGCTTTATTGCCAAGGAGGACCACAATCTGCCTTAACTCAGTTTTATTCATTCCGTTGGAATTTCCAATTGATGGCGGCAGAGGGATATATTGTAGTAGCTCCAAATCGCCGCGGTATGCCAGGGCATGGTGTAGCATGGAATGAAGCCATTAGTAAAGACTGGGGAGGTAAGCCGATGCAGGATTACTTAGATGCAATTGATGCGGTTTCTAAAGAAAAATATGTCGACAACTCTCGTCTTGGGGCTGTAGGTGCAAGTTATGGAGGGTATTCGATTTTTTATCTGGCGGGTATTCACAACAATCGTTTTAAGACATTTATCTCTCATTGTGGGGTATTTAATTTAGAAAGCATGTACGGAACCACGGAAGAGGTTTTCTTTCCAACCTGGGATACGGGAGGGGCTTATTGGGAAAAAGACAACGCAGATGCTCAAAAAGCAATAAAAGATTTTAATCCTATTAAAAATGTAAGTAAATGGAATACACCGATTTTGGTGATTCAGGGAGGTAAAGACTATCGCGTACCAATCGGACAAGGACAGGAAGCTTTTCAAGCGGCACAATTATTAGGCGTGAAAAGTAGATTTGTATATTTTCCAGAGGAGAACCACTGGGTAACTAAACCGCAAAATGCGCAAGTTTGGCAAGGGGAATTTTTCCGTTGGTTAAAAGAAACCTTATAGGTAAATCGCAATTGAAGTAAACTAAAAAAAGACTGTCTCTAATTAGAGACAGTCTTTTTTTATACCCTGTTTTTTACTCCAAAATCGCGTAACATATTGATATTAAGCCGAAATTGGTGTGTGTTGTTTGTGTTTTGATTTTGCGATAGGTTTTTACCCAACAGTTCTATTCAGTACAATCGCTATAAAAAAACAAACTACGTTAAACTCCGTAGGGGTGACATGATTCTAGAACATGGTGTATCGTTAAAATGATATGCCGTTCGTTAAACCCCGTAGGGGTGACATGATTCTAACAAATCATATATCGTTACAAAATATGCCGGTAAAAGAATGTTTTATTTTCGTTAAACCCCGTAGGGGTGACATGATTCTAGAACATGGTGCATTGTTAAAATGATATGCCGTTTTCGTTAAACCCCGTAGTGGTGACATGATTCTAACAAATCATATATCGTTACAAAATATGCCGGTAAAAGAATGTTTTATTTTCGTTGAACCCCGCAGGGGTGACATGATTCTAGAACATGGTGTATCGTTAAAATGATATGCCGTTCGTTAAACCCCGTAGGGGTGACATGATTCTAGAACATGGTGTATCGTTAAAATGATATGCCGTTTTCGTTAAACCCCGTATGGGTGACATGATTCTAACAAATCATATATCGTTACAAAATATGCCGGTAAAAGAATGTTTTATTTTCGTTGAACCCCGTAGGGGTGACATGATTCTAGAACATGGTGTATCGTTAAAATGATATGCCGTTCGTTAAACCCCGTAGTGGTGACATGATTCTAACAAATCATATATCGTTACAAAATATGCCGGTAAAAGAATGTTTTATTTTCGTTGAACCCCGTAGGGGTGACATGATTCTAGAACATGGTGTATTGGTAAAAGAATGTTTTATTTTCGTTGAACCCCGCAGGGGTGACATGATTCTAGAACATGGTGTATTGTTAAAATGATATGCCGTTTTCGTTAAACCCCGTAGTGGTGACATGATTCTAACAAATCATATATCGTTACAAAATATGCCGGTAAAAGAATGTTTTATTTTCGTTGA
>NZ_JAHKRA010000019.1 GCF_019345525.1 Flavobacterium sp. NKUCC04_CG | reverse complement strand
TATCAGCATATCAGCATATCAGCATATCAGCATATCAGCATATCAGCATATCAGCATATCAGCATATCAGCATATCAGCATATCAGCATATCAGCATATCAGCATATCAGCATATCAGCATATCAGCATATCAGCATATCAGCATATCAGCATATCAGCATATCAGCATATCAGCATATCAGCATATCAGCCTAAAAACTATACCGCTGTATAACCTCCATCAACTAAAATCTCGGTTCCCGAGATAAACGAAGCGTCATCAGAGGCCAAAAACAAGACCGCCTTAGCCACTTCCTCTGGCGTCCCTAGTCGTCCCATAGGATGTAAATTAACCAAATCCTGAGTATTAGCACCGTGTATCAGCGGGGTATCTATATATCCCGGTGCGACAGCATTTACTCTAATTCCTTTTTTCCCGTAAGTCGCTCCCAAGGTTTGCGTCAACAATTTAACCCCTCCTTTTGCAGAAGCATAGGCCGTTACTCCTACTTTACCTACAAAACTATGTATAGACCCCGCATTGACAATTGCGCCACCTGTTCCCTGTTTTAACATTTGCATTATAGCATATTTATCCGAAAGAAAAACACCATTTAAGTTGATATCGATCGTTCTCTTCCATTTATCGTATTCCAATTCATCGATATTTCCATCATTGGCGATTCCGGCATTGGCATATAGAATATCCAGTTTACCGAATTTCTCCACGGTTTTAGCAACCATATTTTTCACAGCTTCTTCACTGGTAACATCCGTTTTGACAAACAAGGTTTGATGACCTTCCCGATTCAACCGCTCCTCAAGCTCTTTTCCCGAATCCGAGAAATCAGCAATGACGACCTGCGCCCCTTCTTTTACAAATAACTCTACCGTTGCTTTCCCAATTCCACTTGCTCCTCCTGTAATAATAGCTGTTTTATTTTCTAATCTTTTCATAATGGTTATTGATTTAAATTTATACTATTTCCACACTAAGTGTCAATACATTAGACTCAAATACTATACCACTCCCCCATTTATAATTAGCTATTTTTATAAAACAAAAAGTAGTTTTTTTGCTAATAAATTTACTAAATCACTCTTTTTTAAACAAAAATCCAAGCACTAACCAAAAAACACAGTAAATATGAACTGTTATAAATAGAAGGTTAGGGTTTCACCAATTTAAGAGTCTCTCCATCCATATAAGCAATGCTTAAAACCAAGGTATCACCGATATGGTATTTCATATACGGAAAACTTCCGATCTCGACAACTTCACTATCTAAATAAGAATCATACTTTTCAGTATAAGGATAAGTACCATCTTTTAAATAGAACTTGCCCGTGGAATTTCCGGACACGGTCAATTCGGTCTCAAAATTGAAATAAATATTTTCTTCAAAAACCGTTGTAGGATTAGGAACAGGCACCATACCGCTTGCCGTTTTACTATATAATCTCCATTTCCCCAAAGGCTGTGCGTTACTACTATCATCACTTTTGCAGGATATCGAGACAACCAATAAAATCAATAAAACAATTGCATTTTTCATTGGGAATAATTTAGGGTTTATAATTATAATAAGACTTACGTATATAGGAATAATCTTTTTTTTTTAAAATAGTCTTTTTTTTTAAAACCAAATTTCATATCGTTAGAATTTAATCTCATAAATCAGTAAGAATCGACGCTAATAAAAAGAAGTTTTTACACTCATTATTAAAGAATTAGGTGTAAATTTATAGAGAAAAGCCATCGAAAGCTGAGTACTTATGCGTCAATGGTTTGTTAGTATCCTCTAATGACAAAAAGACATGTTTTTATTAAAAAAGAACCAAAAACAAGACACTTTGTCGTTTTTTCAATACTGGAATATAAATTGTTTGTGAATTAATAACCAAAAAAATGTTGAAAAATGAATCTAAATAATTTCACTATTAAATCGCAAGAGGCCTTACAGCAAGCACAAGTTATGGTGCAAGGTAACGGCCAACAATTGATAGAGAACGAGCATATTTTCAAGGCTATATTAGCCGTAGATGAAAATGTTACGCCGTTTATCTTAAAAAAACTAAACATTAACGTAGACTTGTTCAAACAAATTTTGGACAGTACTATAGCGAGTTTTCCAAAAGTTAGCGGAGGCACTATATCTCTTTCGAGAGAAGCCAATACCGCATTAACCGAAGCCAGCGCTATAGCACAGAAAATGAATGACGAATACGTTTCTATAGAGCATTTGATATTAGCGATTTTTAAATCCAAAAGCAAGGTTGCTCAGATCTTAAAAGATCAAGGAGTTACTGAAAAGGATTTGATAGCTGCTATCACAGAAATACGCGGAGGAGAGCGAGTGACATCTGCTTCTGCAGAAGAAACTTATAACTCTTTAAACAAATATGCGAAAAACTTAAATCAGCTCGCCAAGGACGGAAAATTAGATCCGGTTATTGGTCGTGATGAGGAAATTCGTAGAGTTTTGCAAATTTTATCGAGAAGAACCAAAAACAATCCGATGTTAATCGGTGAGCCTGGAGTTGGTAAAACAGCTATAGCTGAGGGCTTAGCTCGAAGAATAGTGCAAGGTGACGTACCAGAAAACCTACAAGACAAAATGGTTTTCTCGTTGGATATGGGATCTTTGATTGCGGGGGCAAAATACAAAGGAGAATTTGAAGAGCGTTTAAAATCAGTCGTTAAAGAGGTTACCTCATCCGACGGAAACATCATCTTATTTATCGATGAGATTCACACCTTGGTCGGTGCTGGAGGTGGTGATGGTGCTATGGATGCGGCAAACATATTAAAACCGGCTTTGGCTCGTGGCGAACTTCGAGCAATTGGAGCGACAACCTTAGATGAGTATCAAAAATACTTTGAAAAAGACAAGGCTCTAGAACGTCGTTTCCAAAAGATTATGATTGACGAACCGGATACGGAAAGTGCCATTTCAATTTTGCGTGGTATCAAAGAAAAATATGAAGCGCATCATAAAGTACGAATTAAAGATGAGGCTATTATCGGTGCTGTGGAGTTGTCACAACGTTATATCACCAATCGTTATTTGCCAGACAAAGCCATTGACTTGATGGATGAGGCTGCTGCCAAACTGCGAATGGAAATCAATTCTAAACCAGAAGAACTCGATGCCTTAGATCGTAAAATAATGCAATTGGAAATTGAGATTGAGGCGATAAAACGTGAGAATGACGAGAATAAGCTCAAGATATTGGGATTGGATTTAGCCAATTTAAAAGAGGAGCGTAATGACATCTATTCGAAATGGAAAGCCGAGAAGGATGTGGTAGATAACATCCAAGCAATCAAGCTCGACATTGAAAACTATAAATTGGAAGCTGAAAAAGCAGAACGTGAAGGCGATTATGGAAAGGTAGCTGAAATCCGATACGGAAAAATCAAAGATGCTCAAGAGGAATTGCAAAAACAGCAATTGCAATTGGATGAAAATCAAAAGGGACACACTTTGATAAAAGAAGAGGTTACCTATGATAATATAGCCGAAATAGTAGCGAAATGGACCGGAGTACCGGTGACCAAAATGCTTCAAAGTGAGCGTGATAAACTATTACATCTCGAAGCTGAATTACACCAACGTGTGGTAGGTCAGGAAGAAGCGATTGAAGCGATTAGCGATGCGGTAAGACGCAGTAGATCCGGTTTACAAGACCCAAAACGTCCTATTGGTTCATTCCTGTTCTTAGGAACTACGGGTGTGGGTAAAACCGAATTGGCCAAAGCCTTGGCGGAATATCTATTCGACGATGAAAATGCGATGACACGTATCGACATGAGTGAGTATTCTGAACGTCATAGCGTGAGTAGATTGGTCGGAGCACCTCCAGGATATGTGGGTTATGACGAAGGTGGACAATTAACCGAAGCCGTAAGACGTAAACCGTATTCGGTAGTATTACTCGACGAGATTGAAAAAGCGCATCCCGATACGTATAATATTTTACTACAGGTATTGGATGAAGGACGATTAACCGACAACAAAGGGCGTTTGGCCGACTTTAAAAACACAATTATCATTATGACCTCCAACATTGGAAGTCAGGTCATTCAAGAGAAATTCGAAAATGCTGGTAATGATATCGAAAGCGCTTCAGAGAGTGCAAAAACAGAAGTGTTAAACATCTTAAAGCAAACGGTACGTCCAGAGTTTATCAACCGTATAGACGAAATTGTAATGTTTACGCCATTGACTCGTGAAAACATACATGCGATAGTTAGTTTGCAATTAAAAGGTGTTATTAAGATGTTGTCTTTACAACATATTACACTAGAGACCACTCCGGAAGCTATTGATTATTTAGCGACCAAAGGATATGATCCGCATTTCGGAGCTAGACCGGTAAAAAGAGTAGTACAACGCGAGGTTTTAAACCAACTATCCAAAGAAATCTTAGGTGGTAACGTAAAAGCCGATTCCATCGTAGTACTCGATTGTTTTGACAATCAACTGGTTTTTAGAAACCTCGATTCCAAGTAATCTATAAACAGGCCGTCTCATAAAATGAGGCGGCCATTTTTTTTAATATCTTTCAAGTCAAATTAATGTATTGTCTTTTAAAATAGATTCTATAATATTAAGGTAGTCTCCTTATAAGATAGTTCCTTTTTTATATAGTAGACAATAATCCGAACAAGATAAATTTCCGCACCAATCCATTTATTAAATTCTACCTCAAAATTTAAAAAAAACGTTCTATACTTAAGGAATTGCCTGTTAAATAAACCAACCTACAATTTTAAAAACAATTCGCTTATTCAGATTGATGATTTAAAAAAAACCTTTCATAAACTAAAATCTAAAATCAACTAATTTCCTTGGCATTCTTTTACAAAAATATCTTAATTTTACCTCCAATCCAACAGATTAAGTATAATTACAAGCAAAAATTAAATAATTAAAAATTAGACCTTTAAATATTAGAAAATTATTATGAAAACATTTTTACGAAAAACTTTTTATTTTTTAGCAATTACCACACTATTGAGCGCCTGTAAATCTGATGATATCGATACTTATTTGGATGAGACTTATTTTATCGACGGTGAATACGCAGCACGTTTATCTGACAATAATCTAAATTTAATAAATAGCGCTATTACATCTAGTGAGGGTATCTACGGTTTCCTTAACACAGGTACGATGAGTAATCGATTGCAATCCTTAGTTCACATCACTACAGATGGTTCCGTAGAAACTCTTTTAACCGAGGCTCAATACAATCCTAATGGATCCAAATATTCTACTGTTAATTTGTTTTTACAAGAGACCAAACTTTTCATTATTTTAAATATTCAAACCAGTGTTGATAACTATGAATCACAAATTTTCACTTTAGATTTAGAAACCAAAGAGTACTTAGCCTTTAAAACTTTTACTTCTTATAAAGACATATTATCAACAGTATCCTATGATGCTAAATCCGATTTATTAATACTTGGGGATGAAACGGCAAACAAATTATTTTACTATCCGCTTTCCGCTACAGATAACACCCCCGTTCCCTTTACCTATTCTTATGCCAATATAGAAGAAAAAAAGGAAAAATTATCTTTTCCTATTCTCTCTAATGACGAATTTTATAGTGTAAGTGCTATGGGGAACATATACAAAATTGAAATTGAAAAAGTAGGAACGGAATACATTTGTAAGCCTGTTTTATTCTCGAAACAAAACGATGCAGTTCTATATCAATTGGGACTTCAAGTAACCTCTAATGGAGATTTTTACTGTTTTACAAATCTTGGTCTTTCAAAAATAAATACGGCTACAAAAAAGATAGAGCCCAAATTTTACGATGCCAATCTTAAACCTAAAAAATACACCGTTTCGTTTAAAAATAATGCTGATAAATATTATATCACAACATCCTATACAACTAAACACAAAAACACTACTCCTTTTGAGTATCCTGTTCCAATCAATTCTTTTTTAGTGATTGAAAATAGTCTTTATGTATTAGATCAAACCAAAATATTTAAAATAAATAATTTTGAAAAACAATTTAATGAGGCAGTAGCTACCACACCAAAAATTTAATCATTCTTTGTGTGGAATCGAATATTTTTTGTTTATTTTTAAACTTAAATAAAAGCCCAAACTATGAACCACGTAAGACTGTTTTCGGGAAGTGAAATTACCACTTTGGCCGTTAAAGATATTTTAGAAGAGAACAATATTGAATTTATTTTGCGCGACGATATACAGTCCGCAATTAGTGCCGGTTTTGGAAGTGCCGATAAAGCTGTACACGTCTTTGTCTATAGCCAGGATTTAGCCAAAGCACAACAGTTATTGCTCGACAACAACATTACGGAATAGACAAAAAACCTCTCGATATCGAGAGGTTTTTTGTTTTAAAGCAAATGCTTTTTAGCTAAAAAGAGGATGTAAATATACACCCTCTTTCATTCACAATTAACTAAAAATAATAACAAAGCAATCTAACAATATCAAAGAGCTCTTTCAATTTCATCAACCATCATACCAACTGACTCAAGGCCTCCACCGGACAAATACCACACATCCGGCGATAAAAAGATGATTTTATCATTTTTAAAAGCCTTTGTTTTTTCGATTAATGGATTGGAGAATGCCGCTGTATTTAGATCATTTTTCTTTAAGGCTGCACCTCTGTCAATTACAAATAAATAGTCGGGATTGACCTTTTGTATAAATTCATTAGACACCGATTGGCCGTGTGTCGCTACCTCTATATTTTGATCAGCGGGTTTGACTCCAAAAACATCATGAATGATTCCAAATCGCGATCCCTTGCCATAAGCACTATAACGTCCTTCATTAACCAATACGATTAATCCCGTTTTATGACTATTCTCACTGATTTGCTTAATTTTGGCGATTTTGGATTTAATGATCATCAGCTCTTTTTCAACTTCGATTTCTTTATCAAATAACTCTCCTAATTGGCGCGCATTTTTCTCAAAAGAACCCAGATAATCATCTTTGTCAATGTCCATATATATCGTTGGTGCGATTTTGGATAATTCGTCGTATAACTTGCTCTGTCTAGCCGAGATGACAATCAAATCAGGTCCGAGTTCATTGATTTTCTCAAAGTTGGGATCCATCAAATTACCAATATCAACAATGGAATCGTCATTACCGTATTTGCTTAAATAACCCGGTAAGTTCCCCTTGGGTAGCCCTGCTATTGGGATTGATAATTTATCAAAAGAATCGATCACTCCATAACTTAGCAATACCACCTTTTTCGGGTTTTTCACTACCTCCGTAGTTCCCAAATGATGCTGAACAACCAGTTTTTCTACAGAATTAGACTGTTCGGTTTCTGCGGATTCCTTTACTTTATCTTTACAACTTGTCGTTGCTACAAAGGCTAGTAATAAGCCGGTTAAAATAATTTTTCTCATAATTAACTATTTAAAATATATACAAAATTTGTGGTTGCAATTGTCAATAATCGTCATGTCTATTCCAAAAACTTCTTTCATGATTTCCGGTTTTATGATATCGTCTGTTTTTCCAAAATGGCTGATTTTATGATTTTTAACCGTCGCTATATAATCGGCATAAGAGGAGGCGAAATTAATATCGTGTACGACTATGATGATGGTTTTATGGTATTGATCGGCTAAAACCCTCAGGATTTTCATAATCTCCACAGAGTGTTTCATATCCAAATTATTTAGGGGTTCGTCCAACAGTATATAATCGGTGTCTTGAACCAATACCATGGCCAGAAAAGCACGTTGGCGCTGTCCACCACTGAGCTCGTCTAAATAATAGTCCTCAATAGCTGTTAATCCCATAAACTCTAGAGATTCCGCTATCTTATCTCGATCAACTTGGGTCATACGTCCTTGAGAGTGCGGAAATCTACCAAAGGAGACTAATTCACGTATGGTCAAGCGTATATTGGGCTGATTAGACTGTTTTAAGATGGCTAGGCGCTTGGCAAAATCGCGATGAGTCATTTTCATCACATCTTCGTTAAGCAAATGAATTTCACCAGTATTTTTAGTGATTAACCGACTGATAATAGACAATAAAGTGCTTTTACCCGTTCCATTTCCACCGACCAGACAACTGATCTTTCCCTGAGGGAAAGTGATGGATATATCATCTAAAATTATTTTATCGCCATAGGATTTTGAAATATTTTGAACTGCTATCATAACTTACTGGTTTTTAACAGGAGGTAGATAAAATAGATACCCCCTACAAAATTGATTATAATACTGATTGTCGTCGACATATTGAACAGGTGTTCCACTAGATATTGCCCGCCAATAACCGTTATTGAAGTCAGTAAGCAACAGGCGAAAATAAGGGTTCTGTGATTGTTTGACCGAACCAACTGATAGGTTAAATTGGCTACTAAAATCCCCAAAAAAGTAATGGGTCCGACCAAGGCCGTAGATACGGAAACCATGACCGCTATAATCAATAAGTTTTGGCGCACTACCTGATTGTAATTAACACCTAAGCTTATGGCATGATCGCGCCCTAGTGACAAAACGTCTAACTGCTTAAAAAAATAACTTCCATAAACCATGGCTGCCATTAAGATGACTGCTGAAAAACCCAACAAACTCAGGTTGATTTTATCAAAACTGGCAAACATAGCTCCTTGTAACACTTGGAATTCGTTGGGATTTAAGATTACCGTAATAAAGGAAGAGATACTGCGAAATAAGGTTCCCAATAACAAACCGATCAATAACAGCAAATAGATACTTTTGGATTCTTTTTTAAATACTAAGTAGTATAGCCCCAGGGCAAACAACAACATCAATACTACTGACAAGGCAAAATTCCATTCACTCGACAAAACTTTAAAGGTCTGGTCTCCATAGGCAAATACAATGACCGCCTGTATCAATAGGAAAAAAGAATCAAAACCCATAATGGAAGGTGTCAGGATTCTATTGGAGGCAATCGTTTGAAAAACGATAGAGGAATATGCTATGCAACAGGATATCAAAAGCATCGCAGCTACTTTAAAGCCACGCCGAGGCAATACATAATCGAGTTTGGTTCCGGTGTATGTAAACATAAAAACAGCTATTATCAGCAGTAGGATGATTGCCATAGTCACTATCGTTTTATCTTTAAACATATTTTGCCTTTTTTAATAACATAGCCAAAAAAACACTTCCACCTATAATACTTACTGTCAATCCAATAGGTATTTCATAAGGATAGATGACCAACCTGCTAATAATGTCGCAAACCAGCAGAAAGATAGCCCCCATTAAAGCGGTATAAGGCAAGGTTTTTTTTAAATTATCGCCAAACATCATGCTGACCACATTGGGAATAATCAGCCCTAGAAACGGAATCACTCCCGCTGTTAAAACTACCACACTAGAAGTAATCGCTACAAAAACCAACCCTAAATAGGTTATTTTCTTATGGTCCAATCCCAAACTTTTTGCCGTGTCCTCCCCCAGCCCTATTATCGTAAACTTATTAGCATAGAAATAACACAAAATCACCACGGGTATTCCGATATAAAGTATTTCATAGTTACCCTTGATAATCGACGAGAAATCGCCAATCATCCAACCTTCCATATTTTGAATTACCCCGTATTTAAAGGCAAAAAAAGTTGAAATAGCATTTAGTATATTACCGAAAACAATTCCTATTAAAGGAATAAAAATCAAACTCTTATACTTAACACTATCAGCAATTTTCAGAAATAACAAACTCGCTAAAAAAGCAATAGTAAATGACAGCAACATCTTGGTCATCATACCTCCCGTTGGAAATAGGATTAAACTAAATAGGATTCCCATCTTAGTAGCATCCAAAGTACCTGCCGTGGTTGGTGAAACAAATTTGTTCCTGGTGATTTGCTGCATAATCAAGCCGCAAATACTCATACCTACTCCCGCAATCAATATGGAAATTAAACGAGGTATTCTACTTACATATAAGACTAAAATACTTTCTTCACTTAAGTCAAAAAGATCCGTAAACGAAATTTCCTTAACTCCCACAAATAAAGAAAGAAATGACAATAGCAAAAGTGTGAGTAGCAAAAGTGCTCGAATTAGCATTAGTTTTTATTTAGACTTATTATTAATAAAAACAAAACTAAGTAATATTTATAACACCAAAAAACGATGCAGCCAAGTAATTTCTGAAAAAGCAATTTATCGATTTCATAAATGTCATTTTTAAACACTTAAAAACGAACACTTAAGCAGGCTAATTAAAACAAAAAAAGAATTTGATAATTAATCTCACTAATTTTTACCAAAACAGTAAAAATGACCTAATAATTTTTTAGCAAAAAAAAACACCCAATGATTGGGTGTTTTTTTAGAGACTTTAAACGATACTGTTTGCGATTTATTAAATTAAAACCATTTTTTAAATTTAAAATAACCAACCATAAGTAAAACCAAAAACAGCATAAACAGCATGGTGGTAAAATAGCCGTTTTCGTAATGTAATTCGGGCATATTGTCAAAATTCATTCCATAGACTCCCACTATAAAGGTCAAGGGTATAAAAATAACCGAAACTATGGTTAAAACCTTCATGATTTCGTTCATACGATGGCTTTGGGCCGAGAAAAAATAATTCGTAGCGCTTTCCATCTTAGACAGATAATATTCAATCTGGTCTAATAATTCCAGGGATTTATAATGCAATCTCGTAAAATAAATCACATCGGAGGGCAAGATAAACTTGGGGTCCAAATCGGAAGCAGCGCTTTTTAAATTAAACAGTACATCTCGGAGCGGAATAATGGCTCGTTTGATATAATTTAAGCTTTCAATATTCTTCTCTATATTTTCTAGTACGTTTCTTTTATAACTCGCTTTCGAAGATATCAAAACTTGTTCGATGAGTTCTTCAAAATTATCCATGGTGATAAAAAAGTTTTCCATGATGGCCTCCAGTAGTAAAAACAACAAAAACTCATTGCTTTTTTTTCGAACACTCCCTGTTTTGGTACGGATTCTTTCACGAACTAGCGAAAAGATGTTCCCTTTTTTCTCTTGAAAAGACAGCAATAGATTATCTTTAAGTATAAAGCTGATTTGTTCGATTTCGACACTTTCAATATCTTCCTGTTCCAGTATAGACTTTACACTAAAAAAGATGGTATCGTCTAATTCCTCCATTCGTGTTCTTCGAGAGAAATTAAGTACCTCCGCAATCAAATAGCCTTCGATTTCAAATACTTTTCCAATGGCCTTTAACAGTTCGATATCGTGCAATCCATGCAGATTAAACCATTTTGTGGCATTGGGATCCGAATTCTGAACAATCTCATGTATTTCACTTAAAGTCAAATCATTGTATTCCTCGTAATGGTTTTCGTCATATACAAATAACTGCATCGCTATAAGCACATCGGGATAGCCTCCAGAATATTCTAGATAATTAGGTTGAAGTTTCCTATTTTTCTTATATTTAACTCTCCTCACAAATATTAAATTTGTGATAAAGATAGGAGTTTTTAAAATTCCATTCTATTTTTACGGAAATTAACTATTTTGAAGATGAAAATTTTACTGATTCACATTAAAGAACTCTTACAAATCCGCGATAAATCCGTTATTATGGTTGCTGGTGAAGAAATGAAAATACTTCCCAAACTTGAAAATGCCTTTTTATTGATTGAAGATGAGATTATTTCGGACTTTGGACTGATGGAAAATTGTCCGGAATTGGCTGTTGATCGCGTAATTGATTTAAGCGGGCAAAGTGTATTGCCAAGTTGGGTTGACAGTCATACCCATATAGTGTATGCGGGCAACCGTCAACAAGAATTTGTCGATCGCATTAACGGCTTGAGTTACGAAGAAATCTTTAATCGTGGTGGAGGTATTTTAAATTCGGCCAAGAAACTACAAGAAACCACTGAAGAGGATTTATATGAACAATCCAAAGTACGCTTAGAAGAAGTTATTCGCCAAGGTACAGGAGCTGTAGAAATCAAATCTGGCTATGGATTGAATTTGGAATCCGAATTAAAAATGTTGCGCGTAATAAAAAAGTTAGGGGAAAATTATCCAATTAAAATCAAAGCTACTTTCTTAGGTGCCCATGCTTTTCCTACCATCTATAAAGACAATCACGAAGGGTATATACAATTGATAATAGACGAAATGATTCCCGCCATTGCTAAAGAGAAACTAGCCGATTATATTGATGCCTTTTTAGAGACGGGTTATTTTTCAGTAGAAGAAACCGAACGTATTATGCAAGCGGGACAAAAATACGGATTGGCAGCTAAAATACATGTCAATCAATTTACAGCTATAGGTGGTATTGCTGCTTGTGTAAAAAACAAGGCGTTAACAGTGGATCACCTAGAAATAGTAACTGATGAGGATATAGCGGTTTTAAAAAACAGTACAACCATGCCGGTTGCTTTACCTACTTGCTCCTATTTTATTTCCATACCCTATACACCTGCTCGTAAAATGATAGACGCAGGACTTCCCTTAGCCTTAGCTTCTGATTTTAATCCAGGTACTACACCTAGTGGAAATATGAATTTTGTAGTAGCTACAGCTTGTATAAAGATGAAGATGACACCAGAAGAAGCTATTAATGCCGCTACGATAAACGGAGCTTATGCCATGGGAGTATCTGATGAATATGGGAGTATTACTAGAGGAAAAAAAGCCAGTTTAATCATCACTAAACCCTTGAATTCCTTTTATGAGATTCCCTATGCTTTTGCCAGTCAACACATCGATAGAGTCATTTTAGAAGGCAAACTTATATAAAATAAAAAACCTCAAACTACTAAGTAGTTTGAGGCAAAATAATAAATTATTTTAAACTAATTCCACAAACATAAAATCGAGTTTTTCACCGAACGAATAAACTCTAAACATGTTAACGTATTTAAAATTAAAATAGTATAAAAAATTAACAATTTTATTTATGCATCAATTAAAATTATTTTCTACTGCGGATATCACAAAATACACACGTTTTAGACAGGGTGAAATTAAATTTGGAGAACGTATACAAGTACTTTCTAATATGGAGCATTGTTTTAGTGAACTTCAAGAAAACGATTCTAAATACGTCATTTTAGGAATTCCCGAAGACATTGGTGTACGCGCAAACTTTGGAAGAGCAGGAACGGCCACAGCCTGGGAAAATTTCCTAAGCAGCTTTCTCAACATACAGCACAACCGCTTTTGTAAAGGCAATCAAATTACCATACTCGGTCATCTCGATTTTACGGAGTCTATGGAAGAAGCCGAGCGTTTGGATGTCAACCAAAAAGAGGATCGTAAACGACTTTTTAAACTGGTGGAAGCCATAGATAAAGAAGTCTCTCATATCGTAAGTAAAATTGTAAAAGCCGATAAGATTCCAATTATTATTGGCGGAGGACACAACAATGCCTATGGAAACATTAAGGGTTTGGCCTTGGGAAAAGCAAAAGGTGTTAATGTTATAAATTTCGATGCGCATACCGATTTTAGACCTTTGGAAGGCCGTCATAGTGGTAATGGTTTTTCCTATGCCTTTGAGGAGGGCTTTCTAAAACAGTATTTTATATTTGGGTTACATGAAAATTACACCCCTAAAAGTGTTTTTGACAGTATCAAAGCCGTAGCCGACAAAGTCAAGTACAACACTTACGAACAAATTCGAATCCGAAAAGAAAAATCTTTTGATACCGAATTATTGGCCGCACAAAAACATATAGACAACGGATTTTACGGTATTGAAATCGATTTGGACTCCATACCGCTCATCGCCAGTAGTGCCATAACTCCTACGGGATTTTCGGCAGAGCGTCTGCGCCAATTTATACACTTTTTTGGAAAATCTAAAAATGCCGGTTACCTTCATATATGCGAAGGCGCACCCAATTTAGACCATGATAAAAACACCCATCTTGTCGGAAAACTCATCGCCTTTTTGGTGACCGATTTTATAAAAATTAATTCAGAAAAAATTTAAATCATGCATATCTTATTGATTGAAGATGATCAGAGAATCAGCGATTTTGTTATAAAAGGATTGGAAGAAAACGACTTTCAAGTCAGTTTAGCTACCTCCGGAGAGCAAGCCAGAGATTTGATTAGCGACAATCATTGGGACATTATACTGATGGATATAATGTTGCCGGGTGTAGACGGTATTCAACTGACACAAATGATTCGATATAAGAAAATCTATACCCCCATTTTGGTACTAAGTGCCTTAAGTGATCCTGCTGACAAGATTGCAGCCTTGGATAGCGGAGCCGATGATTATTTATCCAAACCCTTCCATTTTAACGAGTTGATTTCGAGAATTAATGCCTTAACCCGAAGAACCAAATTTAATTATCAAGAAAAAGAATTACTTTATCGCTGTGGCTCTTTAGCTTTAAATCCAGATAATCATCAGGTTAGTCTAAACGACAACAACATCGATTTGTCTCCACGCGAATACAAACTGCTGCTTTTTTTACTAGAAAATAAAAATAAGGCCGTTTCCAGAACTCAAATTTTAAATGCGGTTTGGGGAATTAATTACGACAACAACACCAATGTTGTTGATGTATATATCTCCTACTTACGCAATAAAATTGACGAAACCGACACCAAATTCATCCATACGATTAAGGGAACGGGTTATATGATAAAAGACTAAGAACATGAAGCTGCGCAACCGTCTTACCCTACTATCAACAGTTACTTTTGGAGTCGTGTTTTTTATCACTTCAGTCATTATTTATATTGCCTTTTACAACAGTTCTGAAAGGGTCTTTTTTAACGAATTAAAAAAGACAAGTTTGTTAGCCGCCTTTTACTATCTTGAAAAAGACGAATTAACACAATTCGAGCACTCGACCATACGCAGTGAATTTAGGGCAACTATCGAAAGCTCTATGGTTGCGGTATACAATAAAAATAACCAAGTGGAATATGGAAAACTGTTTACCGATTCCAATATTACAACCGACTATTTAAATCGGGTTCGAAAACAACAAAAAATCCAATTTCAAACCGACGACTATTTTTATTACGGTATCTATTACCCCGATAACCAAGGTAATTTTGTGGTTTTTGTCAAAGCTTCTAATGCGGATTTTTTAGCACAAACCCATCGTTTACTATTGATAATGACCTTCGTATTGTTAGCCGGTTTAGCTCTGATCTTTATTTTGAGTAGGTACCTGTCTCATTGGGCCTATCGACCTATTGCCAATGTGGTTCAGCAAATCAATCAAATTGATGATTCCAATTTGGGACAAGCTATTGCACCACCAAATACCAACGACGAAGTCGATGAGCTGATTAAAACCTATAATAAATTATTTGCACGACTATCGGAAACCTTTTTAATTCAAAAGAACTTTATCAATTATGTGTCCCATGAATTTAAAACTCCGTTAACCGCTATTGCCGGAAATTTAGAGGTTTTTGCTCAAAAAGACCGTACGGTCGACGAATATAAAAAAGTAGCACAAGATGCCTTAGGCAATATTTATAAAATTGAAGATCTATTGTCAAACCTCTTGTTGATGTCGGGATTAAAAAATCAAAAAAACACTTTTGAATTGTTTAGACTGGACGAAGTGATTTGGAATATTTATGAAGCCTTAACTGAAAAATCCGCAGCACTTAACATTCCTATAAAAATTGATTTGCAGGTACTCGATTCTAAATTACTAGAGATTAACGGCAACGAAACATTATTGCAATTGGCCTTGTTTAACCTGATCGAAAATGCTTTAAAATATTCTACCGACCAGGCAGTAGAAATAACCCTTTCTGCAAAAGACCGTTGCCTATGCCTTGAAATTAAAGATTATGGAAAAGGGATTTCAACAGCTGATTTTCCCTTAATTGGTCAAACCTTTTATCGCGGTAAAAACGTCGGACGCATTCCCGGAAGCGGTATAGGTATTTCTTTATCTAAAATAATATTAGAACAACATCAAATCGAGTTTACCATGGAGTCGACACTTAATGAAGGAACTGTCGTCCAATTAATTTTTCCAATAACACCGCTTTAATTCGCTGCTATTTTACATGAATCCCCTTATTGCTGTACGACTCTTATGAAATTTATTTTTATACTTGCTTTATTCTTACTGTCTTTAGCAACTAGCGCACAACAGCTGTCAGATTGCGTTTCTTGCTCTCGAGAAAAGATATCGAATGCTCAAATTAAAACTAAAAGCGCCGATGAATTACGCCTATTGGTCAATGAAATTTATGCTCGCCACGGTTATCGTTTTAAAGAAAGTCGCTATCAAGATTATTTTGAATCGTTTAATTGGTATTCATCGATATCCGATAACCAAAACATTCAATTGAATGCTTTAGAAAAACAAAATATTGCTGTTTTACAACAACAAATTACATTTTTAACCTCTCAAAGATTCCTTCTAACCTCGTTGTTAAAGAGCTTTCAAACCGCCTATTTATCTATAAATTCCTACGATTTACAAACGCAGTTTCAGTTTAAATACACCGCAACTCATGAACAAAAAAATCTATTTGCTGTTTTAGAAAAACTCGATCTTAACGACATCAATTGGTATAAAAACAAGGGGTTATATGAAGTAACAGTCGACAACGGTTATGTGAAAATCAATTATGGCGTACGAATTAACGGTCAAAAAATCCATTTTATATACAACTATAGGGAACATTCTCAGATTATGGAGGACTTCGATATTTTCACAAGTTACCGATCTGAAGGCGAACATTATATAGAATGGGAGTTTGAATATTATAACAACGAACTCAAATTTATTCGAATGAACGTTGCTGGATAATTTGTAATTAGCCTAATTTTGTTTGTAAATCCTTTATTTAAAACCAACCATCATGTCCACACTTCCACAGGCTTTTATCACTGCTAAAGGTCTTATTTACGACTTATTGGATCTAAGCTGCTCCGACCCTTTACTCGAGAAAGAAAGTTCCGACTATGCTGCCTGCACCTTTAGTCTCAATAATCACAACATCCTATTTCGTTCTGCAAAAATAACCCCAACCAAAACGGGGCAATTTGTAACCTTATGGAAACGAAATAACCAAGGGCCTATAGCTCCTTTTGACGATGCAGATATTTTTGATTTTGTAGTGGTTTGCGCCCAAAACAAAGACTATTTTGGGCAATTTATATTCCCCAAATCCATTTTATTGCAAAAGGGAATTTTGACAGACATCAATCGCGAAGGCAAACGCGCATTTAGGGTATATCCAAATTGGGATAAACCGACAAGTAAACAGGCTCAAAAAACACAAGATTGGCAATTGAATCATTTTTATGCATTTTCAAAGACAGCCTCCAATGAGAAAATGCTTTTAGAAATTCAAGACCTTTTGGATTAAAAAAAAACATTCCACTGGTACTAACCTATTGAAATTAGCGAAGAAATCTTCTTGACTCCGAGCGAACTCTAATCAAACTCTAATCTACTCTTAATCGTATTTTAATCGGACTCAAATTCAGCTGTAATACACAGAAATTACCTTTGTATATTATAAAAACCACTGAATTTGAAACGATATTTGATTACTCTAACCGCTCTATTGTTTGGCGCTTTATTTGTGCAAGCCCAAAACACACAGCCCCTATCTATTTCAAAAAAAGAAGCCGAAACCCTTTTTTTAAAACAGAACTTACAATTACTCGCCACGCATCTAGATATTTCTCAGGCAGAGGCTCAAGTAATTCAGGCTAAACTTTGGCCCAATCCGACGCTCAGTATTAGCGAGATTAATTTGTGGTCCAATTCTTCCTCTGAAGAAATGCCTGCTTTATATCGCAATTGGGGAAAAACATCTCAAATCGGTATAGAAATCGAGCAATTGATTCAAACTTCTGGTAAACGTCGAAAAAATATCGCATTGCAAAAGATGGAAGTCGAAGGGAAAAAACTTCAATTTCAGGAAGTGCTACAAAACTTAAAATTAGAGTTGCGCAATACGCTGACCGACGTGCAACAATATCAAGAGCAGCAAAAAATCTACGAAGCACAAATAGAATCTACAACAAATTTGCTAAAGTCCTATCAAAATCAATTGGTTGAAGGCAACATCAGCAAATCGGAATTCATCCGTCTTAAAGCATCAGAAATGTCTTTTAGAAAACAGTTGCTCGAAATACAGCAGTCTTGTTCCGAATCTCAAAAAGATCTAAAAATCATGCTGAATTTACCTGCGGAAACCACCCTATATATTACCGATGAACTGCATGCTCCTAAAGTATCCATCAATTTTGACGATATCGATACTTGGACAGCAGAAGCACTTCACAACAGGGCTGATATCCTTGTTGCTAAGAATACGGAAGCTCAGGCAATACAAAAACACCTTCTAGAACGAGCCATGCGCGTACCTGATGTGACTTTGTCAGCTAATTACGATCGAGGTGGAAATATTATGCGTGATTTTGTCGGATTGGGAATTTCATTTGAGCTCCCCCTATTTAACCTCAACAAAGGAAATATAAAAGAAGCCCAAATCGAAATCGACAAAACCCGATTGGAATTGGAACAAAAAAGCAATAGCCTTTCCAATGAAGTGGTACAAGCCCTAAGAAATTACCAACAGTCAAAGGCTATGTACGAACAAGTCGAAAGTGATTACGAAGAAAGTTTGGATACCTTACTCGAAAGCTACCTCAAAAATTTTAAACTTCGAAATACCAGTATGATTGAATATCTCGACTTTGTAGAGGCCTATCTCGACAATAAAAACATCTTATTAGAAACCAAAAAAGACCTTAATCACCATTTCGAATCGCTTCAATACGCCCTTGGAAAAGAGCTTTAATCTTAAAAAACAATAATATGTATAACAAGTATTTTATATACCTCCCAGTGGCTTTTTTATTATTTAATAGCTGTCAACAATCCCAAAATACAGCGGTTGTTCCTACTGAGAAGAAAGCCTATTGTATTACCACAGAATTAAAAAAAACCTTGAATTTTGAAAAAGTAATCTCCAGACCCATTCAAGAAACCCTTTCTTTAACCGGAAATATTCAGTACGATATCGATCAGACGACTCCCTTTGTGAGTTTGTTAGACGGTGTGGTTACAGCAACGTATTTTTCTTTGGGAGATTATGTAAAAAAAGGTCAGATTTTAGCTGAAATTAAAAGTGCCTCTCTCAACGAAATGCAAGACGAAAGCCGTTCTTTAAATTCCCAATTAAAGGTGGCACAACGTCAATTGGCCTCTGTCCATTCCATGTATAACGACGGTATCGCTTCTCAGAAAGATTTATTAGAAGCCGAATCGGAAGTTGATTTATTGCAATCTAAAATGCAAAGCAATCGCAGCAATATGAGTTTATATAGTGCCAGTAGCGATAAATCGGTATTTACTGTAAAAGCGCCATCTAATGGTTATATCGTAAGTAAAAACATCAGTCCGGGTATGCCGGTAGCCGGTGCAGACGATGAATTGTTTACAATTTCCAATCTCTCCGAGGTTTGGGTTATGGCGAATGTCTATGCTACCAATATGCGTCATGTAGCTACCAATATGCCGGTAACCGTAAAAACACTCGCTTATCCGGACGAAACCTTTGCGGGCAAAATCACGTCGATTTCACAGGTTTTTGATCAAGAGGAACGTGTGCTAAAAGCAAAAATTGTAATGAAAAATACGGATATGAAACTCAAACCGGGTATGTCTGCCGATATTATTCTAGGACTTGATACCAGCAATAAAAAAGCCCTTGCTATTCCCAATCAGGCTTTGGTTTTTGAAAACAATCAGAATTACGTAGTGATTTATAAAGACGACTGTACATTAGAAGTACGCTTGGTTAAGTCGATCGCTAAAAATGATTTCTACACCTATATAGACGAAGGCGTTCAAGAGGGAGAGATTGTCATCACCAATAACCAGCTGTTACTATTAGAAGAAATCAACAACCGTTCGCTTTAAAAAAGAAAATTTAAGACATGCAAAAATTTGTTCAAAATATAGTTTCACTCTCGTTAAAAAACTCCTTTTTGGTGCTTTTTGCAACGATACTGTTGCTTTTGGGAGGAATCTATAGTTATATACATACCCCTATTGAAGCCTTTCCAGATGTAACCAATACCCGAGCCCGTATCATTACACAATGGCCTGGTCGAAGTGCCGAAGAAATCGAAAAATTCATTACGTTGCCGATTTCCAAAGAGATGAATACCATACCGAAAAAAGCAGAAGTCCGATCGATATCGCTTTTCGGACTTTCTGTAGTCACGGTTTTGTTTAACGATGATGTGGAGGATTTTTATGCCCAGCAATACGCATCTACTCGAATGGGAAATGTCGATTTACCCGAAGGTGCCTTTTTTGAAATTGAACCTCCTTCTGGAGCCACAGGTGAAATTTTCCGTTATATCATCAAAAGTCAATTACCGATAAAAGAAGTCACTTCAATACAAGATTGGGTTGTTGAACGCGAATTGCTTTCTGTACCTGGTGTTGCCGATGTAGTGAGTTTTGGCGGTGAAGAAAAAATATATGAAATAAAAATACATCCTACCGAATTAGTCAACTACAATTTGTCCCCTTTAGACGTTTATGAAGCGGTTTCTAAAAGCAATATCAATGTGGGGGGCGATGTAATTCAAAAAGGAGATCAGGCCTACGTCGTTCGCGGTGTTGGTTTGTTGGACAACATAGATGATATTGGAAATATACTGATTGAAGTAAAAGGCTCTACTCCTGTTTTGGTTAAACACGTTGCCGAAGTAGTGGTTTCCGCAAAACCGCGTTTGGGTCAAGTAGGCTATAATGATGAAAAAGATGTTGTAGAAGGTATAGTGATCATGTTACGCGGAGAAAATCCCAGTGAGGTTATCGAACGTTTAAAAGATAAAATCACAGATCTTAACGAACGGATATTACCTAAAGATGTTCAAATCGTTCCCATTATAGACCGTACCGATTTGGTCAATACAACGGTACATACCGTTACTAAAAACTTAATCGAGGGTGTGGTATTGGTTTCGCTGATCGTATTTATCTTTTTATACAATTGGAGAACAACTTTCATAGTTGCCTCCGTAATTCCATTGGCCTTTTTATTTGCTATCATCATGCTGAAGATACAGGGATTGCCCGCCAATTTAATTTCGATGGGAGCCTTGGATTTTGGACTTCTACTAGAGGGAACTCTGGTCATTGTTGAGCAGGTATTTGTAGGACTCGAGAAAAAATCTCATCAAGTCGGTATGAAACGCTTTAACCGAATGTCGAAAATGGGTATTATTAAGAAAAGTGCCGGCAGTGTTGCCAGTTATATTTTCTTTGCTTTATTGATTTTAATCGTAGCATTATTACCTATTTTCTCTTTCCAGAAAGTAGAAGGAAAAATGTTTTCACCCTTAGCATTTACATTGGGATATGCTCTATTAGGTTCATTGATTTTGAGTTTGACCTATGTACCAGCCATGTGTAAGATATTGTTGACGAAAAATATCGTTGAAAAAGAAAATGTCATTTCACGTTTTTTTAAGACCAACATCTTCCGCCTTTTTGAATGGAGTTTCCGTCATAAAAAGGCAACCTTAATCACTTTCGGTGTCCTATTAGTGGTTTGCGGAATTCGCTTTCATTATTACGGCTCGGAGTTTTTACCTAAGTTGAATGAAGGTGCTATTTATGTTAGAGCCACGCTGCCCAATAGCATTCACTTGGAAGAGTCCGTAAAACTAACACAAGAGATGAAAGGTGAATTGCGAAAATTTGACGAAGTAAAATTTGTGATGTCGCAGACCGGTCGTCCAAATGACGGGACTGATCCGACAGGGTTTTTCAATATAGAATTTCATATTCAATTAAAACCTGAAGGTGATTGGAAGCGCAAACTGTCTAAGGAAGATTTATTAACCGAGATGAGAACTAGCTTAGAAAAGTATCCCGGAATCAATTTCGGATTTAGCCAACCGATTCAAGATAATGTTGAAGAATATGTTGCCGGAGTAAAAAGCGCTTTAGTAATTAAAATTTTCGGAGATGATTTGTTTGACTTAGAGAAGATGGCAAATGAAGTGGCAAAATCCATTGAAGATGTTCCAGGAATTACGGATATCAACGTATATAAAAACATCGGATTACCCGAATTGCGCATTCAACTACACGATGCAAAAATGGCTCGATATGCCGTAACTACTGCCGATGCTCAAGCCGTTATTTCAATGACTATTGGAGGTCAAGCCGCTACAACTTTTTATGAAAACGAACGCATGTTTGACGTAGTACTGCGCTTTAAAAAGGAATCTCGAGATTCTGCTGAAAAGATTGGTGAAATCTTAATTCCGACGCTCGACGGCAAACAGGTGCCGCTAAAAGAAATTGCAACTATAGATTACCATACCGGTCCGGCTTTTATATATAGAGAAGGTAATAGTCGTTATATAGGGGTTGGTTTTAGTATCGAAGGACGTGACTTAGGTAGTACTATAGCCGAAGCGCGAGCCAAAGTGGATCGTGAAGTAAAATTACCTACAGCCAATAAAATGGAATGGGCTGGAGAATTTGAAAGTAAGGAACGCGCTGCCAAGCAGTTGATGATGGTGGTACCGGTATCGCTGATCTTGATTATGATGCTGTTGTATTTTAATTTTGGAAATGTAAAAGACACCTTGATTTCTGCAGCTACATTACCCTTTGCTTTTATCGGTGGTTTTTTATCACTTTGGGCAACGGGAACCATTTTTGGTATATCAGCAGGAATCGGATTTATTATACTCTTTGGAGTTGCTACTATTGACGGTATCGTCTTAATTGGTGTGATGCGCGAAAATCTAAGGCTAAAAATGCCGTTAAATCAAGCCATAGCCGAAGGCGTAAAGAGTCGTATTCGACCGGTAATCATGATTGCATTGATGGGATCTATGGGGCTTTTACCCGCAGCACTCTCTCACGGAATGGGTTCTGAAATTCAAAAACCTTTAGCTATTATGATCGTTGGAGGATTGCTTGTATGTATGATCCTATCCTTTACCGTTTTACCTCAAATATTCTATCTGGCTTACCGCAACAAAAAATAATTATTAATTCACTTTACTCTTTTAAAAAAAGCGGACTTTCCAAGGAAAGTCCGCTTTTGATTTTTATAACTATTACAAATATTAATTGGTAAACAACAATTCTCTGTATTTGGTTAAAGTCCACATTTCATTATCAACCAACAATTCTAATTTATCACTGTGGTAACGAATAATATCGAAATGAGGTTTTACTCTTTCACAGTAAGCAATAGCTTGTAATTCGATATCACTGATTAAATTCGCCGATTTACGCTCGTCGATCATTTCCGTAACATGGGTACTAATTTGTGAAATATGGTTAGAAATTTCTTTTACCATCGCAATTTGCTCTGCCGCATGAATTTCATAACCCGCTCCAAAAATCTCTTTAATTCCCTTTACGTTTTCTATTACTCTATTTTGGTAAGCAATCGCTGTTGGAATAACATGATTTCTTGCCATATCGCCTAAAACCCTTCCCTCGATTTGAATCTTCTTGATGTATTCTTCCATTTCGATTTCGTAACGTGCCTCAACTTCAATACGATTCATCACATTCATCTCTTCAAATAAATCAATAGATCTTTTTGAAACCTTAGCTCTTAAGGCAGCTGGCGTATTTTTATGGTTACTCAATCCGCGTTTTTCTGCTTCAATTTCCCATTCCTTACTGTATCCATCACCTTCAAACAAGATTTTCTCTGTTTGTTTGATGTATTCGCGTAGTACGTTAAAAATCGCTTCGTCTTTTTTCATGCCATCGCGCTCGATCATGCTATCTACTTCAACTTTAAAATCCTTTAATTGTTTGGCAACAATAGTGTTTAAAGTAGTCATCGGATTGGCACAGTTTGCCGTAGACCCAACTGCTCTAAATTCCCATTTATTTCCTGTAAAAGCAAAAGGAGAGGTTCTGTTTCTATCGGTATTATCCAACAATACATCTGGAATTTTTCCTACTACATTAAGTTTTAAATCTGTTTTTTCTTCTGGCGACAATTTGCCGTAAGACACACCTTTAAGCTCTTGTAACACATTAAACAATTGTTGTCCAATAAACACAGAAATAATGGCAGGAGGTGCTTCATTTGCTCCTAAACGGTGGTCGTTACCCGCAGAGGCGATAGAAGATCGCAACAACTCTTCGTTGTCGTGAACCGCTTTAATTGTATTGATGAAAAACGTAAGAAATTGCATATTGCTCTTTGGCGTTTTGCTCGGGCTCAACAAATTGACACCCGTATCTGTTGCCAAAGACCAGTTGTTGTGTTTTCCAGAACCGTTAACCCCTTTAAAAGGTTTTTCATGGAAAAGTACTTTGAAATGGTGGCGTTCTGCCACTTTTCTCATCACATCCATCAATAGGGAATTGTGATCTACTGCTAAATTGGTTTCCTCAAATATCGGAGCCAATTCAAATTGATTCGGCGCCACCTCGTTGTGACGTGTCTTAACTGGAATCCCCAAAAGGATACAGTTGTTCTCCAAATCGTGCATATAATTTAACACTCTGGTTGGAATTGATCCAAAATAGTGATCATCCAATTGTTGTCCCTTAGCTGCGGTATGTCCTAATAAAGTACGTCCAGTAGCTAGGATATCGGGTCTAGAATTTGCCAAAGCCGTATCGACTAAGAAATACTCCTGTTCCCATCCCAGTGTAGCTGTAACTTTCTTTACGTTTTTATCAAAATAGTGTACTACTTCTGTAGCTGCTGCATCAATAGCATTCAACGCCTTGATCAGCGGGGTTTTGTTGTCTAATGCCTCCCCGGTATACGATACAAATACGGTTGGGATACACAAAGTAGAGCCAAAGATAAAGGCTGGTGAAGTCGGATCCCAAGCTGTATATCCTCTAGCTTCAAAGGTATTTCTAATTCCTCCATTTGGAAAACTCGATGCATCCGGCTCTTGTTGTACCAACTGACTTCCGTTGAATTTCTCTACCGGATCTCCATCGAATTGAGTCTCAAAAAAAGCATCGTGCTTTTCAGCAGTTGTCCCCGTTAAAGGTTGAAACCAGTGCGTATAATGAGTTACCCCTTTAGAAAGCGCCCATTCCTTCATACCCAAAGCAATGTACTCTGCCAACTTTCTATCGATTTTAATTCCATTCTGTGCGTTTTTAACAGCCTGATAAGCTTGTGGCGTTAAAAACTGTCGCATGGACTTGTCGTTAAAAACATTATCTCCAAAGATCAAAGATTTTCTACCCAGTTCCTCTACTTTCACCACTTCTCTAGAAGCGGCTTTTTCAATTGCTCGAAAACGTAATGTTGACATATTGTAAGTATTTTACGGGACACCCCCTATTTTGACAGCAAAAATAATTTATTTTACACAAATAATAACAACCACCCCCTATTTTTTTAATGCAAATCATAAAAAAAATACTTTTAGAGATGTCCGCCAATAAATAAAACAAAAAAACCTCAGTTAAAACTGAGGTTTTTGATATTTCACTTATTTATTATTTTTTAGCTTCTAATTGTTTTATAGGAGCATTTTCAAGATTATATTTTTTGATTATGGTATTATAATCCGTGTTTTCAACATCTGCTGACGTATCAAATGATCTATTGTTCGGAAAATATCCAGGAACTACTACAATTCTAAAGGTTTGTTTTTTCGTCCAAGCTCCTCCATCTAATCGGTCAACATTTCCAATGGTAGTATCCATGAAAATTTTAAAATCAAATCTCGTAAAATCAAAATTATAAATAATATCTCCTAAATCATTAAAGAAATAAGTAGTTGGCATTATTCTCCAAACATCTTCGCCTTTAAATACAGTATGCAAACGATATACTAATAAATGATCCGAATCTAAAATTGCAGGATTAAAATTAAATGTAGATTCCAAATTATTTCCATAAGTAAAATCGGTAGTAACCTCAAAAACTTCGGCCTCAACCGAAACCCCCGGAGGCCCATCTGGTCCTTCACAACTCTGTAATCCAACCAAGCCAACAGCGGCGAATAATAGTAAAAAAATCTTTTTCATAGTATATAGTTATTTAGTTTTATTTTTAATCATTATTATTGTGAATACAAGAACTGAGCCAAAAAAAATAATTACCTTATTTTTCTTAATTGCCTTATTCTACCACTAATTGTTTTAACTTTAATATCTCTTTATCACTTCTAGTTTTATGCACACTGCCTCCAGCTCTCTTATACAGTCTATGAATAAAATCGTTAAGATCAGTCCAAGTGATTACGAGCCCATCCTTTCCTATTTTAAAAAAACAAAATTACGCAAAAAAGATTATCTTTTAGAAGCTTCCCAAACGAGTACTTCCCTTTATTTTGTCTCTACAGGTTGTTTACGTATGTACTTTATTCGTGAAAATGGTGATGAGAAGACAACGTATTTCGCTTTAGAGCACTGGTGGATTGCTGATTTCCTAAGTTATACACTAAGTCAGCCCTCCTCCTTTTATATTCAAGCTGTTGAAAAATCGGAGGTTTATGAGTTGACGAACGAAAATCAAGAACGCTTATTAGCAGCCTTCCCCAATCTCGAACGCTATTTTAGACTCAACCTACAACACGCTTATGGTGCGGCTCAATACCGCATTAAATATCAATTTGCCTTTAATAAAGAAGAAACCTTTTTGCATTTTAAATCGCTTTATCCACAATTTGTACAGCGTGTTCCGCAATATATGTTAGCTTCTTTCTTAGGACTTACTCCCGAATATTTGAGCGAATTGCGCAAGAAAAAGAATTGAGTATGTTTGGAGGTGTACTCAGACATTCTAAGTTGTCTTAATCAATAAAAAATAAGCTTTTATAGTATTTCAGCCTCTTATTTCTTTAAACGTGTTGTCCTCAATTTTTCTACATTCATCGATATGGGCATGATAAATTTATACCTTACCGCTTCACCATTCAGCAGAGCAGGAACCCATTTTGGACCTTTTATAAGTACGTCTTTTATCAATTCATTATATTCTTCTTGGATACCTTGTAAAAACAACAATTCGCTTAAAGCACCATCCTTCTCGATGATAAAAGACATAACCACTCGCGCATATTCACTATCAATCGCAGCCTTAACTTCAATTGGAACGATTAAATTAGTCGAAAGATATCGTTGAAGTGCTGCAATGCCTCCCGGGAAATCAGGATTGGTATCGACTGTCTTATAAATAGGATCTGAAACCTCTTTATAAACAGTTTTGGGCTGCTGTGCCCAAACATGAGCAGTAGGCAGCAATAAAAAGACACTTAAGTACATCATACTTATAGGGGATAACCTTCTATGCATTGTGAAATAATTAATGGATACAACTCCAAAATAAAAGCTTTTACATTTGAAAGACAAACTTATTATACAATTGTTTCTTTCTTAAACCTGTTTAAGTTTTTCAGCTTACAAAAAGTATACATTTGAATAATCTTAAAACATATAACAATGTCAAATAGAATTGATCTTTCACAAGCATTCCCACAAGCCTATAACGCCGTTTTCGAATTGGAAATGCAACTTAAAAAATCGGACTTAACTGCCATTCACAAAGAATTGATTAAAGTACGTGTATCACAAATCAACGGTTGTGCTTTTTGTCTTAATATGCACACTCAAGAAGCTCTTAAAATTGGGGAAACAGCACAACGCTTATTTTTACTTAATGCATGGAAGGAAACCGCGTTATTTACGAAAGAAGAAAAAGCCATACTTCAATTAGCAGAAGAGGTAACACTTATTCACCAAGGTGGAGTGAGCGATGCTACCTATCAAGAAGTTATTGCTTTTTTTGGAGAAAGTTATGCTGCACAATTAATCATGGCAATCATCACTATCAATACCTGGAACCGTATCGCCATTAGCACAACAAAAGATGTTTTCTGATGGGCAGATACGCTGATACGCTGATACGCTGATGGGCACATGGGCTTTAAAGGCGTATGGGCAACTAAACTTAAAAGTTACATACATCAATCCATTGTATAAAGGCTGTCGTTTGTTCCATCTCGTCTATGGTCATTTTAATCACGGATCGCGAGTTTCCACAAGCAGGATAAACCACCGTATTCTGCTTTAAGGAAACATCCAAATACACTGGAATATCCGCATTAATACCAAAAGGACAAACCCCACCAACAGGATGACCGATTACGGTTTCAACCTCTTCAAAACCCAACATTTTAGACTTAAATCCAAAATGAGCCTTAAATTTTTTGTTATCGATTTTGTGAAGACCACCTATAACAATCAACAGAGCACCATGATCCGGGTGTTTTAGTGAAATGCTTTTGGCAATTTGAGCTTCTTGAACACCTAAGGCCTTAGCCGCTAATTCAACCGTAGCACTCGATACATCTAAAACTATTATGTCGGTATCTTTTTCCCATTTTTTCAAATAGTCTCTCGCACTTTCTAAACCCATGATAATCCGTTTATTTTAAATCGATCTCAAGATAATAAAGATTTTCAATTTAAATACATTGTCGCGGTAATACGACTTTTTATTTAAGCCTCTACTACTGTATTTAAAACAGTATCATTCCAAATCAAAGAATGAATTTTCCATCCATGGGTAGTTTTGATTAATTGAAAAGATTTGGTACCCGAACCCGCATACAACTTCCCATCCCACAATCCATTTTTCCGATATCCCGAAAGGCGATGCGCGATTCTCCCTTCTATTTGGGTATGTCGTTTAATTTCCACTTCCGAAAAATCAGTTAACGTTCCATTCGTTAATAACTTTTTACGAGGTAGAAGAAATCCCGCAACGTCAAGTTGTTCCATATTACCTTCTGTAACCTTGGTTATCGTCGCCTTGACGGTAAAGAAACGCTGAATCATTTCCCATTCTTGAGTGGTGTTTTTAAAAAACGCATAATAGGCCTCAATCAGTAAATCAATTTCAGTTTGGTCTTTATCCGTGGTGTACAACATCAGATCCTCGCCTTCTACCAGGATATTTTGAACATAAACCAATCCCAATCGCTCCAATAAACGTTTCGAATTGGTGTTGTTTGTCAGTGTACTGGCTAGAATGGTTGTATGTTCGGAATTTGCTGCCAGCTTCTCAAGGATACAGCTTGCCGCTTCAAAGGCATACCCCTGTTTTCCAAACTCTGCTAAAAAAGCAAAACCAATATCCGGGTAAGGCAAATACGTCCTTTGAATCAGACTAACAACTCCCAGGGGTTGATGGCTCGCTTTATCGAAGACAACCCAAAAAAAGGATTCTGAATTGTTTTCAATGTTTTCAATATACTTTATAGCCCCAGCTGTATCGCTAATTTTTCGATCACCGATAAATTCAATCCAGCCCGGTGAATTGACCAAGCGAAGTATAAATGGAGCATCCGAAATGTGTATAGGATTCAGAATCAACCGTTCTGAAGTATAGACTTGTTTAATCATAATTTATTATTTTGTAAAAAAGTAGGATAAAAAGTTTCTTGTAGTAAAAATTTTATCGTATATTTCTTATATCAAATATAATAGTATTGAAAATAAGTTAATGCCCTTTTACGATAAAAAAATATCGGGTCCCTATTTTAATTGTAAAACGAAAAAGTGTTTTATAGGTAAGGATTGTTTGTTTTCAAAAACCGTTGAACCTATTATCGATGTCGTTGGTCAAAATAATTTTCATCCTTTACGTTCATTTGCGTTACTTTGTACTAATTAATCTCAAAAATAAATTAAAATGAAAAAAATTGTCTTCTTGCTTTTTATAGGCTTGGGTCTTCTATCAGTTCCTACATTTGCTCAATCTCCCTTACCTATCCATATCGGTATTAAAGGAGGTGCCAACTTTACCGATTTATCCCTATCTGAAATGAATCTGAACTCTAAATATTCAGCAGGATATTTTGGAGGTGCTATGGTGCGATTAGATTTAGGTAAAGCCTACCTTCAAGGAGAGGTTTTATATTCTGAGAAAAAATCTAAAATTGAAAACTCAGCAGGAGGTAATTCCAATATAACATGGAAAAGTATTGATGTACCGGTTTTAGTCGGTTATAAAGTACTTGACCTTTCCTTAGTTAATGTACGCGTTTTCGGCGGAGGTGTATATTCTTATGTGTTTGATGACAATTCTTCTGTTTTTAATAATATTCAGAATTCGACAAGAAGTAGCTTTGACAAGTCCCAAATGGGCTTTCAAGTTGGAGCAGGAATCGATGTAATCGGTTTAAACGTAGACTTGCGTTATGAAGGTGGTTTAAGCAAATTGAGTAAAGACTTTGACAAAAGAACGAGCTCATTTAACCTTAGTGTAGGTTATTTCTTTTTGTAATTACCCCTTCCTATCTAGTAGTAAAAAAGGCAAAGAGATGTTTCTCTTTGCCTTTTTTATAAGCTCATTTTTACTGATTCCGCCTAATTCATGAAATTAAATATACTATACCGCCGCTGGGTTTTTATCGTACTGTTCTGGGGTTTATTTGGATTTGCTATCTGGATTCAATTAATTAAAACATTCGATGTAGGTGCGGCTAGTTTTCTACTGCTATCGCTATTGTTCGCCTGTTTTATCATTGCCCACGGATTAAGTGATGTCCTATTACCAAAAGCCTTACAAGAGAATAAAATGAAAACCTTTCTTATTCAGTGCTTTTTCAATGTGCTTCTACTAGCTTTTTTAATCGGATTTATAGAAACTATTTTTACACAATTATACGCCGACGAAATCTTTCGTGAGAAGGAAATCAATGGCGATATAGTCCGTGCTATATGGACCCGTTCATACAGTTCTGTTCCATCCGCCGCCTTAATCATCGGCACCGCCTGTGGATTGCGCTTTTATGTTGAACATCATCGAATCGAACAAAATCACGCCCGCCTACAACGCATTCACTTGGAAGCTCAAATCAAATTATTACAAGATCAAATCAATCCGCATTTGATGTTTAATGTTTTAAATCATATCCATATCTTAATGCAGCGCGACGTCGCTTTGGCGTCAAATCTCTTGATTCAATTTTCCGACATATTGCGCTACCAACTCTATGAATGTAATCGCGAATTTGTCGATTTGGAGCGCGAAATTAAATACTTAAAGGATTTGGTCGCCATCGAACAGGTCCGCTGGGGTGACGAACTCGAAGTACAATGCCAATGGGACATCCAAAATCCCAAACAACACATCACACCACTATTACTAATACCTCTGATTGAAAATGCTTTTAAACACGTATCGCGTATGCCCAATGAAAAAGGGTACATCCACCTCAGCTGTCAACAACGAGAAAAAACCTTGGAATTGCGCATTGAGAACTCCTATTCCCCTGCCTACAAAACCCCCTCACATAGTCAAGGATTGGGATTGACCAACGTACGCAAAAGATTGAGCATCCAATACCCTGATCGACACCAACTCGATATCGACAAAACAGACCTCAGTTTCACCCTATTTTTAAAGTTACAATTAAATTAAAACCCTTAATTCGATTTATGGAATTTCAATTAAACTGTTTGATTATCGATGATGAACCCCTCGCAAGAGTAGGACTTGCTGACTTTGCTGATAAAATAGATTTTATAACTGTAGTCGGCCATTGTTCAACTGCCTTGGAAGCCAGAACTTTTCTACAGAACGGATCCGTAGATTTGATTTTTCTCGATATCAATTTACCCTATTTATCGGGATTGGATTTTCTAAAATCATTGGAAAAACCGCCATTAGTGATTTTGACCACGGCTTATTCCGAATATGCCCTAGAGGGCTATCAATTGCAAGTAGTTGATTATTTATTAAAACCAATCTCTTTTCAAAGGTATTATCAAGCCGTACTCAAAGCCAAGCAACTGCATGAGGCCGCAGTTGGAACAGCGCTAAACATTGCTTTAGATCCTTTTTTATACATACGTCAAGGCGATGGCTTTCAGAAAATTTCCTGGCCAGAACTCCGCTATATCGAAGGGATGCAGAATTACGTCAAGTTGCATTTTAAAGATCAAGTACTCGTTATTCATCAAACCGTACTATCCTTAATGGACAAACTGCCGAAAGAGTATTTTTTTAGAATACACAAATCCTATGTCGTCAATATTTCTCATATCGAATCCATCAACGGCAATAGATTGTTTGTTAGCGGACAACAACTACCGGTATCGAGAACATACAGAGAAACTCTATTACAGGATGTGGTTTATAAAAAATTACTAAGTAAATAAGCTATAAAGAAGTAGCTCCTCAACCCAAAAAGGACTGAAGAGCTACTGTTATTATAAAAATTTCAATAAAAAACCTTATTAAAATTTCCACTTTAAGGCTGCTGCGCCATATAAGGTCGTCGAGAATCGATCGTCAGCATGGTCTTTAATCTTAAATATATCCTTTAATTCTCTCGAATTGGCACTAAAAGATCTGGCGAGACTGGTTCCTGCGGTCAATTCAAGAATCCAATGATCCCCGAGTTTAAACTGTGGACGAAATCCAGCCGTTACTTGCTGATGCCCCAATAACATGGATTCCCCATTCACTTTAATTTCTGCCGTCATCCCATGCAGTTCAACTACGGCTTTTAAATCGACATTTTCCGAAACGCGATAACCCAACTCCAGTCCCTCTGGGAAGGTAATTTTAAAATGCAAAGCTCCCTGAGACTCCCAGTTAAAATAGATACCCGGTAAAACCATCGGCACCCCAAAATTGTTAGTCAGTACTGGTCCGACCCCTAAAGCCAGATTGGGATTGAAGTGTTTGATAAATATCACACCTCCCTGTCCCAGTATATCGTCGCTGGTAATTTGCTCCATATCGGTATAAACGCCCACTGATGCCATCACCAACATCGACCAACTAGTTCCTAAGGGCCGCAAGTGTTTTAACCCAATTTGAGCATTCCACATCTCTTCGGGAAACAAGGCCTTTTCATAATTTTTATTCTGCATTTTTGCATAACTACTCTGTACAAATACCGACCATAATTTAGGTTTATTTTCTGCATTCATTACCAATGACAATGGTATTTCCAAACCGAAATCCACCCGTTTAAAATCACTTTTGGAATCGGTTTTAACGCTATCGATACCGCGAATGTAGTTCGATAGCGGAATGTAGTCGACCTTAAGCTGACCGGACACTCCTGTTTGCCCATAACTCGATAAAACACCTATCCAAGCGCATAACAGTACATAAAAAATGGAAATTCTCATATTTATTTGATTTTTTATGCAAATAACGCCTGAGCGCTAATCGCAATGAAAATCTTTTGACCAATGACATCATAACGTTGACCACCTACTTTTTTCAATTAAATTTCTTGTCATTACTACTTCAAGACATAAGTACCCTTTATTTAAAAAAACACATAAAAGCAACTACAATCACACGTAAACAATACAAAAACAAATTTTAACATGTTAAAATTTAAATTTTTAACATTTTTTATTTGTTTTCTATTTTGCTATTTTTTTCTTTAGCACTTATTAACTTAAATTTAAATATTATGAAAAATATATTTTTTCTTCTATGCATGATTCTCGGACTGTCGAGTTGTGAGAAAGAGGCAAACGTCGAGTATGAGGCAAAAAATCCCGATAAAATAATTTTTAGCGGAAATCGGACTACCTTAAAACATGATGCTCACAGTGGCTTTTATTGTGAAGGCGCACCCTACGATTGTCATGCTGAGGTCGTGATTGAAATGACTTTTGATCAATTGACTGCTGTTGATGAATTTGTCAGATATGTCGTTTCTGACAATCCTAAGGAAGCACTTGCGGTCATTAAAGCAAAGCCGGCTGATTTTATAAATCTTTTCGACCGAAAAATCATCCAAAAAATTAAGCGTTCGGAGGTTTATTTAGAAATTAAACCAACTTCCAAAAAAGATCAAGAAATCGTTGCTTTTTATGACATACGATCTAAAGAAATGTTGCTAGCATATCCGCTAAACATCGTTGAAAAATAATGCATTGTGGCATTAGGTCGTTATACCTTTCTAATGCCACAATTTCAAACTATTTTATTATGCAAAACAAAACACTGTTTTTGATTATTTGTTTGGGTTTGATTTACTTAGCAGTCTCCTGTAGAAAAGAAACCTATCAGTTTACAAAAAACACTAGAACAACCATTAATCTGAATCAAGCTTATGGGAAATATCACTATTTTACTGATAATCAAAAGGAATATATTAGTTTTCTATCAACAACCAAGAAACTAATAGCCGTATATGATTTAGACGGAATAAAAAAGATGGATGTTTCTTTGCAAGCGTTTTATAATCAGGATCGTCATTTAAATAATTATTATGTAAAATCACTTGACACCATCATTCTTTTGTCTACCACCACCAATAATTTGCACTTGATGAATTCTTTAGGTGAAATCTGGAAAACCATAAAACTCGATAAACTTATCTCCAATACTACTGATGAATACACCTACGCCCTATCTCGCATTTTTCACCAACAACAGTGGAGCAACGATAACTATTTTTTATTTGCTTATTACACCATGAGCAATTTACAAAGCCCGAGCAGCTATGCTGATGAGTACGATTGGTGGGTCGATTTCTACACCGCTTTTAATCAGTCCTTTCAATTGTTTCGGCTTGGCGATTTGTTCACGGAAAATCCTACTGCAACTTTCTTCGCTCCCTTTCCAAAGTTTAAAGAATTACAAAGAACCCTAAGTGTCTCAGCTTATGCCTATGTCAATAATTTAGTGATTTTATTCACTTACGACTCCAATCAGGTCGAAGTCTATGACCCCAATACTCTTGAATGTATACACAAATTTGATTTACATTCTAGGTATACTGAACTAGGCGGTAAGGGTCTGAAAATCGAACGCAATATGAAAATGAACGAACAGGAATATACCAACCAAGAGTTGTTTTATGGTGGTCACATACGTTGCTTTCTCTATGATGAGGCCAATCAATTGTATTGTGTCTTTATATCACACCGCCAAGATGGAGAACGCTATCCCGAACGAAAATTCGAAAATGCACAACACTCCTTGTTGCTATACGATAAAAACTTTAAATTCCTCGATGAAATCTTATTAGTTGGTAAATACGCATACACGGGTTCATTTGTTACTTCAAAGGGAATGATGATACGAAATTTAGAAGACGGACACTTCAATAGGACAGTAAAATTCGACTATTTCGACCTAAAAAAACAGTTAACTAACAAAAACTAAACCTTAGTTATGAAAACGTTATCCCAACTTATCCGTTTATACAAGCTTAAAATATTGGCGCTGTTTATGGTGTTTTTTCTTTTCTCCTGCCAAAAGCAATTTGACAAACAAAACCGCATCCAATCCATCATCAAAGATAGTCTTAAAATTGAAAAAGAGTACTCTAGTATAATAGTATTGGGACCAGGTGGCTGCTTGAATTGTGATAAAAACTTATACTCCCTAATATTAAATAATCTCGATAACGAAGAAGTCCTCTTTGTGGTATCTGCAACGGGAAGTGCTTTTGATGTTGAAGAATTAGAGTCTAAAGAAAGTCCGAATTTAGTGTTTGACTATAAAAATTATTTTGATAAAACCAATTTGTTTCTCATGGCCTCTGGTGCAATCTTTTTTAAAGGGAATCCTCCTGTATTAGATACGATTATACAAATGAGTTCGAGAGATATAAGTAATCGCATCGGTTACATCGCGAAACGAATCAATACTACTGAATAATAGTAGGAATAATCGAACTGCTTAAAAACAACAAAACCTCTCCAAGGAGAGGTTTGTTTAATTATCAATTAATCTAGATTACATATTTCTACGGTATTGCCCACCTACTTCAAACAGTGCTGAAGTGATTTGCCCTAATGAGCAAACCTTGGTCGCTTCCATCAATTTCTCAAAGATGTTTTCGTTTTGGATGGCTGCATATTGAATTTCTTCAATTTGATGTTGAATCTGGCTTTCATTGGCTTTGTTCAAATTCTCTTTGGTGTGAATCTGGAACATTTTTTCTTCTTCCGTTGCGCGAATTACCTCAGCAGGAACTACTGTAGGAGATCCCTTTTTACTCAAGAAGGTGTTTACGCCAATAATAGGGAATTCACCCGTGTGTTTTAAAGTTTCATAATACAAACTTTCCTCTTGGATTTTAGAACGTTGGTACATGGTTTCCATCGCTCCCAAAACGCCTCCGCGTTCTGTGATACGATCAAATTCCATCAATACCGCTTCTTCCACCAAGTCGGTCAATTCTTCAATGATAAACGCCCCTTGTATCGGGTTTTCGTTTTTCGCCAATCCCAATTCTTTATTGATAATCAACTGTATCGCCATCGCTCTACGTACCGATTCTTCGGTTGGTGTCGTAATCGCCTCATCATACGCATTGGTATGCAAAGAGTTGCAGTTATCATAAATAGCATAAAGCGCCTGAAGCGTTGTACGGATATCGTTAAAGTCAATTTCCTGAGCATGTAACGAACGACCCGATGTTTGAATATGGTATTTCAACATCTGAGCACGTTCATTAGCACCGTATTTTATTTTTAAGGCCTTGGCCCAAATTCTTCTGGCTACACGTCCAATCACAGAATACTCCGGATCAATACCGTTGGAGAAGAAAAACGACAAGTTCGGCCCGAAATCATTGATGTCCATACCGCGGCTTAAGTAATACTCTACATAAGTAAAACCATTGGCCAAAGTAAAACCTAACTGAGTCACAGGATTTGCCCCAGCTTCTGCAATGTGGTATCCAGAAATAGAAACCGAATAAAAGTTTCGAACGTTTTTCTCGATAAAGTACTGCTGTACGTCACCCATCAGTCTCAAGGCAAATTCAGTAGAGAAAATACAAGTATTTTGCGCTTGATCTTCTTTTAGGATATCCGCTTGTACCGTTCCCCTAACTTGAGAAAGGGTTCTGGTTTTGATATCTTGATATACGTCGTTTGGCAATACCAAATCTCCCGTTACCCCCAAAAGCATCAATCCCAAACCGTCGTTACCCTCTGGTAAGTCTCCGTTATAGGTTGGGCGATCAATACCCTTTTGTTTATAAATCTTCGCTATTTTAGCTTCTACTTCTTTTTCCAATCCGTTTTCTTTGATGTACAATTCACATTGCTGATCAATAGCGGCATTCATAAAGAAGCCCAACAACATCGGCGCTGGTCCGTTGATCGTCATACTCACGGAAGTCATGGCGTGCGCCAAGTTAAATCCAGAATACAGTTTCTTGGCATCGTCCAAACAACAGATGGAAACTCCGGCATTCCCGATTTTACCATAAACATCTGGACGATGTCCTGGATCATTACCGTAAAGGGTTACCGAGTCAAAAGCCGTTGATAAACGCTTTGCAGGCATACCCAAACTCACATAATGGAAACGTCTGTTGGTACGCTCCGGTCCACCTTCGCCAGCAAACATACGCGTTGGATCTTCACCCTCGCGTTTAAACGGATATAGTCCGGCCGTAAAAGGAAATTCTCCCGGTACATTTTCTTGTAAAGACCATCTTAAAACATCACCCCAGGCCTGATATTTAGGCATGGATATTTTTGGTATTTGCAAATGAGATAAACTCTCGGTATGCGTGGCAATTTTAATTACTTTGTCACGAACCTTAAATTCGTAAAAAGGATTTTTATATTTTTCTTTTTTGTCCGACCAATTGATGATAATCTCCCAATTGTAAGGATCTAAGTTTAATTTTTGACGGTCAAATTCCGCAAACAACAATTTAATAAACTCGACCTTATCCGCTTTGGCTCCTACTAAAACTGCATCGTCCAATCCGAATTTTGTCAATTCTGGTAAGGTTCCTGTTACAGATTCAATTGTTCTATAGATTCCAAACAGACGCTGAGCTACTTCTTGTTGAGAAAGGGAAGTCTGATCGTATTTTCTATTGCTTTCTGCAATTTCGGATAGATAACGCGTTCTACTCGGTGGAATCACATAAATCTTTTCACTCATCTCTTTGGTGATTTCAAAAGTAGACACCAAATCCGAACCAGCTCTCTCTACCAAACAATCCATAATGGATTTGTATAGCGTATTCATACCCGGGTCATTGAATTGTGAAGCGATGGTTCCAAATACCGGCATCTCATCTGGATTAACATCCCATAAGTTATGATTGCGTTGGTATTGTTTTTTAACGTCTCTAATCGCATCTAGAGCACCTCTTTTGTCAAATTTGTTGATAGCAACTAAATCTGCGAAGTCCAACATATCAATTTTCTCTAACTGCGTAGCTGCTCCAAACTCAGGAGTCATTACATATAGAGAAACATCGGAGTGATCCATAATCTCGGTATCCGACTGTCCAATACCCGAGGTTTCTAAAACAATCAAATCGTAATTGGCCGCTTTTAAAACCTGAATGGCTTCGGCTACATATTTCGACAAGGCCAAGTTGGATTGACGTGTAGCTAAGGAACGCATATAAACCCGAGGGCTGTTGATGGCATTCATACGAATACGGTCACCTAGTAAAGCACCTCCTGTTTTTCTCTTCGACGGATCGACAGAAACCAAGGCGATATTCTTTTCTGGAAAATCAATCAAGAAACGTCGAACCAATTCGTCGACTAAAGAGGATTTACCCGCTCCACCTGTTCCGGTAATTCCCAAAACTGGTGTGGATCTGTCTTTATTTATTTCGTGTATTTTATCAAAAACGGTTTTTGAAACCTCTGGGAAGTTTTCCGCAGATGAAATCAAGCGCGCTATAGCTCTGTCGTTCTTTTCTTGTAGTAGGTCTAATTCATTGGTCAATTTGTCACCTAAAGGATAGTCTGAACGTTGAACCAAATCGTTAATCATTCCTTGTAAACCCAAGGCACGACCATCATCTGGCGAATAAATACGCTCCACGCCGTAATCCTCTAATTCTTGAATTTCAGTCGGTAGGATTACTCCTCCTCCTCCTCCGAAGATTTTGATGTGTTCGGCTCCTTTTTCTTTTAATAAATCATACATGTATTTGAAATACTCTGTATGTCCTCCTTGATAGGAAGTCATGGCAATGGCATTGGCATCTTCTTGAATGGCGGTATTCACTACTTCTTCTACACTGCGGTCGTGTCCAAGGTGAATAACTTCTACACCAGTCGCTTGTATGATTCGGCGCATGATATTGATTGCAGCGTCGTGTCCGTCAAATAAAGAAGCGGCAGTAACGATACGTATTTTATTTATCGGCTGATAAGGTTTTGTGGGTTCCATGGTTTAATAGCTATTTAATCGACGGGCAATTTACGCAAATATTCACGATTTTGCAAAGGAGCCCATTTATCTATTTCGCTAGGCATGTATTCGCGAATTTGCACATTCGCGCATTGTAAATATTCTAGAAATTACCTTTATATCTTAAAATTTTCCCTACCCAATAGTACAGCTTAAAAAGGATGCTTATTTTTGCTTATCAACTTTTACAAACATGACCTCTAAGAAGTTATTAAAAAAAATCCTCGGTATGGTATTGGGGATTGTACTCATTTTAGGTATAACCACATTTTTTTATATGATGCATCCTATATTTGGAAAACGGCCTTCAGGACAAAGACTTGAAATGATTCAGCAATCTCCGAATTACCGAAATGGTAAATTTCAAAATCAGCATCACACCCCTCAAATAGCAGAAAATTATAGCTATCCCAAGGCATTATACGAGTTCTTTTTTAAAAAATCACCCGATGTACGACCGACGAATCCGATACCTGCTATTCAACCGAACTGGGCAGATTTACCGAACAACAACTTTTTGATTTGGTTGGGGCATTCCTCGTATTATATGCAGATTGACGGTAAGCGTTTTTTAATCGATCCGGTTTTAAGCGGTTCGGTATCGCCGCTACCCGGTGGTGGTAAATCGTTTAAAGGCACAGAAATTTGTACTGTTGCCGATTTACCTGCTATCGATTTCTTGTTGATTACACACGATCATTATGACCATTTGGATTATGAGGCGATTAAGGCATTACAACCAAAAGTAGGTCGGGTTATTTGTGGATTGGGAGTCGGTGAACACTTGGAATATTGGGGTTATTCCCCTAATCAGATCATCGAAAAGGATTGGTACCAAACGATTGATTTGGGTGAAGGCTTTGTAGTACATACGGCTCCGGCACGTCATTTCTCTGGACGAAGTATTTGGTCTTCCAATACCTTGTGGATGTCTTATGTTTTACAAACACCATCAAAAAAATTGTACCTAGGAGGTGACAGCGGTTACGACACTCATTTTGCCGAAATTGGAGCTCAGTACGGTCCTTTTGATTTGGCGATTTTAGAAAACGGTCAATACAATCTGGCTTGGAAATACATTCACATGCAACCCGAAGAGGTATGGAAAGCCGCCGAAGAATTAAAGGCAAAAGCCTTGTTTCCGGTGCATTCTTCAAAATTTGCGTTAGCGAACCACGCTTGGAACGAGCCTTTGGAGCGAGTATGTCAGCTGCGACAAAAACATGCTATCGAATTGTATACGCCACAAATTGGACAACTGATTGACCTTGATAAAGCTGATCAAAACTTTTCAAGTTGGTGGAAATAATTAATCTTACAACAGGCTTAAGAAACCCAGGCTTTGCGCTAGGGATTGCAGCGGCATCCTCTCCTCGGCATAAAATGCCAAGGAGAGATATAGCGGAAAGCCCGACCCAAAGGGTAGCGCCCTAAAAACAAGGAATGCAAAGAGCGAACAAAGCGCGGTCTCTTTTTGTATTTTGCCTTACTTAGTCAACATTATTATTTATATTTGTACCGAATTTGTAATTAAATCTAAACACGAATGAATCAAGAAGAAACACTTCATGACGAAATAGGTGACGATCATATTGCTTCTAGCGAGCATACGCCTTTAAGAGCAGGCGCCTTTGATCGTTCTGACGATGAAAAAATCGAATCAATTAAGAAAGACGTAGAGAATATTTTATACACTTTGGGGATGGACCTTACTGATGACAGTATGAAGGGAACCCCAAACCGAGTTGCTAAAATGTTTGTAAAAGAAATTTTTGGAGGATTAAATCCAAAGAAAAAACCGAGTTCTTCTACGTTCGACAACAATTATAAATACGGTGAAATGCTGGTAGAAAAAAACATTACGGTTTATTCTACTTGTGAACACCATTTATTGCCAATTATCGGTAGAGCGCATGTAGCTTATATTTCAAACGGTACTGTTGTTGGTTTATCCAAAATGAACCGCATTGTCGATTATTACGCCAAACGCCCGCAAGTTCAAGAGCGTTTAACCATCCAAATTGTCAACGAGTTAAAACGCGTTTTAAACACGGAAGATGTTGCCTGTGTCATGGATGCGAAACACCTTTGTGTTAATTCTAGAGGAATACGCGATATTGAAAGCAGTACGGTAACGGCTGAATTCGGTGGTCGTTTTAAAGAAGATAAAGTACGCAGAGAGTTTTTGGATTATATCAAATTGGACACCCAATTCTAAATAGCATTAAAAATCCCAAATAATTATGACATTATATCAAAATCAAACTTTAAAAGTTTACAATTCCCTGACGGGGAAGAAAGAGGTTTTTACTCCCATTAACGAAGGTAAAGTGGGGATGTATGTTTGTGGACCTACGGTTTACAATTATGTACATTTAGGAAACTGTAGAACTTTTATCTCTTTTGATTTGGTCAATCGTTATTTCAAACATTTGGGCTATCAGGTGCGTTACGTTCGAAACATTACGGATGTAGGACATATTGTAGATGATGTAGATGAGGGTGAAGATAAAATCGCAAAAAAAGCGAGATTGGAACAGATTGAGCCTATGGAAGTGGTGCAGAAATACACCTTAAATTTCCATGCTATATTGAATCAATTCAACAATTTACCTCCCAATATCGAACCGACAGCTACGGGTCACATTATTGAGCAAATTGAAATTGTCAATGAAATCATCAAAAACGGTTTTGCTTATGAAGTAAACGGATCGGTTTATTTTGACGTTGAAAAATATAGTAAATCCTATCAATACGGTATTTTAAGCGGTCGAAATATAGATGATTTAATGTCAAATTCTCGCGAATTGGACGGACAGTCGGATAAGAAAAGTCCTCATGATTTTGCCCTTTGGAAAAAAGCCGAACCGCAACACATCATGCGTTGGCCATCGCCTTGGGGAGATGGTTTTCCAGGGTGGCATTTGGAGTGTACAGCCATGAGCACTAAATACTTGGGAAAACACTTTGATATTCACGGAGGAGGAATGGATTTAAAATTCCCACACCACGAATGCGAAATCGCTCAGAATGAAGCTTGTACAGGCAATACTCCAGTAAATTACTGGATGCACGCGAATATGCTGACTTTGAACGGTAAAAAAATGTCCAAATCAACGGGTAATAATATTTTACCTGAGGAATTGTTTTCAGGAGACAATGCGCTTTTAAGCAAAGCCTTTTCTCCTTCGGTTGCTCGTTTCTTCATCTTACAAGCACATTACAGAAGTATCCTGGACTTTTCTGACGAGGCTATACTCGCATCTGAAAAAGGTTTTAACAGGCTCTTAGAAGCGATTAAAAACTTGAATGAGATTACGCCTAGCACGGTATCTACTGTTGACATTGCTGCTTGGAAACAAAATTGTTATGATGCGATGAACGACGATTTTAACAGTCCTATCTTAATAGCACAGTTATTTGAAGCGGTTCGGTTGATTAATTTGTTGAAAGAGCAAAAAGAGCAGATTACTGCGGCTGATTTGATGGAGTTTTCCGCTGCTATTCACGCCTTTACTTTTGATGTATTGGGCTTGGAAGCTGCTGAATCTTCCACTCAAGCCAATGAAAAATTGCAACAAGTAGTTGACTTGCTAATTACTATGAGAAATGAAGCACGTGCCAATAAAAACTTTGCGTTGTCCGATGAAATTCGAGACAACCTCCTGGCTTTAGATATTCAACTAAAGGATGGAAAAGAAGGCACTACATTTACTTTATAATAAATATGGAGCTAGTAGATAAAATCTACTAGCTTTTTTTATTCTTTATCGTTATGCTTAAAAAAATCGCTATTTTTCCGTTTGTGGTTCTGATCCGTTTTTATCAGGCGGGTATTTCACCCTTTTTACCGTCAGCATGTCGGTACTCTCCTACTTGTTCTCATTATACCTTAGAGGCGTTACAAAAGCACGGTTTGTTTAAGGGAGGCTGGTTGGGTATCAAACGCATTGCAAGTTGCCATCCTTGGGGTGGTAGCGGTTATGATCCTGTTCCATAATAAAATCCAACGGAGACTTTTATCCTAAGCGATAAATATATACATTTACCTTTCAATACCTTTTATATGACATACGCATTAAATATTATATGGAATCCTAGCGAAGGTTGGGATTTGGGATTTTTTAAATTGCGCTTTTACAGCTTGATGTTTGTATTGGCCTTTGGTTTGGGATGGTTTATCATGAAAAAGATTTACGATCGCGAAGGAGAATCCGTTGAGAAACTCGACAAACTTTTTATTTATACCGTATTGGCAACCCTGATTGGGGCCAGATTGGGGCATGTCTTCTTTTATGATTGGGACTATTATAAACACAATCTTTTTGAAATTATTTCACCGGTACGTTTCTCTCCGAAATTCGAAATAGTCGGATTTAGCGGATTAGCCAGTCATGGTGCTGCTATTGCAATTATCTTGGTTATGATTTATTACAGTCGTAATGTTATCAAAAAACCTATATTATGGATACTGGACCGTATCGTTTTACCGGTAACTTTTGGCGGAGTATTCGTTCGTTTAGGTAACTTTTTTAATTCGGAAATCATCGGTCACGAAACCACTAGTGCTTTTGGAATTCGTTTTTTACGCGATAAATTCACACATAGAGAAGCTGTAGAAATCACGGGAATACCCGATTATAATCAAGCTTATAACGCCATTCAAAAAAACCCTGAGTTCTTACCTTATCTCAATGAAGTGGTTGCAAAACACCCTACGCAATTGTATGAAGCGTTTGGATATATCTTGGTCTTTGCCGTATTGTATTATATGTATTGGAAAACCGATGCTCGTAAAAAATTGGGATTGATTTTTGGTGTGTTCTTAGTTTTGCTATGGGCCGTACGTTTTATCGTAGAATTTGTTAAGGAAAGTCAGGGTGGTTTCGAAGGAGCCAATCCTATTCTATTAACTGGTCAATGGCTAAGCATTCCCTTTATACTTGTGGGAATTTACCTCTGGGTTACAGCAAAAAACAGGCCTTTTCAAGGCTAATTCACTTATTCGCGGATTTACGATTTACAATCCAAATCCGCGAATAAGCTTTTAAAAATCAATTCAATACCTTAATAAAATCCTCCACTGAGGGTTCTTCCACTTTTTTCCTTAATCGCTGCTTGGCCTTTTTAACGGCATCATAACTGATTCCCAATACTCTGGCTATTTCATGATTGTTCAACTCGAGTTTTGTTAAAAAAATTATTCGCAAATTATATTCCGTCAAGCTTGGGTAATTTGTTTTTAAATTTTTGTAAAACGAGGGAAATTCTTCTATAAAAGCCTGTTTAAAACCAATCCACTTCTCGTCGGTCATCAAATGAGATTTTAATAAATCATGAAGCCTACTTCCCTCAAATAAACTTGAAGGCTCCATAATAGTACCGCGCTTTTCAATGGGATAACTTATGCTAGCTAAGGGTAAATTTTGAAAATTTGATTGGCTGGTGTATCGATTTTGATTTCGTTCCGTTATGTTTTTCTCTAAATTTAATTTCTCGTATTCCAACAAGAGAATCTCCCTATTGAGATGGATTGTTTTGTTTTTAATTTTCATTCGATAACCGATAATTACGATTACTAAGATGAACAGAATAAAAATAATCCGAAACAATTGATTTAGAAAAAATTCCTTTTCCAAAATAGTCTGATTTAATCGAAATCTTTCGTCGTATAAACCCTTTTGGTATTTAAGCGTGATTGCATTAATATTATTTTGTTCCTTATCGGTATAGTCTATAGAATCTCTTAATTCATTCAAACGCTTTAGAATTGCAAATTCTTCACTTTGATCATCTAATTTCTTGTTTAACTCCAGTTTAATCTTCAAAATATCGTATTCATCCGAGACTAAATAACTCTTGCTTCTCGATAATTGTAAAGCTTCATCTAAATATTTTTTGGACTGAATGTAATCTTCTAATTGCATATAGAATAGCGCTAATTGCCTTTTTACAAACATTACTTGCATAGGAGAATTAGACTTTTCAGCTATGGAAAGATTTTTATGTAAATCATTTAAGGCCTCTACATATAAGCATTGGTCCAAATAGCTTTCGGCTTTACTATCTAATACTTTGGCATTTCGCAGTTGATCTTTGGTCTTAATGATGATATTGTCGGTATTATCAAGATAGACCGCTTGAGCATTATTAAAATCTATAGAGCCTAAAACAGCTTTAGCTTGCTGTAAATCAGAATTTCGAGCCAGGTTTTCTAGAAAAACCCATAAATAATGCTGGAAGCTATAATGATAGAACAGTTCTAAAACTGGATTAATCATATTTAAGACCAAGACGTTATTTTTTCTATTTTTATTCCACCACAAATGCATCACATCTAAAAACGAAATTTCACAGTAAGAAATACGACTAGAACAACTCCATCTATCATAATTCCATTTGGAAAAATTCAAAGCGCTTGACTCAACGACATCATAAATAGAAAAATCAAAAGCTTTTGTATAAGATTTTAAAGAGTTGTTAGCACTAACCATAAAAATATTTATCGACTCAAATTGAAGTATGGTCGTGTCATAGGCTTGGTATCCCCTCTTCCTTATCATCAAAGAACTATTATCCAAACAACAAATAGTTAACAATAGGGATAGAAATAGAAAATAAAATAGTGATTTCAAGTTAATGGTTGTCGTTAAAAAACGCTTACTAAAAAATATAAATTTTTTATTACTGTAGATTCGAAAAATGAAAAAGCATATTTAAAAAATAAAAAAATTTAAGTAATTGGTTAAATATGTTTAGACACCAAATAACTAAAAAGTCACAAAATATTTTTACTTAAACAGATATACGCTTTACTTTTTAGTCATTAAAATCATGATGATATACGTTTTAATACACATATAATCATAATTACAATAACATTAATAGTACTTTATGTGAATAAAACAAATAAAAAATAAAAATATTCAACTTTAAAATTTCCTGATAAACTCCAGTTACCTCTTCTAAAAATAAAAAAAATCTCTTTTAATGTCCCCTTATGACAAACCCAGACTAGCTCAATAATCGAAATAAACAGTTCCTTTCAAACTCTATTAATTTAAAGACAAAAAACAAATAAGTTACTGAAAATCAGTATTTAAAAAAATGTCCCTCAATTGTCCCCTACATTGTCTCGACAAAAATTGATAGAAAAACAAATCACTAATTAGTTTTACACTCATAAAATTAAATCGGTTCATCAAACTTCAAAAGGGTGTTTTAATTACTTAAGAACATGCTTGCACCGACTTTCTGAAAAAAAATAAAATTTAAAAAATCAAAACATGAGCTTAGCGTTTTATCTGAAATACTATTTTTATTATTTAGAAGCTGAATACGAAGCTGCTTCAGCCGTAATAAAAGTGACCGTTTTACTTGCTACTTTTTTGATGGTTGTTTTTATATTTTCGATTGTACACATTATAGTACTTAATCTTACTTACCTCCGTAAAAAACGAATTAAAGAACAGTTTATGAGTTTTTACAGAGAAAAACTCCACGAAATTCTAATTAATCCACAACAGTTGTCCGAAATTGCGATTACAGACCTTTTAAGAAACTCCCGTATTTCCTATGGTAAGAAAAATAAAAATCTGTATACCGAATGCTTGATTGAGCTGATTAGTCAGATAAAAAACGCTGGAAAAACCATAAATAGTAAGAATTTATTGATGGTTATGAATCATTTACAACTTCCTAATTACTGGCAAGCTGCTCTTTTAAAAGGCCGATTACTAAAACGAAAAGAAGCACTCAGGAAAATGGATCAATTGGAACAATTGCTTTCCGGTTCTCTGTTATTACATTCTGTTTACCATAGAAACAAGGATTTTAGAAAACAGTCGCGTGCAGCTTTTATAGAATACGACAAAAACAATCCCTATACCTTTTTTGAGGAAAATTTTGATAAGGATTTCAATGCTTTAGACGAGCTTCGAGTACATCATTATTTAACAAAAAAAGCAGCAACGCATGAATTACCTGATTTATCTCGTTGGGTAGAAAATGCAACGCTAATTGATTTTAAACGATTCATTATACAAGAAATAGGACTATTTCGTCAATACAACTGTGGCGATTTCTTGATTCAAATACTACCAACAGAAGCCAATACACATATTCAAAAACAAATCATAGAGACTTTGGGTGTTCTGGATTATAAGGCCGCAGACCGTACGCTGATTGCTATGTATTCCAGCTCATTAGCCCTACTTCAAAAAGCGATTATCAACACTTTGTCAAAATTGAAAACCGAGAGAACACTAGCGTTTCTCGGTGAAAGCTACCAACAAAGTCACGACAACAGCATCAAAATTCAATTGGCCTATGCCTTAACGGACTATGGATTCGAAGGCCAATTAAAAATGGAATCACTCTCCGAAGTCAATAGTCCCTTTGACTCAGAAATATTAGCTGAAGTAAGGTTTTCGCATAGCCAAAACACATGCCAAACTCTTGTTCCCAATTAATATGGAATCCTTTATACAATTTTACCAGTATGCCATCTTTTTTTACGCTACTATACTCGTTGTGATATCTTTGTTTCTGGCTTTTTTCGGTTACCTCAATACCTTTAAAAACAAACTAAAATACACTAAGGTAGAAGAAAACATTTTGTTAGCACATCCGGAAATCGCACCTCCAATCTCTATAGTAGCAGGAGCCTATAACGAAGAAGTGGTTGTGGTTGATGCAACTCGAGCTTTTCTAGATTTGGAATATCCCAATTTTGAAGTAGTTATTGTAAATGATGGCAGTAAAGACGACACCCTAAAATTACTTATTGAGGCTTTTGACTTGATTGAAGTGCCCCATTATATCATTGAAAAAGTAATCAGTCAGCCGATTAAAAGAATTTATAAATCCACGAATTCCCTATATAGAAAACTTACTATAGTGGATAAAAAAAATGGAGGCACTAAGGCCGATGCTATGAATGCAGGACTTAATATTGCCAAATACGACTACTTCGTAAACACGGATGTTGACTGTATATTAGCCAAAGATACCTTAAGTAAAGTCGTATTGCCTGTACTTGATTCCAAAATACCTGTAATTGCAGTGGGTGGGACTATGCGGATGGTCAATGGTTGCGAAATTGATCGTGTTCAAATAACTCGAGTTCGTCCGCCACGTAGTTTTTTTCCCATATTTCAAGAAACCGAATACCTACGATCATATTTAATTACAAAAATGGGTTGGGCTTTTTTTAATGCTATTCCAAATGTATCTGGCGGTTTTGGATTGTTTGACAAAAAAATAGTGATTGCAGCAGGTGGTTACGACGGTGAGTCTCATGCAGAGGATATGGACATGACCTTACGCATGATTGCTCATATGAAAGATCACAATTTGCCATACAAAATAGTCAATACTCCACACAGTTGCTGTTGGACAGAAGGCCCGCCAAATCTCAAGATTTTATACCGTCAACGTTCGCGTTGGGGTCGCGGACTATTGCAAATTTTCTTTGTTCATCATCGTTTTTTGTTTAATAAAAAATACGGAAGAATGGGCTTGGTTACACTACCTTATATCTTAATATTTGAGTTATTAGCACCGCTTATAGAAATCCTTGGCTTTTTTTTACTGCTCTATTTATTCTTTACTTCACAAATCAATGTGAAAACATTTTGGCTGATGTTTGCTTATGTTTATCTCATTGGATTATGCATATCAATTTTAACCATTTCCCTGGATTTTTCGGTTAAAAAACAATACCGAACCATGTTTGAATATGTTCAACTCATTATCTCATCCTCACTAGAAGCCTTTTTATATCATCCCTTTATTATCTTTTTTACACTTGCTGGTTACATACAGCTCTTAACTCGTAAGGAATTTAAATGGGGACAAATGACTCGTAAAGGGTTTTCTCAAACGGATAAGTCTGCGACTTCCGACGAAAAAGCCAATCCGCCTTTATCCTAATTCTTTTTTAAACTAACTCAAATTGATTAAGATATCACTGTTTATTCTTAATTACCCACTATCAATGACACGAATAATAACCAATCAATTAGCTCCAAATCACACCAATCGCATAGTGACACTGCTTATGTTTTTCTTTTTAAGCCTTTCTTCCTACGGTCAGACCGCAATAGATTTAACGAATAAAGTAGAGATCCATACTAAAATTAATGAATTGTATAAAAATGGAGACTGGGACACTGCCAAAAATTGGCTGGTAAAAGCAATCGAAAAATACCCCAATGATGCCGAACTACGCATATTACTTGGGAAGTACTATATTGAGAAGAAACAATATAAGAAAGCACTTTTCGAATTAAATAAATCTTTGGAGTTTAATCCAAATAATCTAGATGTTAAAAAATTATTACTGCATATCGAAACGGTAACCCAACGATATTCTAGTGCTATTGGCTATGTAAATGAACTGCTGGAGTCCAGCCCTTATTCGAAGGACCTATGGCTAAAAAAAATTGATTTATACCGACAACAAGGTAATCCAACAGAAGCCAATAGACTATTAAAAAGGTTGTCAGACATCTATCCTGAAGATCAATCCATTCTCCGTGATATCAACTACCAAATGGAGGTTACTATCGACCAAAAAAACAAACAAGGCTACTACGATGAGGCCATAGAGTTGAATAAAAAACTATTGAAAACCAATTCAAACAACATCAAAAATTATTTGAATTTGATCAATACCTATATTAAAATAGGCGATTATTCCAATGCACTAATCATTACTGATAGAGGGCTGAATCAATTCCCAAATGACCCCGATTTGGTTTTAAAGAAACTGAGTTTATACGACCAAAGTCAGCAATACGAAGCCGGTTTAAAATATATCAATCAGCAAAAAAAAGCCACTCCTTCGATGAACTTGGACAAACAAAACAAGTATTTTCTCAGTTCGTCCGCACAAGCTGCTAAAGACGGTAGTCTCTTTGTTTTATTCGGTAAGCTTTTAGACAAAAATCCCGCAGATACTGAGGCTTTTGAGATTGTCTTCAATCAACTTGTCTCCCAGCATCAATACGATGAAGCTCTTATGGTTTTAAACCGCCATAGAGCAGCCATCGGAACTTCAAAGAAACTGGCTTTAAAAGAACTAAACTTGTTTAAAGCAATGGGAAACACCTCTAAAATTAAAAGCATTACAAGAAAATTAAATACGGATTACCCCAATGATTTGGATCTAGAAGCGGCCTATGCTCAAATATCCATTGCCGATGCCAAAGATGCCATGGCAGATTCCAATTACCCTCTAGCCATTGAACTTTGGAAAATAGTTCAGAATCACGGCGATCAAGAGCAAAGAAATTCAGCAAATACAGGTCTTTACAATGCCTATTTTCAATCAGCAAATTACAATAAAGCCGAAGAGGCTTTAAACACCCTGCTCAGCATACAACCTCAGCAAGCGAATCTTTATTTTAAAAAAGCCAATCTATATTATCTACTCAACCGCCCAGATCAAGCTCCATTAATTTACGAAGAAGGTTTACAGAAAACCGAATACAAAGACCGTTTCTACGCACTTATCGGCTATGAAGAATTGATGGTAAAAATAATTAAAGACGCCTTAGAAAACCATGCCATTCCAGTAGCCCTCAATTATGCCCAGCACTGGTTGACGCAAGATCCTCTTAACAAACAAGCATTGGAATATGCAATAAGCACTGCTGCAACCATGAAAAAATGGGACTTGATGAAACATTATGCAGCGATTGCTACTCAAACCTATGCCGAAGACGTTACTTTTAAAATAAAACTAGCAGAATCCATTCAATTGGGCAACAACAATTATGAGGAGGCGCTCGATTTAATGATTCAAGAAATCGAGACCAACCCCTATCATCAGAAATCCAATGCAGCCTTTATCGCAACAGTCGTCACGTATTCTCCTCAATTATTAAAAGAGAAAAAATCAGCGCGCCTATTGGAATTAACGAATAAAGCTTTACGGCTCGACCCTAAGAATAAAGAAATCAAATATTTAAAAGGCTTGGCCTACGAGCAACAAAAAAACGATTCTGCCTACTATTACCAACGCTATTACGAACCCACATTATTGGAATATAGCAGTTTTAAACAGCGCTTAAATTATTTGCATCAAAAAAGTCTAAAAAACGAAATTAACCTGACCCACGCTATTTCAAATTTTGACGACAACAGCACTAAGCTTAACACTTCTAGTTTTGAATACAGTCGAATTGGGAAAAACCAATATTGGACTGGCCGTTTAAATTATACCGGAAGATCTGGAGGACAGGGAATACAAGCCGTTGCAGCATGGAATAAAAAATGGAAAACCAACTGGTCACATCAAATAGAGTTTGGAATGGCCAACGACTATTTTCCCAAACTAATCGCTCAAGCGGCGTTAAACCGATATTGGAGCAAAGACTGGGAAACAGAAATCGGTTTGGGATATAGACGACTAACTACTGATGAAAAACTGTATAATGTAGTTGTAAGCGTTTCCAAGGAAATCAATGATTTTCGCTTAAGCCTAAAACTCAATCAATTTTCTTTAGATAAAAATTGGTTTTACAATCTCAACTTTACCGGCAAATATTTTATCGATACTCCTAAGGATTATATCTTATTTCAAACCGGAATCGGTTCAAGTACTGATGTCGATGTAATTGACATACAAAACCTCCGTACTTTTTCGATAAATAACACTCAAGTAGGCGCTGGATTTGGTCGATTACTAACAAAAAACGTATCGGCAAACATCATCGGAAGTTGGCACAATTTTAAAAATCAAAATGAAACAGTGGTTCATGAAAATGACGACAATTCAAACGATACAGACATAACGACACCTGCAATTTATAAAAATTTTTATACCCTATACTTCAATATACATGTCGCTTTTTAAAATTTATTTCTGTTCACTGTTCGCTTTACTATCAAGCTGTCAGACCATGGAATCAAACACTTTGAATTCCGAAGTTTTTGTAGTGCTAAATAATAAAGCAACACCTATTCCAAATAAATGGGCAGACTACCTCTATACCCATCTAAAAAACAGAAGTATTTCTGGCCCTAAAATCATACAAAAAAACAGCCAAAGCGAACTAACAAAAGGTGAATTTGGATTGCAAATAGAAGTTCGTCCTTCAAGTACTTTTAGTTATGAAATTGTTCGAGATAAAAACAAACTTCTATTAATTTGCCGTTCAGAAGCTATTGCATTATGGCTTATTTACGAACTGATCGAAAAAATAGGTCAAGACAATCTCGGACTCGCCGTAGAAGATTTACCGCCAGCTACTATCGATTTTGTGACTTCTAAAAAAGAATTTGATTTTGATTATAGAGAACCCTTTTTCGCGCCCAATACCGACATTGACCATGCCCGTATAATGGGAAATAACTCAATCGACACCGATTGGGGAATCTGGGGGCATCAATTAGCACAAATTATAGACAATCAGAATCCAGATACACAGGCAGAAATCAACGGAACTAAAACAAAACAGCAATTTTGTTTTAGTTCCCCTTTGCTCTATTCTCAAGTTAAGGCTTATATTATTGATCAACATGGACTAACTCCATCACTAAATTTTATGTTAGCGCCAAACGACAATGATCTGGTATGTAACTGTAAACTATGCCTAACTGCTCAAAATACGGCAACCAATGCTTCTCCATCAGTTTTACGATTCAACAATCGATTGGCAAAAGATTTTCCCACGGCACATTTTTTTATGTTGGCCTATCGAACAACTCAAAATCCAGGCATCGTAAGATTAGAAAAAAATGTTGGAATATTTTTAAGTACCATCCATTTGCCCAAAGGACAACTACTGGATGAAAACTCCCAACAATTCGAAAGCTTTAAACAGCAAATCCTCAACTGGAAAAAACTAACTGCTGCAGTTTACTTATGGGATTACGCAGCGAATTTTGACGACTATTTAACGCCAATTCCCGTACTCATCGGCTTTCAAAAACAAGCACAACAATTTAAATCACTCGGAGTCACTGGCCTTTTCCTGCATGCAAGCGGATATGATTATGCCCCTTTTGACGATGTAAAAACCTATGTTATTTCAGCTCTTATGAGGCATGTTGACCAAGACGTAAATAAATTGGTTGCTACTTATTTAAAACATTTTTATCCTAAATCACATCAGCTATTGACAAATTATTATAGTGAATTGGAATATAATTTTCAGCAAAGCCAACGCCACTATGACTTATACAGTAGTTTCGATGACCTTAAAAACAGCTATTTTAATACGGTCCAATTCACCGAATTTTATAAGTCACTACACCAAATCATACCCACAACCCACAATAGCGAAAGGGTAAAACTGGAAAAGCTATATAGCGCCTTGGGTTTTACACAATTGCAAACTGCCTATTCATGCGGTATCGCAACAGAAGGAGCTTTTTCGCTTATCAATGGGCAAATAAACGTAAAGAGCGATATAGAAAAGGAGATCCACCGTTTAGAAAAAGATTTTAAACAGCATAAGATTTTAAACTATAGTGAACGCAATACGATAGACTCCTATTTAAACCAATGGCAGGAATGGATTAAGAAGCCTTATTCAATAAAGCCGATCAAAACGAATCAACTCGAATCTAAAAATATAGATTTAAAGGGATTAACAGATGGAAAATTGGGCTTTAGCCGTGATTTTTTACTTGGTTGGACTATAGGTACTAAGGATTTAGAATTTCAAATAAGTCAATTACCCACCGGAAGCTTCCAAGTTAAAATGCGCTTCCTCAACGACCCTACCCATCATATTTACCCGCCCAAAGAAGTTCGGATTACCGATTCAGATTCCCTACAGCAATGGCTAATTACTGTCTCAAAAAACAATGACAACACCGTCGAATACACCTTTACTACGAAAGACCTTGATAGTAATGCCTCCTCCATAGATATAAAAATATTCAACCAAACAGCGACTAAAAGCCAATGGGCATGCGATGAAATCCAAATTTCCAGCAACCAATAACATAAAACCGCCACTGTAAATAAGTGTAGAACTACTAAATTATAAAAGACCGTTTTGAACTCCTTAACTCCACAACCTATGATAAAACGATACTACATCACATGCTGCTTAGTACTTACTTTGATGTCGTGTAATAGTGATTTGACTAAACATAAAACGAATATAGAAATCCAAGATAATAATCGGCATTATTCCCCTATCCTATACGAACAAATGATAGAACTGGTGTATAAAATTAAAAATACGGGTAAGGCTCCGTTGGTCATCAGTGATATTTTCACTTCTTGTGCTTGTATTGTCATCAATGATGGTACAACAAAAATGATTCCCATTGGCAAAGAGGGGTTTATACGACTAAGTTACACTGCCTCCATGAATATCGGATATGCAAAACATCATATCTCCATTTTTGGCAATTTTGAGGATAATGAGCCCAGGGAATTAATTTTTGATATACACATAGTGCCCAGTCAACTCCTTATCAAAGACTATGAGGATGTATTCCGGGAAGAAAATTTAAAAAAAGGAGGCTTAAAAACATTTATTGATGGTGATGAGTCCCATAAAGGATATTATGTTGATGAATGAAGTACTTCTTTATAAAAACGGACCACAACAATATATAAATCAATACTTTTTGAATTATAACTCATAAATCATATTTTTTATGTAAATTGTAAAAGAAAGCAACAACATTAAATGAATCTATAGTACTGTCATTTCTTCAATAACAACATCATTTATAAATGCGATATGGATACGTCAAAACTCTTTAATCTAACCGGAAAAACAGCTATAGTAACCGGTGGTGCAGCTGGAATAGGGAAAGCCAGTTGTCAAATATTAGCTGCTTATGGCGCTCAAGTGGTTGTATCGGACTACAATTTAGAGGCTGCAAAGCAAACGGCTGACGAGATTCAAAAAAGTGGTGGAAAGGCCTTGGCAATTCACTGCGATGTCACAAAAGATGAAGCCCTAGTTAACTTGGTAGATCAAACGATTTCAGTTTACGGAGGAATACATATTTTGGTTAACAATGTAGGTGGTGGTGGCGCTGGCAGGGAAAACCCAGAAAAAATAGATGTAGCTCAATTTGCCAAAGTATTTGAAATGAATGTATTTAGTATGTGGAGGTTGTGTCAATTGATAGCACCATATATGAAGAAGGAAGGTTATGGAAGTATCATCAATATATCTTCTATGGCTTCCATCAATACCAGTCCGGCTATCAGTGCTTATGCTTCGTCAAAAGCAGCTGTAAATCATATGACCAGAAACATTGCCTTTGATTACGGTCCCGAAATCCGTGTCAATGCCATCGGACCAGGTGCTGTTAGAACTCATGCTCTAAGCACGGTTTTAACTCCAGAGATAGAGAAACGCATGCTTCAACATACCCCGTTACAGAGATTAGGTGAACCCGAAGATATTGCTGGGGCTGTGTTGTATTTTGCAGCGCCTATATCGAGTTGGACAAGCGGGCAAGTATTGTTTGTCAATGGTGGTGGTGTGCAAACTTTGGATTAGAGGTAAACTGATACATTCACATATTATACCTCACTGCCTTTGTCTAGATAATTCTACAGTGAACCAGTTGCCTTTGTTATTCATGCGATTTTAATTTTCATCAAAATCCATACGTATTATCGTACTGTCAAACTTTTAAAAAACAGAACAAAACCCACATTTCAAAATAAAAAACTTTATTTTTTGATTTGTAAAGCTATAAAAATCACTTTTAATCGTTAATATATTTCAAAAAACGTGTATTGTTTTTAATTATCAACCCAAAATACCTTTTAGCTATGAAAAAGATTTTATTTGTATTGGCTGTATTGAGTGTAACTTACTCTTGTGCAATTGCCCAAAATACTAAGGAAAAGACTTCAAAAAAAGCAGAGGTTGCTAAAACAGAAAAAAATAAAACTGTCGAGAAAGACAATGTTTGTTTACTTACCGATAATGATGAAATTAGAAGTTTCGCAGATGGCAAAATAACCCATCCTTCTAGTATTCCAAGAATCAAAAAAGACATTTCTAAATTGACCTCTTGTGCTATAGCAAACATCAAAATAATTAGTGGTAAAGATTCAGGAAATACTGCGGAATACATCGCTTGTGTTTGTGGAACAAAAATGATTTTTAAAGCCGACTACTCAATGAACATTAAAACGGTTACGGAATTATAAAGATTTTTATGAGAACAATAAACCAAAAAAGTGAGATTATAGTCTCACTTTTTTTATAAAAATCCTCGATATAAAATTTACATTAGATACTTAAAACGCTAAGCATTAAAATCAAAACACAGAACTATTCCTTAAGAGGTTGCAAATTTTCCTTTCTTGCCCGAGGTGTAGTGTTTTAAGAGGTAAATGATTGTTCCTAAAAACGGTAGCGCAAGTATGATTACCATCCAATATGTTTCCTTACTCTTTTTAGTCTCCTTCTTATACAATATGCTTAATGCCCATATTAATGAGATTGCATATAATAAAGACCCATAAAATACTTGGTTTTGTGATGCCATGGTTTCCATAAGTAATTGCGTTATTAAATTAGCTTGTTTATCAATCTGTTTGTCTGTAGCAAATGTATTTCATATCCGTGCAATGGGTGTTTCTACTACATTATTGCTAGGTTACTAAAACGTTAACAAATTTTATTTAATTCCAGCAAATAACCGCATTAATCTCATTTTTTAACTGAATTTTAAGTTAAAAACAAAAATATAGTTGATTAAATTATACAATATGCCTATAAATCACTTATCCATATTGACAACTTAAACTCTAATTTTTTAGTACTATGCGAAAAACTATTTCTACATCAAAATCACCACATAATTTAAAAGTCAAAACCATACTAGTTGATTTTATCAGATTATTCCTACGAAATTAAAACAAAAGGATTCGGCGTGGATTAAATGCTGCCGTAGGTATATCAAAATCAACAGTTACTGCAAAAAAAATAAGCCCTCTCACATCTGGAGGCGGCCTATTTTGTAAAATATTTTTATTTAAATATGGATTGTTATTATTTCCAATTTTTAACCGAAAAAAACATTTATTATCAATTAAAAAAAATTAGAAAACAAAGAGGCTGCCCTTACAGACAGCCTCTTAAATATTTAATCTTAGTCCAAACTAAAACTATCTTGAATAATTCGGAGCTTCTTTAGTAATCGTAACATTATGTGGGTGACTTTCGCCTATACCCGATGCAGTTAAACGGATAAAACGAGAAGTTTTTTGAAGTGTTTTCACGTCTTTAGCTCCACAGTAACCCATACCAGCACGTAGTCCTCCGATGAATTGTTGCATGCTTTCATCCAACTCTCCTTTATACGGAACACGTCCTACGATACCTTCTGGCACCAATTTCTTTACATCGTCTTCAACATCTTGGAAATAACGGTCTTTAGAACCTTCCTTCATCGCTTCAACCGATCCCATACCGCGGTATGATTTGAATTTTCTACCTTCAAAAATGATGGTTTCACCCGGAGATTCCTTAGTACCTGCTAACATCGACCCCAACATCACACAGTCAGCACCTGCTGCCAAGGCTTTAGGTATATCTCCTGTATAACGAATTCCTCCATCACCAATAACTGGGATTCCCGTTCCTTCCAATGCCGCAGCTACTTCTAAAATAGCTGAAAATTGAGGAAAACCAACTCCTGCCACTACTCTTGTAGTACAGATTGATCCAGGTCCAATTCCAACCTTAACCGCATCAGCACCATTTTCAACTAAAAACAAAGCCGCTTCTGGAGTAGCGATATTTCCAACCACTACGTCAATTTGAGGAAAGTTGCTCTTAACGTCTTTTAAGACACTAATTACACCTTTGGAATGTCCATGAGCCGTATCAATAATCAAGGCATCTACTCCCGCTGCAACTAGTGCAGCAGCACGTTCCACAGCATCGGCAGTTACTCCTAATGCAGCAGCTACGCGAAGTCTACCAAATTTATCTTTATTGGCATTCGGTTTTTGTGTCAATTTGGTAATATCTCTAAAAGTGATTAATCCCACTAATTGATAATTACTATTGACTACAGGAAGTTTTTCGATTTTATTTTCTTGAAGAATACCCTCAGCTTCAGGTAAAGTTGTACCCTCTGCCGCTGTAACAATATTTTCTTTAGTCATCACTTCCAAAATAGATCGTTCGTTTATTTTTTCAAAACGAAGATCGCGATTGGTAACGATTCCCTTTAATACCATATTCTCATCAACTACTGGTATACCACCAATACCGTATTCGGCCATGGCTCTTTTAGCATCACCAACATTAGCAGATAATGGCAAAGTCACTGGATCGATAATCATACCGGACTCTGCGCGTTTAACCTTGCGAACTTCAGCAGCTTGCTGTTCTATAGTCATGTTTTTATGCAACACACCGATACCTCCCTCACGAGCCATAGCAATAGCCATCGCACTTTCAGTAACCGTATCCATAGCAGCAGAAACTATAGGAACATTTAACGTAATGTTTTTGGAAAATTTTGATTTAATACTTACCTCTCTTGGTAAGATCTCTGAGTAACTTGGTATTAACAATACATCGTCGTATGTCAATCCCTCTCCTATGATTTTAGCTGTATGTGCTTTCATTGCAATTTGTAGTTGAATTGCACGCAAATTTAGCGTTTTTAAATCAAATAAAAAAGATTAATGATAAAAATTAAAAATTTTTAATGCTTCGTTATAAGAACTTTCAAATGACATAGCGCTCAAGTTAGTAGCTACCTTGTTCGCCGTAAAATAACTTAACATTTTTTCTGTCGGCATATTACCAGTCAAGTCATCTTTAGCCATCGGACAACCACCATATCCCTTTATCGCACCGTCAAATCTCAAACATCCTGCTTTATAGGCAGCATCTATTTTTTCAAACCAACGATCCGGGGTCGTATGCAAATGGGCACCAAATTCAATATTGGGATATTTCGGTATCAAATTTGAAAACAAATAATCAATAACCTCCGGCGTAGAACTTCCTACCGTATCCGAAAGCGATAGTATCTTAACTCCCATATTGGATAGTTTTTCCGTCCAAGCTCCTACAATATCCACATTCCACGGATCTCCATACGGATTTCCAAATCCCATAGACAAATAAGCCACTACTTCTTTATCACATTTGGCTGCAATATTTAAAATTTCTTGAAGAGTCACCAGCGATTCTGCTATGGTTTTATGCGTGTTACGCATCTGAAAGTTTTCAGAAATAGAAAAAGGAAACCCCAAATACTTAATTTCCTTATGTTCAGAAGCCAATTCTGCTCCACGTGTATTAGCAATTATAGCCAACAACTTACTTTGAGTTTTAGACAAATCCAATTGTGCCAATAATTCGGCAGTATCCTGCATTTGAGGAATAGCCTTAGCGGATACAAAACTTCCAAAGTCAATAGTATCAAACCCTACTCTTAAAAGGGATTGGATATATTGTACTTTCTTTTCAGTTGGGATAAACATCTTAATGCCTTGCATCGCATCACGAGGGCATTCTATAATTTTTACTGGCTTCATAGGGTTTCAAAGATATAGGAAAGATATTTATTGTGCAAAAGAAAATTAGGGATTAGGCATTCTATGAAAAAGCTTCTTTAGCAGTAACTATTTAAAGTAAAATATAAATTCCCAATCCTGTAAAAACAACAATTTGCATCCACTTTAAAAAGGAATTAAAGGTTTGATTGCTTTGTAAAACGTCCGTTAGCTGTGAAGCAATGATACTTACCGTAGTAAAAACCACCAATGTTTGTGTGATAAAAACCAATCCTAAAGTAAAAACTTGCGTTCTTACACTACCTGCATTTTCCGATATAAAAGTGGGAAATAAGGCCAGAAAAAACATCATCACTTTAGGGTTCATCACATTCATCAATAGCCCCTGACGCACAAAACCCATAAAGGATTTTTCTGCCGCTTTTTTATCTTCACTAACCAAGATATCCGCTGTATGATAAACTTTATAAGACAACCAGAATAGATAAGCAGCTCCCATCATTTTGACCATCGTAAATACGATATCTGATCCGATAATTAAACCGGAAACTCCAAATGCAAAAAGCGCTAAGTGAAACATCAATCCACCTATTTGCCCCAAAGTTGTCGCAATACCATACTTACTTCCTCTAGTGATACTTTGAGAAAGTACATACAGTATATCCGGTCCAGGAGTTAGGATTAATACCAAACTAGTCACAAAAAAAGTAAGTAAAACTTCTGAAGACATTTTTATTCTATTTTTTTGCTAAAATTGCTTTGTTAATCGACTTAATTAACCCAGGTCCCTCATAAATAAAGCCCGTGTAAAGCTGTACTAAAGTTGCTCCAGCATCTAATTTTTCAATAGCATCTGCTGCAGTGTGAATACCCCCTACCCCAATTATCGGAAAGGAACGATTGCTCTTTTCTGAAAGAAAACGAATGACTTCAGTGCTTCTTTTTGTCAACGGTTTACCGCTCAGTCCGCCCATCTCTGTTTGCTCTGGAGATAATAAATGGTCTCTAGAAATGGTTGTATTGGTCGCGATTACACCTGCAATTTTTGTTTCGTCAACAATTTCAATAATGTCCAATAATTGCTCATCAGTTAAGTCTGGAGCGATTTTGAGAAGTATCGGTTTGGGTGATTTTTTTTTGGTATTTTTTGTTTGCAAAGCATGTAACAGCGCCTTTAATGGCTCTTTGTCTTGTAATGCTCTTAAATTCGGTGTGTTAGGAGAACTGACATTCACAACAAAATAATCAACATGGTCAAACAAGGCTTCAAAACATATTTCATAATCGCTTATGGCATCTTCATTTGCTGTTAATTTGTTTTTGCCAATATTCCCACCAATTAAAGTACCCTTATTCTTTTTTAATCGAGTAACCGCTGCATCAACTCCTCCATTGTTAAACCCCATACGGTTTATAATACCCTGATCTGATTTTAATCGGAACAGTCGCTTCTTCGGATTTCCCTCCTGCGGTTTAGGTGTTAGTGTACCGATTTCGATAAAGCCAAAACCAAAATTTTCCAATTCCGAATACATGGCTGCGTCTTTATCTAAACCAGCTGCCAATCCTACTGGATTTTTAAACTTTAATCCAAAAACCTCTCGTTCCAATCGCGGATCGTTTAACTGACAAAAACTTCTAATCATACTAGATACTCCAGGAATCTTATTGATCCATCGCACCGAAAAAAAAGTAAAATGATGGACTTTTTCTGGGTCAAATTTAAACAGTATCGGACGAATTAAGCTTTTGTACATAATATGGAAGTTAGTGTTGTATTTTTTTGCAAAAATAATCAAAATACACCAAGATTTCGCACTTTTTCATTAAAGAATTATTAGTTTCCTTCTGCTTTTTAAGCAAACTTTTTTACGGAAAAAAAAACAAGCTCAAAACAGCCTAGTTCCTTGACTTTTTTGCTTTAAATCACAGAATAAGAACATTTTTAAATATTTTTTTCTTATCTTTAAGTTAACAAAAATTCGTCTAAAACCACAATTTGAAAAACGACTACTAATGACTACGATTAACCCCTATTTACATTTTGACGGAAACTGTGAACAAGCCTTTACTTTTTACCACCGTATTTTTGGTGGCGAACTATCTCAAATTACTCGTTTTAGTGATTTTCCTTCGGATATCCCCTTAACGGAAGAGGAGGGCAAGCGCGTGTTGCACATATTGTTACCCATCAATCCAAAAACCACACTTATAGGAAGTGACCAATCCCTACACTTTGACCCCGAATTAAAAGTTGGAAACAATGTTTCTCTTGCCATAAATGTTCCTTCAGAAGAGGAAGCACAACGTCTTTTTAGTGAACTGTCAAAAAACGGAACCGTAACAACTCCACTTGAAAAAACATTTTGGGGCGCTTGGTTTGGTATGTTTACCGACCAATTTGGCATTCATTGGATGATCAGTCACGACAAAAAACAATAAGAAATTATTTTTAGAACGAATACCGGATTAAAGTATGTCGACATCAATAATACCTTAAATCAAACCCACAGCTTAAAACCCGCAAAAATCAAAAGCTTTTGACACCGTCTTTTAAAACGATTAGCCTATTCCTTGGAGCTGTCTTTTTTCAAAGCAGTTATGGCCAACACCTATCTACAGCATCAAATGACAGCTCAACTGACATCAATATACAAACCGAAGTCGGCGAAGTCATCGACGGCAAACAAAACGGACTTTGGTGTCTTTATGAAGACCACATATTGCAACGCGAAAGCCATTATGTAAATGGCTTGGCAAACGGTCTGTGGATTTGGTATTATCCCAATGGTAGTATTGAAACGGTGGCCACTTATCAAATGGGATATAAAAAAGGACCGCAAATCTCTTACTTTGAAAGCGGAAAGAGGCAGTCTGAGGGCAATTATGAAGGTGAAGATCGAGATGGAATTTGGTGCGATTATACTGCTACCGACCCTTCATACACTCAATCAACTTACAAAAAAGGGCAATTACACGGCAATTACAAAAAATACGATAAAAATGGGACTTTAAGAGAATACGGTGATTTTAAAGACAATAAAAAAACAGGCAACTGGACTTCCTTTGACGTTAGGGGAAAGCTTGTGGAAAGCGAAACCTTTAAATAAAATGACATTTTCTATTTTCACAGCATAGCGACAGCATACCATCTATGATTTCTACAACTTGGATTTATCTCGATCAAGAATGGAACGGTATACATCATAATCTCATACAGAATTTTATTATCCATGCCATCAACCGGCAATGAAACTCCACTTCCAGCCTTACTTTGATTATTCACTATAATAATCTGTATAGGTAAAACGGAAATATCACTATAATTGGCAAAAACTCATAACTTAAGTAGCGGTTTCTTAATTATAAATCGTTATCCGCCTGATTTGTATTCGCAAAGATTCATACAGCGCATCCAACTATAAAAGGAAAATGATTATTATCTTTAGTAACTTTACCTATTTACATGTTAAAACCATTTACGTAATTTTATCAATTAACCGTTTAAGAGAAATATAATGAAAAAAATATATAAAATAACCGGAATGACCTGTAACGGTTGTCGCACCAAAGTAGAAGACACCCTAAATGATATAGAAGGAATTCGAGCTGCGGTAACGCTTGAAAACAGTCGAGCCGATGTCGAGATGAAACAAAACATAAGTACCGAAGAAATCCAAAAGGCTTTATATAAAAAAGGTGATTATATCATCCAAGAAATCATTACTCATCAAGACGGAACTCAAGAAACTTTAGCAGCTGTACACGTTGATCATGAAGCCCATGAAGTCGAAGTTCCAAAAAGCATGAGCGACCACGCCGGTAAATATTTCTGTCCCATGTTGTGTGAAGGAGACAAAATTTATGATACCAATGTCGGGTGTCCAATTTGCGGTATGAATCTAGAACAAATACCCGCTAAGAAAATTGTAAAAACGGTCTATTATTGCCCGATGTTGTGCGAAGGTGACAAAACCTATGATGAACCGGGGTCTTGCCCAAAATGCGGTATGGATTTAATACCTAAAACCCTTTCAATAGAACCCGAGGACACGACCTATAAAGACTTGCTTAAAAAGCTAAAAATAGCAACAGCCTTTACCCTACCTATTTTTATACTTTCCATGGGAGATATGTTACCGGGAAATCCTGTATCCAAGCTAATTCCACATCAAATTTCAAATTACATACAATTGCTATTCTGTTTACCTGTCATCTACGTTACCTGGATGTTCTTTGAACGCGCATGGACGTCGTTTAAAACATGGAATTTAAATATGTTTAGTTTAATTGGTTTGGGGACTGCAGCGGGTTTCTTATTTAGTTTGATAGCCTTGTTTTTTCCATCCATTTTTCCCGATGATTTTCGCGGCGAGCACGGTACCATTCATTTGTATTTTGAGTCGGTAGCAGTTATTTTAACTTTGGTGCTTGTCGGCCAAGTGATGGAAGCCAAAGCACATAGCAGAACCAGTGGCGCCATTAAAGAATTACTAAAACTCGCTCCTACCGATGCAACCTTAGTTACGGATCAAGGCGATGAAAAAATCGATATTGAAAAAATTGAAATTGGATTTAGACTGCGCGTAAAACCTGGTGAAAAAATACCTGTCGATGGCATTATTGACGAAGGCGAAAGTAGTATAGATGAAGCAATGATTACCGGAGAACCGATTCCCGTTCAGAAAAAGGAAACGGACAAAGTCATTGCAGGTACGATAAATGGCACCCAAAGTTTTATTATGAAAGCTGAAAAAGTTGGCAGCGATACTTTGTTAGCTAAAATTATTGAGATGGTCAATACAGCCAGTCGCTCCCGAGCTCCGATCCAAAAACTAGCAGATAAGGTCGCTAAGTATTTTGTACCTACCGTAATTGCTATCGCAATTATAACCTTCGGAATTTGGTATATCTGGGGACCAGACCCTAAAATGGTCTATGCCTTTGTCAACGCCTTAGCTGTACTGATCATCGCCTGTCCCTGTGCACTAGGCTTAGCCACACCCATGTCGATTATGGTTGGCATAGGTAAAGGTGCGCAAAATGGTATACTGATTAAAAATGCCGAAGCCTTAGAAATCAGCAATAAAATCAATGTTTTAATCACAGACAAAACCGGTACGTTAACCGAAGGAAAACCATCTATAGAAAAAATAGTTTCGTTCGATAACTCTATTTATTCCACCGATGAGCTATTACAGCTTACCGCATCTTTAAATCAAAATAGCGAACATCCCTTAGCCCGGTCTTTTATACAATTTGCCAAAGACAGAGCGGTTTCTTTAATACCAGTAAAAATGTTTATCTCACAGACCGGTAAAGGAATTCAAGGTCTAGTAAACGGTAAAAAAATCTCTTTGGGGAATCGAGCGTTGATGAAAGAAATCAACGCGGTTCTCGACCCACAAATGGCCTTGGCTGTAAATCAGCAGCAAAGCTTGGGAAAAACGGTCTCTTATATTGCCGAGGGTTCTGAAATCTTAGGCTATGTCGTTTTATACGACAAAATAAAACCGAGCAGTAAAAAGGCCGTTCAGGATTTACAAAACCGAGGAATCGAAGTAATTATGATTACCGGTGATAATAAAAATACCGCTTTAGCTGTATCGCGTGAACTCGGTATTCACCGTTTCCTTGCTGAAGCCTTACCTGAAGATAAATTAGGCGAAATTAAAAAACTACAGTCCAGTGGAAAAATAGTAGCCATGGCTGGAGATGGTATTAATGATGCTCCTGCTCTCGCTCAAGCCAATATTGGTATATCTATGGGAACCGGAACCGATGTCGCTATAGAAAGTTCTGAAATCACCTTGCTTAAAGGAGATCTAGACGGTATTCCAAAAGCAATTGAACTCAGTCATTCAGTAATGAAAAACATCAAACAAAACCTGTTTTTTGCCTTTTTTTACAATTCCATAGGAATACCGATTGCTGCAGGTATTTTATATCCCGTTTTTGGAATCGTTTTATCTCCGATGATTGCCGCTTTAGCCATGAGTTTTAGTTCGGTATCCGTTATATTGAATTCGTTGCGACTGAGAAATACGAAATTATAAATTTTCTAAAAATGCTTTTAAACGCGAAATATTCCATCGAAATGAGGGGCATTTTGTGTTAAAACAATATTTATCATCATGTTATGCAACAAATTCCATTGCTGAATCAACGGTAAGCATGTAATTGATAGGGCAGTACTATGTATTGAGAATAAATTCAAACAAAATAAAATCTACTTTACGGATACCGGAGAACTAATTCTTTAGCTAAATCCATTTTTTTGTGAACTAAAAATTGGTTATTTTAGCGGCCTTAATCAATTTGTCACACAACTACCATGAAACACGTTACTCTAAATCACATACACGAAGCATTAGGAGCTAAAATGGTTCCTTTCGCAGGATTTTCTATGCCAGTTCAATACGAAGGCGTTAACATCGAACATGAAACCATCCGTAATGGTGTGGGAGTATTTGATGTTTCACATATGGGTTTATTCAAAATATCAGGACCTCAAGCACTTGCTTTAGTACAAAAAGTTACTTCTAACGATGCTTCAGTCTTGACCGATGGAAAAGCGCAATATTGTTATTTTCCAAATGAAACCGGTGGTGTTATTGATGACATCATTACTTACAAGGTTAACGATGAAGAATATCTAATGGTTGTTAACGCTTCCAATATTGAAAAAGATTGGAATTGGATTTCTTCTCATAATGATGTAGGGGCGATTTTAGAGAATCTTTCTGATTCCTATTCTCTTTTAGCTATACAAGGTCCTAAAGCCATTGAAGCTATGCAAAGTTTAGCTGCTATTGACTTAGCTACTATCAAGTTCTACCACTTTGAGACCACTACTTTCGCAGGAGTAGAAAATGTGATCATTTCTGCTACGGGATATACGGGTTCTGGAGGTTTTGAAATCTATGTAAAAAATGAAGATGTAGAAACAATCTGGAATAAAGTGTTTGAAGCTGGAGCGGCTTGGGGCATCAAACCAATTGGCTTGGCAGCTAGAGATACATTAAGATTGGAAATGGGATACTGCCTTTATGGAAACGAAATCACTGACGAAACTTCGCCTTTAGAAGCGGGATTAGGCTGGGTAACTAAATTCACAAAAACTTTTATCAATTCAGAAAACTTAAAAGCAGAAAAAGAAGCTGGATTAAAAAACAAGTTAGTCGGTTTTGAATTGATAGACAGAGGAATTCCTCGTCATGATTATGAGATTGTCAACAAAGAAGGAGAAGTTATTGGAAAAGTCACTTCCGGTACGATGTCACCATCTTTAAACAAAGGGATCGGTATGGGATATGTTCCTGTAGATTATGCCAAAGAAGGTAGCGAAATATTTATCAGAATTAGAAAAAATGATATCGCTGCACAAGTAGTTAAAACACCATTCTATAAAAAATAACCGTAAAAAAGGAGGATTTAAATCCTCCTTTTTTGTAAAATAAAAATTAATTACCCGTATTTTTGTACTCCAAAAATGATTAAAAAGCAATAAGAAATGGGAAGAGCGTTTGAATTTAGAAAAAACAGAAAGCTAAAACGTTGGTCTGCAATGGCAAAAACGTTTACTAGAATTGGAAAAGATATCGTTATGGCCGTTAAAGAAGGCGGACCTAATCCCGATTCCAACTCTCGTTTACGTGCCGTTATTCAAAATGCCAAAGCGGCAAACATGCCCAAAGAAAACGTTGAAAGAGCAATTAAAAAGGCATCCGACAAGGATACTGCCAATTATAAAGAAGTCTTGTTTGAAGGATATGCACCACATGGAATCGCTATTCTAATCGAAACAGCTACCGATAATAACAATAGAACCGTTGCCAACATCAGAAGTTACTTTAACAAATGTAACGGTACCTTTGGAACTCAAGGCTCAGTAGAGTTTATGTTTGATCATACTTGTAATTTTAGAATCCCTAAAAATGATAGTATCGATTTAGAAGAATTTGAATTGGAATTGATCGATTTTGGAATAGACGAAATATTTGACGACGAAGATGGTATCATGATCTATGCTCCTTTTGAAAGCTTCGGCGCCATTCAAAAAGAACTCGAAGCTCGAGGTATTGAAATACTTTCGTCTGGTTTTGATCGTATCCCACAAATCACCAAAGAACTTACGGAAGATCAAATTGCCGATGTAGAAAAATTACTAGAACGCATCGAAGAAGATGACGACGTTCAAAACGTTTTCCATACCATGGCTTAATATCCATTTACATATAAACAGAAAAGAGCATTCCTCAATTGGAATGCTCTTTTTCTTTTTAAGCTATTTCTTACTGCCTCCTTCTCGGACAATTATAATATTACATAATCTCAGCGCTTAAGCCCGCATCTAACAACTGCAAACATTGTGGTTTTAATTCCTTAAAAGCACCTGTTTTAACCGTACAACGCCCTTTATAATGAACCAACACCGCACATTGCTCAGCTTGCTCTGGGGTGTGATCACAAACGCGTATTAAGGTATCAATTACATGATCGAATGTATTGACATCATCATTGTATAGAACAATCTCACTTAAACCATCTATCAATTCTGAAACCTCAATATCTTCTAATATTTTTTCCTTGGTACTCATTTTTATCCTTTTATGCTTTATTAAACTTTAAAGACACCCAATTGTTTTTTTCTAATTGATTAACAAAAACCAATCCACGCTTTTCTGCCTCTTCTTTTATATAAGGAATATCTTCTGTATAAAAACCACTAAAATAGATAGACCCACCTACTTTCAAACAATTCACATAAGTAACCATATCATTTAATAAAATATTTCTATTGATGTTAGCCAATATAATATGGTACTTCTGCTCCTTCGTCAAAATACTTGCATCACCTTCAAACACATCAATATTCGTGCAATTATTGCGCTCCGCATTTTCAATAGAATTCAAATAACACCAATTGTCTATATCAATTGCATCAACATGTTTTGCTCCACGCATAGCAGCTAATATACCCAAGATAGCCGTTCCACACCCCATATCCAACACCACTTTGTCAGTCATGTCGTTTTGCAATATATGACGAATCATCATAAAAGTTGTTTCGTGATGTCCGGTTCCAAAACTCATTTTAGGTTCTATAACGATATCATACTGAGCCGCAGTTTTTTCATGAAAAGGCGCTCTCACATAACAAATACCATCAACATCTATAGGGTTAAAGTTCTTCTCCCACTCCTCATTCCAATTGATTTGCTCAATATCTTCAACGGTGTAGCTAATTTTAAAATCATCAGAATCTAAAATTTGAACCCCATCTAAAATAGCTTCACTCCAAAGCGCTTTTTGAACATAAGCAGACACTCCCGTTTCGGATTCCTCAAAACTTTCAAAAGCTTTTTCCGCTAGTTCAGCAATTAAAATTTCAGTTCCTAACTCTCTAGGTTCCACTTCAAAACGATATGCGATATACGATACTTCCATAAAATTTACTTTCTTAACACTCAGTTAACAATCACTTAATTTGCTAGTAACAATTTCTTTATCTTACAAGCGAAAATAAGTTTAGTTTTGTGCATGTAAATTTAAAAAATATAAAATGAAAAAGGCATACATCCTAATTTTTATCTTTTTCGGCTTAATAGCTCAGGCTCAGGTATTTAAAAAAAGTGAAGTCAACAATGATTTGAAATTGTCTTCATTACCATACTACAGCTACGGAAAAGGACTCGGAATGACTTCAGCTGATAGTATATTCCAATTAAATATCCGTTTTCGAATGCAAAATAGAATTACCTATATGGAAAAAGACGGTGAAGATGGTGCTTACGATGCCCAAATTAGAAGACTGCGACTTCGCTTCGATGGTTATGTTGGAAATCCGCATTTTCTCTATGTATTACAACTTTCATTCGCACCCGGTGACGTAGGAGAAATAGAGGAAGGAAAAAACATCAACATCATTAGAGATGCCGCGCTTATTTATCGTCCCAATCAACACTGGAGTTTTACTTTCGGACAAACGAAACTTCCTGGAAATAGACAACGTGTAAACTCTTCTGGAGCACTACAACTCACCGACAGATCTATCAACAACGCCAAGTTCAATTTAGATCGTGATTTTGGTATTCAAGCTTACTATTTGCAAGAACACAAAGACGCTTTTTCATACAATATAAAAACGGCAGTTTCCAGTGGTCAAGGAAGGAATTGGACTGGTACTGCAACCAACGTAGCACTTACTGGTAAATTAGAATTACTTCCCTTCGGTACCTTCTCCAAAGACGGTGCATATTTTGAAGGAGATTTGTCCCGTGAACAAGATCCTAAACTAATGTTATCAGGAACCTATCACCAAAACAATAATGCGAATTTATCACAAGGACAGCTAGGAGATTTATTGTATGAACCAAGACGCTTTAACGCCTTATTACTTGATGGGATTTTTAAATACAACGGTTGGGCGGCGATGATGTCATATATGAATAGAATGACAGACGACCCTATCACTTATGGAATCGACGACAAAGGCGCAGTGGCAAGTAATTTTGTATTTGCAGGCCAAGGTATGGACTATCAACTGAGTTATGTATTTCCGAGTGATTATGAAATTATCGGTCGTTATTCCACCCAGAAAGTACAAGACGAACTATTTGATAGAAATATACCCAATACCAATCAATACAGCATCGGTGTTACTAAATATTTATGGGAACACGCCTTTAAAATTCAGACCGAATTAACCTTCGATGAGCTTCGTTACCAATCGGGAAACCAAAAAAACAATTGGTATTTACGAGTACAATTCGAAATTGGAATATAAATTTACTAGACCGACAATACAAAAAGCTATCCTAATCAGGTAGCTTTTTTTGTAACTATTTTGAGATTTTTCTAAGATTATTGGTGAGATAAACCAAAAAATTAGCTTTTTTGTTGCGTCGCTTTAAACATGTCACCCCTACGGGGTTTTACAAAAATGACACATCATTTTCTATAATCATGTCACCCCTACGGGGTTTCACGAAAATGATATATCATTATTATAAACAACATTCCCGTGTTACACATCATCTATAATCATGTCACCCCTACGAGGTTCCACGAAAATGATATATTATTATTATAAACAACATTCCCGTGTGACGCATCATCTACAATCATGTCACCCCTACGGGGTTATACGAAAATGATATATTATTATAAACAACATTCCCGTGTTACGCATCATCTACAATCATGTCACCCCTACGGGGTTCTATGAAAACGATACATCAATATTGTAACAAAAATGCAGTTTTACGTATTAGCAAAATCCCTTTGGTTTCGTCTGCGACAAAACGATAGGGATTTTGTGCCGTGGCGCTGCGCTAGGCTTTTATCGTATAATTCCGTAGAATAAAACCCCGTAGGGGTGAAATGATTATAAAAGCGGATACGCCGATGTGCCTATTCGCTTATAGGCAGAGAACCCCGTAGGGGTGAAATAATGCTAGACAATAAAATGTTGGTTATGGAAAACCCCGTAGGGGTGAAATGATTATAAAAGCGGATACGC
>NZ_JAHKRA010000018.1 GCF_019345525.1 Flavobacterium sp. NKUCC04_CG | reverse complement strand
TCTTGTCAATAATGTGTCAGAGCGTTGTTTCCTTGCGGGTGGCAAAGATACAACTTTAATTATTTAAGAAACAAATTTAATTTTCGTAAATTTTTAAAAGAGTAAAACTCCCTTTCTATGTTTCTTTTTTTTAACTCCGTTTCTCAAAGAACTTCTGCGGTAATGCGGGTGCAAAAGTAGCCCTTTTTTCTAGCTTTCCTAATCTTTTGTTCTTTTATTTTTGGTATTTTTTATGCTCCTTTCTTAACAGACTAATACCCCTTACTTTAGCTTTAGTGCAGATACTTAAAAAAGCGGATACGCGGATGGGCAGATGGGCGAATTCGCCTTAAAGTGCTGTGGGTTTAAAATTGCTGTGCTTAGTTAACTATTCTTGAATGCGGATACGCGGATGGGCGGATAGGCAAATTCGCTTGGGAGCTTGTGAATGCGGATACGCGGATGGGCAGATGGGCGAATTCGCTTTAAAGTGCTGTGGGTTTAAAATTGCAGTGTTTGGTTAACTATTCTTGAATCTGGATACGCAGATGGGCGAATTCATCTTAAAATGCTGTGGGATTAAAATTGCGGTGTTGGGTTATTTCTTCAAGAATGCGGATACGCAAATGGGCGAATTCGCTTTAAAGTGCTGTAGGTTTAAAATTGAGGTATATAAATTAAGGGCACTCGCGAATCAGCGAATGGACGAATCAGCGAATAGGCTCATAAAAACCATACCTATATATAAAGAATGCAGATACGCGAATGGGCAGATGGGCAAATTCGCTTGGGAGGGCTGTGGGTTTAAAATTGCAGTGTTTGGTTAACTATTCTTGAAGGCGGATACGCGGATGGGCAGATGGGCGAATTCGCCATAAAATGCTGTGGGTTTAAAATTGCTGTAATTGGTTATTTATTTATAAATGCAGATACGCGGATGGGCAGATGGGCGAATTCGCCATAAAATGCTGTCGGTTTAAAATTGCTGTAATTGGTTATTTATTTATAAATGCAGATACGCGGATGGGCAGATGGAAGAAAAGACTAAAAAAAAACAGGTTGCTCGGATATCACCGGCAACCTGCTCTCTGCAAAAAAAAATCAATAAAAAACTACAAAAAAAATCTACTTAACAGCAGGAACTACCATTCCCTCTTCTATTTCTTCGGTAGCCATTTTCAAAATAGCATCCCCATTGGACAAATCTCCAAAAACCTCAACCATATCCCCCATCATCCTTCCTTTGGAAACGACTTGATGTTTTGTTTTTCCATCTTTGACCTGAATGACATAACGGGCAACACCCCCATCTACTACAGCCATTTTAGGAACGAAAAAACTAGGTTGTAAAGCCTTTAAAGGAATCTTAGCTTCTGCAACCATCATCGCTTTTAAAAGTCCAGAACCGTTTTCGATATCTGCTTCCAGCTTCTCTGAACGAAGTTTGGAATCTAGTGAGCCCGATTTTCTCGATATTTTAGCTACAAATTGCATTTGTGGCACTGCCTTTACTTGGAACTTAATGCTGTCACCTAAATTCAAATAGGAAGCCTGCGCCTCGGGTACAGATAGCGATAAACGCATTTTTTTATTATCCTGAAGTACGAGTAAAGGTAAATCTGAACCTTTGCCCGACGGACCTACATAAGAACCCAGTTCCACATTACGTTGAGCAATTACTCCGTTAAAAGGCGCGCGAATGATTAGATAATCTGCCATTACCTGAACTTCGTTATAAGCCGATTTTAAAGCGACTAATTGCGCTTGGTCGGCCGCTTTTTTAGCTATAATCTGATCTATAGCATCCTTTGCCACAGCACCTTCGGTTTCATTGGCTCGAAACAATCGATCGTAATTCGCTTTTGTCGCGATATAAATCGCCTCCTGCGCTTTCCAACGCGATAATGCCGCTGCCAATTGCGCCTGAATTTCTGGTGCCTCCAAAGTCATTAAGACCTGTCCTTTAGTCACTTTAGAGCCAATATCCACCGACAAAGTTTTTACAAAACTGTTTACCTTAGCATAAATGGCCGTTTGTTTGTCTGGAATCAACTCTCCTGTCAACTGCAAAAAGGTCAACGGATTGGTTTTTTCTAAAATAATCGTTTCAAAATTGGGTTTCATACCCATCTCCATTTTAGGGGTTTCTACCTCTTTTTTTTCTGAATTACAGGAAATAGCAAAAAGCGACATTCCCAAAAAAGTATAATATATAATTTTCATCTTCTACCTATCTTTAAGTGGTCTAAAACCGCGTTCAAATACAAATCCAAACACGGCTTTGGTCACGTTATTTAAATTATTTTTTAATGTAATAAGCACTGTCTTTATCTTCTGGGTCTAGAGAAGGTGACTGTATAGATGATTTGCCCTGTATCCACACAAACATCATTGGCAGCAAAAACAACACGCTAAACGAAGAGGCAAACAAACCTCCAATTACCGCACGTGCTAATGGTGCCACTTGATCTCCACCTTCACCATGACCAATAGCCATCGGTAACATTCCTGCCATCATCGCCAAAGTTGTCATTAAGATTGGTCGAATACGCAGCGATGCCGCTTCAATAGCAGCATGCAAGGCCTGGCCGTTTTGCATTCGCAAGGTTTCAGCATGACTGATCAACAATACCGCATTGGCAATAGATACTCCTACAGACATAATAATCCCCATATAGGATTGTAAGTTTAGCGTTGATCCGGTTAGATTTAGCAATAACAACGATCCCAATATCACAAAAGGAACGGTAGTTAAAATAACTAAGGAAACCCTAAAAGACTGAAAATTGGCCGTTAACATTAAAAAAATCACTACAATAGCCATCAATAAACCCATGGATAAACTATCCATAACATCATCGAGTACCGGAGTCATTCCCGCAACTTGAATATTAACTCCTTTAGGCAATTCTCCTAAAGAGGCTATAGCTGCTTGAACATCTTTTTGCGCCCTTCCTAAATCGGTTTTATGAACATTGGCCGTTACAGGCGTATAAGCCATAGTACCAAGATTATAACTCTCTCCAAAAACTTTTGTAGGAACCAAAGTTGCTACATCACCTAATACTGGTCGATCTGCATTCTTCGTCAAGGGGATTTTTAATAATTCCTCTTGGCTGTTTAACTGACTCTGTGGCGTTTGAATCTGCACATCATAAGCTATCCCCATCATGCCTTCAACCCACATATTTTTATTGGTATATCGGGATGAAGCCGTACTAGGCACCAGGGATTTTGAAATATCCTGCACATCCACTCCCAATTGAGCCGCTCGAACACGATCAATAGCAATCTCTATTGCTGGATAGTTTAGCGATTGGGGAATTTGCTGATCCCTCAAATATTCAATCTCCTTGAGTTTAGCCAATAACTTATTGGCATACATGACATTCATCTTTTTCATCATCCCCGAAAACCGAACTTCAATCGGAGTATTGGTACCTTGACTTAAAATTTTCTCTGTTAATTCAATCGGTTCAAAAGACAAATGAAGTTCAGGTAACTTTTTACTGATATGCTCCCGGATTTGATCCTTCAATACAGCGATATCCCCATCAAAATCTTTTAGGGCAACCTGCATTAAGGCTTCATGAGGTCCTGCATTATACAGATAAACCGGACTCACAGCAAAAGAAGAAGGGTGTTGTCCAATAAAAACCGATGAAATTGCAATGTGCTCTTTACCAATTAAAGTTTCCAACTCTCTGAGTACAGCTTTTACTTTTAATTCCGTTTTTTCAATTCGCATACCTTCAGGGGCTTTGATTCTTACCTGAAACTGACTCGAATTAGCCGTAGGTAAAACATCTTTTCCTGTCCAGCTATACATCATAGCAACCGTGACCGACACCAAGACCAAACTCAGGATCAACAAGATTTTACGATGCGGCATGATTCTATTTAAAAAAGCCGTAAATCGATCTTTTAAACGGTCAAATCGTTCGGGTTTGTTGTGTTCTTCTTCCGTTTTGGCTTTCATCATCCAATTGGCCATGACCGGTACAAATGTTTGAGATAGAAGGAATGAAAACAACATCGAGAAACCAATCGCTAGAGCCAAAGGCATAAATAACGATCCCGGAATTCCCGTCATCATAAAGGCAGGGGCAAAAACCGCCAATATACACAGCAATATCAATAATTTAGGAAAAGCAATTTCTTTACAGGCGTCCCAAATCGCTTCCGCTTTGGTTTTTTTCATCGCCAAATGCTGGTGGATATTTTCGATAGTCACCGTACTTTCATCCACCAATATCCCAATCGCCAAAGCCAGTCCGGATAAAGACATGATGTTAATACTTTGTCCAAATAATTTTAGAAATAATACTCCCGAAATAATCGAAATTGGAATCGTTAAAACCACTATTAATGCCGCCCTTCTATCGCGTAGAAATAGCAAAACCATCAAACCGGTCAAAATCGCACCCAAAACGCCCTCGAGAATCAAACTTTTAACCGCATTAATCACATAGACGGATTGATCAAATTCATAGGATATGGACACGTCTTCAGGTAGATTCTTTTGAATATCCGGTATGGATTTTTTCAATTTATTCACCACATCCCAAGTCGAGGCATTTCCCGCCTTAGCTATGTTGATATACACAGAACGCTTACCGTTAATCAATGCATAACCCGTTGTAATATCAGCGCCATCTTTTACTGTAGCGATGTCGCGGATATAAACATTGTCCACGGTACCCTTAAAAATCGGAATGTTTCCAAAATCCTCTACGTTTTTAATGGTGTTATTGGTTGGCGTCAAATAATTGATGTCATCAATATACAGATTCCCAGATGGAGCTGTAATATTATTTCTGCTGATTGCTTCAACAATCTGATCCGGTGATAATTGATGTGCTCGTAATTTATTGGGGTCAATATTGATCTCCACGGTTCTCGGACTTCCTCCAAACGGTGGCGCGGTAGTCAATCCGGGAATTTTAATCAAAAACGGTCGCGCTGTAAAATTGGCAATATCCTGTAATTGATTATTCGTTTTCGAATCACTTCTAAAAACCAATTGTCCAATCGGTTGTGTTGAGGAGTCAAATCGGATGATAAATGGTGGCGGTGCTCCCGGCGGTAAAAACACTTGCGAACGATTCGACAGCGCATTGATCTCCGCTATGGCTTGCGCCATATTTGTACCTTCATAAAAATTAATTTTCATCAGGGTAAGTCCCTGAGAGTTTTTGGTTTCAATACTTTCTATACCACTGGTAAACAACATCATGTTTACATACATTTTTGTAAAATACCCCTCCATTTGTTGAGGCGTATACCCGTTAAACGAGTGTGCAATATAAACTACAGGTAGGTTCATTTCCGGCAATATATCTACCTTGATTTCCTTGGTAGCTTTGATTCCAAAAAACAGCAACCCTATCACCAATACCATAATAGATATTGGCTTGCGCAGTGCAAAACGTATTAGATTCATCTTTTCAGGCTTTTAGTTTCGTTTAACAATAAATCTAAATCTCCTGTAGCCGCAGCTACCATCCACAGTGCTTGCCACAGATTGTTTTGAGCGATTTCCGCATCGATTTCCGAACGATGCAACAGATAAATCGCCTGTGTCAAATCGACTATGGAACTGAGTCCGTTGGTATATAAAGCCGTATGTTGTTTATATGCCTTCGATGCTGCCGTAACTTGAATTTTCGTTTGTTCAAAAACTTCCAATGCGTTATTCCACTGCTCTTTGGTCAGTTCCTTTTGAGCTTTAAGGTTCTCAAAGGCATATTGATACTCCTCTTGAAGTGATTGGGTAATGTATTTCTGCTCTTTTACTTTTGAAGATTGACGCAGGATTGACGTTAGATTCCACGACAAATTAATTCCAACAAGGTAGTTCGTTCGATCAATACCCACCCCATCGTTATAGGATTTTGAAAAAGCCGTATTGTCTTGGACATAGTTCCATTCAAAACCCGACCCTCGCCCTTGAACAACTCCAAATAGGGATAAGGATGGTCTTTGCAAAGCGGCAAATACTTTTTCTTGTTGTTCACTGTTTTCTACCTGGCTTTGTTGCCATTCCAGAACGGGATGATTTTCTATATGTCGTTCAGAATCCGACAAGTAAGTCGGAGTTTGATAAACATACAAGCTATCTAACTGAAACTGTTGATAGTTATTTCCTATCAAAACAGCTAGAGATTTTGAATATTCTAATTCCTTATCTAGTGCTTTTATTCGAGCTGCTTGCGCATGGGAAACCTCTGCCTGAGCTGTTGCATAATCTACCTCAGGTATCAAGCCACTTTTAGCGCGACTTGCAGTTACGGTTTCCATAACCAAAGCCCGCTCCACGTTGCGTTCCTGCACAAATTTAATGCGTTGTGCAGCTATTAAATTAAAATACGCTGCCCCTACTTTTACTTGATGTTGGAATCGCAATTGTTCCAAATCCTGTTGCATGACTTGCTGCTTGGATCGAGCTGCATTAATTTCATTTTTGATTTTTCCAAAGGTGAAAAAATTCCAGTTGATATTTGCTAAGTATAACGATCCAAACGCGGCATTCCAATTTTGCTCTTCTAAAGGCATAGAAGACGCAGCAGATCCCAAACCACCGTAACTATATAAGGGGCCATTTTGTGCATTTATAGTTCCATAACTCTGCTGAGCAGCTAGCGTAAAATCGGGTAAATAGGCCCGTTTGTTAAAACGCACATTTTCTTCAGAAGCATTGACAGCGGCCTCTTTCGCTTTTATTTTTTGAAAATTCAGAACGGATTGTTCCAAAGCATCAGACAAATTAAGGGTTTGCCCGTGTAGACTGACTACCGATAAACACCATAAGCTTGTCCATGCAAATAATTGCATTTTCATCATGTATAATTTAAAGATTAAACCATAGAAATTGTGTTAGCCATTCTAAAAGAAGGCTAGTTTAATTCAATGGAATAAAATCAAATTCGATAAACGCAGTGGAATATATAGAGCGGATTGCTCGGAAGGGGAACAGTATAGGATTGGTAATTGAAAAACGGAACCTTTTCTTTAACAGCGACAACTTCGAAAACGGCTCCAAAGAAACGATGAGGCAAAGCATCACCTAAAAATTTAGCGCTAAAATCAAGTAGTTTTGGCAGTGACGTTTTTACATTGAGTTTAAAGTTTTTTGCAACTTCTTTACAACAGTCTTTGTCTGAACTCGACATTTCGTCAGCAAGACAAAATCCGCATTTACCTAAAACATCGCGACTGGAATCGGAAAAGGATATGTTCTGCTCCACTCCTTGACACAAATGCGTATAGGTAGTAAAGCCGGAGCATACTACTAAATACAAAATCGCCAAAAAGAAAACAGTTGTCTTTTTCAATGTTCTTCAATTAGGCTACAAATGTAAAGTAATCCCCTTAATCTAATTGGTTTTTAAAACGCATCAATTGGTAGTATTCGGACATCTAATTCTCCTATTTATTGATGAATCAAGTCGCTGATACGTCGCATAATAAACAACTCGTCCATTTGGGTATTGGCAAAGGGTAGTGATTTATTGTACAGTTCTAAGGCTGTTTGTGTATTACCTGTCTTAACATAAAGATAAGCCAGACCCGTATAATAAGTAAATTCGTGATTTTTAATTTCATCTCGACTTATCTTAGCTAGCTGTTGTAAACTTTTCTCAGGCGCTCCCAAAAAACTCTCCGCTATAATACGGTTAAACCATACTATAAAATTATTCGGCTTTAGTACTTCCAACTGCTTGTAGAGTACTACGATCTTTTGCCAATTGGTTTCTTCAAATTTAGCCGCTAAACAATGTAAAGAAACAATCAATGCTTCTATATAAAATACGTTTAAAACCTTATTCGATGCATCTCTTTGTAAATAATAAATTCCCTCTTCCATATAGGTTTTATTCCATAAACTGCGATCTTGTTCTTCTAAGGTCAACCAATATCCCGCTTCAGATATACGAGCAGGGAAACGAGCGATGTTTAAAAACATTAGCGCGAGCAAACTTCGGGTTTCAAAATGGGAACTGCGATTCAATAATAAGAGTTTTGTTAATCTTATAGCCTCGAAGCACAAATCCAAATTGATTCCGTCTTTTCCTTTGGTAACTTTATACCCCTCGTTAAACATTAAATACAGTATTTCCAGTATCGGTTTATCTTGTTGAGAAATAACTTTTAACGAGTTAACCGACCTTGTTGTTTGCGTTGTTCTCCACAATGCTTTTATACGCGTTATTGCCTTTTTGACTGCTTCCTCAGACATTAACAGTGCATTGGAAATTTCCGAAACACCAAAACCACATAGTACATGAAGGCTGATTGCAATTTGATTCTTTTGCGACAAATCCGCACGACAACAAAGCAACAAAAGCTGTAACTGACTGTCCATGATTTCTTCGTCTGTAAAATCAAACATTTCTTTACCCTCAAACTCAGCTCGCTCAACTTCATACGGGCGTTCCCACTTCTTAGTTCGCTTAATTGCGTTGATTGTTTTGTTTTTAGCTACTTTCATCAACCAGGCACTGGGATTTTCAGGTACTCCTGAGAATCGCCACCGCACCACGGCCGTTTCAAAAGTATCCTGAACGGCATCGGCAATGATATCCAAATGTTTTGCACCAAAAACCTTAGATAAAACCCCCATCATCTTGCCGGAGTTTTCCCGAAAAAGATGATGGGTTAATTTATTTATATCCGTATTATTCGTCTGATTCATCCTCGGTTTGAAATACTTCTCTAATTTCAATGGTCGCTCCAAAATCCAAGGCCGGACATCCCTTTCCTATCTCTGTAGCTTCTTCTAATGAATCGGCTAACAAGAAATAAAACCCACTAATACACTCCTTACTTTCCACAAATGGTCCGTCGGTTTGAACTCTGTCTTTACCCTTTATGGATACTCCCGCTGCATCTAAAGGATTTCCACCCTTAAAGCGCCCTTCTTCTATCAATTTTTCTACCCAATTCAAATGTTCTTCAATCTCTTCTTGCATTTCTTGAAGGGAATGACTGCCGTAGTCGGAATGCTCGCGGATTAATAATAAAAATTCTTTCATAAATCGTTTTTTTTAAGTTAAGATAAACTATTAATGTCTATTTATTGAATGACAATCGACTTTCAAATTTAGGGACAAAAGAAAAGAATAAAACAATTTATTTATCTTTGGTAACGATTTAAATTCCCAATGCTTGACGTGAAAATACATATTATATCCTTAGAACAACTCAAACCCAATTTGTGGGCCGGTGGAAGTACCTATCAATATTACCTTTATCCTTCCAATAGTAGCTATGCGGAAAAAGATTTTCTATTTCGGATCAGTAGCGCAACCATAGAACAAAGTCCGTCGGTTTTTACACAATTTCAAGGATATACCCGATATCTATCGATGTTAGACAATACCCTAGATGTAACCATAAACGAATCAGCACAACACTTTGAGAAACAACAAATCTTTTTATTTGACTCCAATGACACCGTAGTTTCAACCTCATTGGGTACCGATTTTAACTGGATGATTCATAAGTCTATCAAACAGCATCATCTCGAGATTACCAAACAATCCCAACAGAGCAACAACCCTTTTATCCTATTATTTGCTTTAGAAGCAGTTGAAATTGCAATTCAAGAGCAAATTTACAACCTAGAAAAATCGAGCTGTATCGTGATTGAAAATCCAGAAAAAACTACACTTCGTTTGAACTTTGACACTTCGTTGATTTTTATGACGCTAACTATTTAATCGCTTATGATGCCCAAGCCTAGTATAATCCGTCCGTACCACCCCAGCGATCAGCCCGAATTATTGGTATTATTTGATCTCAATACACCTCAATATTTTTCAGCTGATGAACGCGACGATCTGATCGATTATTTAAACCATCATAGCGAACGGTATTTTGTAGTAGAACTGGAAGGGCAAATTGTAGGTGCAGGTGGTATTAACTTTTCAGAAGACCAAACCGTAGGGAGAATCAGCTGGGACTTTTTTCATCCCGAATATCAAGGTAAGGGATTGGGGAGCCAATTAACTCAATATAGAATTGAACTGCTGAAACAACTCGACCACGTTCAAACCATCAGCGTTCGAACCTCACAAGCAGCTTATGTGTTTTATCAAAAGATGGGATTTGAACTACTTGAAGTTGTACCCGATTATTGGGCGAAAGGTTTTGATTTATATCGTATGGAATTGCCGGCGAATCAAACGAAAAAATAATTTCACAACAAGCTTGAATACATAAACTATTAATCAGATATACCCTATAAAAATGACCGATTTTGTCGCCATAGACTTTGAAACTGCCAACGCTAAAAGAAGCAGTATTTGTAGCCTTGGGCTTGTAATAGTTGAGAATAATATCATCACTGATCGGCTGTATAGTCTTATAAAACCAGAACCGAATTTTTACACGTCCTTTACGACCAACGTACACGGCTTAACTTTTCAGGACACCATACAATCTCCGCTGTTTTTCGACGTATGGGCACAGTTATTAGCCAAGACTAAAAACCTGCCTTTTGTTGCTCACAACAGTTCATTTGATTCGAGCTGTTTAAAAGCCATTTACGCTTCATTTGATGTGGATTACCCGAACTTTGAATTTTATTGTACACTGAAAACAGCCAGGCAAAAACTTCCTCAGCTGCGCAATCATCAATTGGGCACGGTTGCCCAATACTTTGGTTATGATTTAAAAAATCACCATCACGCCTTAGCCGATGCTGAAGCTTGTGCCGTTATAGCAACACATTTATTATAACTCTATTAGTAAGATTCTTCTCATACAAGATTGATTAACCTGATAAACTAACGATACTAAATCGATTATGAAAATAGAAACTCAAATTACGATCCATGCGACTCCCGAAAAAGTTTGGAAAATCCTCACCGATTTCGAACGCTACCCACAGTGGAATCCGTTTATCAAATCCATTGAAGGAAAAGTGGCCGTTGGAAATCGCATAAAAATATCATTGCCCGATATGAAATTCAGACCCCGAGTTTTAGTTTTCGAAGAAAACAAAGAATTAAAATGGTTGGGGCAACTCCTTTTTAAAGGTGTGTTTGACGGAGAGCATCGTTTTCTGCTAGAGCAATTGCCCGATGGAGATACGCTTTTTACACACAGTGAAGCATTTTCTGGTATATTGGTTCCCCTGTTTAAAAGCAATTTAGAAAAAAACACCAAAGCCGGTTTTGAAGCGATGAATCAACAGCTAAAAATTCAAGCAGAGTCTTAAAAATACAAAAGCCTTTTTCATAGTAGAAAAAGGCTTTATTTATGTATTCACAATGATAACAGTATTATAATTACGACTGCTTTTTGACGAATTTAGTAAGGATCACGATGGTTTGTCCATCAACCTTTCCTTCGATTTGTTCTGTATTGTCGTGTACCAAACGGATGTTGCGCACTGCAGTTCCAATTTTGGCGTTTAGCGTTGAACCTTTTACATCCAAATCCTTAATTAAGGTTACGGTGTCTCCTCCAACTAAAATATTACCGTTGCAGTCTTTGTGTAAGTCCACTCCAGCATCTCCTTCGTGATCACCCGTTGCTTTAGCCCAAGTCATCATGTCTTCATCTAAATACATCATTTCCAAAAGATCAGCTGCCCAGCTTTCATTTCTAAAACGGTTTAACATTCGCCACGCTACAACCTGTACTGCGGGAACTTCACTCCACATAGAAGACGTTAAGCAATTCCAATGTTTTGCGTCGAGTTCTTCCCTTTTTTCAATCTGTGCGGTACAGGTATTACAAATATAAATTTCTCTATCTGTAACATTACCCGAAGTAGGCGGTACTTCATAAATCTGTAAGTCACCTGTTGCGGCACATAATTCGCATTGATTTCCGCTTCTTTCCTGCAATTGCTTTTCGATTTTCATATTTTGGCTGTTATTATTGATTCGACTTGTATTAAAAGCGCAAAGATAGTTTGAATAAACAATAAATAAAAATCCATGCTGTTTTAAGCTTCAATTGCAGTTAATTTATCAAAAACAGTAGGGTCCTAGGCAGCAAATGATGGTGTAGCACCATTTTAAAAATAACTCGGGCTATTAAATTTTCATATTCGAGCTATTTTGATTAAAATTGCAGTTGTAAATACCTCCCCAAAAATGGAAAATAAAGAGTTGATTAGAGAGACCTTGGTCTTACCGGAAAATGGAAAAAAATTATTGTTACATTCTTGCTGTGCTCCTTGTGCTGGTGAAGTAATGGAAGCATTGGTTGCCTCCGATATCGATTTTACTATTTATTTTTACAATCCCAACATACATCCAAAAAAGGAGTATGATTTGCGCAAAGAAGAAAACATTCGTTTTGCCGTTAAGCACAATATTCCCTTCATCGATGGAGATTATGACGTTGAGGATTGGTACGCACGTGCTAAGGGGATGGAACAGGAACCTGAAAAGGGAATTCGTTGTACGATGTGTTTTGATATGCGTTTTGAACGTACGGCTTTGTACGCTTTTGAAAACGGTTTTGACGTGATCAGCAGCTCTTTGGGTATCTCTCGTTGGAAAAACATGGAGCAAATCAATAAATCCGGATGTTTGGCAGCAAGCCATTATCCAGATATTACCTATTGGACCTTTAATTGGCGTAAAAAAGGCGGTGCAGGTCGAATGCTTGATATCAGCAAACAGGAAAAATTCTATATGCAAGAGTATTGCGGTTGCGCCTATTCTTTACGTGACACCAATCAATGGCGTATGGCAAACGGTAGAGAGAAGATTGTTCTAGGGAAAAATTATTACTAACACCATCACTACTAACTTGATTTATTAAAACAGCCTGTATGCACATTCAAAATGTAGAGTTTAAAGCTCGCGTCGAAAATCTTGAAACAATAGAAGCGTTGATTTTAAGCATCCAAGCAACTTTTGTAGAGACCCAACATCAAATAGACACCTATTTCAACACTTCAACAGCAAGGTTAAAACTGCGAGAAGCTGGCGGAAATCACAGCCTTATTCACTATGATCGCGCGAATACCGATACCGCTAAAGAATCGGATGTTATCTATTATCAACACCTGCCGAATGCCGCTTTAAAAAATATATTGACCGCACAGCTCGGAGTAAAGGTAATCGTGGATAAAGTAAGAACGATTTACGCCATCGACAATGTGCGCTTCCACTTGGATATCGTACAGCAACTTGGCACTTTTGTGGAAGTAGAAGCAATGAATGAAGGACAAAACCATACCATGCACAGTTTAAAAGAACAATGTGATTTCTATTTTAACACTTTTAAATTGCAACCAGAAAATCTTATTGATCGCTCTTATAGTGATTTGCTACTGGATCAAAACGCGGACTAGATTATTTTTTATTTGTTGGTCTTATAGTATCTTTACTATAAAATCAATCATTTCTAACCCATGCTTAGTTCTACAGGAGACAATCGAACGTTTAAACACAACTTATTATTAGCTGTCTTTTTTGCTTTTGTTGCCGGGATTATCAATGTATTTGGATTTTCTGAATTGGCAACCTTTACTACAAACCTAACCGGGCATGTAGGTGAATTGGCCATTGCTATAGAAAACCAATCTCCGAATTCTCAACTCTTAAAGATAATCAGCTGGATTGGTTGCTTTGCTTTGGGTTCTTTTATCGCTTCGCTTTGTACGAATCTTTTCACCGGAACGCGAATCAAATTTTCTTATGTATTGCCCATAATATTAGAGATTGGTTTTCTAACAAGTTGCCTCTATCTACAGAGAAATTACAAGCTCGATGAAATCATCGACCTTGAAATCTTATTGCTGTTCACGGCAATGGGACTGCAAAATGGGATTGTATCGATGGTTAGCGGAAATGTAGTACGAACCACCCACTTAACAGGTATGGTAACCGATTTTGGAATCGGACTCGGGGAAATCATTATGAAAAAGAAAAGCGAACGAAAGTCTAAAATTCGAAAAATTCAACTGACCATATCAATTATTTTTTCTTTTGCTTCGGGTGCTATTTTATGTGCTTTTTTAATCGGATACGCGCACCATCAAGTGCTGCTGATTCCAATACTATTGCTTTTGATTTTATTATTCTACGATTACAAAATACTGGAGAAAAGTCTAGACATGATTCGAGAACGCTTACATGTTTAGTTTGGTAAATTAAAATTCGTTAATTAACCACTACATAACTGCCTTTTTCTTCATTTTTGTAAATTGATATCGAACTTGGGATACGCTCTTGAAGTTCTTCTACATGCGAAATAATCCCCACTACTCTATTTTCCTTGTGCAAATACTGCAAGGTTTCAAATACGGTATTGATACTCTCTGCATCTTGAGTACCAAAACCTTCATCGATAAAAAAGAAATTTTTATCGGCTTTATTTAAAGATTGAATACTCTCCGCCAAGGCCAAGGCCAAACATAAAGAAGCCTGAAAACCTTGTCCACCCGACAGTGTTTTTACCGAACGCGCATAACCGTTATTCAGATAATCCAGCACTTCAAATTCATTGTTTTCATTTAACTTTAAACTCAATTGATTACGAGTGAGACGGTGAAAGCGCACATTGGCGATATCGCATAAATTTTGCAGGTAAATACTCGATACATAATTGACAAAACCACTCGCTTTAAACAAGTTGGTCATGGTGGTTAAATTCAAAGCTCTTCGCTCCAAAGCATTGGCTTGTGCAATCAATTCTTTTTTCTTTTCCAAAGCCGATTGTACCCGAAGGAGTTCTTGCTCCAAAGCGCTAACTTTCCCCACTGCTTGCTCCACTTCGATTTGCAATTGACGGTATTGTTGTTCTTTTGCCTCAAATAAATGCTGTTCAAAATTTAATCCGGCTGTTTGCAATTGCAATTCTGCTATGATTTGCTGGGTATTTTGTAATAGAAATTGAAATTGATTGATGCGTTGGCGTTCTTCTTCTAGGTTCCAGTTTTTAGCTAAGATTCGGTGTACCTCATCCCTATTTTTAAACTGTAGACGCTCTAAGGCTTCTTCTATATTTACTTTTAAAAGCTCGCGATTCTTACGAATAAACTGAAGCTGATTTTCTATGGTTTCCCAAATTCCGACCTTGGTAGCTAATTGCGGCTTGAGCTCTTGTATTTTATCTATCGCCAGCTTATAACTTTTTTCGATCAAGTCATTTTCTGCTGCCAATGCGTTTTTCTGCAACTTAACCGTTTCCACATCAACCGTTTCGTAATCTTGTAGGTCTAAAGATTTGATCTGTTCTTTTAATTGATTGCATTGCCCTTCTAAACCCGAGATCTCCATCTCTATAACAGCCATTTTTTTATGAGCCTTTTGAGTAAGTTCTTGTTGCATGACAAGTTTTTCACGAAGCGATTTGATGGTCTGCTCCAAGGTGTGAAGCTCTACTTCCAATGCTTTAGCGCGCTGCTTCTTACTTTCAAACAATTCGGGATTGTCCGTACTAAACTCCTTCCAAATAAAAGAACTTAAATGTTCGGTAATTTGAATTTCTAACGCTTTCTTATCCTTTGCTAATCGCTCGGCTTGCACAATTAAAAAGTCGTAGATTGAAGAAGCCTTTTGAAGTAGTACTTGTTGTTTTTGCAATTCCGCATGCTCCTTTTCTAATTTACTTTTTAGGTGTTGAGCTAAAGTCAATTGTTCCGTAGCATCTGCTTGATGACTGATTTGAGGATGTTCTAAAGATCCGCATAAAGGGCAAGCTTCACCGTCTTGTAAATCAGTGACATAACGACTCAATTCTGTTGCTACAGTCCATTCTGTTATCAATTGATTTTGCTGTGTAATTTGTTGAAGCAATTGATCCATTTTACCTGTATACACCGTAATCCAAGTAGCTGGTTCAACCTTTAAACCTTCAAATTCTTTTAAGGTGTTTTCGCATTCGCGCGTATTTTCGATCTGCTTCTTCGCTATTTCCTCCAATTGTTTTGTCAAAAAAACTTGGGTTTGATACCAATTGCCTATGGCTATCCATTGAGACGCATCGATGCGTTCCGATTTTAGGTTTTCTAATATTGTCTCACTTTCTTGAATTTGCTTTTTAATAGCCGTTTCTACCCTTTCTTGTTCCACAACAAAAACAGTGCCCTTGTCCAGAGCCTCTCGTTGAGTAAACAGGCGCAACTCCAATTCTTTAAGAGTTTCTAAATAACCCAAGTCTAAAACCTTTTGTTTTTGGCTATCCAATTGTTCAAATGCCGTTTGCCACTTTAGTATTTGCTGATTCTGAGCATCGATTTCACGGCTTAACTGCAATTTATCAGTTAATACATTTTGCTGACTTTTTATTTGCTGTTGTTCTTCATTCTCTAAAGCAACTTCTCTATTAATCAGTTCTTTAAAAGCCTTTTCGACTGTTTCAAACTCCAAAATATCAGCTTGGAGTTTGTCGAAAATTATTTTCTGCTGTTCTAATTCCTTCAATTCCAATTCCCTCTTGCGCAAGGCTTCTAATTTAAGCTGCGCCTCTTGTAAGGATTTCCATTCCGCTTCCACCTGTACAAAATCGTTTTTCAGCAAGGTCAATTGTTGTTGTGTAGACGTTAAGTCGTTTTGCTGTTGCTGAACACTTTCAATAGAAATCGATTCAAAACCCGATAGTACCCCTTTGAGGTTTTCTATTTTAAAATTATTGTCGCGTTGGAGATTGGACACCTGTGGACTTAAATCAAATCGCTCCAAATTAAAAATCTCCTTCATCATCTTCGAACGATCGGCTCCTTTTAATTCTAAAAATTCCTTGAATTTACCCTGTGGAATGATGATGGTTCTACGAAAGTTCTCGTAAGTCAATCCCAATACCAAAGTGGCATCGGCAGATTCCATTGGAATCCATGCCTCGTTTTTCCATTCATAGGCCAAACGTTCCATCGGTGTGGTTTCTTCAAACTTCTTTTTTCGTTTCCACGATACGGTAAATTTGAATTTACGCTCTTCAAAATTGGTAAAATCAAACTCGATATAAACCTTATCCGATTTTAAATTCAACATATTATATCCACGACTGTCTCGGCTATTTAAGCGTTCGGTTTCGCCATATAAGGCTAAACTGATCGCTTCCAATATCGATGATTTACCAGAACCTACACCTCCAAAAATCCCAAACAAACCCGACTGGGTCAAGGTCGTAAAATCAATGGTTTGCTTGGATTGATAAGAATACAATCCCTCAATAGTCAGTTGAATCGGTAACATATTATATATCTTTTTGTTGTCCGCTTATCTCTCGGAACAAATTCAATAATTCTTCGTTGGGTTCTTGCTTGTATTTAGACGTAAAGTAATCAACAAACAAGCCTTCTCTATTCTGTTCCAAATTAATGGAAACCTTGGCATTGCTAGCCTCCTTTAGTTTGGTCAATATTGGGATAATATGTATAATACCATCGTGGCTATCATAGAGTCGCTTTAGATCTGTGGTGGTGATAAACGTATCACTAACTATAGTCAATTCTACCAAAGCATAAGGATTTTCTAACAACCACGCTACAGCCAAATCAATCTGCTCAAATTTTTTTCGAAACAAAGGTCTCCCAGCTGTCAATGCAACAGGTTGATAGGAAACAGCTGCGCCGGGTTCTGCCTCGATAATCACCACTTGTTTCTGTTGCCCTGCTTCAGCAAAAGAATAACACAATGGACTACTCGAATAAACAACGGGATTTCGATTTCCACCAATATTTTGATATCGGTGTAAATGACCTAAAGCGGTATATTGAATTTGAGTTGGAATACTATCGGAATAGATCAAATCTGCATTACCGACCTTTAGTGGCTTTTCACCATCGGGTTCCTCTAAAATTTCACCACCGCGTTTTAACATATAAAGATGGGTGGTTAATATATTAACACCGCGATCATCACAATACCGATCAGCCAGAGCCGTCCAACTGTCGTGAAGTACTTTATTCATTTCCGCTTCTTTGTCCGCTGTGCCCAAATAGGTTTTTAAACGCAATTCATTAGCATAGGGCGTCGTAATCACGCGAAGTGGTATAGCTGAATGTGGCAGTGCGATTTCCAAAAAGCCGCGGTCGGTTTTTGTAATAGTAAATCCTCCTTCAATTTGGATGGGACGCAAAGTAGCCTGTGGATATCCTACAAATATAATCCCACACTCTAAAGCCAATGCATCCGGTGCATCGATTCGATCTGGACTATCGTGATTTCCGGCTATAGCAATTACCGGGCGTTGACCATTATTGGTCAATCGTTTTAAAGTTTTATATAACAACTCCACAGCCTCGACAGCTGGGTTAAACACATCAAATAAATCTCCTGCAACAATTACAGCATCAACCTGTTGCTCATCTGCAATCAAACATATTTCCTGCAATACCAGTTTTTGCTCGTCGATTCGAGAAAAAAAATCCATTCTCTTTCCCAAGTGCCAGTCTGCAGTATGAAGTATTTTTATAGCCATTATCTCCTTTTATCTTACAAATATAGGTTTTTTAGTTTGTTTGCCTTGCTGAAGATTCGTCGATATTTGAGAGTTGTTGTTCGATACGAGTTACGATTAAATAGTGCGTTCTTTACCCGCAATAATTCCAAATACCAACAACGATAAAGAAGCGACTAATAAGAGAACTAACGCATAACTCCAGTCTTGGGTATAATCATAAATCATACCGAATAAGGGAGGTCCGCAACCCGCTATTAAATATCCTATGGACTGTGCCATACCCGACATCTCGGTGGCATCTTTCCCGTTTTTAGTGCGCAATACAAAAAACATCATGGCTAAACTAAATGCCAATCCGCTTGCTATTCCAATGCTTATACACCATAAAACGATAAAATCTGTTTTAAAAACAATCATTCCCAAAATACCTATTGCCATCAGCAAAGCGGTAATCCAAACCAGCAGCACTTGGCTTTTCATTTTGCTTGCGATGATAGGCCCAATAAAGGCTAAAGGCAATTGTGCAAACTGTATCGTTGATAACATCCAACCGGAATCTACAGCAGACATGCCCCAACTTTGCAGTACTTTGGGAAACCAAGCCGCCGCGCAATAGAAAACCAACGACTGTATCCCCATAAACAGGGCGATACTCCAAGCCAATTTAGAGCGATATATTGCTGTTTTCACCGACGATTCCACCTCAGTATGCCGTTGAAGATTAGTGGTGCGTTTTTGTCTTTTGAGCTGCGGCAACCAAAACACTAAAGCCAATGCCGCCAAAAATATCCATACTCCAAGAGATCCTCTCCATCCATGTCCTGTAATTTGTCCGATTTGAATACTAAATCCCGCAGCTAAAGCTGCAGTTAAATTCATCGATACAGCATATAATCCAGTCATTAAACCCATGCTATCACTAAAATTATTTTTTATAAAAGCCGGCATCAAAACATTTCCGATGGTTATTCCAATCCCCACCAAGGCCGCTCCTAAAAACAAACTAGCTGTGCCGTCCATCGGTCTTATAAAAAGGCCAACAATCAAAATCATCAACGATACTAATAAAGTCGTTTCCATTCCAAATCTATTTGATATTCTCGGTGCAAAACCCGAAAGGGTTGCAAAAGCAATCAAGGGTATCGTAGTGACCATACCCGCCAAAAAGTTTGATAATTTTAAACTGTAACTGATTTCTGAGATTACCGGACCCACCGAAGTCAGCGGCGCGCGTAAATTGGCGGCAATCAACATGATTCCAACTATCATTAAAATGGTTGCTCCCTTGGAAGCTGCACTTTCATCTTCCGTTTTTACTGAAATTGCTTTCTTTTTCATTGTTGTGACGACTTAAAAATTCTTTATTGCAAAATTAATGTTGTAATTTTATTTAATATTGACAACCTTTATACTTAAAACGACAAATTACAATTATGCTAACAGAAGATTCTTTAGTTATCCTCGAGCGTTTGACCAAGAAGAGTTTTGTTTTACATCAAAATCATTGGATCTTTCCAGATACTTTTCACGATCATCCCAAAGGGCAATTGATTTTTGTTGAGGAGGGGTTTCAATATTTACACCTCGAAGATCAGGTGTATTTATTACCTCAGAATCATGCGGCGTGGATTCCATCAAGTTTACCGCATAAGAGTTCTTCTACCGCCACCAACGTGTATTTGCGCACCTTGTTTTACGATTGTGAATTAACCGATGATTTTTATAATCACTTACAAATATTTAGCGTACCGCAGGTGTTGCGGGAGATGATTTTATATACAGAGAAATGGTCGATGAATACCGCTGTAAATCAGGCAGAGGAATCGTTTTTATCGGCTATCTTATCAGAACTGCCGGCCTTTGCAAAGAATTCTTTGACGCTGAGTATACCGCTATCATCGAACGAGAATATCTTGGGAGTGGTTCGCTTTTTATATCAAAACTACCAACAAGCGGTTTCCATAGATGATTTGGCAAATCATCTACACTTTTCTACCCGAACACTTGAACGCTTATTTAAAAAAGAGACTGGCCTTACCATGGCTAAATACCTTCAATTGATTCGCTGTATCAAAGCGGTAGAACTGCTTAGTAATACCTCTTTGACAGTTAGTGAGATTGCCTATCAAGTTGGTTATAAAAGCGTGCAGTCTTTTAGTAATAGCTTTTATAATTTATTGGGTAAACGACCGCATGAATTTTTAAAAAAATAAAAACGTTTTAATTCTTCAAAATCCAACTCTAGCAACAACAAAAAAGCGCCTTATCAAATGAATGATAAGGCGCTTTTCGCATTTATATTACTCTAGTTGTTCAAAGGTAAAAAACCGTAGTTTTTAGAATAGTACAACATTTGTTCCGCAAAAGTTTTTGGGTATTCCATCTCAAAAGAAGTGATTTCACCTTTATCGTTAGTTTTAGGAACAATCACCGGATTTACAAATCCTCTATATGGAGCGGATTTGAATTTAGCGTTTCTTGCCAAAACTTCTTTGTGAATGGCTTGATCTACTTTTACACCGTAGTTTTCAACCAAATTCTGAGCGGCTTTATAATCACCTTCCGATTTTATTCTTTGCGTTTCTTTTAGCAACTCTCCAAACAAATCGTGTAGTTTTTCATAATTGGTAATGTTGAAATAGGTTTTTCCATCGCGCACGATTTTTTCGATAACGTTATCTTTTTTCCCTTTTTCATATACCCAAGCACTTACCCACTGACGATTTCTCATATGTGCTTCTTCGATGTCTGCTCCCAAATCTAGACGCACTAATTGCGTCATCAATCCATTACGGATATAACCATCATAAGCAGCCATTCCCATTTCTTTCCAATTGTCTACCAATCCCATTTCTTGCAATTTAGGATTGTATAAATAATAAAGCCCCACTAAATCCGCTCTACCTTCTTCTAAGGTAGAAGCATAACTTTTCAAGGTTTCTTTTGGTGTTCCCACACCCGGATTAATTTGTCCAGAAGCATGTCCTACTACTTCGTGTAGTGCTGTATGCATTTTATCAGCAATTTCGCCATACTTTTCCTCTAAACGCACTTCTTCCTCATCATGTGCAAACTCTTTTAAACGATCAGATCCACCGGCATGATTGTAAGCATCGATAATATTTCCTAATGAAATAGATTTAGAACCGTGTTCTGCACGAATCCAATCTGCATTAGGTAAGTTTACTCCGATAGGTGTACTCGGTGAAGCGTCGCCCGATTCCGAAGCTACTATTACGGTTTTGTAGGAAACTCCTACTACATTTTTCTTTTTATGAGCTGGTAATAAAGGTGAGTTGTCTTCAAACCATTGTGCGTTTTTAGAGATTACCTCCATTTTAGCCGACATATCAAAGTCTTTGATTTGTACAACGCTTTCATAAGATCCTCTATGTCCTAATGGGTCTGCATACACCTCGATAAAACCGTTGTTGTAATCGATATTACCTTCAGTTGCTTGAACCCAGGCCACATTATATTCATCCCATATTTTTAAATCTCCGGTTTGATAGTAGCGGATTAAAAGTCCTAATGCATCGGCTTGTTTTTGATTTTCTGCTACGGTTTTTGCTTTTTCTAACCAATAGATAATTTTATCGATAGCATCGCCATACATACCGCCACTTTTCCAAACTTTTTCCACCAATTTCCCATTCGCATCGCGAACCAATTTGGAGTTTAATCCTGTAGAAAGCGGACGTAAGGGATCTGCTGGTTTCATTTTGTTATAAAACGCATCCACCTCAGCTTCTGTGATTCCTTCACCATAGAAATTAACTGCCGATCCTTTTAAGAGACCTTTAGACAAATCTAAATTAACCTTTTTAGAATCTTGATTATTAAACAAAATCGCCACCACTTCTGGAGCTAATTCTGCTTTAGTTGTACTCATTAATTCTTTGAAATACACTTCAGAAAATTCCGGTTTAATCTTTTCATTGGAATAATGATGATGTATACCATTTGAAAACCAAACTCTTTTAACATAGGTTTCAAAGTTCTGCCAATCGGGTGTGGCTTTATCTCCTGCAAAATTCACATAAATGTGTTCTAGAGCTTGTCTAATTTTTAAATTGTGCTTATAATTCTGGTCCCAGATAATATCGCGACCCGCCATTCCAGCTTGACTCAAATAATAAACTAAGGTTTGTTCTTTTAATGTTAGATTTTCCCAACCCGGTACTTGATATTTTAAAACTTCAATATCGGCAAATTGATCAATACTAAATTCAAAATTCTCTGTTCCTGCTTTTAGCTCTTCATTTCCTGTTCCCTCAGTTTTTGTTTTGTTACAAGCCAAAAACATCGATGAAGCTAAAACTACACAAGCAATGGTGTTTAATTTCATAATGTGGTAATTTATTGTTTTTTAGAAACCTTGTACACTCGTTTTGCCTTTATCCAATTGTTTTTAAGGAACCCTTCGAGGCAACAACGATACTTTGTATACTGTTTGTATTTCAACAAATATATAAAATATCGAAATAGTACCACATTTTAATTGCGGTTTTAAAAACAGACTAGCTATTTTGATGTCAATTCACTCGCAATTAAACCCTTCTTGTTATCCAATCTAAAAAAAGAAAGCCGCATGTGCGGCTTTCAAAATTAGAAATTCTACTCAATGTTAAAGTTCCGTATAGACAAAAGGTTTATCAATTTTGGGAATTTTAACGATGTGGTAAGGTCTTGTAGGCGCTTGGGTAATTCCACCTACTTCCTCATTCAATCTACCGATTGACACGAGCACTTGTTGTTCATATTCGATAATTTCAACGATATCAATACTGAAACCACCAAATATTCTCGTTTGATCAAAGACCGCTACCAGCGTGGAGGCATCAAAATCAATGGGTTGTAGTTCTTGATTGATATGCACTTGAAGTAACAAATTCTGCCAGGTTAGTTGATCATCAATAGTGACAAATAATTTATCATTCGAATCCGCTAACTCTCCGTATGCCATTACGCTACTTTGTACGACATTTTCCATTTCCAATTTTAACGGAGTAAATTCAGTTTTTTCATTTAGACTTTCCGTTTCAGTTGTACATGCTATCATTACCCATAATAATCCTGTGATTAAAAGAAATTTTCTCATTTTTGTTCCATTTTATGTTGTTAATCAATTAATAAATTTCTCATTTCGACCAATTCACCATTACAATACAACGCTAATTTATACAATCCTCTGAGCTGCCCAGAAATATCAATCACCTTGTGATTCCTATGCACATCGATCGGATACAAGCGTTCTTCGCCACTAACCCCATAAAACGGTATCAATTTTAAGTGGGCTTCGGAGCCTACATTGATTTCATAATTGACCTGTAAGCTCGTTGTAGCCGGATTAGGAAAAACCTCCTTGAGTACATTGTGCTTGAAGTGGACTGCAATAGCAGCATAATCTTTATAACCATCGGCATCGGCAATCACTTCCAAAGTATATTGCTGTTGGCTGTTGGCTATTAGCGATAATTCTCTACCGCTGTCTATTAAGTTCTGTTCGGCATCGTACCAATTATACGTAGCTGGTTCGCCAATATCTTTAGCTGATAGCGTGAATCTTTCTCCTAAACTCACCGTTCTATCGGTACCGGCATCAGCGCGGAAGGGAACCCGCTGTGTTTTTTTGACCAAGTAAGCTTCCCCACCTATAAAACGCTGATCTATTGTTTTCCTTTGGATGACATGATATTGATATTGTTCGGAATTTCTAGCCGTTTCAGCTAAAAAATTAAACTTTAAATTCGCCGTTCCACTATAATGAGGCGGAAGTACCAAGTTTTCTAATCGCGCCTGATTTGTTCTTATCTTGATGGTATTGGGGTGGTTTCTAACTACAGAAACCCCTTGTCCGCTGCGTCCATTGTGCAACCAAGCCTGATACAAATTGTCACTTAAGATGAGCTGAATCTCCACTTCGTTTAAAGCCATTGCATTCGGTATTTCTCCCTCTGGGAAAATTTCTAAATCAAAAGCGGTAGTAGTTTCAAAAGGATTTGTTATACGTACGACACCTCCTAAGGCTTGGTTGGGTTGAATATTGACAACCGTCAAGTTTTTCCATGCAATGTTGTTGTTGTTGCGCACATTGTCTGCCAAAGAAAACACTTCATTAAAGGTCATCGGATCTTCTGTCGAAATTATTCTGCTCAACAGACAGAAATGCCAAGGTTCTGGATTGATATCATGATAATCCCGCGGGTTTGGTACCCTCCAAGGGAAACTCACAAGGATTTCTTGGCCGGGTTGCAAAATCGGGATGGCTTGAGTTCCAATAATTCCTCCCATTGGAATTCCATTGTGAGTTATGCTTCCATCCCAGTAATCGGGCCACATTAAAGAAGTACTGGCTTTAGCCCAGTGTAATTTTATCGAATCGTTAACTGTCGAAGCTTTTGTCCCTATGTTTTTTACTCGAACATATACGTAATTGGCTTGTTGGTTGTGGTATTGCGGGTTTTGATGTTCCTCTTGACCATCGGGTTGATTCCGCACCCAAATGTCTGGACTGTTATAAATAACCGGACCGGTAGCTAAATCGGGTTCTGCTCCGACATCTAATATGGAATTACGAATGTGTAAATCGAGATTTAATGTTTCCTGTGCACTTCGTACCGCAGCATAAGCATCTATAAGTCCATATCCCATTTCGGAACTCCATTCTCCATTAGGGCGGTCCCTATACGTACTATAATTGTAGAGATCCGTTCGTACAGGTCTTGCTGTACGTTCAATGAGGTCGCGTACTTCTTGTCCCGTTAAATCTGGATTGACGGCTAAAACCAAAGCTGCTACTCCTGCAACAAAAGGACAGGCAGAAGAAGTACCATTAAAATTGTGGACATAATCCGTTGGATCATAGCCCGCCCTTCCTTGTCTGTCTGTAGTTACAATCTTTACTCCGGGAGCAACTACATCTAATTTGGATCCATAACAACTTCCCCACTGCTCGTTGTCACAAGAAGTGGGTGATTTTCGCTGTCCACATGGACTCATGGCCCCGACTACTAAAATCTCCGAAAAATAACTTCCCGGATACCTTACGTTAGTATTATTCTCATTCCCGGCAGCAAAAACCACGATACAGCCCTTACCATCACGTCCCTTGGTTAGAGCATCATATATGGCATCGGTAATCATATGCGATGGTGCATACCCCCCCCAGGAATTACTTATAACATCCACGCCATTTCGCCAAGCCCACGAAAAACCATTGGCCAACATCAGTGGGGTATCCGAGAACATTAGGTTAATACTGATCGATATCAAACTGGCTTCGGGTGCTATTCCACTAATTCCTATTGCATTGTTTTGAACAGCACCCACAATTCCCGCACAGGGAGTTCCATGTGATCCTCTAACTTGCGCCGGCGAGGTTGCTGTAGTAGCATCGTAACCGACTCCATGTACATTGACTTGCAAATCGGGATGATTCATTTCAAAACCATGGTCGAAAATAGCTACCTTCGTTCGGGCTCCCTTAGTAATGTTCCACGCTTGTTCGGCACGGGTATCCATACCGGGGATTCCTCCGTATTGCCCCGTATTTTTTAAACCCCACTGATTGTGGAAAAAAGGATCGTTCGACAATTGTAAATTGTGGTATATAAAAGCCGGTTCGGCACTTTCAAAGAGTTCGGACTCGAAAAAATCATTAGCCAATTCTAACGGATTTTTATCTGAATTAGGAGAAACATTGATTACATACCACAAAGGCATGTATTCGTTGTAACCGAGAACTTTAAGCCCTAAACTAGCTGCTTGCTTTTTCAATAATTCGACATCTTCTGCCTTTTTTAATTTTACATAGAAATTATTAGACAAACCTAAAACACCACCTTCTGCTGTTTTAAATGTAACAAAAGCATTTAATACCGATTTTTGTCGTTTGCTGTCTTCTACCAGTTTCAAGTAATCGGATACACTTAAATCGTCTGCTAAATTTATTTCATAATAATAGGTCTCTGTTGAAGTCAACATGTTTCCACTATCCTCAACCAGACTATTTCTAGTATAATCTTGGGATATGTTTGAAAAAGTAACCTGATCTCTTTTATAATCAATTGTTGGTTGATTCGTATTCATGGAAACTCTTTTTAAATCCAGTTCCAAGAAAACCTTCTCACCTTTATAATAATAAAAGTGTTCTTGTGCTTTTGCTGCAATTACTAAAAACAAAACCACGACTAAGAAAAATAATTTCTGTTTCATATTTTAGGATTTTAATGATTAATTAAAGTTAAAAACTGCCAATTGGTAGCAAAAAACATATTTTTTACATAACGAAAAATATATAATAAATCTTAATTAAAAAACTAAACTTAAAATTTTAACAGCTATAAAAACAAAATTCAGGTAACTAATAATCAATGGATTAACTTAAAAAAACTTCTTCAAATCGCCCTAAAATATAAAATCAACTACGATTTTAAATGATTTATATAATAATTAAAAAAGACCATAAAAAACAACCTCGCTTTAAGGAGGCTGATTTTTATGGTCTTAAAACGACGCGATAACCCAGAATTGGTTTTTTATTTTTTTAGAAAATCATCCGTAAAATGTTTGTCGGTATTGGGGTTCGAAAATTTTTGGTCGTTGTATTGCAAAGACCCTCCTTTTGGAATAGATAAACTCTGCCAATCGGTATTCATCAGCATTTTCCCTTCAAAAACAATTTGCCCGATATGGTATGGGTAATGCGAAACTTGCCGTATAATGGCATCAAATGCGCTTTGTTCTTGACCGCGTATAACTACGTTTTTATCCAAATCATCGTCGGTTAATGCCCTTAAACTGTCAAGCATACAATCCCAACCTTGATCCCATTTTTTAATGAGTTCATGTCGGTCATAAAATCCTTCGGCAAATTCAGCATCGCGATTTCGATAGGGTTTCTCGCCGTCAGTCGTTAAAAAGTCTGTCCACCTCGACAACATATTACCACTGATATGATTGATTAACATAGCAATGGAATTACTGGTTTCATTGTAAGTCCAATTGAGTTGGTCTTGAGATAATATCAGTATGGTTTTATCTCCCAACAGGCGATAGTATTCTAGTTGTTTAATAATACTATCTAATTTTGTCGTATTCATCTAGGTTGATTTTAAGTATTTTGAAATTCTGTTTTTAGCATTATTAAATGGCGATGCGGTATTAAATTGAATCATTCTACCCAAGGTCCATTTGCCATACCACGGTTTTTCATATAATTCGAAATTCGTTGTTAATTCAATATTTCGTAAAATCTCAAATACCGTTTTATCCAAAAGGTTCATTAATTCATCTAGACTATAATTTTCATAATCCCGATAAAACTGCTTCGCTAAGTTTCCCAATTGGTTCCATTTGTATCCGGTTTCGGGAAAGTCAATTTCTCCTATATTATCGCGATTGTACTGCCATTTCAAAACCAATTGTCCCCAACCTATCAAATATGACATCAAATCTTCCAAACTCATTTGAGTGTCTTTGGCATGCCCTTCCATCAATTTAGATGTTGTTTGAGAAGAAGGAAAACGACTGATTTGAATTTTTAATAAACGATAATTTTTCTCGATAGCATCGATTAACTGCTCTTTGTTATTCGGCACAGCCATACTTATCCAATTCTTTTAACCATAGGATGGTTTAGTCCACCCACTTCATTACGAATGATTTCATACCCTTTTAAACTTCCAAAGAGTTGGGTTAAATTTTTAAAACCGTATGCTCTTGAGTCGAAACTGGGTTTTAGTTTTCTAAGGTTGATTCCGACTTGAGCAATATAAGTTTCTACTTCTTCATTAACCGACATATCAAAAGCCTTATCAATCAATTTGATATCCGATTTCGACAATTCTTTGATTTCTAAATCCTCTGTAGGATGACTCTCTGCTTTTTTGACAGAAACCACATTGGTATCTTTAGAAGAGGTCCTCTTTCTGGGAATTAAATTTTCGCAATAGGTAAATATTTCACAGGACTGCACAAAAGCATTTGGTGTTTTCTTTTCACCAACACCCATAACAAAAATTCCCTCTTCACGTATTCTCTTAGCCAAGCCCGTATAATCGCTATCACTAGAAACGATACAAAAACCATCAACCATTTTATCGTGTAAGATATCCATGGCATCTATAATCAAAGAACTATCTGTGGAATTCTTTCCTGTTGTATAGTTAAATTTTTGAATAGGGCTAAAAGACAAATCGTTTAATAGGTCTTTCCAACTATTCATTTGCGGTGTGGTCCAGTCTCCATAGATTCTTCTAATGGTAACTTTTCCGTACTTGGAAACTTCTTCTAAAATCAATTCAAGAAGTTTCGGTTGTGCGTTGTCGCCATCTATTAAAATGGCGATATTATTATTGGACTTCTCCATAATGTTTTTGTGTTTTTTAAATTATTATTTATAAAAACGAATCCGTTTTTAGTTTTAAACGAAAACAAGGAACAGTTTACTCACCAAACTCAAATTTACCATCAACAAACAGACTAGAGCGTCCACCTCGTCCGCTTTTTGTATCTGCAAAGGACCAAAAAGCTTTTACGTCGCCCGTTTTGGTATTGATAATTTGACTGACAGTAAAGCCGCTCTCCTCAATCCAGTTTACAAAATATTCTTGTTCAGAAATTTGAACATAATTAATTTTTTCATCCCCTTGGATAATTTCATTTTTATCATTCGTCGTTTGCCAGTGCATCCGAGTTTCATCTATGTATTCTACCTCGGCAATTCGATCGGGAAAAATAATTTTCCCCTTGCGGCCTAGCAACTGATATTCCTCAGTATTTTCCATCAGTTTCTCTACGGTTAAATCCGAAGGAATTTCTATGGAACTTTCCAATTCCTTTACTTTTTTCCGGTCGCAGGAAACCGATAAAGTTAGCACAGCTATTGCTATTAACAGTGGCAGTTTATAAATTATAGCAGTTGTCTTTTTCATAGATTTAACCATTATTTCTATTTTTTATAGATGTTCTTTCTCCATCCACTTATCGGTTTGTAGGGCACGAAAATCACTCCTACTTGAACCACAAAAAACAATGCACCTCAAGCATATTTCTTTTATAGTACAAATTACAATTTTTAAGCCACTTTTGCTCTTTTTGCAGCATTTTTTATATTAAAATCATTCTAAATTAAAATCAACCGCCTCAAAAAATAAACACAAACCTTTAAAAACAAACCCTTTATATAACTGAAAAACCTGTTTTCGAAATTTTATCCCTTTGAGGTGTAACAAAAAGTAAAATTGGTGGTCTATTACAGTAACAAAAGTGAAAGGAAAAACTAAACTATCAATTTATAACAAATGAAACTAAAACTAAGCCTACTTTTATTCTTTGGAATACTCACCAGTAGTTTTGCTCAAAACAAAGTAAAAATTTCGGGGAATATCTTAGACAAAGACCTTAAGCAAGCCGTGCCCTATGCGACGATTTCGGTCAAAGAAAACGGTATAGTGGTTACGGGTGCGATGACCGACGACAATGGAAATTTTACAGTACCAAATTTAGGTGCTAAAAATTACAGTGTTGATATTCAATTTATCGGTTATAAAACCTTACACAAGCAGGCTGATTTGACCAACGGAAGCGATTTAAATTTAGGCGTACTGTATATTGAATCGGAAGCGATAACGCTTGACGGTGTAAATATCATCGCTGAACACTCTACTATAGAGCAAAAAATCGACAGAAAAGTAATCAATGTTGGTCGCGATTTAACTACTGCAGGAGCAACAGCTTCCGAAATCATGAATAATATTCCTTCTGTCAATGTGGATCAAGACGGTAAATTATCTTTGAGGGGAAATGATAATGTGCGTGTATTGGTGGATGGGAGACCAACCAATATAGAGGCTTCTCAGCTGCTAAAGCAAATCCCATCATCATCTATTAAAAAAATAGAATTGATTACCAATCCAAGTGCTAAATACAACCCAGAAGGCATGTCGGGTATAATCAACATCATTTTGCACAAAAATTCTAACGACGGTTTTAACGGTTCTTTGAGTTCTGGTGTTACGATGAAAAATGAGCCTAGAGGAAATACCACTTTAGATTTAAACTATAGAACTGGCAAAGTCAATTTCTTTGGAAACGGCGGAAACAACTTTGGGAAATCGTATAATGGCGGTAATATGTATCGTTTTGATCAAAAATCGTCTCAAGTCCTCACTATGAATAACGATAACGATTCTTATCTATATAAACTGGGTATGGATTATTTTATCAACGACAACAATACCTTGTCTTTTTACACCAACCAAAACACTATTGATGGTATAAGTGAAGTGCGTACCGAAATATTTTATCCAAAAGGTGTGTTTAAAGATATTGATCAATATACAAATTACGATTCTTCCAATAGAAACGGTACTTATAATTTAGCTTACAAACACCTATTTAAAAAAGAAGGTCATACGCTAGATGTTGAAGCAAACTATAGCGATTATACGAGCAAGCAAGTTGCTAATTTCAATACTTTGGAAGGAAAGACGACTGATTTTTATAGCGACCATATCGACGACAAAAACAATATGACTACGGTGAACATTGATTATGTAAATCCGCTATCTAAAACGGCTACTTTAGAATTGGGGGCAGAATCTCGAATTACGCGTTCTGAAAATACCTATCAGTCGAATAATAGCAGACCAGAAACAATAAAAGATTCTAATTATAATTACGACACCGACATCTTTTCGGCTTATGTAACCTTTGGTCAAAAATTCAGCAAATTCAGCTATCAATTGGGTGCTCGAGTAGAAAGTTATCAAGTGGATGCCAAAACCAACGGTTCCAAATCCTTTAAGGACGATTATATCACTTTATACCCTTCAGCTTATTTGACCTACAATCTTACGGATAGCAACACTTTACAGTTGAGTTATAGCCGTAGAGTAGATAGACCGGGCTTGTTTCAAACCAAACCGATTCGCGAGTTCTCTACTCCTACCGTAGTGAGTATTGGGAATCCAGAATTAAGACCTCAATTCACCAATTCTATAGAGCTAAACTATACCAAAATATTATCAAAAGGTAGTATAACAGCTGGAGTATATTACAGACGTATCAACGACGAAATCAATCGTGTTGTATATCAGGACGTCGAATCTAGCAATGAAAATGCCATGATCATGTCTTACGACAATTTTGACAACAATTCGGCTTATGGTTTTGAAATTTCAGCCAATTATAGATTAACTACTTGGTGGGATATCCAACCGGCAGTTGACTTTTCAGCCTTATCTCAAAAAGGACTTATTGCTATCAAAAATCCAGTTACAGAAAAATTGGATTTTACGCAACGCGAAGTGGATGCCAACGCCTTTAATGCCCGTTTAAACAGCAATTTTAAAGTTACTAAAAACTTTAGATTGAATTTATTTGGTTTTTATCGCGGTCCAGTAGATGGGATTCAAATGAACAGTAAGGAAATGTATAAAATTGACGCAGGTGCTCGATACAGCATGCTTAATAACAAGTTGACATTTAGTTTGCGTGTGAACGACATTTTTGATACCATGAAATACGCCTTTGATTCGGAATATCCATTTCCACAAAAAGGACAGTTTACTTGGGAAAGCCAAAACGTTTACTTCGGAGTAAATTACCTATTTGGCGGTTCAAAGAATAAAGCCATGCAACGAAAACATCGCGAAGACAATACCAAACAAGGTAGTGCTGGAGGTATGTTTTAGATAACCCTATATTTTAAATAGTAAAAAATGGCTGTTCGTATATAACAGCCATTTTTTTTGTTTTAGAGTTTCTCCAACCACGTTCGCGTTTGTTGAAAAACGACATCACGAACTGTTTTTTGTGATAAAAACAAGTCGTGCAATCCCTTTTTAGCTACAAAATGACTGACCTTAGTTCCCATTTTTAAACCAATACGTTCGATATCTGCAACATTTAAAACCAAATCGGCTTCTTGAGCCTTGGGGTTCCATTTTTTTAATTTAAGACTCTTATCAGAATGCATCAATAAGATCGGTAAATCAAGGGACTTGTTTTTTATGGTAGATTGCGCGCTATGAACCGCAGAAATCCAGGCGTAAAAAGCAGGAAAAGCCTTTATGGGTTTCCAGTTTTCATTATATTCCCACTCGCCATGACAACGCTTTAACAAGGATTCTCCATAAACATTGGAAACGCCTCCTTTAAATGAGGCATATGGATTTAACTTTACCATCAAATCGGATACGGAAGGAATACACCACTTTACTAGCTTGGGCATATTAAAATCCAAAAAAGGAGAATTAAGAATTAAGCCTGCAATTTGGTAGCGCAATGCACCATTATGGGCGTAGTAACTCACCAACAAACCACCTGTACTATGTCCCATTAGCACCAATTGGGTTTCTGGATTTTTGGTTTTGATAAAATTGATGGCGTAATCTAAATCTTCAAAATATTCCTTTAACGAACGGCAAAAATTTGGATGTTGATGTGCCAATAGCGAGCGTCCGTATTTTCTTAAATCAAGTGCATAAAAATCGACTTCAATTTGATTATAAGCTTCCATCAGATGCTCTTGGAAGAAATAGTCTGAAAATCCATGAACATAGAGAATGGTTTGACGGGCTGCCTGCCCTTCTCTTTTATTATTTCTCGATTCTATGACTGTAGCTACTACCTTTCCTTCATAGTCAAAAGGAAACTCGCGAATGTGTCGAATGGTGTTGGGTGTGGTAAGGTGTAGGTCCATAAAAATATCAATTATTTATAACAACGGAGAGAACAATCTAAGAAAGCTGTTTTGCAGTCTTTTCCAATGGGTTCTTTTATACCATCTTTTGTGGTTGAGTCGAACGGCATGTTCGCAATCTGCATAGAAAATTTCACGCATTTGATCAGCAAAATCAGTATCATAAACGATGGCATTTACTTCAAAATTTAAGTCAAAACTGCGGTGATCTAAATTACAAGTTCCAATAGAACTCACTCCAGAATCGGTCACAAAACTCTTGGCGTGTATAAATCCTTTTTGATAAAAATAGAGCTCCACTCCGGCTTCTAATAGCTCTTCGAAATACGATTGAGAGGCCCATTGTACCATTTTAGAATCCGAAACTTGGGGCAATAATATTTTGACCTTTTTACCGCTCATAGCCGCCATAATCATGGCTTGCTGCAAGCTTTCGTCGGGAATATAATAGGGAGTGGTAAACAGAATTTCGCTTTTAGCGTCATTAATTGCTTTGACTACACTGTACAAGATACTGGGAACTTGTGAATCCGGTCCGGAAGCGACGATTTGCATGGGTAATTTTGCGCAATCATCGCAATCGATTAATGGAAAAAAGTCTTCATTAACCGTTAAGCTCTGTTTGCTACAAAAATTCCAATCCGACAAGAAAATATGTTGTAAAGCATAGGTTGCATCACCAAAAATACGCAAATGTGTATCGCGCCAATATAGAGCTGGTGTTGTTTTTTTGGCATTGACATAGCGGTCGGAAATATTGATACCACCGGTATAGGAAATTTGTCCATCAATGATAACAATCTTACGGTGATTTCTATAATTCATCCGATTGGCCAATGCAATCCAAGTAATTTTATTAAAAGCGAAAATTTCCACACCTGCCTCGCGTAATTCTACTACTATATTTTTTCTAATAGAACGGCACCCAAAATCATCATAAATAAACCGTACAGCAACACCTGCTTTAACTTTATCTATTAAGATGTTTTTAATTTGATTTCCAATTTCATCATTTTCATAGATATAATACTCTAAATGAATATGGTGTTTTGCCTGTTTTAAATCTGCTATCAACTTTGGAAAAAAGGCTTCGCCATTTAATAAGATTTCGGCTTGATTATTTATAAGCAATGGACTGTTTTCCATGTTTTTATTCGACAACAAACGAATCATTGACCGATTGCTTTCTACCAGAGGAAATTGCTTTTCGGTAAAAGATTTTTTAATCTTTTCCATGCGGTTCTCAAAATTCTTTAAGAAAATTTCGTCTGTTGCCAGTTTTTTAGAATACATCTTTCTCTTGCGGTAATTAATACCAAACGAAAAATAAAACAAAATTCCGACCACAGGTACCAAAATCACCAAAAGTAAATATGCCAACGTTTTTGAAGTTGAATTGGAGTCGTAAATCACTCGCAGCACCACGGCTAAAACAATAAGCCCGTATGTTGCTTCCAACAACAAAAACCAATCTATAGTAGGAATCATCTAAATATTATTTAATCAAAATTCTTAGCAATTTATACGCGTCAATTCCAGACTCCATTATAACATGCCGTTTTCATTAATCATCGTTTGAGGAATGGCTTGTTCCACATCCCAGAACTCTGTAATCAAGTGGTTTTCGAATCTAAAAATATAAACAACTACCGATCCGATATCTTCTATGGTTTTCTTTACCAAGGAATGAACCATCACCAAATCATTTTGTTCAATCAGGCGCAAATTTTTTATTATTTTGTGGGGATTTATTTGCGCTTCATCTTTTAAAAAAACTTTAAAATCAGCTGCACCTCCTTTGTTAAAAGGATTGTGGTGTTTAAAATCCGGTCCTATATAATTGGCAAAAGCCTTATCAATTTCACCTTGTGTTATCAAATACAAGAATTGTTTTGCAATTTCTTTTTTAGGGGTAAATTCCATATGCAAATCGTTTTAATAAGTTGAAATAAAAAAATGCTCTTCCAGAATGAAACATTCTACAAATGCAGTTCTCTAAATTTATAAAAAATTGCGGATATATACTGTTATATTTTATATAAACTAAATTCCGTTATTACACGAAGGCCTACTGTTGCCTTTTACAGTTGTTTTTTTATTTAATTGTAGGTCTCAATACATCGAAAGCATCAAAATGAGGATGTTTTAAAAAAGCTGTAAACCCCATTTCTTCACAAATTTTAATTTCACTTTCCCTCATCGGATACAGTGCTTGTAAACGAATGTGATAATCGGCTCCGATATCTAAGCGAGATTCCTCAGCTTCTAAGTACAACGGGGTTCCTACTAGAAAAGCATCCATAGTAGCTTCTTCCACAACGGGGGTTCCAAAACGGATTAATTGTCCTGTTACAAACGGGCAAGCTCCTCTTAGACGGCTGACCAAATGCCCTAATGCTTTTGCCCAATTTTCATTTGAAGACTTAACTACAACACACAGTTCCGGCCGATCTTGAGGCCAATCTTTATGTTTATCCAACGACAAACCATAGGTGACCCCGGTAATAAACCCCGCTGCGGGAACCTCGCGATAGGTGATTACCACAACCAATGGATCTTCTTTATGTTCTTTTTTGGGATACCAAAACTCTGGGTTTTCTCCAAAAACACTTGTCAATTGCTCTAAAAAACGTTCGAAAAACACATCTTTAGGCGGCTTAACTATTGGATTTAAAAAGCGAAAAAGATTCATAGGTATATTGGATTATAAGATAAAAGTAATTTAGTATCAATTTACAACTTAGTTACAAATGCCGTGATTCCGTCCACATACTTTTTGCCGTGCGACGTGCTTGACAACGACTGGAACCCCTGTAAATGTCCGGCATTAAACTGAATTAACTCACTTTTAGGATTTAAAAACTTAACGCGCATACTGTCGTCAATAGTCGTTAGACCATCGCGCAATCCCGAAAAAAACAAACAGGGAATGGATAAACGCGATAAAACCTCTTTATATAGGGCTGCGCTTGGAGGTAGTTTGTATTGTTCGTCTTTGTACTCTTTAATCACTTGAACGATTTGAATAGGATTAATTACAAAACCTTCTGCTATCAAAAAATCCACGGGGTTTTTCTCGATGGCTAAGGTTGCCATGATACTCCCCATTGAAAGTGACCAAATGCCCAATCGTTCGTATTTTACTTCTTTTTTTGTCCATTGAATCACAGCAGAAAGATCGGTCACAAACTCGTCGTAGTACAAATAATCTTCTTCTATCGGAAAACTTTGACTTGCACCAAATCCTCTATAATCAAATAGGACTACGGTATATCCGACTTTGACCAGTTCCGAAACTTGACGCATCCAATAAGACATGTTACCCGCATCACCATAAGCTAAAATAAGGGTAGTTTTGTTGTCGACTTTGGTATTAGGATAACAGACCCACGATTTAAGAACGGCAGCATCGGCCGTCGTGATCGTATTCTCTTTGTAAGTGAAACCGAAGTCGGAAGGGTGTTCTATGTATTTTTTTTCTGGCTTTAAAGCCCAAGTGTAAGTACTAATAAAAAGCAGTACTCCTACATAAACCAATTTATTTAAGAATTTCATGGAGTTGAATTTACAAAGCTTTTCAAAGATAAAAATTAATCATAGAATTGCAGGCTACTCGAATTGATTATTTGTAGAATAAAGTAAGTCTCACAAGTGATTATACCTTATGTCGGAGGCAAAACCTAAGTTGCTACAACTTTTTTTTCTGAGTCTTTAGTCTTGGTTAATTTAAACGATAGTTTCCTTTGTTTTTACTGAATATGTCGACAAAAACAGATAAATAATTGTATTTTTGTTTACATTAAAAAACTTTTAGTATGCAACACATTATTGATCGTTTCATTAGTTATGTAACTGTAGATACGGAATCTGATCCCAATTCAGATGCTTGCCCAAGTACAGAAAAACAGTGGGACTTAGCCAACCAATTGGTTGAAGAACTTAAAAAAATAGGTTTAGAAGAGGTTACTATAGATGACAATGCCTACATTATGGCTACGTTGCCAAGCAACGTAGATCACGACGTACCTACTATCGGTTTTATTTCTCATTTTGATACTTCGCCAGATTTTACTGGAGCGAATGTAAAACCACAAATTGTTCCTAATTACGACGGTGGAGATATTGTTTTAAACAAGGAATTAGATATTGTTTTATCGCCAAAATATTTCAAAGATTTATTGCAATATAAAGGTCAAACCATCATTACTACAGATGGAACTACGCTTTTAGGTGCAGATGACAAGGCGGGTATAACCGAAATTGTAACTGCAATGGAATACTTGATTCAACATCCAGAAATCAAACACGGAAAAATCAGAATTGGTTTTACTCCTGATGAGGAGATCGGAAGAGGAGCTCATTTATTTGACGTAGAAAAGTTTGGTGCAGACTGGGCTTATACTATGGATGGAAGTCAGATTGGAGAATTGGAATACGAGAACTTCAATGCTGCCGGAGCAAAATTAACTTTTTCTGGAAAGAGCGTTCATCCAGGATATGCCAAAGGAAAAATGATTAACTCTTTGTTAATTGCCAATAAGTTTGTTTCTAAATTACCCAAAGACGAGGTTCCACAAAAGACTTCCGGATACGAAGGTTTTTTCCATGTGAATCACGTTAACGGTACTATAGAAAAAACAGAAGTGCAATTGATTATACGCGATCATAATTTAAAGAAATTTGAAGATCGTAAAAAAGCCATTTTAAAGATTGTAAAAAAAATCAACAAGAAATTTGCTTCTAAATTTGGAGGACCTGTTGTTGAATGTGTGATTGAAGATCAATATTTCAATATGAAACAAAAGGTTGAGCCGGAAATGCATATTGTAGATATAGCCGAAAAAGCAATGAAAGAATTGGGTATTAAACCACTTATCAAAGCTATTCGCGGTGGTACAGACGGTGCTCAACTTTCATATATGGGCTTACCTTGTCCAAACATTTTTGCAGGCGGACATAATTTCCATGGGAAATACGAATATGTTCCTGTAGAAAGCATGCAAAAAGCTATTGAAGTTATCGTTAAAATTGCAGAGCTTACAGCTAAGAAATAAAAATACTATTGCTTTATAAAAATAGCGCTATCTTAAAGGTAGCGCTATTTTATTTTGTATTATATCGTATGCAAAAGGGTACAAAAAAACCCGCTAAAAGCGGGTTTTTATATATTGTAATCTATTTTGATTATGCTTTAGTGTTCAATTTTTGGCTCATTTCCATTGAAATAGCAGAACGCTCCATTTTCAATTTTCCTGACATAGTTTCCAACACGATAGAAGTTTCACCCAATTCTGCAATTTTACCGTGAATTCCAGATTTAGTAATGATTTTATCGCCAACTTTGATCATGCTTTCAAACTCTTTTTCTTTTTTCACTCTTTTTTGTTGTGGACGAATCATCAAGAAATATATCACAACAAACATTAGAATAATGGGTAAAAACTGACCTAAATTCCCTAAATTTTCCATAAATAAACTTTAATAATTATTATTGTTTTGGAGCAACATTGGCCTTAATGGTCAATATTTCTTCTCCTTTTTGTGTATTCGTAGTAAGCGTTACTGTTTTTTGTTGTTGACCAACAGAAGGGGTAACAAAAGCCACTTTTAATTTGGAAGTTTCTCCCGGTTTAATCGGTGTTTTTTGATATTCTGGAACAGTACATCCACAAGAAGCTTGTGCATTGATAATAATCAAATCTGCTTTACCTGTGTTGGTAACATTAAATTCCGTTTCAACTCTTTCGTTATTTCCTATATTCCCAAAATCATGAGCTTCTCTGTCGAATTTAATTTCAGGATAAGCATTAGTGGTTGCAGCTGTTTGCTCTACTTCTGCCTTAGCTAAATTAGCGTCGTCTATACGATCTGATGCATTGTTTTGCTTGCAAGACGCGGTGAATAGCATAATTGCAGCGGCTAATAATAAGGTACGTTTCATAATTAATATACGTTTTTTGATTACAATAATCCTTTACCGATTTTGTTTAATTTGTTATCTGCTTGGTAAGCTTTCGAAATATTATCCAATATTCCGTTGATAAAAATACTACTTTTTGGTGTAGAATACTCTTTTGCAATCTCTAAATATTCATTAATTGTAACTTTAACCGGAATTGAGCTAAATTTTAACATTTCACAAATCGCCATTCTTAAAATAATCGTATCTATTTCAGCAATACGATCTGAATCCCAATTCGGTGTTTTATCAACAAATTCTTTATTTAATTCCCCTGCATTTAAAAGGGTTTTACGATACAATTGTCTCGCAAAATCCTTATCGTCAAAATCCTTATATAATCGAGGAACCAAAATTTGCAAATCGTCTTCCGTCAATTGTTTTAATTGTTTTTGAATCATGGTATTTACCAAAGGTAAATCGTCTAACCAAGTCAATTTAGTATCTTCGAAAAAGTCGTATAATTTTTCGTTAGGCGCTATAATTTCAGTAAATACACGCCAAATAAAATCCCGATCTTCTTTAAAAGTAAACAAACCGCTATTCATGTACTCTTCGTACAATTCACTTTGTTTGATTTCGTTGATTAAGATTTGTATATAATTGTCGTTAACATGCCAATGGTTAACAGCACGCTCGTCTATGGCATTGGAAACAGAAATCGATTCCGCTAAAGCTTTTAAGACTTGATTGTCGACAAGTTTTCTGTTGGGATTGCGCTCTTGCGAAGTAGCTAAGTGTTTTTTTTGAGAAAGCGCTAGAAAATCTTCTTCTTTTCTTTGGATTTCTATTAAGGAAGTCAGCATTAACAAATACAGATCTTGGATATTTTCTATACTATTGAATAAAAATTTCTCCCCACCTTCTAATCTGTCGGAGTCGTTTTGTTGCATCGAATAAAGGGTTTGCATCACTTTAATCCGAATGTGTCTTCTGTTTAACATACTACTATAAGAACTTTTTGTATTTGAAAAATATTAGATCATTTTCTAACAGTCTGCAAAGGTAGATAAAATTTTATATCGAAAAGCATAACCGATCCATTTTTTGTGTGTTTTTGTATAAAATTATGTATTCACAACTAAATATTTCGAGAGCCGAATCAATACCGTCTAAAAAAAGTATATTTGCTCTTTAGACTTTTCAAGTGTCGTTATTTTTACAATAACCGTTGACGACTCGAAAACTTTATAAACTTAAAACCTAGAAATCAACAGGATCAATGAATGAGCTTCGCCATTTAAACAAATATTTTTACAAATATAAATATCGCTTTCTGATAGGTATTTTTATTACCATCATCGCTCAGATATTTACTTTATTTACCCCAAAATTAGTAGGAGATTCCATCCGTGCCCTAGAGCAACTCAAAGTGCTAAAAGCCGAAGAGGTCAGTGCATTACTCTTGCAAAATATTTTTTGGATCGTAGTAACGACTCTAATCGCGGGATTCTTAACTTTTTTAATGCGTCAAACCTTGATTGTGATGTCACGTCATATTGAGTTTGATTTAAAAAATGATTTGTTTCAACATTACGAAAAACTATCTCAAAGTTTCTACAAACGCAACAGAACAGGCGATTTGATGAATCGAATAAGCGAAGACGTAGGTAAAGTTCGTCAATACGTTGGTCCTGCAGTAATGTATTCAATCAACACCTTTATTCGCTTTGCCGTAGTTTTAGTACAAATGTATTTGATATCACCTCTACTGACTTTATACTCGCTACTTCCCTTGCCAATTTTGGCTATTTTTATATTTAGATTAAGCAAACAAATCAACGAACGCAGTTCTATATTTCAAGCAAACCTATCACAGCTTTCCACATTTACTCAAGAGATGTTTTCTGGAATCCGCGTGATTAAAGCCTATGCCATAGAAAAAGAAAAACAAGCCGAATTTGAGATTCTTTCGCAGGAAAGTAAAACCAAAAATCTAAGCTTATCTAAAACGAATGCACTCATCGGTCCATTGATGGTCTTGTTGATTGGTATTAGTAACTTGGTAGTTATTTTTACCGGTGGAATGATGTATATTAATGGTACTATATCCGATATCGGAGTGATCGCTCAGTTTATTTTATATATCAATATGTTAACATGGCCTGTAGCCTCCTTGGGTTGGGTTTCTACTATGATTCAAGAAGCACAAGCCTCGCAAAAACGAATCAATGAGTTTTTACAAGAAGAACCCGAGATTGTAAACCACAGCCCTAACCATACTGCCATTGATGGGTCTATATCTTTTAAGAACGTTTCTTTTGTTTATGAAGACACGGGAATTGAGGCCTTAAAAAACATTAGCTTTGAGCTGCCCAAAGGAAAGACCTTGGCAATCCTCGGAAAAACAGGCTCCGGAAAATCGACCATCTTGTCTTTAATTGCCCGTTTATACGATGTGGATAGTGGTCATGTTTGCATTGACAACACTCCTATTGAAAAACTTCATTTGGAAGATTTGAGAAAAGCGATTGCTTTTGTACCACAAGATGCCTTTTTGTTTTCGGACACCATTAAAAACAACATCAAATTTGGAAAGGAAGATGCGACTGATGAAGAAATTATCGAAATGGCTCAGCAAGCAGCAGTACACGACAACATCATTCGTTTTGAAAAAGGCTATAATACCGTTTTAGGAGAACGCGGGCTTACTTTATCGGGAGGCCAAAAACAAAGAGTTTCCATTGCTAGAGCCCTTATTAAAAATGCACCGATTCTTATACTAGACGATTCCTTGTCTGCTGTAGATACAGAAACCGAAGAAATTATTTTAAAAAACCTTGAACAATACAGTAAAAACAAAACTACCATCGTAGTTACACATCGCGTTTCTTCTGCAAAAAATGCAGACTTAATACTGATTTTAGACGAGGGTCAAATTATACAACAAGGAAGTCACGAAGAACTTTTAAATTCCGCAGGATACTATAAAGATTTGTATTATAAACAACTTACCGAAAAAGAAATAATTTAAAAAGTTGGTTTTATAAGTTTTTTTTTAGACTTTTGAAAACTAGAAACCAATCAAACTAATTGATAGAAGGATTATGAGAGATAACGAAATGTTAGAAAAAGAGGAAATTTTTTCTAAGGTATTACGCGCAGGTAGAAGAACCTATTTCTTTGATGTAAGAGCAACAAAGGCTGATGATTACTACATTACCATTACTGAAAGCAAGAAATTCACAGAAGATGATGGTTCATTTCATTTCAAAAAACACAAAATTTACCTATATAAAGAAGACTTTGCTGCTTTTAAGGAAATCCTAAACGAAATGACCGATTACGTTTTATCACAAAAAGGAGAAGAAGTCATTTCTGAAAGACATCAAAAGGACTTTAAGAAAGAGTTTCAAAACGAGGAGGTAGAAGAAAGCCGCAACAGTTTTACCGATATTGATTTTGACGATATTTAATATATAAGCGCAATAAAAAAAAATCTGAATGTCAACACATTCAGATTTTTTTTTATACTTTTGTCTTATACGATTGGGCAATGATGTCTGCCCCGAACCGCCTTTTGCTGATGACGTCTACTAATTTTAGCTTTTCTAAATAAGCTATTAGTATACTATGTTATGAAAAATTCAGTAAAAAGCAGCAAAACCTTCAAGAGTTCCTCACTTTTATTATTTTCCTATTTAGTTAAATGGGCACTGATTGCAACGGTTGTTGGCGTAGCCATTGGTTGCTGTTCTGCTTTGTTTTTATATACTCTAGAAGCAGTTACGCTATATAGAACACAACATACACAACTCCTTTTTCTACTTCCGTTTGCCGGATTTTTTATTGGCTTACTCTATTTTTATTACGGAAATTCCGTAGCAGGAGGCAATCACTTGCTTTTAAAAGAATACCAAAACCCACAAGCTATAATTCCTCTCAGAATGATTCCGTTAATTCTTGTCAGTACTTTAGTTACCCATCTTTTTGGAGGCTCAGCTGGACGTGAAGGTACGGCAGTCCAAATGGGAGCTGCTCTAGCCGATCAATTCTCGCGTTTTTTTGATTTGAAATCCATCGACCGTAAACTATTACTGGCTTTGGGAATAAGTGGTGGTTTTGCCGCAGTATTTGGAACTCCTCGGGCAGGAACCGTATTTGCATTGGAAATATTAGTGGTAGGAACGCTTCGTTATAAAACCGTTTTCCCCTGTTTGGTTGCCGCTTTTGTAGCTCACTACACTTGTGTATGGTGGTCTGTAAAACACAGCATTTACCCGATACCGTTAATACCTGAATTATCTGCTTTTGCTATCGTTTTAGTTCTGGGTTGTGGAATATTATTTGGATTAGTAGCATTATTGTTCATTAGAACTACCAATTTATGGGAAGTAGGTTTTAAAAAATGGATCCTGTACCCGCCTTTACGTCCTTTTATCGGAGGATTACTTTTTTTATTACTATATGTATTGATTGGCAATCCTAACTATTTGGGATTGGGTATCCCCACTATAATTTCCTCTTTTGAAAATACCCAAGGCATCGAAGTTTTTTTACTTAAAATCCTTTTTACCTCCTTGACTTTAGGCTCAGGATTTAAAGGTGGAGAAGTAACCCCACTCTTTTTTATTGGTGCCGCCTTTGGAAGTTTTCTATCGATTTATATCCCCTTACCAACATCCTTTTTGGCGGCTGTGGGATTTGTTGCCGTTTTTGCAGGAGCAACCAAGGCTCCTTGGGCTTGTACCTTAATAGGAATGGAATTGTTTGGAATAGGAGGTGGCATTTTCTTTTTAATTGCATGCTGGATAGCAGCGCTTGCATCGGGTAAGCAAAACCTATACAACAGTCCGCCTCACCCACTGCTTTCCAAACCGTACAACTGTTTAAATCATCTCAAAGAAAAGTTTAAAACTAGCCAATTTTCCAACCGTTAGCCACTTTTTTACCCGGCTGAATTAAAACGACATCCTTATCTAGCCCAACTACACCTAAAACCAAACATTCACTTCTAAAGTCTGCGATTTGTTTTTTGGGAAAATTAACTACCGCAATTACCTGCTGTCCAACTAATTCTTCCTTATTATACAAAGCTGTAATTTGCGCAGAACTTTTCAATACACCGATTTCTTCTCCAAAATCTATAAACAATTTGTAAGCCGGATTACGGGCTTTTTCGAAGTCCAATACTTCTAAAACAGTACCCACACGCATATCTATTTTTTCAAAATCTGAGAATTCAATCATATTACAAGTATTAATAGTCAAAGATATATATTTTTAGTAATTTAGTAGCTAAATAAAAACCAAAATGGCAAAAACCGAATCCACTATGCTTCCCCTAGGAACCACCGCAATGGATTTCTATCTAAAGGATACCAATTCAAACGATTGGCTCACCTTGTCGGATATTCGTGGTTCTAAAGGAACTTTGATTGTTTTTATATGCAATCATTGTCCTTATGTGCACCATGTTATCGACGAAATCATTATGATTTCCAACGATTACCGAGTTCAAGGAATAGGCATGGCAATGATTTCTAGTAACGACGCCGAGGCATATCCTCAAGACGGTCCCGAACTCATGACAGAATTTGCATTCGAACACGCTTTTGGTTTCCCCTATCTCTATGACCCCACGCAATCAACTGCCAAAAATTATGATGCCGCATGCACACCCGACTTCTTTTTATTTGATTCCCAAGATCTTTTGACCTATCGCGGTCAACTCGACGATTCAAGACCGGGAAACAATATTCCCGTTAGCGGAAGTGATTTAAGAAGTGCTATTGATGGACTCCTATACAATAGAGTCATAAACGCAGTACAAAGCCCAAGTATTGGGTGTAATATTAAATGGAAAAAAATTAGTAGTTAATAAAATCTTTACTACCTTTGCCGCGAATTGCATTATTTTTTGGCTCAAAATCCTTGGAAAACTAAGGATTTGTCAGTGAAAAACAAAAATGCTTAATTCGAATTTAGACGATAATAAATAGAGTAAATAATTAATAAACAAACGTTTTTTTAAACAAAAATTAAACTGCATAAACATCCTCTTTATGTTACACAAAAAATTTTTAAATCGATTTTCACTGAGTCAAGTTATCTTGTCATCGGTAGTGCTTTATTTGCTACTTGCAGCCTATTTTGTCTTTTTTCAAGATGCCAGCTATTTTCATTTAGTATTGCCTATCATCTTGACTTTTATCGCTTTTAACGACAATGCGCAGACCAAACACACTATTCGTAAGAACTACCCTATAGTTGGGCGTTTGAGATATTTGTTTGAATCGATTCGTCCCGAAATTAGACAATATTTTATCGAGGGAGAATTGGACGGAAAGCCATTCAACAGAAGAGAGCGCTCTATTGTATATCAAAGAGCAAAAAACGAAAAACAAACCGTGTCATTTGGTATGCAAGATGACCCTAACCGTATCGGTTATGAATGGGCATCGCACTCTATTTATCCAAAGAAAGTTAATATTACCGACTTCCGAACTACTATAGGTGGTAAAGAATGCGCACAACCTTATAGTGCTAGTATTTATAACATCAGTGCTATGAGTTATGGTGCTTTGAGTAAAAAAGCGATTACATCTTTAAATGAAGGAGCTAAACTTGGAGGATTTGCACACAATACAGGTGAAGGTGGAATTAGTGATTACCACCGTTCTGGAGGAGATTTAATCTGGCAAATTGGTACGGGATATTTCGGATGTAGAGATGAGAATGGATTTTTCTCAGAACCATTATTCGCAGAAAGATCGAATTATCCAGAGGTAAAAATGATCGAATTAAAGCTTTCTCAAGGAGCTAAACCGGGTCATGGTGGTTTGTTGCCAGCAGAAAAGAATACGCCCGAAATTGCAAAAATTAGAAGTATAGTACCTTTTACAACCGTACATTCCCCTTCTTCTCACTCTGCTTTTTCCAATGCGACAGAATTGGTTTATTTTATCCAAAAACTTCGAGAACTATCCAAAGGGAAGCCGGTAGGTTTTAAAATTTGTATCGGTCGTAGAGATGAATTTAAAGATATCATAAACGCTATGGTTACTACGGGCATCTACCCTGACTTTATCACTGTTGATGGTGCTGAAGGAGGTACTGGAGCTGCACCATTAGAATTTATCGATTATATGGGTATGGCCTTGTCAGATGCTTTGGTATTTGTCAATAGAACGCTGATCCAAAACAACATCAGACAAGAAATCAAATTGTTGGCTTCTGGTAAAATCATTTCAGCCTTTGATATTGCTAAGGCAATGGCTTTAGGTGCAGATGCTTGTTATAGTGCTCGTGGAATGATGTTTGCCTTAGGTTGTATCCAAGCCCTACAATGCGATAGCGGACACTGCCCAGTTGGTATTGCTACACAAGATGAGCAATTATACAAAGCCATGGACATTACAGATAAAAGAGTTCGTGTAGCGAATTTCCATAAAAACACGATGAAAGCTTTTGGCGAATTTATCAGTGCTTGTGGTTATGAAAACGCCAGCGAAATCGACCCTAAGATTTTCCATAAAAGAGTGGAACACGGACTTAACAAGAGTTTTGCCGAAATGTATTTTAGTGATGTCATTAAAAAACCTGCAAGTCCAATTATCTAAGATACTATTACCAAACAAAAAAGACCTTGAGAAATCAAGGTTTTTTTTGTTTGTAGCGAATACGCGGATATGTCTATACGCAGATACGCCAATATGCGCAAATGGTCCATTAGAAAAAAGGTAAATTATCCAAATCGACATTACCCCCCGATAGGATAATGCCTATTTTTTTAGCTTCAAAATTCTCTCTTTCTTTAATCAATGCCGCCAAAGCAACGGCACTTGAGGGTTCAACGATGATTTTCATACGTTCCCAAATCAGTCGCATCGCACATATAATCTCATTCTCTTTGACTCTTATAATTCTGGAAACGTGTTTTTGGATAATCGGAAAATTGAGATCCCCCAATTCTGTCCTTAATCCATCTGCCACGGTATCGGTAGTTTTATTTGCCTTGATTTCACCGCTGTGAAACGAGCGATAAGCATCGTCTGCTTCTAAAGGTTCGCCTGCAACAACGGGACAGTTGGTTCCAAAATAATGGGCCGCTAAAGCAGTCCCTGCTAGCAGTCCGCCACCGCCAACTGGTGCGAAGATATAATCCAAATCGGGATGTGCCTGCAACAATTCCAAAGCTGCTGTTCCCTGGCCTAAAATCACGTGCCGATTGTTGGATGGGTGAATAAACGTAGCCCCATATTTAAGGACAACCTCTTTGGCCATACGCTCCCTTGCCTCTAAAGTAGGTGCGCATTCGAGTATTTGACCATCATAACCAAGCACGGCATTTCGTTTGACATTTGCAACAGTATTAGGCATTACGATATAGGCTTTAACCCCCAAACTCTGTGCTGCTAAAGCCAATGCCTGAGCAAAATTGCCCGACGAATGGGTTACCACTCCACGGCATTTCTGCTCATCGGTCAATTGCATAATAGCATTGACAGCGCCGCGCATCTTAAATGCTCCCATACGCTGAAAATTCTCACATTTAAAATACAACTTCGATCCCACCAATTTTTCAATCAATTGGGACGACATCACAGGCGTATTATGGATGTATGGCGCTATACGCTGTTGACATTGCAGTAAATCTTCTTTCATAAATCGATTAGATTGTGCTATAACTCCATTTTTAAAGCTATAGCCTATACTTGATTGTTTCGTCAAATTTAGTGTTTTATTCTATCTTTCTAAATCTAATTCCTTCTATGATCAAATCTCCAGCAATGATGCTTTGAGATTCAATTTTCAATAACTATAATTTATACTTTTTCGAAAATATGTAATGTTTTCGCAGTATCTAATAGGTATAAATGATTGGAATAACAAAGTGGTTTATCTATTTGAACTCCACTTTCAACTTCTACATTTTGTACAAATTCTATTTCATAGGTGTTTAAATTTATTTTACCGAATTTGGTTCCGTATTGATTACTAGAAAAATACAAATCCCCTTCAAAAACCACATGCATATGTTGAGAAACAGCAATACCGTACTTTTTTTCGCTATTCAAAAATTTCTTCTCTAGTGTTTTTATTCCTTTTTCTATATCAATAACTTCAAATGTCTCTCCCGCATAGCCATAAAGCTAACCTCTACTACTGTCCAAACTATAATAGAAGAAACAATCATCCAACTCCCATAATTGCGCACCTGTTTGTGTATTTATAGCTAATAAGTGATTATTCGCTAACGGAACAATTAAAACATTCTTAAATACCAATATATCGCCTTGAATTTTTACTTTAAATTCTTTATTCCAGATCTCTTCACCACTTTCAATAGAAATACAATCTACTACCAATTTATTAAAGCTAGAAAATAGCAATATTTTACCCAAATTGACATTGTAATAATAACTAGTATTCCTTGCTACATCCCATTTGCTAATATACTCTTGATTTTTTCTAACAAGCAATTCATTATCATATACTCCATTTTCTTCACTAACAGCAAATAAATCATAATTATCATTTAAAATAACAATATATTCTTTATCCGTTTCATAGACGGTTTTTAAAGAATAATCACTACAATCTAATTTAACCAACTTGTTGTCTAAAGAAAAATATAAATCGCCGCCAAATTCTCTATATAATGCAGTACTTTCAAAATATAAATCTGCAATTTCCATCAGATTAAAATCAAAAACATGAAAAATATTGTTTGAATCGAAATATGAAAATGAATTAGAATTAAGTTTAAAACAATCATACACATCATTAAATACCCTTATTTTATTATAATTTACCATATTATTTTTTATTGTAATTTAAATATCACATAAAAATTTTCATCTAGCAATTTTATCAAAGCTTTCTTGTTTCTTGCAACCTTCTTTAATAAATTTATTAATAATTGTTTGGTCTATTTTCACTTTACCCAACTCCTCCAAAAATAACTTTTTCTCTAATGTTGTTACTTTTTCACCGTTATCTAAATCTACGTATTCCATCAAATCGCTCGCAACTTTGGTTTACATAATTAATCATTAATTTTGCTTTAAATACATTATATCTTAGTTTATAAGTGAAAGTAGTTTTGCGTTCCCATCTTTTATTATTTTGTAAATATCCTCAATATATATTCTATTTTTGCTTTGGCTAAAAAAGCTTTTGATGCATTTTTTTATTAATAGATGCTTTGTACTCTTGACCTCAAACTCTATAAACGTTGTAGTTTCAACCTTTGCAAAGATGTCTGTTATCTCCATTCTTTGATTAGGGGCCCAAGGCGAACCAACATTTAACTTACTATCACTGGTAACTGCACGGTAGTGATTAGTTTATTTAAAAATAAGAAAAAATCAATCATTAAGGTAAATGTTATCCTTAACTTCATTTCATAAAAAAAGCGATCCAATCGATCGCTTTTTACTTTTAAAACTTAAATATTGTAAACTGGCTCTGTTTTATCTAAAATTTCTTTTAATTCCTTTGCGGCACTGTAATACCTCTGAACATCAATACTTTCTGGCACTTTACTAAGAATCATCTGACGGCTTTCTACAAATGCATCCATATAATTCTGGTAGCTCTCATCATTACATAATCTAAGTATGGTCGCTTTTTTGAATTGCCAAAACATACCCAATATAGGATGTAATTCTTCTCTACCTTCTTTGTCTTTGATAAATTCATATAAAACAGTTAAACAGTGCCAATGGGCAGAATAACTAAGGAATTCTCTTTCATATAATAAAACCAATTGCTTTGAAATCAAATCAATTGATTCCTTGTTTTCAATTATAAATCCATTTTGCGGATGAAAATTAAGTTCATTCAATTTATGTGACGCCTTGTCTAAATAATTATAACTATCTCCTACTAAAGAATTGTTAATTAATATTGAAGAAACAATACTTTCTAAATCTAAATAACATACATATATTTTAAATCCATAAAAAGTAAATCTTTCATCAATCATATATCCTAAAGTAAAGATTTCTTTTGGATTACTTTTAATAAACCTTGTTTCTAATCTAAATGAATCTGTATCAACTAAGATTTTTGTCTTTAAAACATCTATCTTTTTTCTAATATCTTTGATAACTAGCTCATTGATTTTTTCTACCTCCATAATTGAACTATTTCTACTTTTATTTTACTTAAAATCTACACTATTCATATTAATTGGTGGAACTTTTATTACATCTCCCTCACTTATTATTTTATAGACGTCCTCTCTATATATTCTAATTCTCCTTGCATTCCTTTAGTTCTAACCTCAAACTCTATAAATTTTTTAGTTTTATCGTTTGCAAAGATATCTATCAACTCCGTTCTTTGATTAGGGGTCCAAGGCGAACCAACATTTAACTTACTATCACTGGTAACTACACGGCAGTGATTAGTTTATTTAAAAATAAGAAAAAATCAATCATTAAGATGAATGTTATCCTTAACTTCATTTCATAAAAAAAGCGATCCAATCGATCGCTTTTTACTTTTAAAACTTAAATATTGTAAACTGGCTCTGTTTTATCTAAAATTTCTTTTAATTCCTTTGCGGCACCGTAATACCTCTGAACATCAATGCTTTCTGGCACTTTACTAAGAATCATCTGACGGCTTTCTACAAATGCATCCATATAATTCTGGTAGCTCTCATCATTACATAATCTGAGTATGGTCGCTTTTTTGAATTGCCAAAACATACCCAATATAGGATGTAATTCTTCTCTACCTTCTTTGTCTTTGATAAACTCATACAAAGTATAAAGACTATCCCATTTCTCATAAAAAGGGATAAAATATTCATTATAAAATCTGTCAAACATCTTTATAACCTCTTTTGCTTTTTGTTCTGAATCTACTAATAATCCTTTAGCAGGAAGTCGGTACATTTCATAATCCCTAGTCATAATTGTATTATATACTTCCTCAGGTCTAACTGCAGTAATCTTATTATTAAATAAGATAAATGCTACAATATTTTCAACTAAAGGAACCTGATTACAATTGACAAATCCATAAAAATGATTATTTTCATATATTTTTGACAAAAACCTAATACCACTTACAATGAAATTATTCTCTCTACTATAATACAACAACTTAGCAGTTTTGTCTCCTTCTTCTTTTAACACAAAATCATATTGTACAAGACGTCTATCTATATGATGTAAAACTTTTTCTATATACATCCGTTTTATTTAAAGTTATTACTATTAAGTTTTATCGGAGGTGTTTTTATTTGATCTCCCTCACTAATTATTTTATACACATCTTCTCTGTAAATTCGTACTTTTTTAGATTGAAGAAAATCGGCATCATTTGCTAATCTTCCTAAAAACTCGCTATTACTTCTTACCTCATACTCTATAAATTTTTTAGTTTCATCCTTTGCGAAGATGTCTATCAACTCCGTTCTTTGATTAGGAGTCCAAGGTGAACCAACATTTAACTTACTATCACTGATAACCGCTCGGTAATAATACAAGCCCTCTGTTTCATCAAATAACTCTTTCACAAACAAATCATCGGCAATAAGTTTTTTACTACCTCCAGTTCTCAACAAATGTATTTGACTTAATTTTTCATAACCATCTTCTAATAAATCTTTAAAAGGAGGATTTATATGATGTATTTGACTACTAACTAATTTCTCAAAATCATTCCCTTTTCCTATTACTTCTTTAAAAAATTGGCTTCTCCCAATTCGCGCTGTTACAGCCTTTATTAAAGCATTATCCGCTGTTTCTTTTATAACATCCCAAGCATTACCAGGATTATCTATTATTGCTTCTACAGCATCAAACAATTTAACGTTTTTAAGTTCACTTGCAACATCTCCATATTTGTTTGGATTGCTTAAATAATTATTTAAGTTTGCCAATTTATCATCTGTCCATAACTCTTTATTGTCCAAACGTTTTAGCTGCTTTTTACTGAGCCCTTTTGACAATAAGGTTTGTTTTACAACATCTAAAACGTTCGCATTCCCTAAGGTTTTTAAAGATAACTCTTTTCTAATAAAATTCCCATCTAAATACTTGGCTTCTTGCCTTATTTCGTCGAGAACCTTTTGAGTTAATTTCTGATCACCACCAAAATAAGCAGAAGAAACATGAACTTCATTAATATTAATATCACTAATCCTCTTTAAATCTAAAACAAAGCCCTCTGTATTATCGGCCTTTTTCGCTACAATTCCAAATAATTTACTGGCATCTTCCCCTGTCTTCAATGCGCCTTTTAAATACGCGGACCCTACCAACGGCACTGAAAAAGATAACGAATAAATGGTTGCATTGGTATAATCACTTCTAACTCCTGCATATACGGCACCAATAGGATCGGTGAAAGTATCAACTCCAGGGATTAAACCAATCCCATCAACCACTCCATAAACCACATCATCTAAAAGTAATAATTTGTCAAAGTTATAAAAATGTTTGGTTTCTAATTTGATTGTTGCATTACTCAAATCTAACGCAATTTCTACTTTATTTCCCCAGGCCCATTGCTGTTTTGATTCTATCCATAATCTATTAGTCAAGCTTTCGTCGTCCATATAAATTTCTCTATACTTCCCTAAATCATCGTTAGAAATTTCTTTCCATAGACTAGCGTTATTGAGACTTCCCTCCAACTCTTCTTGTGAAGTAAAATCAAAGTAAATTTGTTTTGCCTCTTTTAAATATTTTTGATATAAAGTCCAATTATCATTAAATCTATAAACCTTAGACCACTTTTCATTTAAAGCTTTTATTTCATCATAACCTTTGGATTCGTAAAAATTAAGCGTATTGATAAATGGATATCCCACTACATCACTAGCAGAATTATCCCTTCTTTGAATAAATTTACCATCCGCTAATTTATAATAGCGACTGATGTACAGAGGCTTCGCAATTTCGCTATAAATACTTAATACATTTTTAAACCAAGTCTTGTCATCACTTAAATTTACTGCCGAATAGTTAACTACATCATTATTTTTCGTTTGTGCAAACCCAACTCTTAAACAAGTATTATCTATTTCCAATTGATTGCCATAAGGAATGATTATCAACAGTACTTTTTTTCCCTGAAATTGATTTTTTGTTTCTACTAATACGTCTAACGCTAATTCTTTTAAAGCAGAAGAAGTATAAAATGATTTTATATCTTTTTTGATAAAAACAATACTTACAAACACATTAGGTTTATGGTAGCTTAAGAGGTGTAATTTATCTTCTAATAACTCTATTTCATTATTGCTCTTTCCATCTCCAACTATTTGAATATGCACCCTTTCATTTAATCTACGTTCTTTTGATGTTAATGCTAATCGACTATTAAAGGCACTCAGCAACTTTTGCTTAACTAAATCTTTGTCTACTGGACTGTATTTCTTATTATATACAAATCCAGTACATTTATTTACGTATTCTTTATCTACATCTTCTTCTGTTTTAACAAACCGAACTTGTTCATTCGGATTAGTAGAAGATGTTGTTGACAAACATCCTAAGAATATTTTATCGTTGTCGTTGGAAAAAATAAATTCCTCTATCCCTTTTGTGTATTCTTTTAAACTTTTAGCGGCAACCATTTTATATGACGTTTTACCACATCCCCTCTCTTTATCGAAAAACAAGTGAATCACTTTTTGACTATCTAACGATTGTACTGTTAACTGATTTAACTGGTAAACGTCTTCTTCTCCATCAGCAATTTTAGCGACATAACTTTTTCTCTCGTAAATCCAATAGTAATATTTTTTTCCTATTTGGAAACCAGGTAAAGTCCCATCGTTCTTTAAATTCGGATTAGAAGTATAATCTATATTATCAACTAGAATTGACGAGTTTACTGCAAATATTTTATAATCAGGACTTATAGCATATCCTCTACTAAATTCCCCTTCACTTTGTCCTTGGAACAGATACAACTTAAACTTAGGATCGTTGACTTGTTTCCAGTCCATGTGGGTAAAGTCAGTACCGGTGGAATAATCCATCAGGGTATTCAAACTTCCCACTACGGTGTTGTAAGTAGTAAATGGATGTGTTAATGCCAAGGCTCCGTGGGCGAGTTCGTGCGCTAGGGTACGGGTTTGGTCGTTAAACACAAATCCGAATTGCCCTTGTAGTCGCATATAGCCCTGTTGCGACAGGTCAGAAATCTGATCTCCTGTGACAAACAGATAATATCGATCCGAACTGGCACGCCCTTTATAACTGTTAATAACCGCTTCCTGTGCTTTGGTGTAGGTTGTCAAATAGCGTTTGTCCTCGGATTTCAATTGGTCGCTATCGACGTCAAACACCTCTTCTATACGAATGTTTAATGTAATTGCCAAAGGCGTATAAATCGCTTGCAAAGCTTTTATTTGCCCTTCCAATTGTGTTTTTACCTTTGCCGTGGTTGGAACCAAACTCAATTGAATGCTTTTTGGCGTGATATGCACCAATCGGAAAGCTCCCGCCAATTGGCTTTTGCCATTTTGCTTGACCGTTGCTAAAATCTCTTCTTCGGCATAGTTTAAACTTCCCTTGACTTTTAATAAATAACCTCCTGTGGTTACTTCAAAAGGAATGCGTTCGCCCAAATCGGTTTTGAATTCCAAACTGTCTGTATGAATACTCGCTCCATCGGTTAAGATTGCCTTGGCAAATACCAAGTCTGTAGCACCTTTGGCTACCGCTTTGTAAGGTAAATACTGGCCTTTCACTTCGCGATATTCCTTTTTCAGCTTAGCAGTTGCCCCTTTTTCAGATACTGCATCCCACCCATAAATGGCTTTCGGGCCATTTTCGAAGGCAAAGCGAATCCCTTGAGCAGTAAAATCAATAGCCTGACCGTTCTTGTCTACTCCGTTAGTATTTCCCGGGGAGGGCTTGCCATCAGTACTTAATGAACCGTTCGGCTCCGTGATTTGATCGCCCGGCTGTACATCTTCACCTATCTTCCAGATATTTCCCTCAGAATCGATAATAATGATGTCCTTTCCTCCCGGTAATATCACTTCTTCGCCATGGGGTCCTTTGATGATGATATCACCATTATTATCTATAACGATCGAATCAATCGGGAACGGAATTTCTTTGTCTATTTTACCATCTGCCCCCGAACCGGTCAAATCTTCCATATCACTAACATTCTTCCAATCGGGATCATAGGTGGTTTCCAGTTGTCCGCTGATGAGTTGGTAGTCGGTATTGATTTGTATGTTTTCAAAAGTTACTGCGATTTTGGTGTCTGCCAAATACGGTACTATGATGTATCCCTTACCTGTATATACACCGCCATCTCCATTTAATTCCAATACTTTAACCGGGAAATCGCCGGCATAAAAAGTTTCTGTTACAATTAAATTGGATAAAATCGCTTTGTTAATCAAATTAATATCGGGCAACAATCCACAGCTAAAATTGCTATTCGCGGCTGTGTTGTCCAATTGAAACTGCTGAATATTGCTGTAGTTGTAACTCGGTTCTTGTCCGTATTGTACCGACTCACAGGTTCCACCTACTCTAAACTCATAGTGATATCCGGCTTCTAAATTGGAAATGGTCGCTTGATTATTTACACTATAAAGGTCAAACCACGCGGCATTTTCTACTTGAGCCTTGCGGTATTGCAAGTGGTATTTGAGATGCATGGGTACGCCTTGCCAAGAGATTTTTACGCTATTAGTGCCTTGTGGTTGCGCGAGTATCGCCTTAGGAGCTTCGCAATTCACATCGATTTTAAAGGTAAATACTTCGCTATAACCGTTGTTTTTAAATACGGAATTTTCGGCTAGTCCGTTGTGAGAAATGGCTCGAACGCGCCACGCATAACGCTTGTTGGGCAGTAAACTCGGTTTAAATAAATCGTATAGAAAAACCGTAGTACGCACCCCTTCTTCGCGGTATAAGAGCGGCGCCATATCAAAGGCATAGTTGGCATTCATCGACGCATCCATCAATTCCTTTAACTCGAAAGTATAGGAGATGTTGATGGCATTGAGTTGACGCGGGGTCCAACTAAACAATATATTGGTGAAATCGGTTTGTGCGATTTGTTCGTTTTGAGCTGGTATGTTCAACAATGGTGGATCATTGAGCATCAAATACATCATGCCACAATGTTTTTGTGACAGCAATTTTCGGGTAGCTCCGTCATACAGCTCAAAACATATTTGATACATACCATCCGGTAAGTTTTGACTGTAGGTATTTTGGTTGAGACCGTGTATGTTTTTTAGTTGAAAATAGGGCGCCAAATCCATACTCGTCAAATTGAGTATTTCTCCACCGTTGATATACATCGGCGGAATTCCCTGTAAGACACTAGCACTCTGAGCTGCAATTCCATTTCCTTCGAAATACAGTTTTAAAACCACCGGTCTATTTACAACAGTTAAATCCGTTGGAATGACTTGTAGCGATATCCGTTCTGCACTACTATTGGAAAAATCGGATATTTTATTGGTGTAGGGCGTGTTGATATTGGGCAGCAATTGAACCGGATATAACTGTGCCCAGACCGTGGTTTGAACCAATAAAAACAGGCTAAAGAAGAAATGAAAGTGCTTTTTCATGAGTGTTTATTTTCCTATTATAGAATGATCATTTTTTGAGTTAGGGTTTGTTTTCCCGTCTCTAAAATCAAGATGTAAGTACCCGCTGCAACATTGACTTCTATGGGAACTACATATTTTTTATTGCCTGAAAGCTTTTTTGTCATCAAATTATTTTGACCGATATAATTGATCAATCTCAATTGAATCGGACTTTCTTCAGCTAATATAATTGTCGCTACAAATTCCCCTCTATTGGGGTTGGGCGTTATAGAGAATTCTTCAATAAAACGTCCCTTTAACTGTTGGTTTACCGCTAAATCATCGCGATTTTCAACTACTATCTTTTTATTGAATATTTGATAACAAGCTCCTTGGGTTTGTTTTAAACCGATTTCGTATTCTCCGGTTTGTTCAAATCGCAAAGTCAGTGTTTCGTCTTTAATTTCAACGATTTCTATACCTTCAGGTACCAACCAATTAGTCTGCTCGCCAAAGGGTTTGCTCACATTAACCAGAACGACTTCTTCCGATACATAGGCCTGAGTGCTAATTAAAAATTCGGAACTGATCGGTATGCTTAGATGGTCAATTCGAATTTGAGCTGTAGCTACACAGCCTTTAGAAGTAGTGATGGTTGCGGTATAAAGGCCTTCCTGACGCAATACTACTTGTGGGCTTTCGCTTTCAAATCCATTGGTAGATTCCCATTTATATAGTGCCTGATCATCGGCAATAGCAATGTCTACAGGTAAATATTGCGAATTACATAGGGTTCTATCTTCCCCTATTTCAAAGGTAAACTCGTCGGGGTTGCTGATTGTATATTGTTTTTTAAAACTGCAGCCTTGTGCGTCTGTAACCTCAACGATGTAGGTACCTGCGGCGAGATTCTCTAAGTCTGAAGTTATTTGACCTGTATTCCACTGGTAAGTATATGGTAAAACCCCTCCACTTACATCGATTTTGATAAAGGCATCTGTAGCGTTATAGCAATCCAAATAACGAATATGCTCCTGTACGCTAAATGCATCAGGCTGGTCGATGACTACAGTACCTTCAACTCGACAGCCTCTTGCATCAATGACTTCTACGAAATAAGGAATGGAAATCAATTCATCAATGGCAGCAGTTGTTGCTCCATTAGACCAATTGTAAGTATATGGAGGCGTACCTCCCTGTACAAAAACTTTTGCCCATCCGGTATGGCTGTTGTTACAGCTCGCCGCTTTTTTCTCAAAGTATAAAGTCAACTGATCGGGTTGTTTTAGATTGTACAACGAATCGGCAACCGTTTGCAATTCGTTATTTTGATAAACTCCCAATTGAATACCGTTGCGGTCTTCTATATTAACCGCATAGTTTCCATCGGAGAGTTCTATGGCTGTTTCGCTAGTTATATGAGCCAAATTATCCCATTGTCCTGCACTGTTTTGTTTTTTCCAAGTATAGATATAGGGCAAGCCATTGTTGGCAGTTCCTGTAAATGGGCGGCCACCTTCTGCTATAACTTTTAAACTCCCGTCTTGTACCTCATCTCGAATACCATCTTGTGGGCTTTGATCGGTTTCGTCACCAAATTCATTGTTGTCATGGCAGGAAATCGGCTTAACCAATATAAATTTGACCTTTAAGGGATCGGGTTGGGTAACTATCAGTTCAGATTCTAAAATCAAACAACTGACTTTATTTGTTGCTAACTCGTAATTTTTATCTTTTACTGTCAGGAAATAGGTTCCAGCCGCGACATTATTCAAAGTGATATAATAAGAACCGCTAGTAAAAACTGCTGTACTTTGCTGGTTTAGTAATACACCGTCTTGATTTCTCCACTCGTAGGAATAGGAATTGTTTTCAAATCGGGTACCGCCGTCTATTTTAACCACAATTTTGCCATTGGCTCCCCCGTAAAAAGTTGGTTCCTGGTTTAAAGTATATTCCAACGATAAAGGTGCCATTGGCTGCGTTAAAGAAATACTCTGAACTTTCTCTTCGCCCAAAGCTATTTCTCCATTGATTTCTCCCTGGATTTTAGCGATACAACCGTTGGCATCTCGTACTTTCAGCGTATAGGTCGCCGCTGTTAAACCCGTTATTTGATGGTTGTTTTGATTGGAAAAATTTACCCAGTCGCCCTCGTTGAGTTGGTACTGGTATACGCCATCTGTCACCCCTCCACTGGCGTTTAATGTTATTATACCGTCGTTACCTCCAAAACACCAAACATCAATTTTAGAAAGCATAAAATCAACCGGGTCGTTTTTATCTACCGTTGAAACAAATTCTCTCGATAAACTGTTGGAATGGGTATTTTGTCCGTTATAAAATCCTGATGCCGTAACCCCATAGCTGCCTTTTGGAAACTCAGCTGGAGTTGTAAAAACTCCATGTTCAAAATCGTCAATCGTCAGATTCACATAGTTTGCTTGAGCTCTTTGAGTATCCAAATTAAAATATGTCAACGAAAGGGTTTCTCCATCTAACAAATCGCGATCGGTATATACCTTTAGTACGGCATCGTTATTATCGTAACAACTGGTTTTACTATCGGATACGCCTACAAAGTTAGGAGAGGATTTAAAGTAGGTAAAGTTTACCGTATTGGAAATCGTTCCTCCAGATTCTGTATCTGCCCATACCGAAACCATTTGTCCTTCTGCACTTTGTGGTAAAAAATCTTTTCCTTTCAAGTTTAGATAGTCCGTATTGTTAAACGCTTGGGGTATATGAAGAGCCGGACCGTTCCCTACTCTATATTTCCAATTGTAATATTTACTTTCAATATGATCTGCTAATTTAATTTCAAGTCTTCCTTCACTTCCTAACTCGTACACCTGAGTGGCATTAACATTAATCTCAACAAATGCTTTTGTTTTTAGACTCACCCAATCAAAACCATCTCCTAAATTCTGCTGATAGTGACTATAGGGATCCGTATTTATACTAAATTCTTTAAATCGATCTCGAGGACCTCCATCGCAATTACCCAGCCCATTCTTCCATCTAATGATCACTTTGAATATAACCTTATTGATCTTATTTTGTTTTGTAAAACGTTTGGAGAAATTCGTATTGGCGTGAATCAGTCGTCCATCAAATATTCTAGCTGAAGTACCATTTACATAAAAAACATTAACCTCGCGTAATCCGTCTATACTTCCACAGGCACCTTTGCCTCTTCCCATATAGCCTTCTATATCTAACATATAATAGGATTCACCGGTCAGCGAAATCTGTCCCAAAAAATTCCAAGAGGAAAAAAATGCTATCAATAATATATACTTTCTCATTATGTTTAATATTGAACGGTTAATGAAATGGCTTTGGCCGGTGTATTGGAATGCAAAGTGGGTACAAAATAGTATTGGTATTCCGTATTGATGTCCAAATCCACATCGTTTAAAGCGTTTTGTCCAGCATGGATTACTTTCCACAGTGTGGGTGCTTCTCCTTTTTTGTTTTTATAAATTTCGATTTTGGCAATCGTTTCGCCTTTGGCTACTGAGCGCCAAAATAAACTGATCACCCTCTTTTCTCTATCTACAAGGGCTTGAAGATCTTTAATGACTTCTACCGCACTCCAATCAAATACAGCTATAGTTATTTGAGAATTATTGGGATTAGACCATAAATTGGCTTCATCTCTAGCCATAACCAAATACTCATAAACTTGATTTTTCTCGACTTTGCGATCCCAAAAAACGGTTGTTAAATCCGTAAAACTAGCGATGGTTTCCCAGTTTACATCTTCTTTTTTCCGTCGCTTAATCACTGTGAGATTGAGGTCGTCGCTAGTGCTGTTTATCCATTCTAACTGTACAGCACTGTTTGCTAACTCATAGTTGGAGAAAACGGGTGCTGAAGGCGGAATTACATCGGGTTTATCGATAATCAACACTTCTGAGAAATCGGAAATATTATGTCTAAAATCCTCTGCTGCAATTCGATAATACACTTTTTTATTTGACAATTTTAAGCTCAATGTATCTGTAAAATGAGTCTGCGGATAGGCTTTGTCGTATAGCTCTATAAAATCTTCGTCTTTATCCTGTCCTCGGATAATTCTGTATCCCAAAAGATCGCTTTCGGCATTGGCTTTCCAGCTTAACTGAACCACCCCCAAACTGTCGATTTGTCCCTTAAATCCTTGAGGAATTGCGGGAGGCACGGAATCTATCGGCTGTACTAATACACTTTGAGAGGCGATTTTTTGGTTGTTTTCACCTACGGCATAAACCTTAAAATAGTTGGAAGCTTCTAGTTTTGAATAGGAAAATTCCCTTTTAGAAACCGTTAATTGTTTTCCTACAATTTTATAATCACCTTGATCTTTGGCAGCTACAGCAACTTCAAAGGATTGAATTTCAGCTTCTGCATCTTTGGGGTATTCCCAAAACAACAACACCGAACCGTCGGTTTTAAATTCGTAGTCATGGATACGGGGAGGTGTAGAAACCGATGCCACTCCTTGTGTTGAAATCGGCTTAGAAATCGCTCCTCTTTCGCCGAAAGCAGAAATTCCATAAATGCGGTACTGGTATTTTTGGTCGTTATTGGAAAGGGTATCAGCAAAATACATAGCCGTCGAAGCATTGCCGGTTTTATCATTAATATCAACGATTGGTGTTTTGGAAATGGCCGTAAAATTTCTTCCATCAGTTGCGCGCTCTATCATATAGGAGCTGTATATCCCTTTGTACGGTATAATTCCCCACGAAAACATCACTTTACGGTCGTCTGGCAAGGCCATAAAATCCACCACTTCAGGTAAGGGCTCAAAATCATTTAATCCCGCTATGCCGGCTCCCGATGCAATCGACGCATCATTTGCAACAGCCACTTGATAGATGTATTCTTCTCCTTTAACCACTTCGGTATCTATATATCCCCATCCCGCTTTGATACTTCCCTGAAAAGACATGTCCGCAGCAAACAAGCCGAAAGAATGCCGTTGATGCATTTCATCAACCATATTGACGATACGAGAAACCTCGCTTTGCTCACCGGTATCTTCTACTTCAAATGATTCTCCATAAATCGCCTGTGCAATTATCGCAGCATAATGATCTTGTTGGACCAAATTCATCCAACTTTCTACCGGTTCTGGTTTTATGGGTAAACGCACCAATTGTTTTTTTTCTGGACTGGCCAGCAACTGATCATTTCTCTTAATGGTAATACGCTTTAAGATAAATCCACTGTTATTGGCACGTTGCCACTCCAAGGGTTGATCGACTCCCCATCGAACCAAAATTCTATTTTCCTGCGCTCGTGTCAAGACTTTTACTGCAGCTTGTTGCGCATTTGCCAGGTGTATTCCACTCCACATCCATAGTGCAAGTAAATAATATTTCATCGTCGTCAATTTTATTCTCATAACTTTTACTATCTAAACTTATTCAGATTCTTAAACTGATAAATATGTTTGGATTCCTTTTTGTTTCCAGGAAGCACATAATTCATTTCTACCTCATAGGCTCCGTATCTCATAAACTCAAATCGCTTTCCTAAAAATTGGTAAGCCTCGGTTGTGGTTCCGAATACATCGTTGGCAAAATCATTGGCAATTTGTTCTCGTAAATTCATCCAATCTTGTTTGTAGATTTGAGGAAGGTTGTACGTGTACGGGAAGTTGATTTGAGTCCAATTCTGATTTAAATTATGGTCCATACTTTGCAAATAATAATTACTGATCCACAAGGCCTTTACAGGCACTATACCGTATTCCTCTACATCTCTATTGGTCAATTCATAACGTCCATCGATAGGATAGTGCGCATATAATGACGGGGCAATATCTACCGTAAAATAAGTGTTGTTTGTCAACGCCTTTAACTGTAAAAGCGGTTGATTATCGGTATACATGCTACCGGACAAATCGGGTATATCAAAAGGTTCTAAGGCACTGATTTTGTTTTCCAAAGTAATTACATCGGCATATACCGGTGAAAACAAATAATTGGTTGTATTTAAACGATTCATTTTTGCCTTAAACGTTTCAAATGCACTGGCTTTAAAACCATAAGACAAACGATCAATTTCACCAGATCTAACCAAGCTGACCGCTTTGTTCTCTGTTACTGAAATTTCGTTATCCTCTTCTGAGACCACTTCGCGATAAGTTGTTATATCCGTATCTTCTTCTCCTTTAATATTGGCACTAATAATGGAGAATGCATAGCTTTTATCTTTCTTTAATCCTTTTGGTAGTTCGTAAAACACTTCGTTTTTGGAAGCATCATAATTAAAATCGGAGGTCAATAGTTTATCGTTTTGATTTTCTTTAAGTCGAATACCCGTTTTCCAATTGGCATCGTCAAAAAGATAGTCCTGCCCTCTTTTCAGTTGGATATATCCCGTCGAATATTCTTTGATAAAAAAGTTTTTTTGATCGACTACGGGATACGAATACTGAATATTCGTCAACGGAATATGGTCGGGAGCCGTTCCAGTTACAAAACTGCGTTCTTCGATTTCCTTTACCACCTGGCCGTTTTCCATAATAGGCTGGAAAACACCATTGACCATCTTTTGAAAACTCACTTCCACTTGTGCCGTTAACTTTTTATTCGGTGGTAAAATATCTTTGGAAATTAAATTGGCCCTGTCCTTCATCGAAGTCCATTCTATGGATGACTCTATTTCTTGACCCTGTTCATCTACTAGAGTAAACCGCTCCAAAACAATTTTGTAGGTTTGATCTCCATCGTCTTCCGGTATTTTTAAGGCTTCATTTACTTTCATGGAGAAAGTAGCCTGAGGTATGGCAAAAACATCTACTTCGGAACTCTCATTTTTCGGCGTAACATCAGCAATTAATTTCATTCCATCGAGTATGCCCGTGGCTCCCGCAAATTGACATTCCTTTCCAATGGTCAGTTTAAAATTAAATTTCCCTTTGATCAAGCCCCCCAGCACATTCATATAACCGCCTACATATCCTCTTAACCAAACGGGATTAGGCAATTTGGCTTGCATAAGCACTGCAGCTCCTGCTGATATAATCGGCACTTTCATCTTGATAAAAAACAGTTTTATCCTAACTCCTAATTCTCCCTGTAGATAAGCATACGATTGCCCGTTGGCATACCAGCCATCAATTCCTACGACATCGCCGGTATTGCTACACTCGGCTTCACCGTAATCTTTTAGCATAATATCAAATCCAATTCCCGCCTTAAATCGGGCATAAAAAATCAAGAAACTCAAATCTCCTGTATCTATACTCATTTCACTACCAAAAGCAAAACCACCATAATTGGCCAACTGATTTTCATCGCGCATATAGTTGAGCACATTCGCATCTAATCCCAATATTTTCGCCACCTCCGGTGGTGGTGGTGGTGAACCGGGTAAATACGTTCCAGCCATTAAATAAGAAGTGGTTTTTAGATAAATACCGGCTACTCCGAGTTTAATACCTATACGGTCGTCAGGAGTTCCGATATATAAATACCAATCTTTGGGGTCTTTATGAAAAACAGCCCAACCCGCACGTCCTTCGGGTCCAACTCCAGAGAGTATATTACCCGGTGTGTTAATAAACACATCTAAGCTACCGTGTAAACTGTTGTTGACAAAGTCAAATTCAATAGCAGCCTTCATCTTGATGCTAGCCTGACCCCCTTCTGTTTTTGGAATAACTCCCGTCGCTTTATCCAAATATTTATTGGCAAAGCTACCACCACTATGGTCACTTGGAGCCAACATCGCCGCTTTGGTTTCTAATTGACTATTTACCTTTTCTACGAGATTTTGAATTTTATCCATTCCAGGAATGCTTTTTAAAACCTGTGCTTCTCCATAAATGGCCATCTGATTGATACCCCCTCGCGAATTAAACAACATTTCAAATGCCGCTTGCCCACTAAAAACACTCTCCGTTCCCAACGAAAAGTAAACCAAGGCCTTAAGTCCCAATCCGGCGTTCTCATCTGGAGCATAGGTCAACCCACTTGGTGAGAACTCGTAGGGATCTGCTGTGGCAAGTCGTTTCATTTTATAATAGGCTCCTCCTCCAAAACCACTGATGATATACCCGCCATTTAACTTGACCGATGCATCGAAATACCAGTATCTAAAGTCTTTTTTTCCGAATATGGCTTTTGCACCCATTTCTCCAACGCTCGGCACTGTAACTCTCAACTCGGCATTAAAGCCGTTACCGTAAATCGGATCGTTGCGAAGCAAGTCCAAACGTCCTGATAACTTTAACCCTCCTATTTCTGAGTTTAGGTGAATCGCATTAAGTTGCAGTCCCTGAAACCTCCAGCTTTGAAGCGCCCCATTGTCTTTTAATCCTCCTAAAATCCCAATTCTGCCTTTGGCAGAAAAAGCATTGCTATCCATCAGGTTAAGCCCTAAATCGAAATAGATATTCGCTGAATTATCCTGAGTTACTATATCAATATTACCAATAGAAACAGGGAAATTTCCAAATTTTAATTCGCCTTTGTACCCCATACTACCCACCGTAATTGCTGGAGACACAGTCTGTAACTTTAAATCTTGGAAGGTAATTCCCTTAAAATCAATTATTTTCTCCTTACCTTCTGATCCTTCGGAATCTTCTGCAACTTCAGCGGTATCTGCCGTAGTCTGATTGGTTGAAAAAGAAATGGATCCGTGTAAATTGGCCTTAGGCAAAAATCTTCCGTCTAGTACCTTAAGTTCTAAAGCACTGTTGGGCAATAAAACAGCCTTAGCTTTCCATATATCAAAATCGATAGCATCTTTATTAACTACGGTTAAAGCATATTCGTTTTGAGAGATTATTCCCGTATATTCAAAACCTTTGGGTGTGTTTCCTTCTTTGGACACTGCCTTAGAAACGGGTAATTGGATTTCACCATTAAGTTTCGCTTTTAGAAATCTATTGGTAACGAATTTTAGTTCTAAATAATCCAGGGAATAGGCCCAGGCATTCCGCTGATCTGTAATCCCCTTATCTAGAGGAAATATATTTTTGGCGTAAAAAGTACCTGAAACACCGTATTTATCAATAATCATATTAGAAGCTCCAATATGTACTCGCTTGCCCGGTTCCTTAGTATCTTTGGTTTTGAATTCAGAAGGCAAAGCCACCTCCAAAGTTTGGACATATACTCCTCTCCAATTTTCAATCGCGGGAACTAAAAGACCATTCTGATGGTATTCTTCAGGAAAAACTACTGCAGGATCATTTCTTACATCGCTAAAATCCAATACAGCATTATTGACTAAAAATTGAAAATTACCCTCATAGTCTGTTGCGTTTCTCTTTTCAGCCAATACAAAAGGTTCTAAATCAACTCGAACCAAAATATCATTCCAGCTTGCTACGGTAAAACTAAAATCACCCCGTACTCTGTTTTTTACGGTTTTCACAAAACCTACTGGATGTTGTATTTCTCTTGTCGGAGATAAATCTACCGTATTGGCCGATGTTAGCGGTCGAATTAGATTTTCTGAAAACTCCACGGCACCAGAAATTTTCAATTCTTTAAATCCATCACAATCTATGGTTACATAAGTTTGATTTAGAGAACTGCCCGTCTTGATGTCAAAACCGCCATATAGTGTCAGTTGCCAATCCTTACTAACTGGAATATCAAAATCGCCCAAAAGCGTAAGTTTTGCATCGCCAATAATACCACCTTGATGTGATAATTTAATGTTGTCGGCACCAAAAAAAAGTGATATAGGACGCCCTTGGGCATCGGTTTGTGGGATATCAATTTTACAGTAAACTTGCATTTCTGTGTATTCCGGAAAAAAGGTCGCTTTGGTAATTCCAATCGAATAACGTGTATTTTGTATCGTTTTTCGAACTCCAACGGGCAATTCCACCAAATCTTGATTGGAAAAACTGTTTACCCAGCGATTGGATTTTTCTAATTCATTTATGGTTGCCGTTGCAGATTTGATTTCTTTATCGATACTAGCCTGCTGTGAAAAAACAGGTACAGCTCCTAGTACAAATAAAAAGAATATTAAAAAAGTCGTCTTCCTCATAACTAAAAACTATAACTGTAATTAAAATTTAACGTAAGATCATTCATCGCTATACCTGTGGCAGGATTTCGAAACATTTGAATTCCATTTAATGAAAAGTTATGCTGCGTCAACAGGGTATAATTTCCATTGAATTTAAGTCCAAAAACACTATTTCGCTGATCGTTAGCCGCAGTGGATGTATTATATAAAACTCCAAAACCGGACTGTAGGCTATTATCAAAAAAACGTTTATTTATATTGAGACCACCACCAAATGCCTCGTTATTGGCAGTACTAATTTGATTATTGGTATAGTTTACAGAGCTACTCAAGGCCCATTGTGTTGCTTTGAATTGAATAGTATGTACTAAATTGTAGTTTTGAACAGTACTGGATTGCCCTTTTCGAATTACTCCTCCTTGCTTATTGGCTTGTCCGGCGATGGAATAATTAAAATTGACATTTTGATTCTTTTGTGCACCAAAAATATAATTCAAATTGGCATTGAGATTTTGAGATAACTGTTTGTAATTCAAAGTATCTGCGGGATTCATATTGGGGTCATTGATATAGTCAAATTGGTCTAATCGCCGATTGGTATAAGTACTGAAATTGGAATAATTACCCGACAAATTAAGCTGTTCGGTAATTTTAAGAGTGGCATTTACAGAACCGACCAGCCTTTTGGAGTCTTGTTGTTTTTTGCCATTCAAATTATCTCTCTGATAACCCAACTGAGTCGATAGCATCAATCGGTTGTCCATAAATGGGCCTGAAAAAGTCAAGCCTACATTTTCTAAGTCGTTATTGAAAAACATCGCTCCTAAAGTTTGATACTCCGGGTCTACATTCTCGTACACTACACCTAACAAGTAGGTGTTTATTTTATAGTTCAGAGCCGTTTTAAATGCTTTTTTATGGTATTTTGTTTTGCTTATCTCGCGTGTCGTCTCTTTATCTACTATAACAACAAAAGGGTTAAGCTCAGACATACTCGATAGGGCATATTCCGCTTCTATATTTACATTTTTAATCAGCGTTGTTTTGAATCTTAAACTGTTGACCCAGTTTTCTTTAGGGATCACATCAAAATGGTTTACAACAGAATTTTGACGGTCTTTCGCATAGAAAGTAATCCATTCCACTACATATTTCTCTTGTTCAAATAGCACTTTAGCTCCATATCCATATCTTTCATATACCGCAGGCAATTGCGCAACAGTATCACCTTCAACTGCTTTGAGCAGACGCCCCCCCATCATGCTCCACTTCAGAGGACCCGCTGGTGTAAATTCAATCCCTAAACCCGTGAAAGGGTGTCCATTTAAAGTATAGTTGGAAAAGCTCATACTTGCGTCTCCAATATAAGCTTGTATCCATTTGTATTTCGGTGCTATACTCAGTCTGTTAAAATTAAAAGGTACCTGATATCCCAACTGATCCCCTTGATTGGTTAGGGTGTACGATATGGGCATATTAAAAGTCGCCCAGTTTAAATTGAGGTTTCCCGACAACATATAAGTAAAAGGTTCTCTAGTGGAATCACTATCTAAACTACTGTTGTAATACATTCCAGTAGCATTTATACCGCCAGCTAACCTCAGCTTCGGTACTTTTGTCAAATTTTCAATATCGATTTGTTGCCCTCGAACTTGAGAAAAAAGCAGACAACATAACACACAAAAAAAGTAGTTGTATTTCATATTTATCGCTTTTTCTTTTGAACTTTAATATCACAAACGATGTGTGAACCTGCATTTGCTTGATTCACCATTTGTTTCACTTTTATCACTCCCTTTCTACCATCAGCTGTTTTAAACAAAACGATTCTAGGTACATTTTGATTGAATTTTTGATCTCCTCCGGCTGAATATTCAATACTTAAATTTCTTAAAGCAGCATCGGTATTTAAACTATTAAAATCGGACTCGCTAAAGTTTAAACCACAATTACACAGTTCTTGAGAATTAACAAAGACCGTTGGGGTTGCCTGAGCAATACTCGGCAGACCATAATTGATTGTCTTATCGGGTGAAATAAACTTATTGGTTGTGAAATCGCTGTTTAGTCCATAAAAAGCTAGGTCAATATCTTTTCCCAGTTCGGGAGTTAACTCGTTAGAAAAAAAACTTTTGCGATATTTAGTTGAATAAAACGCTGGAATTAGGTTGGTGTTATGCGCATAACTAATACCCAACTTTATATTTTCTAAAACGTATAAATTGGTGTCTTCATGAATTTTAATGGTTTTGATTTTGCTCAGCGATTTTTTATCGTTGGATGCTGTAAGTTTGATTTGATAATTTCCAGCGGCATTATAAATCACTGTCGGATGCTGTTCTACCGATTGATTGATGTTTGTTCCAACCAAACTCCACTGATATGAGGTGGCATTTTCGGAGTGGTTTTTAAGATTTAAAACAACTGGAGCTTGGTAATCGTAGTCCTCCGAAATAGGGTCCCAATCAAAATCCACGACTATGTCTGGATCAACCCGCACTTCGCGTGTGAGCTCTACTACGTCTTGGCCGTTTTTGACGGTAAGTGTCACGGTATAGGTTCCCGGATTCTCGTAGATTACCGTTGGCGGAACAACACCCTCAAATTCAGCCGGTAGTCCCCCTTCGAAATTCCAATGGTAATCCAATCCGAGACCCTGGGTTTTATTTGCAATGTCTATGGCTACAGGCGGGTAATTGCTTCCTTCGATTTGGTAGTCGAAATCTATACGAATCTGATCTAATATGGTAATCTGTCTTTCGACTATATCTTTTTCACCATCAATATTGGTGACAGTCAATTTAATGGTGTAAATCCCCGGTTTATCATAAAAAACCTCTCCTGGGTTTTTGTCCTGAGAACTCCCAGGAGTTCCGCCTACAAATTCCCAAAAATACTGGTCGCCCCCTGTGGAACTGTTATGAAAACTCAGTATAACCGGAACAGAAAAATCTTGTTCTTTTACGATATACTCAAAATTTGCCGTTATAGGAACGGCTGTTTCCGTATAACAAGAACCCAATAAAACACACGAAATAAATAATAATAGTAATTTTCTTTTCATATAATCGGCAATATATTTTCTTAAAATTAATCGTATAAACAGTTGACTTTAAATTGTTGTTTAAACGTTGTTTTTGGTTTAGTGCTATTTTTTATGAGCAGCTTTATTAAAGCCCGAAAAACAGCAATCACATTATTTATTGCTATTCTAAAACGCCCTTTGCAAAGACCAGAGCCAATAACCTTCTTGCCATTTTACTCTTGTCCATTGTGATTTCCTTAAAACTTTCTTCGGGAATTTCTTTCACTTTATATTTTTGTCCGTTGGTCATCAAAACTTCATTGGTCAGATGTTGTTCGCCTACGCCAGACACGTGGGTTATCCCAAAATCAGACCAACGAGCAACTACCCTATTTTCTGAATCGGCGATGGTGTACAATTTCTTGTTTTGCGCACCTACTTTTTCAAAGCGTATCGTCCCCAAAAATTCCTCTTGCTGCTGATTGTACGGACTATTTCTATCGACAACGATAGGCCTGAGAATTTCTCCATTGACGGTTATGCGGATTTTATAATCGGCTAATACTTGATCTCCATACTGAAATTCCCGAACGATACTATCGTTCACTACTTTAAACATTGCTTGTAAATCTACAGCTTCACCTTGCGTAATGGATTGTAGAAGATTTTTGTCAACACCGTTTTCTGTAATCAGCTTACTTGACCCCTTTACTAATTCCTCAATCATGCGTCGCTCTCTGCTTACAGCCATAACCGATAAAATGTGGGGAACTTGATTTTGTTGCTGTGTTTCCAAATCGGTAATTACAAACCAGGTTTTATAAACACCATTTTCCAACTCTAGAAATTTCGCCTCCGCAGAAAACACCTCTTGTCCTTCTAGGCTACTAATCGTATAGATGTTTTTTTTAGTCGTCAGCAGTACTACCGCTTTCTTATCCAACAATACTTGTCCTTTTTTAATGGATATACGCTGTGCCTGAGCAACACTGTAAACCAGCAATACTATAAGCAAAAATTTAGTTCTCATTTCATCTGAATTTTATTCCCATTTGTGTAAACCAATTAACCTATTTATCACATTTTTAAGGCTTTATTAATTTTAACAAAAATATAAATATTATTTTACCATAGAAAAAAAACATACAATAGTAGTGAAGAAATGAATTTAAGTTGGTTAACTTAACACAAATACTGAGTATATATATGGTAAATTTAAGTATTTCAGAATTAAAGGTATTTTTAATATAAAATCAATATTAAAAAAACACAACAAAAACAGTTGAAATTCAATTTTTGTTCACAAAAAACACAATTAACAAACAATTCAAAGCCAAAAAAGACTTAAAAATCATATTTAAATCCTATAAACAGAAAATTAACCTAAAAAAAACAAAACATTAATTTAAAGAGTCGTATTGGCAATTTCTGCTTGTTTGCCCTAGCAGAAATCTGGACCAATACATTAAGAAAGCTATAGGAACAGTTTTCTGAGTGTTTAAAAGCCGAAAAAAGTTTAAGATCATCACAAATTGACAAGAAACAGGACACCAATAGAGTTAAAAAACGATCTTTTACTAAAGGAAAATATTGTAATATAAAGAAATTAGCTTCATGAGTTGCTACTGACAAAATGATTGTAGAAACACGGGCTGTTATCAAAAAACACTTATAACAAGATTTATATCTATCAATTGAGTATACTCGACAGTCAACATGCAAATTGTGGTAAATTACAGGATCTCCCGATTGTTTTCTCTTATAAAAAGGGCATAAAAAAAGGGCCGTCTTAAAAAGACAGCCCTAGCTTATTTCACACCGGATTAACGGTATTCATTCTATTATTTTACATCCATCAACTCTACGTCAAAGATCAAGGTAGCGTTTGGTGGAATAACACCTCCTGCGCCATTGGCTCCATAACCCAAATAAGATGGTATCACAAAGCGCGCTTTGTCACCAACTTGCAACAAGGCGATACCTTCATCCCATCCTTCGATTACATGACCCATTCCCAAAGGAAATTCGATGGGCTTTTTACGGCTGTATGAGTTGTCAAATTCTTTTCCATTTTCCAATGATCCCTTATAGTGAACAGCAACAGTTTTTCCTTTTACAGCTTGTTTACCGTCTCCTTTTACAATCATTTTATATCTTAATCCACTTTCGGTTTTGTCGAATCCTGCCGCGATAGCCTCTAAAGAAGCTTCCGCTTTTTTACGAGCTTCCAAAGCTTTCTTCTCTCTTGATCCTTCAAAAGTGCGAAATGCTTCAACCGCATTCCAGTTTTTAGCCTCTTCACCTACTTTGATAATCTCCACCGACTCGATAGCATCACCTTGAGCAATAGCATCAACCACATCTTGTCCTTCCACTACATGACCAAAAACAGTATGTTTCCCGTCTAACCAAGGTGTAGCAATATGAGTGATGAAAAACTGAGAACCGTTTGTTCCTGCACCGGCATTAGCCATTGAAAGTACTCCAGGAGCATCGTGGTTTAATTCTGGATGAAACTCATCGTCAAATTGGTAACCCGGACCACCTGTACCCGTTCCTTGAGGACAACCTCCTTGAACCATAAAATCAGGAATTACTCGATGAAATTTTAATCCATCATAATACGGTTTCCCCATTGGTATGGCCTTATTTTCTAAATTTCCTTCGGCTAGAGCCACAAAGTTCCCTACAGTTCCAGGTGTTTTATCATAAGTTAGTTTAACTAATACTGCTCCTTTTGAGGTATTGAATTTTGCGTAAATTCCGTCTTGCATGTTTGTCAATTTTAATTATAGATTTTACAAATATAAGCACAATCGCAAATATAAACTGATAAAGAATTTATAAGTTATTTCTTTTTTGCACTTTTTATATAAATCCCCAAGGCTATTAACCCGAGAAAAATAGCTCCTAAGCTTACTCCATCCCAACCAAAGTATTTCCATAAATACAACCCAAAAGCAGAACCTACGGCTGTTCCTAAAAAACTAAAAGCCATAAAAACGGTGTTGAGTCGATTTCTAGCCTCAGGTAATAAAGCGTAAATTCGAGTCTGATTAGAAACGTGAATCGTCTGTAATCCTAAGTCTATAAGAATAATTCCAATAACCAATCCCACTATGGAGGTTGATGAAAAATAAAAAACCACAAAACTGGCTATCATCATCAGCAGTCCCAGTCCAATAATCTTACTAGAATCACCGCGATCACCTAATTTTCCAACCAAAGGAGCTGCAAATGCTCCGCAAGCACCCACTAAACCAAATAATCCAATCGTTGCACTATTGAATTCAAACGGCTCTTGAGAAAGCAATAAAACCATCGTAGTCCAGAAAGCTCCAAATTGCGCAAATGATAGACTATTGAGCCAAGTAGCTTCACGCAGAACAGGCTGTTCTTTGATTAAAACGAATAAAGAGCGATATAACTGTTTATACGTACCTTTAAACTGTGCACTGTTGATCGGAAAGCTTTTTTGAATGATTAAGGCCAATAAAAAACAAACCACAGCGGCAATCCAAAACATACCACGCCATCCGAGCCAGATTCCGACAAATCCACTTACGGTTCTTGAAACCAAAATTCCAATCAACAAACCACTCATCACCGTCCCTATAACCCGACCGCGCTGTTCCACAGATGATAAACTCGCTGCCATAGGTAATATCAGTTGAGGCACTATAGATGCTACACCAATTAATAAACTAGCCAATTGCAGCATTAAAAAATTTCGCGATATTGCAGCAATAACCAAAGCGATACTCGCACATAAGGTCGTGATACTTATTTGTTTTTTGCGCTCCAACTTATCACCTAATGGAACCATAAAAAACAATCCCAACGCATAACCTGCCTGAGTTAAATAGGTAATCGTACCCGCCTTAGCCTCGTCAATTTGAAATTCGTTAGCAATCAATACGATTAAGGGTTGACAATAATATAAATTAGCTACAACTAAACCGGTAGCCACTGCCATAAACAGCACTTTTGATTTGGATAAATTCATTTGGCAAAATTATTTCTTTTATCCCTATTTTCAGCCTGAAAAACAACAATTTATTCCGCTGGTTTTTACATACAATAAAAATGTAATTTTGTAAAAACAACCCAAATGAAAAATTTGATCTTCCTCTTTATAGCAATTATATTAGAAACCATTGCTACCAGTTGCTTGAAGGCCAGCGATAGTTTTACTAAATTAATCCCTTCTATCTTTACCGTAATAGGATATGCTGGAGCCTTTTATTTTCTAAGTCTAACTATAAGAACGATTCCCTTAGGTATCGCTTACGCTTTGTGGTCGGGTATTGGTATCGTATTGATTACAGCAGTTGGATTCTTTCTATTTAAACAAAAACTGGATATTCCAGCAATGATTGGAATAGGCATGATTGTTTCCGGTGTAGTGGTTATTCAATTGTTTTCTAAAACCGCATCTCATTAAAGCTTTTAGCAAGACCGTTGCATCCTAACAGAAAGGATTGTAAATTTGTCCAAATAATTTTCTACCCATGCGTATCGATATCATCACTGTATTACCGAATTTGATTCAAAGCCCTTTCGAAGCCTCTATTTTAAAACGGGCAATTGACAAGGGATTGGTTGAGATTAACTTCCATAACCTAAGGGATTACAGTACCAATAAACACAAGAATGTTGATGATTATCAGTTTGGTGGTGGTGCCGGTATGGTTATGAGCATTGAGCCCATAGACAAGTGTATCTCCGGACTACTTGCCGAACGCGAATACGACGAGGTTATTTATATGACTCCAGATGGGGAAACCCTAAATCAGTCGATGGCCAACGGCATGTCGCTGTTAAATAATATCATCATTCTTTGCGGTCATTATAAAGGTGTAGATCAACGCGTTCGCGACCAATTTATCACTCGCGAAATTTCTATAGGAGATTATGTATTATCAGGCGGAGAACTAGGCGCAGCAGTATTATGCGATTCCATTATTCGATTAATTCCCGGTGTTTTGAGTAACGAGACTTCCGCATTAACCGATAGTTTTCAAGATAATTTACTCGCTCCACCTATATATACACGCCCAGCAGAATACAAGGGATGGCGCGTCCCCGATATTTTATTAAGCGGAAATTTTCCCGAAATTGAAAAATGGCGCGAACAAAAAGCCTATGAACACACTTTAAACCGACGACCGGATTTATTAGAAGAATAGTTTTTTTTTTGGCAGATACGCAGATACGCAGATACGCAGATACGCAGATACGCAGATACGCAGATACGCAGATACGCTGATACGCTGATACGCTGATACGCTGATACGCTGATACGCTGATA
>NZ_JAHKRA010000017.1 GCF_019345525.1 Flavobacterium sp. NKUCC04_CG | reverse complement strand
GTTCGCGAAGTATTAAATCAATACCTGACTTCCAATTCGGGCAACGTTAGTTTTGGCGAAAATGGATTGACCTATACCGATGCAAGCGGTGCTACCCAAAGCTTGGATTTATCTCAGCTTATCAAAAGCCATGAAACGCTGACTACCCTGACCAATAATGGCGACGGCAGTTACACCTATAAAAACGAAAAAGGAGTTGATGTGGTAATCGACGTTCCGGGTTCTGTATCGAGTCAATTTGAACAAATCATCCAAAACCCAACGGTTCGAGAAGTATTAAATCAATACCTGACTTCCAATTCGGGCAACGTTAGTTTTGGCGAAAATGGATTGACCTATACCGATGCAAGCGGTGCTACCCAAAGCTTGGATTTATCTTCGCTTATCAAAAGCCATGAAACGCTGACTACCCTGACCAATAATGGCGACGGCAGTTACACCTATAAAAACGAAAAAGGAGTTGATGTGGTGATCGACGTTCCGGGTTCTGTATCGAATCAATTTGAACAAATCATCCAAAACCCAACGGTTCGAGAAGTATTAAATCAATACCTGACTTCCAATTCGGGCAACGTTAGTTTTGGCGAAAGTGGATTGACCTATACCGATGCAAGCGGTGCTACCCAAAGCTTGGATTTATCTTCGCTTGTGAAAAGCCATGAAACGCTGACTACCCTGACCAATAATGGCGACGGGAGCTACACCTATAAAAACGAAAAAGGAGTTGATGTGGTGATCGACGTTCCGGGTTCTGTATCGAGTCAATTTGAACAAATCATCCAAAACCCAACGGTTCGCGAAGTATTAAATCAATACCTGACTTCCAATTCGGGCAACGTTAGTTTTGGCGAAAATGGATTGACCTATACCGATGCAAGCGGTGCTACCCAAAGCTTGGATTTATCTCAGCTTATCAAAAGCCATGAAACGCTGACTACCCTGACCAATAATGGCAACGGGAGCTACACCTATAAAAACGAAAAAGGAGTTGATGTGGTGATCGACGTTCCGGCAAGTTTGGTAAATAATAATAATGCTGATTTTAATGAGTATATGACGCAACTAATTAAAGACAGACAAACTTTAACGAGTTTAGTTGATGTAGTTACTAGAGAAAGAGATAGCAGCGGACAAGATATCGATGTACACTCCTTAACTTATACTAATGAACAAGGCGTATCCAATACAGTTGATTTAGCAGTATTAGTGCAAGGATCGGAAACCGTAACAAAGCTTATTTATGATCCAGCAAAACATATCTTGGCTTATACCAATGAAAAGGGAGAAAAAGCCAGTTTTAACTTAGTGGATATGGTTGGAGAAGTGGAGACAATCACTTCTTTAAATCTGGATATTGATAATAAAAAACTGGTATATAAAGATGAGAATCATACTGGACATACTTTAGATCTATCTCTAATTATTCAAGAACCTTGGTATAGTTCGCTTACAAGAGCGGGAGCTACATCAAATACTGAAAATATTTACACTAAGGGATGGGTTGGTATTGGATACGATAAGCCATCTTCTGCACCTAGTGAAAAACTGCGAGTTAATGGAACGATTACTACGGTAAATAGTTATTATGCAGATTATGTATTTGAACAATATTTTGAAGGTTTTTCAGAAATTAAATTGGATTATAAATTTAATGATTTAGAAACCGTAGAAGACTTTATCAAGACCAATCGTCATTTACCAGGCATTACACCGATTCATCAATTAGATAAAACAGCTGAAGGCTATTCTTTTAACGTTTCTGAATTATCTATACAATTACTAGAGAAAACGGAAGAATTATACTTACATATTATCGAACAAAAAAAGGAAATAGACCAGAAGAATTTACAAATTAAAAAAATGGAAGATGCTTTAGAGTCGATTCAAAATCAAGTAAATCACTTGGAAATCAATTTGAGAAAAAAGTAAAATAAAGAAATGGGAATTATGCAATATAAAATTCAAAACAAAATAGTGAGGTGGTTAGCTTGTTTTTTTGTTCTTTTTTTGAACACAATTGGAACAACTGCGCAAACCAATACTACAAAAATCAAAGATGGAACTGTAGCCGGTTCTAGTGTTACTCCAGTTTTAGGTGCTGTTTTAGAGCTGGAGAGTACCACTAAAGGATTTCTTACTCCAAGGATGACTATTAGTCAGCGGGATGCTATTCCAATGGCACAGCGATTGGAAGGATTGATTTTATACAATACCACTACAGGCTGTCTAAATTATTGGAGTCAAGAACAAAAAGTTTGGTTGAGTATTTGTGGAACTCCTCCTCCTGCGGTTATCAAAATAAATACGACCCAATGTCGAACTGTCGCGGTAAATGGTATTTTTAAACAGGGAGAATTTTTAAATACGTCAAATTCTCTAAATATTCCAATCACGGTGACTCAAGCGGGGACGTATGATATAACCGCATCATCGAGTAATGGCTATTACTTTTCGAAGAAAGGAACTTTTCCTTCAACGGGAACTTATATGCTAAATTTAGAGGGTGTGGGTACTCCTCGTAGTGGTTATGCAAATGGTGAAGCTGGTGATGAAATTGACATCATTGTAAACGGTATCCCAAATATGTGTAAACCGTTTGTTTTTGTTGAAAATGCCAATGTAGATTTCATGATTTCCTGTGCGAGTATTAAAGCTAGTGGAGATTATTTTATGGGGCAAAGATTAGACGATAGCCACAAATTAAATGTGCAAGTAAATGTAATTAGTACTGGTTTTTGGAGTATAGAAACCAATATTCTTAATGGGTATTCATTTAGTGGAACTGGAGTGTTTGAGCAAACTGGGCCACAATTAATTGAATTAACAGCTAATGGAAAACCGGTTCAGTCCGGTGTTAATTTGTTTAATCTCAGTACAAATGCCCAAACAACTACAAACTGTTCTAATATTCCGGTTGAAGTGGCAAATGTGAAATACACTGCTGATTGTTCGTTAGCGGTTGTACAAGGTGATTTTATGCAAGATGTAGCGGTAAATACAAATAACGCTATCAAGCTAACTGTGGATGTACAAGCAACGGGCCAAACCGTAATTCAAACCAATACGGTGTCGGGAATTTCATTTACCTCCGGACCAATTAACCTCGATAGGTTGGGAACACAAGACATTGTATTAAAAGCATCAGGAACACCTACGGTAAATGGAACTCTTGATTTTGAGTTAACCGGAACCCCAGGTTTGATAGATAGTTGTACAATTAAAGTACTGGTAAATGCCCAACCTATAAGTTATACTATGAGTTGTTCATCAATTGAAATGAAGGGATTGTATTCTCCAGAAATTAGTATGAACAATGAAAATACTATGGTGATTGAGGTTCGTGTATTGTATCCTGGGGATTATTCTATTTCTACAAATGCTGTTAATGGGATCTCGTTCTCGGGTTCAGGAGTTTTTTCTACAAGAGGAAGTCAAAAAGTAATTTTAAAAGCAACTGGAACACCGGTATCGGGAGGAAGTTTTAATTATACAATTACTAGTAACAGTACTGCTGGAGGAACTAGTTGTACCAAAAGTGTTGAGTTTTTATATCGTACTATGAAAGTATTGGGTATGGGGTCAGGAATATACCAGCCTGCGACGGCATCTAGTAATAATACATCTAAAGGAATACTACAGTCTAAAGCTAATTTTGGACCTAACGGAACTATTAAAGTACAGGATATAGTAATAATAAATGGGGGAACAAGTCAGGGGAATTCTATAAAAGAATTAATAAACAATCACAATATCGATATTATTGTAATTGGATACGATTATAGGCCAAATAGAGCCACTAATGATATATTATTAGACTTTATTAGAAATAAAAAAGGTGTCTTAATTCAAGGTCAGGAAAATGACAATGGTGGTATAGAAGACCTGATAAATAGAATTTCTAACTCTACCGTAACAAAGATTAGTGGCTGGGGGGCTTCTGCTTACAATCCTCATACTGGAATTACAGACCCGATTCTTGAAGGACCTTTTGGAAACCTCGTAGGTAAAGGTGGAGGTGGTGATTTGAATAATTCATATTATGTTACTACATATCCACGTAATATGAAGAATTTAATGAGCCAAGCTGGCGAACCAACTAAAGCTTGGTTATTGAAACACGAATCATTAGGTTATGTATTTATTGGTGATGCTGGATGGCTTGCAGGGGATTCTTCTAATAGTTCTACAGGTATTTGGCCTGCCGCAATATCTGCAACGGGTTTACCTGTTGGTAAGCCTTATGCCGGTGACACAGTAGTATACAATAGTGTTATTTATGCTAATATCATGGCGTGGGCAATCAAATATATACAAGAAAATACAGTGTCGGATTATAAAATTAATTAATCAAGAACAGTAGTTTTTTCCTATATAGATTGAGGTTTATATGTTTTTTTGACCCAAGCCCATGGCTTGGGTCAAACTTTTAATACGGGTTTATAAATGTAACATCCAGTTATAAAGATGGTAATGAGGAGTCTTTTACAAATGAAAAAGAGCAAGCTTTCCAATGATGGAGCGATGGAGTGCTCTAACGATTTTCACAAGAAGAGTCATTGACTGGAAAATTTGATAAAGGAAGAGTATATCATGATGGTTTTTCAAAATCAAGACTTAAAAGTGAAAGTAAATAAATAAAAAAACTAATTATACAACTTGTGATTACGGATACCTATAGGCTTCCATATTTATTACCGCTTATTGACTTGAAAGCGCATATTATTGGTTTAATTCACTAAATTTCACCTTAGCCGGATATTTCTGAGCATAGCTATACAGCAATCGCATAATATATTGATTGCTTTTATAAGGGGTTATATAATCTTTGAGTTCTTCAATATCGTTAAGTGTGCTGTCCATAGGAAGATATCCCATACCGTAAAAGTGGCCGTTTTCGACCCAAATGCAACTGCGTTCATCGGCAGTTCTACCTTTGTCGATAAGGGCAAAACTCGGTCGGTTGTTTTGTATTTGATCGAGGGCATTTTGAACTTTTTCGTTGTGGACTTGTACTTCGGGTAAATCGGTCATATTGTATTGTTGCGGCGCTTCACCATCGGCAGGCAGTCCGTATTTGCAGAATCGCGGATCAATTTCAAATTGTTGTGATAGTCCCAATAGTAAATTAATACCGGCATATTCGGAGTCAAACGATTCGATGCATTCTTGGAACTTACTGAGTTTTCCTACGGCCAGATAGCGGTAACCGTTGCGGGCTTCATAGTGATACAATCCGAATTTGGCATCAAATCGCTTTAGAGCCCGGTTGTAGGTAGGCCATAGCTTTTTGATTTCGGTGCATTCCAACAGTAATGCCAAGAGTTCTGTGCCGCAGACTTCATAGGAAATAGCGTGTATATCGCGTAAAAAGTGCTGTCGTTGTGGATTGATATTATGACCGCTAAAATGGGAAGCTACCCGTTTTTTGAGGTTGACGGCTTTGCCGACATAAATCACCTTTTTATATTGATCGTAAAAATAATATACTCCGGGTTTTTCGGGTAATTGCTCAAAATCTTCAGGCGGTAGGTTGGGAGGCAAGCGTTGATCGGGTGCTGATTTTTTAATCATTTTATCGATTTCTCCGTTTTCATCCCACAACAGTAAGCGCGAGAACAAGATAGCGGTAGCGTCGGCATCGCCGCCGGCTCGGTGTCGGTGTTCTAGATTGATGTCTAATGTATTGCAGAGATTACCCAGACTATAGGAACCCAATCCCGGTCTGATTTTTCGCGTGGCCCGAACCGTACACAGTTTTTTCGGAGTCCAAGTAAATCCCGCTTGTGCTAATTCATGTCGGATAAAAGAATAATCGAAATTGACATTATGCGCCACAAAGATGCGTCCTTCAAGTCGTTGCAATACTTCTTCGGCTATCTCCTCAAAGATCGGCGCATTGCGCACCATATCGTCGTTAATACCCGTTAGCGCAAAAATCGGAAGCGGTATCTCTTTTTGCGGATTAACCAGCGTTTCCCAACGGTCAATAACCTCCGTTCCGTTGTGGATGATGATGGCTATTTCCGTGATGCGACTACCACCGGCATTACCGCCGGTGGTTTCGATATCTACTATGGCATATTCTGTTTTTTTCATTTTTTCTCTGTGATTTGTCACTGCTGACTGAATTACTGACTTACTATTTTCGGATCACTGATTACTAACTTACATTCGATGTCTAGGCAATCCACTTTCTTGCGGATACGGAGCTCTATGCGTCATCGATACATCTTCTTTAATGTTTTGTTGTACGTCATAAGGGCGTTTTTGTGCCTGGTCGTAACGCGGGTCGGCGACAAAAGGCATTTTGGCCATTTTGCTGATGGTAATCGTAGGGAAGTGGTAGTCCACTTCTACGGTACCCAACAGCAAATAGCATCCGCCGCCTTGAAACGGGTATTTTTCAAGGCTATCGGTAAAATGTGCAGTATCGAAATAACTTCCTTCGGCATCGATCCAGGTTCCGAAAAACATCGCTCCCCTTTTGGTGGGTACGTGTTTTCTCGAAATCAAATAAGCCAGCATTTTGACGGTCTTTTTGTGTTGATATATCAAATCCTTTGCCATAATACTTCCTCTGTATAGCGTTTGTAGCAAATCAAAAGGAGTACAGGATACGGGAAAGCTCAACAGTTCAATCTCATCAAAGGCATCTTCAAAAACCGAGCGTTCCAATACGGGCAATTGGTATTCCTTAATCGGTTCTTGCATCAGCGTGGGATGGGTATTTTCGGGTTTAAAATTGACCAAAATCAAACGGGCAATCACGAGTAATTGGTTTTTGCTTTTTCCGGTAAATCGAAAGGCTCCGATAAAAATCAAAATTTGTATCCCTTCGATACCTATGGGAATGCGGTTAATGAAATCTTCCAGAGAGCGAAAAATGCCGTTTTGTATCCGTTCTTTAACGATCAATTGGGCGATTTTGGTTTCGAGTCCTTCGAGGTGCATCAGTCCTAAGTAAACCTCAATACCGTATACGGTAGTTTCGTATTCGCTTTGATTAACGCAGGGATTTTGAATGGTGGCACCAGACATACGCGCTTCGTGTACATAGACTTCTGTACGGTAAAATCCGCCTTGATTATTGATAACGGCCACCATAAATTCAATGGGATAATGCACTTTGAGGTAGAGGCTTTGATAACTCTCTACGGCATAGGATGCGGAGTGAGCCTTGCAAAACGAATAACCGGCAAAGGACTCGATTTGGCGGTATATTTCCTCACTGAGTTGTTGTGGATGACCTTTCTCGGCACAGCAGGCAAAGAAATTGTCTTTGACCTTTTGCAAGGCGGCTTTAGAGCGTCCTTTACCGCTCATGGCGCGTCGCAGTATATCGCCATCGGCGGCGGGTAGTCCACCGTAGTGTAGGGCAATTTTAATCACATCTTCTTGATACACCATAATGCCGTAAGTTTCTCCGAGTTGTTCTTCAAACACCTCGTGGAAATACTCAAAGCGATCGGGATGATTGTGGCGGAAGATGTATTCCTTCATCATACCGGATTGGGCTACTCCAGGGCGAATAATCGACGAGGCGGCCACCAGTGTTTTGTAATTATCACAATTCAAACGGCGCAGTAATCCGCGCATGGCGGGACTCTCTATATAAAAACAACCGATGGTTTGTCCGCGGGCCAAAAACGTATTGCAAACCGCCTCGTCTTTGGACAAATCGGTATTGCGGATATCCACCTTAATCCCGCGGTTTTTCGCAATCAGTTTCACGCTGTCGTCTATATGTCCGATACCGCGTTGGCTGAGGATATCGAATTTCTCAAAACCGATCTCTTCGGCTATATGCATATCAAACAAAACAATCGGAAACCCCTTAGGTGGCATTTCCAAAACCGTATAATTGGTTAAAGGTTCTTCTGAAATCAAAATACCGCAGGCGTGCATACTGCGTTGATTGGGGTATTTTTCGAGCAGCATACCGTATTCCTGTACATACTTAACCACAGAATTGGAATCGTGCATCGCCATCGGATTTTTGGCCAGTAGATCGAGTTCTTCTTTCGGCAATCCGAAAACCTTACCGACTTCTCGAAAGATCGAACGGTATTTAAATTCGACATTAGTGCCGCAAAAAGCAACGTGTTCGGCACCATAACGGTCAAAAATATAGTGCAATATGGTGTCGCGTTCTTTCCATGACCAGTCGATATCAAAATCGGGTGGTGTTTTTCTATTGAGGTTTAAAAAACGCTCAAAATATAAGTCCAGTTCAATCGGGCAAATATCGGTAATGCCCAAGCAGTAACTGACAATGCTATTGGCTCCACTACCGCGACCAATATGCAAAAAACCACAACTGTTGCTATAGCGAATAATATCCCAGGTAATCAGAAAGTAGCCGCTGAATTGCAGTTCGTCAATCACCTTTAATTCCTTTTCTACACGTACCTTAGCCTGCGGATGGTTTGCTCCGTATCGCTTAATCAGTCCTTGCTGTGCTAAACGAGTCAGTAGTGCCATATCACTTTGTCGGTTGTTGGTATAGAATTTTTTGTTTTTGGGTTTCTTAAACTCAAATTCAAAATGACAACTATTGATAATGTGCTCCGTATTGGCAAGGATATCGGGGAATGGAGTGTATTGGCTTAACAAGGTTTCTTGATCAATCATAAAATCCGTAGTTGCGCAATAATCGGATTCCGTCAATTTGGACAGCAATACATTGGTATCGATAGCGCGTAAAATCTTATGCAGATTAAACTCTTTTTTGGTGCGAAAAGTTACGGGTTGCAATACGGTCATTTTATGCTGTAGGGCCTGCCATTTCTTATCGACTAAGAGCGACAATTGTTCGGGGCGTATACCGATGTATTCGTGTGCTTTTAAATCTGTAGGTACATTTTCTAATGGATAGATAAAGTATACGTCTTCCAAATCAGGGGCGACAAAGGGCAGGGGCGTACCGTCAAAATTATGTGCGGTCAAAAAGCGGTTCATAGCGGCGAGTCCTTGGGCATTTTTAGCCAGTCCGATATAGCGCAGTTGATGTTGGCCGCGAAACTCCATCCCTACTAAGGGTTTGATTTCGACCTGTTGACAAGCTTGTATAAAATCGTAAATACCCGTAACGGTATTGATATCCGTTAACGCTAGAGCCTTGACCTGGCAAGCCACAGCCTGTTGTACCAAATCCGTAAGCGGGATGGTTCCGTATCGCAACGAGTGAAAAGAATGACAATTGAGATACATCGGGTTTAGTATTTGCGTTTTAAGATTTCGGCTTTGTTATTCGGTTTAAAAGACGCGCCGGCACAGCGCATCACCGCGTCAAAGCCGTAGCGGCTTTTCATTTTATCCATGGCTTGATATAACGATAGGAGTTCTTCGGTATCTTCAAATAAATTGATTTGATAGGTACCTCGGACCAAGCCGCTAAAGCGGATCCCGATCAGGCGTAAACGCATACGACGGTGGTAGAGTTTATCGAACAAATCAGTTACACATCGCGTTAGGGTGTGATCGGCGGAGGTATAGGGTATTTTGCACTGTTTGGTTTCGGTATCAAAATTGGCATAGCGTATTTTAATCACAACAGTGGAAGTAAGCCATTCTTCGGAGCGCAATTGAAAAGCCAATTTTTCGACCATACCGATTAATAGTGCTTTGAGCAACGCAATATCGATGGTATCCTGAGTAAAGGTGTGTTCGGTTGAAATCGATTTGCGCTCGGTATAGGGTTCCACGGGATTGTTGTCAATACCGTTGGCTTTTTTCCACAATTCGATACCGTTTTTACCGATCATCTGTTGCAGCACTTCTGCCGGCATTTCCGAAAGGGTTTGTATGGTTCGAATACCGATACGCGATAACAATTGAAAGGTGACTTGACCCACCATCGGGATTTTCTGAATCGATAGGGGATTGAGAAAGGACTGTACCTTGTTTTCGGGGATCTCGAGATTGCCCAGGGGTTTTCCCTCGCCAGTAGCAATTTTGGAAACGGTTTTGTTGATGGATAAGGCAAAACTGATCGGTAGCCCCGTTTCACGAGTCACGGAATGTGCCAGTTCATCGGTCCATTTATAACTGCCGTAAAACTTGTCCATACCCGTAATATCCAAGTAAAACTCATCGATACTGGCTTTTTCCATCACCGGAGCTTTTTCTTCGATGACTTCCGTCACGGTATGCGATAATTTTGAGTACAACTCCATGTCTCCTTTGACTACTTTGGCTTGTGGACAAAGCCGTAATGCCATCTTGATGGGCATGGCAGAGCGAACTCCAAACGTACGAGCTTCATAAGAACAAGATGCTACCACACCACGGTCGCCACCCCCGATGATTAAAGGAATCCCGTTTAATTCCGAATTGGTTAATCGCTCGCAGGACACAAAAAACGTATCCAAATCCATGTGTACAATAGCTCGTCCCATAATCTTCTCATTTTATTAACGACAAAATTAGTACAGACTGTAACAATAATAACTATATTTGCTGTTACAAATTGTAACAATATCGTTATGTCTTTATTTTCCGATAATATTCGAAATCTGCGGATTAAAAAGAAGGTTTCTCAAGAAAAACTTGCCGAAAGCCTTTTGATTACTAGGGGGAGGTATGTCAAATACGAAGACGGAACCTCGGAAGCACCTTATGAAATATTAAAAAAAATCGCACATTATTATCATATTAGCATTGATTTATTGCTTTCTGTGGATATTCGGAAAATCCCTATGGACGATTTATTACAACTCGAAGGCAATCGTTTGGTATTGCCGATAACGGTAGATCGAGAGGGAGAGAATTTTATTGAGGTCGTTACTCAAAAGGTCAAAGCCGGTTATTTAAACGGTTATTCCGATCCCGAGTATATCGAAAACTTACAGCAAATCTCCTTGCCTTTTTTAGGACCGGGAAAACACCGGGGTTTTCCGGTTGAAGGTGATTCGATGCCGCCTCATGAAGACGGTTCCATCATCATCGGCCGTTATGTAGAGCGTTTGGGCGATGTGCTTGACGGCAAAACCTATATCTTGATTACCAAAAGCGAAGGTATGGTTTACAAACGCCTCAACAGAAATAAAAAGAACAGCTTGGTCTTGGAATCGGACAATCATTTTTATCCAGCCTATGAAGTCAAAGCTTCAGACATTCTGGAGGTGTGGGAATACACTTGTAGTATAGCCACTAGAGAATTTGTTCCCGATCGTAGTGGGGAGGATACGATGACGGAAATGCTCAGAGAAATCAGAAAGGATATTTCAGACTTAAAAGCGCGTTTTTAGAAATTAAGACTTGGCATTGGTTTGTATCCACTTTTCAAAAGCCACCATAAATTTTTGCATAAATCCCTTGGTCGACTCGTTGTTCAGTTTGCCTTGTTCATCAAATAAATTCGCGGCACCTCCGAGATAAGCTTCGGGTTGTGCCAAGGTTGGAACGTTGACAAACACCAACGACTGACGCAAATGATGATTGGCGCCAAAACCGCTGATACCACCTATAGATACACTAATCACCGCACCGGGTTTACCATCCCAAGCATTTTTACCATAAGGGCGAGAACCGACATCAATCGCATTTTTCAATACGGCAGGTACCGATCGGTTGTACTCTGGAGTCACAAAAAGTACAGCATCGGCCTTGATAATCTGCTCCCTGAAAATCGTCCATGATTGTGGAGGAGTTGCTTCTACATCTTCGTTGTAAAAGGGCAGTTCTCCAATATTGATGATTTCAAGACTCAAAGATTTCGGAGCCAGGTCGATTAAGTTTTTGGCCAACTTCAGGTTATAAGATTCCTTGCGAAGACTCCCTACAACAACAGCTACTTTATAATTTTTCATAGTTTTTTATTTTTAAGTGAAATAAAACAAATGCAGTTCCTTATCAGGAGGATGCCTTTAGTAAAGTTACACATATTTTTGGTTTCTACACAGCGTTTAGAATCATTTCACCCCTACGTTTTTTTTGCCTATAAGCCTATAAGCCCATATGCTTATAAGCCCATCCGCGTATAAGCCCATCCGCGTATAAGCCCATATGCGTATTTGCCCATCTGCGTATTTGCCCATCTGCGTATCCGCTTTTATAATCATTTCACCCCTACGGGGTTTTCTAAAATCAATCAGATAAGTGATGCTGAAATAAAAACGGGGCATAAAAGGACAGCCTTGAGTTATAAACACCCTCTTTAAAATACTACCTTAAAGTGCTGTTTTTATGTAAAACAGTACTGCTTAGTAGGGAGAATTTTTTTTACCTTTTATCTTAAAATTTATAGTATGAAAAGAGAAAATAAAAACCGATTTTCGGCACTTCACCGAATGTTGCATTGGATAATTGCTTTAGCGATGTTGGTCTTATTTATGACCGGTTTTTTACGGATGTATTGGATGAACAAGAGAACTATTATCAGTGCGATTGATCTGTACACTTCCAGCGATTTTAATATAGAAAAAGATCAAAAGTTGGGAATCGCCAAAACGATTTTGAGTCCGATGTGGGAATGGCATATCTATGCGGCCTATGCCTTGTTTTTTGCCTTTGTAATTCGGGTGATTTATATGTTTTTTCAAGGGATTAGTTTTCCCAATCCGCTGTTAAAAGGACAAGCGCTAAAACGGCGATTACAAGGTTTTTTATATATAGCGCTTTACGTCTTACTATTGGTTGGCATAGTTACGGGTATGTATTTAAAGTGGGGTGATGGGCAATTTAAAGCTCCGATGGAAATGGTACATAAATGGGCGATTTATTGGTTTCCCATATTTGTAGTAGTGCATTTTGTTGGTATCGTGATTGGAGAATATACCGATAAAAAAGGAATCGTGTCCAAGATGATCGGGGGAGACTAAATTTACTGTTGGACTCCTATAGTGAGTAAAACTCGATGTATCAAATCTCTTGTAGGCGTATACTAGCACTGATTGGTGTTAAGGTTTATTGCATATACGCATTTCTCGCAGTTGTAATCGATTACTAAAAATGGAGTTATATACTAAATTAAGAAAAAAGAGAAATAAATAATCACTAAGTGTACCGTATTGTATACGATCTATGGGTGTTTTAATCTTTCTCTAAAAGAGTCTATTTTAATGATTTTTTTACATTTTTTTTAAAAAATAAGTTGAATAAATAGATACATTTGCGCTACTTTAATTAAATCTAAATAAGCGTATAATGATTGCCAAATCACTAGAGTTAGCCGTTCACAAAACCGGTATTCATACCAAATTGCGAACTTTTATTTTGATCTGTTGTGCTGTTTTTTCGCATCAAATTTTTGCTCAAGAGATCAGCCTTCAGCTTAAAAACGCTTCTAATCAACCGGTTTCTTATGCAACTGTAATCGGAAATTCGGGTATTTTAGCTACCTCAGACAATGCGGGAGTAGTGCTGTTGGATAAAGGGGTATTGCAAAACACTAGCATAACGATTTCCGCGGTTGGGTATTTGGATTTTAAACAAAATTTTCCTGCTGAAATCACGCAATTAACCTATGTTTTGGTATTAAAAACGGATGATACCCAGATGGACGAAGTGGTCATTACAGCGGGTAGAAAAGCCGAAAATATACGTACTGTACCTTCATCGGTTACAATTCTAAATCAAAAAGATATAGAAACGCAAAGTAGTATCACTACGAATCTGGCTTCAATATTGGGAAATACTGTTCCGGGTTTGGGAACTTCAACCAATAAGGCTACCAATTCGGGTCAAACTTTGCGCGGGCGTCAGGTATTGGTGCTGATCGACGGTATTCCCCAATCGACACCGCTGATGAATGGAGCTCGTGATTTACGTACCATAGATCCCAATGTCATTGAACGTATAGAGGTGATCAAAGGTGCTACTTCGATTTATGGAAACGGTTCAGGCGGTGGAATCATCAATTATATTACCAAAAAAAACCGCGGCAATAAAGTTTTAGAAGGAGCAACTACTATCGGTACATCCTTTAATCCCTATAACAGCGCTGGTACTTTGGGATATCGCGTGGCTCAATATTTTTCGGGAAGAAAAGACAAGTGGACCTATACTTTTGGTGGAACTTTGGACTACACAGGACTGCAACGCGATGGCGAAGGTTTGCCTGTCGGACAAACCGACGGCCTATCAAACACCTATTCCAATAATGCATTTGTAAAAATCGGATACGATATCAATGATAACTCTTCGATAACAGCGCTCTATAATTATTATGGAAGCACCCAACACGCCAAATACATTAGTAAAAATGGGGTTTATGGTCAGAGCCCAACTATAGGTGTGCGTGGAGAAGAGCCGGGAAAACCGGCAGGAACTCCCTATAACCACAATGCGATGTTGACCTATACCAACAGCAATTTATGGTTGGATACCCAATTGGATGCAACGGTATATATGAATACTTTTAGTTCGATGAATCGTTATGTCACTGCGGGAACCGCTTGGTATGGACCGGGACAAACCATGATTAATTCCGACAAAAAAGGGGTGCGTATCAATCTAAATACGCCATTTACAATTGGAAACCTACCTGTTGAAATTACTTATGGTTTGGATCTTTTAAACGATGTTACTTACCAAGATTTGGTTGATGGACGGGTTTATATCCCCAAAATGAATATGGTCAATATTGCTCCTTATGCGCAGTTAAAAATAGACTTTTTTGAAAACTTGATTTTTAAAGGTGGCGTTCGTTATGAGAATGCGCAGGTTAAAGTAGATGATTTTAATACCATCGCTACCGGACCGGGAAACGAGGGCAGTATTTTTGTTAGTGGAGGTAGTATACCCTATAAAGCCACGGTATTTAATGCGGGTTTACGATATAATAAATACGAATTATTCAATCCTTTTGTCAGTTTCTCTCAGGGGTTTGCGATCAATGAATTGGGACGTATCTTAAGACGAGCCAAGGAAAATACCTTGGGCAATTTAGAAACCGATCCGATCATTACCAACAACTACGAAATCGGTTTTTCAAGCCGTTACAGCATCTTTAACTTCTCGGCAGCATATTATATCAGTACTTCTGATTTGGGGGTTAACTTGGTAGATGTTGGTGGCTTTTTAATGGCACAACGCGAACCTGAAGAAGTAAAGGGATTTGAGTTGACATTAGACGCCAAACTGCGATCCAATTTAACCATCGGTGGTAGTTATGCCTATGTAGAGGGAAAGGCCAAATTGGATGACGGTAGTAAAGTATATCTAAACGGCTCGCGTATTGCTCCTCCTAAGGCTACGGGATTTGTCAGTTATCAGCCCACAGACAAGTGGAACCTGCAATTGTTTTGGGTTTATACGGGCAGTCGCGATCGATTTGAACCTAATGCTAAGGGAATTTACAAAAATAGCGAAGGTCCGATTAGTGATGTTAATCTCTTTAATTTCGCGGGTAGTTATACCATCAACAGTCAGTGGAATATCAGCTTGGGAATCGAAAACCTATTTAATAAAACCTACTATCCAACGGTGAGTCAATACCGTGCTTTGGATGCGGAATATGTTCGTGGAAGTGGAAGCCTTGTAAATGTAAACCTGCACTTTAAATTTTAAGCATGCTTAAAAAACAAATTCTCTGGTTTCACAAATGGTTGGGACTGCTCAGTGGAATCATCGTTTTTATAGTGAGTATTACGGGCTGTATTTACGTGTTTCACGACGAGTTAAAACTGCAGGTTTATCCCGATAAATATTTTACCAACACCGACAGCACAATTAATGGAACGCCGCTTCCATTAAGTGTGCTGCAAGCAGACGCACAATTGGCTCTGCCGAAAGGCGAAAAAATATCGCGAGTAGATCTGTTTCCTGCCAAAGATAGAACCTGGGTTTTTAGAGCATCTAAAACCAATGAAAACGCTGTTGGACATTGGGCGTATTACACCTACTACAAAAGGGTTTTTGTCAATCCATATACCGGAGAAGTACAAGCGGTAGAAGACAGTAAAAACGAGTTCTTTCAATTGGTATTGCAACTACACATGAATTTGCTGTTGGGAAAGAAGGTAGGAAGCCTTGTTGTTGGTACAGCCACGGCCTTGTTTGCGGTCATTCTCCTTACGGGCTTGGTTCTATGGTGGCCCAAAAAGTGGAAAGGCAAAACCTTGAAGCGCAGTTTTCGTTTTGATTTTAAAGTCAATAGAAAACGTTTAAACTACGATTTGCACAATATTTTGGGAATCTATGCCTTGTGTTTTGCGCTTTTATTCGCTTTAACGGGTTTGGTATTTGCATTTCCTGCCGTAAAAAAGATCTATGTCAACGGCTTTAATTCGTTCAGCACTGTGTCATCGACCACACCAAATTTCGGAAAAATACCCTTTACTCCAAAACGCGATAATTTGTTGGATACTGCTTTGAATTACGCCCTTTCTCAACATCCCACGGCAGCTATGATGGCCATTCGCTTCAAACCTAAAGAAGCCATTCAGGATATACAGGTTCGCTTAAACAAAGACAGAAGCGGCGTGTTTGTATGGTATTATTTTGACAAAGAAACGGGCGGTATACAAAACATTAAAAGCTCGCATTCCCAACCGTTGGGAGACCGCCTGTCGTCTATGAATTACGATTTACACGTGGGCAGTTATGGAGGTATTTATACCAAAATAGTTACTTTTATTATGGCTTTGATCTGCGCTTCACTGCCGTTAACCGGATTTATTATCTGGTTAAACAAAGGTAAAAAGAAGAAAAAAAAACGAACCTTATAGCGACGACAAACAAAAAAACTTGATAAGTTTCCGAAGAATGAACAAAGCCGTATTTGGTTATTCTAGAGTCGATTTCATTATATTTACCTGACTAATTAATACGATAAGGCGCTAGAATTATTTAAAGTAAATCCCAATGATAAACGAGCTACAAAACTTTTACCAGACTCAAGAAGAATCCAATAGAAGTTGTTTATGGGCATTACGCAGCATTATTTTGAATCAGCATGTGCAAATCTCGGAAGTGCGAAAATATGGGATGCCCTGTTTTATTTACAATAAAAAAGCAATTTGTTATTTGTGGATAGATAAGAAGACCAAAACGCCTTATATACTTTTCGTCGATGGGCAAAAGTTAACGCATCCCAAGTTGGAAACGGGCAAACGTTCGAGGATGAAAATCTTATATGTAAATCCCCATCAAGACATTCCGCTACAAACGATTACCGATATCATGACTGTTGTCTTGGGCTTGCATACAAAATAAAATTTTTATAAATTTATACGATGACGTATATTATATATTCAGATATAGGAGGTTATTTATGGTGGGTTTTAATTAAATTTTGTAAAACGAATCTAATCGACGAGCGAAAAGAAGAAAAATGGGCGAGAAATATTTTATTCTTAATTGTACTTTTTTTGTTGGCTGGATTTATTTCATCAAGATTTTTTATAGAGTAGTGGTTTATAACTTTTAAACAAGATTTTTTTACAAGTAATAAATGAGATATACTGATTTTAGTGATGTTGGAGGTTTTTTATGGTGGCTTTTCATTAAACAGCGTAAAACGAATTTAATCGACGAGCGAAAAGAAGAAAAATGGGCGAGAAATATTTTTTTTCTAGTACTTTTAGGTGTTTTTATAGGTTTTGTTTGCAGCCTGTTTGTATAAAGTAAAATAATCCTCACTCCAGCCACTTGCTGCCTTATTACAAAGTCTCTTTCTAGCATTTATCATTATTGAGCTTAATCAATATTTTTTAGCGCTTGAAAAAGCCAGAAAGACAATAAAAAGACTTACAAAATCAACAGTTAAGATTGCATTTTAACATGGTCGTATTTGTTAATTAAGACAAATGAGCATCAACTAATTAAAAAATAGTTTTATTTTAGGCTACCCTCTTTTTCATATTTAATCAAAATCAAAATTATGAAAAATGTCATTTTAACATCATTAATGATGCTATCGGGAGGATTGTCATCATTTGCACAAGACCATAAAACAACTTCAACGTATTATGGCACCAAAGCGAGTACTAATGCTAATAATCCTTGTAAAGGAGCCACAACACGTGTATGTGGTAAAATCGAATCTCAATTACAGCTTATAGAAAAAAATGAATATGTTCGTGTCTATGATCGCGTACAATGGATACATACTTCAGCCAATCCAACAAAACAAGTTCACGATATTATAAAAGTTCCTGTTTCGGAAGATTTATTGTCTTTTTTACAAGAAGAAGCTGGATATAATGCTAAGATAGAAATTATGCAATAAATAAGGGTTTTTAATTAAAAAAGAGGGTTTTGATAATTAATAATATACAATTCCTATGATGAAATATCTTTTATACTTGCTCTGTCTTTTACCTTTTTCTATAACAGCACAAGACAATCTTACTCCTGTACAAGAAATGTTAGCGTATGGACTTCAAATACGACAATACGACAATACGACTGACTATTTAAAAAACTACTTAACAATAACGGAAGAAAATAAAGCGATTTATCTCATTTTATACAGACCTATGAGTTGTCCTCGTTGTGAAGCAGTTATAAAACCATTTTATAATATGCTAAAAAACGACAACAGCGATCATAAAATGATTTTAGCGACTATCTATGAAGATCAAAAATCTGCCCAAAGTTATGTTGAACAACAAAAGTATCAAGCAGATGTCTATTTGTATGATACCATAAATAAATACAAAGATATTTTTGATTTTAATTCAGGAGAAATGTATGGGCTTTATGTATTAAAAATTAATCCGATAAAAGGGCGATTAATTATTGGTGGAGAACCAACCACACTAAATAAAAAATTTATTACCGACTTAGTGCAGTATAACGATGAGTTTTCGTTTTCCGCGAATACAGTACTGCAAAAAAAGGATTTTGCAGTTGATACTACCGTGGATAAACAACAATTTATATATGATAAAATAGTTCTAGAAGAACATGAAAATTACCCGATTTCCGGAATTTATGAAAAAGCAGTATTCAAAAACAATCATTTAATCTTTACTGATGAACTCAAAAATGCGGGCTATTTGTTTGAAATCGATTTGCATGCCAAACAAGGTTACTTTAAAAATCTAATAGTTGCAGATAGTATAGAAAAAAAGCAGTTTGTGGACATACCTCAAAATGTATTTGAAGAAAAAGATAAAATGGGCGGAATATTCTACATTGCTTGCCAAGCGAACTTAATAAATAAGGATAAACTCAGTATTTCTTATTCTTTACCCAAACTTTTTATGGAAAGCGAGTACAATATGGCTTATTACAATGAACCCGTTATTATCTCAATGGATACGGAAACATTGGAAAATAGAAAGCTGACAGCATTAGATCTGGATATTTTTAAGGATGAATTTATGTATCAACATTACACTTATTTCGTCTTGGACGATACTAAGATAGTGATACCTTGTGTAAGAAATACTTGGCCAATTGAAGTAGAACTGGAAGATTATCAAGGAAAAGAGAACTTAGATCCTTTTTTAGACTCCTTTTATCAACAAAAGAATCCCTATTTAGCTGTATTTGATATAAATACAGGGAAACTAATCAATAGATTTGGAAATTTAAACCGCGTTCAAAGAGTTAGTAAAACGGGATATTATTTTGTATCTACGGTATTTGCAGGTTCTAAGAAAGAAGTCATTTATGGCGACGGGTATTCGGGAAAGTTATTTTTATCGGAAAAAGAAAATTTAGACAACCCTATAAAAGAATACCGTGTATTTGACGTCGATACAGAGAAATTTCCAAGTATTAATAAAAATAATTTCTATTCGTTTGATCAAGCAAACAACTATAGCAGTATACTAAATAAATATATTAAAGAAGTTGGGCTTACTAAAACACATATATATTGTTTAGTTAATCCTATTAGCTCTAAAGGGTTTTCAAATCAGGACAATCTAGAACTAATCATTTTAGATAAAAAAGATGGAAAAAAAGTGTTTAGCTCTAAAATAGTAAAAGAATTTGCTCAGGACGAAAGAGTATTAACTATTGGTTTAGCAGAAATCGCCAATACAATTACTCCTTACTATATCTCAAAAAGGAATAACGAAGTTGTTCTAAAATTAGTAACTCCAAAAAATATAGCTAGTAAAGTTAAAAATTGAGAACACTAAGTTTGCAATGCTCGGCTGACAGAAAAAATAGCTATCAACCAATATTTTATTTGTATGATGTTTGTATTGCTTTTGTGTAGCATTTGTAAATAAATGTGTTTAGACGTTGATAGCGAGGTAGATAGTTGTAGATCGACTGTATGTTCCTTGTAAAGTGTTTATTTAACCCGCTGATAGCTGGAATGGTACAGTTAGGTGAATTTGGTTTAATAGGCACAAATCACTCCGAGCAGTAACCCCAGCAGTATCGAATTAAAAAGAAGCTGTCTTATCGCTGTGGTTCAAAAATCAACAAGGTGGTTTGAGGTTTACCGGCTGGTTTGTTTTCAACACCTTTGGGCACTATAATACATTCGTTGGCATAAATTTCAATGGTTTGATCGCGAAATTGTAATTCCAATATACCATCAACGACAAAGAATAATTTATCTTCATCTTCATGTGTATGCCATTCGTATTCGCCTTCTAATTTAATCAATTGGATTTCGTGGTTATTGATTTTTCCTAGTGAACGTAATGTCAAAAAATCTGGGAGTGTTGCGGATTCTTTTTGCAGATCGATTTTTTTTATTTTCATAATATTTTTTTATTTGGAGTCCATGATAAGGGATACTCGTTAGTAAATCTATTTAAAGCCTTATTTGTATTCAATATAAATAACTATACAAAGTTACTTATTTTTATATATGATAGAAGCAGGAAAAAATACGAAAACAGCACACTTTTAAAACGCTTATATTGACATATTGATAAGATTAAATTCAAAGAGGAGTAAGGCAATATGAAAATTGAAATTATAAATGAGCGAAGCCAGCAATGGAGCCGTGTTTTAGAATTGTCTGCGAGTCAGATCCTTTCCAAAGGGCAATATGGTGTTGAATCGGAAGAAGTTATTGCTGATAACGGTTTTATACAACGGCGCAGACAACTTTGTTTGGATGGATTTCATCTTAATTTTTTTTAAAAGCCTTCCATGAGTATTGCTGCTTTGGCACAGCGGGTTGGATACAAACACTACAACCATTTTTCGATGGCTTTTAGGAAGCGATTTGGCAGTGTTCCGAGTAGTTTTTAAACTAATTACCGATATATAGATCTCTGATTTTCTAGCGAAAAAACGTGTGATTAGCATATTTAATAAAGAAAAAGCTGTTTTTAGGCTATTCATTTGGTTAAAATAAATTTTTTATTATATTTACATACAGGTAGTTATGTTGTTTTGTAGCTGATTTAATCTAACAAATTAATAGGGTGAAGAAACTGAGAAATATTTATCAAACTCAAGACGAGCCAAACAGTAGTTGTTTGTTAGAATTACGGACTATTATTTTGAATAGAGATGTTATACTGACAGAATCAGTTAGGTATGGAATGCCTTGTTTTCTATACCATAAAAAAACGATTTGTTGTTTGTGGGTTGATAAGGAAACAAGGAAACCCTGTATTTTTTTTATTTCAGGACAGCAATTAAGTCACCCTCAATTAGAAAGAGGTGCTACTATACGATTCAGAACATTGATAATTGATCCCTATAACAATATCCCGACGGATCTCATTAACACTATAGTTAGCGAAGCAGTAAATTTAGTGAGAGTACGTTCGCGAAAATCGAGAAAACGCAAAAATCAGTAAGCCGTAACAGCTACATTCTAGCAAGCATCTAGGTTTGTAGTTTTATCCTTAAAAACTTGAAGTTTATACTAATAACAGTTATACTTTCCGTTTAGTCGCTAAATTCTAAGTAAACCATAGTATTTTTATTTTTAAGTTCACAAGCCAATTCACTCAATCATTTGGAATAAAACTTAATTTTTGCGCATTTTATTCCATACAAACACACTGCTAAAATAAAGTGCTGAAAGGATTGAAAAGGCAATTATCGCCATTCCAATAAACTCTGTAAAGCGCATCAGCATACTCGATTCTCTTAGATCGGCATCCATTAAAAAACCAATAGTGGTTAGTACAAAAGCCACACTAAGTAAATTCAAAAAACGTTTTTTCATCGGTATAAAGTGATAGTAATGTTGTTGTGTTTATTATAAAATTTCGCCTTGTTTTGCCTGTTTAAAAAAATGTTCAGGCCTAATTCTAAACAATCCTAAGGCATAACGCAAAATCTCATTGCTTATTTTGACAGGTCTTTATTTTTTAATGAGGTTGCATACGAAATGTGCTAATACTAAAATCCCGCACTATAAACCAGGACTAACTTTAGAAGGTTTAGTCGCAGATTGGGTGATGTTTTACAGTTTTTTCTTTAGTTTTCACTAAAAACCACTGCATAGCAAAAGTGGAATTTAGCTGCGGTCAAATTTTGTATATATGATTATTGCTGAATTAAAGAAAACAGTTCCGACATTTTTTTTGTGGTGGAAACGTCCAGAATCAATTGGGTTTTCGGTGTTTGGTAAGTTCCTTCTAAATTGTCGAGTAAGTTTAAAGGAAAAGATTTCAGTTGGGTATCCACAGCATAAAACTCGGGCGATATGTATAAACACAAATTCCATAGCGTATGTAAATGGGAGGTAGTGGGTTTGTAATACGATTTAGCGTATAGGTAGAGCTGTAGCGATCTGGACAAATAATGATGTAAAATTTTGGTCGAAAAACTCTGTTGAGCAACCGGACTTTGCAGTTGTTTTCTCAATTTCTTTTTATAAAACGCATGGAGTTGTTTTATTTCTTGCCATAAATCGTCGTAAAACGGTTCGTAGTTGGAATACCAATGCAAAGGTGGATGCCAATCCGATTGATAGATGCGATTTTTACAGCGGAGTACATTTTTTAAAAAACCTTGGTACTCGTAGGCGTATCGCTGTATCCATATTCGGCTGTGTTGAATTATAGTAAAAGACGAACTGCTGTTCGAATTGGAAAACAATCCTTGAAAATAGTGTTGTTTTTCAGGAGTGTCAACGGTAGTAATCGCCAATAAATAGTAGTGTGTTGTGGGATTTTGATTTGTAATTTGTAGGTTTTGGCCAAACAGATAAACCTCTTCTACTTCGGGCAATTGGCATAATTGATTGAGATGGCGAGTAGCGTTTTTACAGTTCCAAATAGGATGTTGTGGAATTTTGGATTTTGGTAACTTTTGTTGGTGTGCTTTAGCCCAAACCGCATGCATTTGCGCATGTACCAATCGTTTAAAACGCTTTTGAATGCAAAGCAAGGCATTGTGCCAATCCATGTTAAAACCACCGTCGTTTTCATTTAAAACATCTTTTATTAAATAATATTCAGCAGCATTTTCTTTGACAAACAGACGCTTTACTTCAGGAATGTGTTTTTCCAAACGCAACAGCCGTTTCGATAGGGTTTGTTTGGAATGGGTTATTCCAAAAACCAGCAATTCCAGATAATCGCAATCGTTTTGAAACGATTTGATATAAAAGCCCCAGCTTCCTATAGCTTGTTGTGCAACAAATTCGTTGCCGTAAGTAGCCAGTAACTTTTGTTTTTGCGTATAACTGTCTTTAAAACGGTCAAAATCCATTTCGTTGCACCAAGACGAAAATACTACCTTATCCGAGCAGTAAATCCAATGAGCCTCTGTTAGATATAACTTTGAAAAATAGTTTCCGTTATCGCGTTGAAAATCAAGGTCTTTGGTGTCAAGAACTATCATATCAAGTTGATTTTGGTGTTCAAGTGTCTTTAAACTTTTGTCGGTAAAAAACCGCTTTAGCTGCTTTTTATTGGTGGTGTACAGCCACAGTACTTTGGCACTGCGGTGTAGGCTAAAACCATACCAGATGTTTGTGAGTAAACCGAGTTTTATCAAGTGCTCCAGATTATCAAGTAGTTGGGTTGTGAAATTTTGTTGGGAAATGATGTTGATAGCATTTTTCATGAGTTTTTATTTTTATTATTTCCAAATTTTTAAAAAACTAGAGTGGTACCAAACCTATAATCAAGGTTTTGTATCATTTTAATAAGGTATTTTACCATTTTTAATAAAAATTTCAATTTGATTTGAAATCATTTTTTTTATATTTGTTACAGTAGCATTTTAAACAGTGACATTATGGAAAAACCTACTAAAAAACACATCGGTAAAAATATCAGCCGAATCCGCGAAATGAAAGGTATGAAACAAACTACTTTAGCCGAATTATTGGGCATCAGCCAACAACAAGTATCTATGTTAGAAAACAGCGAAGAAGTAGAAGATTCCAAATTAGTAGCCGTTGCCGAAGTATTAGAAGTACCGGTACAAGCCTTAAAAGAATATTCAGACGAAAAGGTTTTAAATATTATTACAAGTACTTTTAATGATAGTGCTACACTTAATAATATGGGAAACTATCACCCGACATTCAACCCTCTAGACAAAGTCGTGGAACTCTACGAACGTTTACTTGCTGCCGAAAAAGAAAAAATGGCGATGCTGGAGAAGATGATGGGGAAGTAAGCTTTGTTTTTTAAACAAATTAGAGCATTTGCTTTTAGTATGTAAGCGAAGATGAATACACCAACTCACATAAAATTTGACAAAAACCAATTAGATAAAATCGGTAATACGGCTGTATATTTATGTAATCGGATAAAAAACCTTTCCAAAGCGAGACTGTTGGGGCTGTTTTATATTTTGGATGAGCGTTCTATTTGCAAAAGCGGTATTCCCTTTTTAGATTTAACTTATACAGTAGGGCAATCAGGGCTTAATTCGACAGCCTTGTTCGTAGACTTAGCCTCGAATTCTTTTTTTTATTTAGGAGATTATATCGAAGAAAAGCACAGTGAGGAAATGGATTACATCATGCCACTTCAAGAGTTTTATGACGACGAGTTTACCGAAAACGATATCGCTTTACTGGATCAGATGATTGTGGAACTCGGAGATAAAAGCCAGCAAGAATTAGAGGAACACTTCGCCAATAAAATTGCGCTGTGGTATCATACCGCTAAAGATAATAGAGTTTTCGTAAATTTAAAATTGCAACCAAATAGCCCTACAGGTTTCGTGATTGACATGAGTTTATTAATCGCTGATGCCCCGCGAAAACTGCTTATATACAATGGTCTAAGATATTACAACTAAAGGTAGATAATAGATTGCATTTGATTCGCGTTTCTCAGCTTTGTATCTTTAAGAGGAAAGCAATATGCCAATTAGAAACTAAATTGAGTAAAAAAAATGAGCCGATTAAATCACTTAATCGGCTCATTTTTTATGTATATTTGATTTGTTTAAGAAATTTAACCGGCTTATGCAATACAATTGGCAACATAAAGAATGGGCGAAATTTGATTATAATGCAGCTGTTATAGATCAGATAATCTTGGAGTTTGCCTTAGAAATTGGCGAAATTAAAGGGATGATTGAAAACTTATCAGAAGATATTCGTCAGGAAACCATACTTCAATTTATGATTGATGAGGCCCTTAAAACTTCTGAAATTGAGGGGGAATATTACAGCCGTCAAGATATCATATCGTCGATTAAGAACCGAATCGATGTCACATCGGCTTTAAGTATCAAAGATAAAAATGCCCGAGGAATTGGGGAATTGATGGTATTGGTACACAACGATTATCAAGCAGTGCTGTCCGAACAGCTTATCAAAGATTGGCACCAGACCTTGTTTGGCAATTCGAAGCGCATTCAGTCGGGACACTATAGGCAAGGAGAGGAACCTATGGTCATTGTTAGTGGTCGTTATGGCAAGGAACAAATCCATTTCGAGGCACCTCCTTCCAATAGATTGGCTGAAGAGATGAGACAATTTGTAGAGTGGTACCAGCAATTTGATGTAACTGTATTGGATATAAAAGGTATTTTAATTAAAACAGCCATTACACATTTGTATTTTGAATCCATACATCCTTTTGAAGACGGTAACGGTAGAATAGGTAGAGCCTTAGCTGAAAAATGTTTGGGAGAATCTTTTCAACGTCCTTTGATTATGAGTTTGTCGAGTATGATTGAAAAAGATAAAAAAAAATATTATAACGCCTTAAAAACAGCTCAAAAGTCATTGGAGATTACGGATTGGATATGGTATTTTTCACAAACCATTTTAGAGTCTCAAAAGTTAACGAAGAAAATAATAGCCTTTACGATTAAAAAAGCACATTTTTTGGATCAAAAGAAGTTGCAGCTAAACGAACGGCAATATAAAGTAGTACTAAAGATATTTGATCAAGGTATAGCGGGTTTTGATGGCGGTATGACAGCCAGAAAGTATATATCCATTACTAAGATTTCAAAAGCTACTGCAACCAGAGATTTAATAGATTTAGTAGAAAAACAAATTTTCACTGCTATTGGAGCCGGACGATCCGTACGTTATGAATTGAATTTTAGCTCTTGATTTTTACCTTACAATCGGTTATTTCACCAATAGCAAATCACCGATTATTAACCACTGCTTTCTGTGTACTTTTCATCCCCGTTTCCTTCAACAAAAAACTAATTCCTATAGCTATGGCTATACCGACAATCCAAAAGAATCCGGCTTGTTGAAAGTGCAGAATTTTATCGCTTGTATCTTCTAAACTTCGTCCAAAAAGTCGACTAAACACGGGACTCACCAAGGTGGTCACTCCAAAAGTAATAAAGTTGATAGCACCGGTTGCGCTGCCTTTGACGAAATCGGGATTGGCTTCTTTGATAATGGAATACGGAATCATGGCAGCACCGGAACCGATACCCATCATAAACATACTGACTTTGGCGGGTATCAGATCGGGGAAGTACAGTAGCAATATTAAACTCGCAATCATGATAAGCGCACCGAGGCGCAGTATCGGTTTTCTACGTCCGATTTTATCGGTAAAATAACCCAATATTGGACAACCGAACACCCATCCCAACGCGACCATGGCACTGGCAACGGTGGCGGTATGAAAATCGAAGGCGAGGTCTTTTTGAAAAAAGGCCACAGCCCAAGTCATGGCAAATATGGTGGTTGGTGCAAAGAGCAGTCCCGATATGATACCGCAGTACCACGATTGCGGATTGCTAAATACAATTTTATAAGGTTCGAGCAAGCTCGGTCTTTTTTCGTTATTAGCGATTTCTTTGGCGTCATTGGTGGGAATCACAAACCACAATCCCACCGCAACGAGAATGGTAAACAGTCCGGACCACAACCAAAACGTATGGATTTCCATGCCGTTTTCCATCCAAGGCCCTACGATAAACTGTCCTGCTGAACCGCCGAGCATTCCAAAACACTGCGTAAAACCGATGGCTGTAGCCAGGGATTTGGCAGAAAAACCCTTACTAGCGAGATACACACAACCGGGAAAGGCAAAAGCACAGCCCGCACCTTGTAGTAATCGACCTGCAGTACCTGCAAACTGACTCGATATCAAAAACAGCAAACACCCAAGCCCCAAGATAAAAGCTCCCGCAAACAGCGAGTATTTTGCTCCAAAGCGGTCTAAGGCCATACCGGCTATTAAACTGCAAATCGAATAAGTATAATAATACGTTCCGATAATGTTAACCAAACCGATCGAACTGACGTGAAAATTGGATGAGAGCTCCGGTATCATCACCGCGGGTGCTGAACGGATTACATAATCCAAAAAATAAAACAATAATCCGAAAACCCACGCAATCACGTAGTATTTGGTATGCGACTTAGTAAGAGTATGATCCATCAGTGGAGGGATTAAGTTAAAATTGATTCAAAGTAAATGACAAAAGCGGATTCGGTTAAATCTTATAATAGCGTATTAGACAGAGTGATTAAAATTTCTAAATAAGTTATATACAATGCGATTAAAACTCATCAAAACTATTAGACAAAGTGAGAAATATTTCTAAAGAAGTATTAGACAAAGTGTTTAAAACTCATAAAAAACATTAGACAAAGTGACTAAAAGATAAAAAGATTAAAAACCTTCTTTGAGGTGTTTGTAGTTGGTTTTTATCGTATCCAGAACCTCGTCCATTTTACCGCCGAGCATCAGTCGTGTCATGGATTTGGCCATACCGGTTACCTGTGCCCATTCCATTTTTGGAGGCATGGCTAAGGCGTTCGGATTGGTAAATACATTGAGTAAGATGGGGCCGTCGTGCAAAAAGGCTTTTTTAACGGCATCGAGTACGTCTTCGGGTTTGTGTACATTGATACCGGGGAATCCCATTGCTAGGGCTACCATACCAAAATCGGGATTGACCATATCGGTTTCATTATCGGGTAGTCCATTGACTTCCATTTCGAGTTTAACCATGCCCAGTGCGCGGTTGTTGAATACGATAATTTTGATGGGTAGGTTATATTGTTTTATCGTAGCTAGATCGCCGAGTAACATCGAAAGTCCACCGTCTCCACACATGGCGATGATTTGTTGTTCTGGGTGGGCGAGTGCTGCTCCAATTGCCATGGGCATGGCATTAGCCATAGAACCGTGGTTAAAGGATCCGAGCATTTTTCGCTGTCCGGTACCGGTAATGAATCGCGCACCCCATACGCAGGTCATTCCTGTATCTACGGTGAAAATCGCGTCTTGATCGGCGAGTCTATCGATTATATGCGCGAGGTATTCGGGTTGAATAGCATCTTCAGATCCGTTGTCGTTGATATAAATGTTTTTGTGTTCTTTGACTTTATCGTAAAATTCCAATTGGGCTTTGAGAAAGCTGTCGTCGGTTTTTTCTGCCAACAGCGGTAAGAGGGCGTCTATGGTATGAGCTACATCCCCACAAAGTCCCAAATGCAATTGGGCACGTCTGCCGAGGCGTTCGGTGCTGGTATCGATTTGAACGATTTTGTTGTTGGTAGGCATAAATTTATCATACGGAAAATCCGTACCTAAAAGAATCACCAAATCCGACTCGTGCATGCTGTGGTAGGCCGAAGGTTGTCCGAGTAGTCCCGTCATCCCAATTTCGTAGGGATTGTTGGGTTGTATACTCATTTTACCGCGAAACGAATAACCGACAGGAGCTTTGAGGTGTTGTGCGAGTCGCACCACCTGATCGTGCGCTTTTTCCGATCCGATACCGCAAAACAAAGTGATTTTAGAACTGCTTTCAATGGCGTTAACCAATTGTTGTAACTCGAAGTCTGATGGTCGAATCACGGGATTACAGTTAAAATACTGCGTAGATGTCGTGCTTTCAACAGCTTTCAACTGCGACACATCACCGGGTAAGCCAATCACAGCTACGCCCTTTTTACCCAAGGCGTGTTGGATCGCGGTTTGTATAATACGGGGTGCCTGCTCGGCGGTCATGATCATTTGATTGTAGTAACTGCAATCGTCAAACAATTTGATGGTATTGGTTTCTTGAAAATAGTCCATACCCATTTCATCGGTATTGATGGTAGAGGCAATGGCGAGCATCGGCACGTGGGAGCGATGTGCGTCATATAAACCGTTGATCAAATGCACATGTCCGGGACCGCAACTACCGGCGCAAACGGCAAAACCATCGAGTTCTGCTTCGGCTGCCGCGGCATAGGCCCCCACTTCTTCGTGTCGCACGTGTATCCACTTGATTTTTCCACTTCGGCGGATGGCATCGTTAAAGTGGTTTAAACTATCACCAGTCACGGCATACACCCGTTTTACTCCGGCTTCTATCAACATATCAACTAATTGTTCTGCGACTATTTTACTCATAATGGGGGCTGTTTTAGAAAATTCGTAATGAAGTGGAAGTTTTTGTTTTTTATGATTGATCCACGATCAGGGTGTGGAATTCGATCTGATGAGTTAGGATTTTGTGCACTGGACAGGAGTTGGCTACAAAGAGCAAACGCTTTTTTTGAGCCTCGTCTAAATTGCCGATTAACTCGATTTTACGGGTAAAAAGCGTTGACTCGTCGGCTTCTGACAATTCCACGTTCATGCGTACTTCTTGCAGATCCCAACCTTTGCGATCGGCATACATCCGTATCGTTGCCGAGGTACAAGCACTTAAAGCGGCAGTTAATAATTCCTTGGGTGAAAAACCGCTGTCTTTTCCGCCTTTATCTAGAGGTTCATCGGCGTGGATGATGTTGCCCGTTGGGGTTTTGATTTCAATCTGGTACAAATCCTTTTTAATACTTGAGTTTACTTGAGCCATTTTAAATCCTTTTTGAGTTAATACAAAACGAGGGTGTTGGAGTACAATGGGGAGGATATATTGTTTTCTATAACTAACGAGGCACAGCTCGGTTGATGCTGTTTTTAAAAACGATTAAAACTATTTTATAGACCTATTTCAGGTTAACTATTATATTCCGTTATTATCAAGGGTATTACCCTTATAAATTTAATAAAAAAAGAGATAGTTTTTACTTTTTTAAGAGAAATATATTTATTGAATCGATTTTTTTTCGATAAATCGTATCAGCCTAGTCAGGCTCACGAGTTAGATGATTTTGGTTATAATAAAGTTTATACCGATTTGCTGAAATAGGGAACTTTTGAAAATTTGATTCCGGTTTTCTACGGCACTTTTCAATCTTTTTTAGTATTTTCGAAAAGCCAATTACTTTTGTTCTTACCGTGCATTTTTAGCCGTTTAAATGGCTTGTTGTGCTTAAATAAACACCGATGATTTTACCATTTGAAAAATATACTGTTGATTGGAAAAAGCAGTTTGAAACCATTGAGATCGAACTGCTTGATGCCTTATCTGAATTAGCTGTATCGGTAGAACATATCGGTAGTACTGCTGTAGTAGGTTTGTCGGCTAAGCCGGTAATTGATGTATTGGTGGGGGTAGCTGTTGAATCGGATTTAGACAAAGTGGCGGGTTTACTATCGGCAGGAAATTACGTATACTATGAAAAGTATAACGTGCTAATGCCGTATCGGCGGTTTTTTCTATTGCTGAATCAAAGTCCGGAACAATTGGGAATACCGAAGCGTTTCACCCAGTCCGATGAAATTCCCGAAACGGTACACGACCATCAGTACCGTAGAGCGCATATACATGTGATTCCGATAAACTCCGAACATTGGCTGCGACACATTGCCTTTCGCGATTATTTAAGTGCCCATCAGCAGGTGAAAGCCCAATATCAAACTTTAAAAGAGCATTTAGTTGAAAGAGAATGGAAGGACGGTAATGATTACAATACGTACAAAGATGCCTTTTTAAAGGAGCACGAACAAAAGGCAGTGACTTGGTATCGAAAGTTGCACAATCTATAATAATCAGTAATTAAAACAAAATGCTCTTGGTTCATAATCGTGTAAGCAGTGCTTGCAAGGGAATGCGAAGAGCTGATAATTAAGCAGTGGCTGTTGTTACTGCTAGCACTACATTAAAATAATAATTTGGAGAACATTAAGTAAAAACATGGAACTAATCACTTTAGAAAATACAGATTTACAAAGCATTCTTAATATCTTAAACGAAGTATTTGCCGATTATGTTATACCCTTACAGTTAACAGTCGCGCAATTGGAGCAAAAAATAGCTGCGGAAAACATTCAATTGAATTTGTCTATTGGCGTGGTTTCGGCAGGTAAATTAGTGGGGCTTATGTTGCATGCTATTAACCATATGGATGGTAAGGTTTGCGTCTATAATGCGGGAACAGGTGTCGTTCCGGAGTTTAGAGGCAAAGGTATTGTAGCGAATATGTATCGTTTTTTATTGCCAAAACTACAGGAACTCGGTGTAAAAGCCATGTTGTTGGAGGTGATATTAGGTAATGATTCGGCGATTCGGGCTTATGAAAAAATGGGTTATCGTGTCAATCGTACTTTAGACTCTTTTAAAGGTGTTGTTGCGGTTGTAGCAGAAAATAAAAACCTTGAAGTTCGCGATTTGGTTAACTTGGATTGGGATTGTTTAAAAACGTTTTGGACTGCTTCCCCAGCGTGGCAAGCCAGTGAGCAGGCTTTGGATAACAGCCGAGAGCGTTTGAGCGTTTTAGGAGCTTATGAAGGCGGAGCATTGGTGGGTTATGTGGCTTTTTATGCGAGTATAGCTCGAATCCAGCAGCTAGCTGTGGCACCGAATCAGCGTCGTAAAGGTGTGGCTACAAAATTGATTGAAGCAATGAAAACGGCAGTAGGTGGTCCAGAAATAGCAATCAACAATGTGGATCACGAGGCAATAGATGTAATTGCTTTTTTACAAAGTATGGGATTGAGTTATCGCTTGTCGCAATTCGAAATGATTAAGAACTTATAAAAGCTTTTGGTATGATTAACCCATATACGTAGTTTGTAAGGCGAACAAATTTATATTTGGAGGAATCCCATACAAAATATTACGGAGTGTTACTTGCAGACAATGTTCCACATTTCTTAAGTAAATTGGTCACTTTTTTTCAACAGAGTGAGCAGTTGAAAGATTATAGTGAATCCAGTTGGTTGACTTATTATTTTATAAAGTTGATGATTGGTTTAGCTTATATCCTTTTGTGGAGGTCATAACTGATGCCTATATTGGCAAAGAGGATACGGTTATTGGCGATGGCGCCTGGATTGGTATGCGAGCGATGATTATGCCCGGGATTACAATTGGCGAGGGAGCTATTATTGCTTCGGGAGCTGTAGTAACTAAGAATGTGGCGCCTTATACTATTGTAGCTGGCAATCCGGCTCAGTTGGTTAAAACTCGATTCGCGCAGCAAATAATAGACGACTTATTGGCATTACAGCTATACGAATGGCCTACTGATAAATTCACCAAACTCCAAGCATTTATATGTGCTGCCGATATTGATATTTTAGTAGAGCAAGCATTAAAATACGATCTCGAGCACGAATAAAAAGGGTGTTGAAATCAATAAATAAGCAGTCCGATTACAGCGGCCAATCCGAGTATTAAAATCGGGTGTAAGCGGTATTTGATTGCCAGAAGAAGCGTTCCAGCGAAAATAAGCGGACTTATTAGGTCGGTAAAATTCTCTTCATTCATCAGGGAGATGGCAGCTATTGCAATTAGAGCCACACTTAATGGGCGTATACCTTGTAGCGCTGCGGCGAAGTAAAAATTGGTCTTAAAGCGAACAAAATAGTAAGAGATGAAAAGAATCATGATAAACGACGGCAAACAAAGCGATAATGTAGCGATTATAGAACCGAGTACGCAAAAGTAGGGATTGTATCCCAGGTTTTCGAGTGCTTTATATCCGGTATAAGTGGCGCTATTGATACCGATAGGGCCGGGGGTGGTTTGAGATATCGCTACCAGATCGACAAATTCTTTGTTGGTCATCCATTGGTTTTGAACCACCACTTCATCTTGTATAAGCGATAACATCGCATAACCACCGCCAAAACCAAAGCTACCAATTTTTAGAAAAGTCCAAAACAATTTTACAAATACCATCATATACTTAGTACGTTCGTGCTTTAATGATGTTATAGGTAATGCCTCCAGTAGCGCCTAGGATAATAACCCATATCGGCGAGAAACCAAATTGCCACATCAGCAATAGGGCTGCTAAAGGAATCCCTATTGTAAATCTGTTTAATTTATTGGCTTTAAAGGCTGCATAACAAGGGGCAACAATCAAAGCGACCGCTGCGGGGCGAATGGCTTTAAAGGCTTTGGCTACCCAGATGTTATCTGCGAAACGATTGAAAAATACAGCAATCAGTACAATGATTAAAAAAGGGGCTATAACTGTACCCAAAGCAGCGACTATCCCCCCTTTGATGCCCGACATCTTATAACCCACCATAGCGGCTAAATTGGTAGCGAACACCCCGGGAAGCGATTCGGTTATCGGCAAAATCTCGTAAAACTCATCGGTAGTTAACCAACCTTTCGCGATGATTTCGCGTTCAATTAATGGAATCACGGCATAACCGCCGCCTATAGTGAAAAGTCCGATTTTGGTGAAAGTGAAAAAGAATTTTAAAAGCATTTTTTTGCCGTTTTACCGCCTTGAAGGTATATATCTTGGTGATAATTAAAGAACTTGAAAGATACGTTTAATTCAATTTTTATCCAAGGGAGTGGGTTGTTTACTTATGGTAAAAAGCAGTTTTTTTTAGTTTTTTAAAGCAATTTACAGTAGGAATATATACCAATTTGATAAATCAGAAGAAATATAACGAGTTCTGTTAAAAATCTAATTTAGAGTAGTCTTTTAAAAGGAATTCAATGGGTTCGCTAAGCTTGATGACTGCGGTTACTGGCAGCGATCCATTGAGATTTTTGACATCTCGGGCAAGTAGGAGAGGTCTGCTTTTGAAAAGCGATGGTCTCTCCACAAAACAGGCAAGAATATCGGGTTCCTATTTCAAAATGGGTTACAATTTTCTCGATATAATGAGGGAGGATGGGAAGTCCATATTGCAATTCAGCCTTGTCGAAGAAATACACACTTACTTCACCTGATGTTTCCAATATGGCATATTCTACTTGTCCTAAGTGAAAAACACCTCGAAGACGTAATTCCATAAAAAACTCATCTTTACTCAGGGTTTCCTTTTTAAAATCATTAATTGCAAAAGTTCCTTTTTTGATGATGTATACGGGACGACCTTCAAAGAAATTTTCTAAAAGCGGATATTTAAAAATCAACAGCGTAAAAATTTTATAACAGATTACGATAACCGAGAACGCGATAAGGGCATTGACAATACCAATTTCCATATACAACATCGGATCGCCTGCTGCGGATCCCAATCCGAGAATCACGACCAATTCAAAGACAGATAATTGCTTGACACCTCTCTTTCCGAGTATTCGCAGAAAAATGAGAATAATAAAAAACATAACTACGGTACGCAGAGCAACAAGCATTAAAATGTTGTTTTCTAATTCTCCGAATAAAAAATTACTGGCTTCCATATGTAGACCTTAGGGGTGAATTAAATATACGTTTTTTTTCTAGTGGATAACACTGCACAGTTCGACCATTTATAAAAAATATTTTGAGTACAATTTTAATGGTTTATTTAAAAAAGGAGTACTCCAACTGCTCCAATATGCTTTTGGTGTACTCCTTTGTTGAGGTAGCCTATCGATCTATTTGCTTATAAGCTGTGAAGAGCTATTAAATACTAAAGCTTCCAATACTCGTTAAATAACGCCAATTGATTGGACATCGATCGGCTCCAATAGTTGGCGTTGTGAGCAATAATACCCATCGATATGTTTAAAAAATTCGTCCATTATATGAAATCGCTTTAAGTACTATATTGTAAATAAAATACAAATTAATTTGCGCCCAGTCTAGTCCGTAATTGAAGTTGTAATACGTACTAATCAGGTTTGTTTATTGAGCTGTTGTTGTATATAATGATGTGGCGACATTCCAGTAATTTTGCTGAACGCATTGGAAAAACTACGACTGTTAGAAAAACCCAAAGAATCAGATATAAACTGAACCTTAAATTTGCACCATTGCGGATCTTCACCCAATAGCGTTAGAAAATAATTGATACGCAGTGTATTTAAGTATTCTACAAATGACTTGCCTTTGTACATATTGATGCATTGCGATAAATAACTGCGATTGGTATTCCACTGTTGTGCTAAGTCATTCAAATTCAAATCCTTTTTTAGAAAATGTTTCTTTTTCTCAAAAGAATCTAAATGATTTAATATGTTTTTAATGACTTTGTCGTTAATATCAAACGGCGGATTTTTTAAATTGCTATTTCCACGAGTTAGCCAAGGTTGTTTATTCCATGCAGGAGATGCCTTAATGTTTTCAGTAATGAGGTAGTTTTTTTTAAATTCGCTGTCGCTGTTGCGTTTTTTATCTTGTGCGTTTAATTGAAATTCCCTTCTTTTTGCTTCCTTTTTTCGTTTGTTATAAAACCATATAAATATTGGGAAAGCAACGAGCATTGCGCTACCCAGTATACTGAGGTATTGAATCAGATTACTGTGTCTATTTAAATCATTTTCTAAGCGTTCCTTTTCCCTTTGTAAGTTCTTGATGTCGAGTTTTGTGTGTAAAGCTTGCATCAAAAAGTTGTACTCATTTTGAAGATTTAAGGTCACATTTAAGAGTTTATTGGTATATAATAATTCATTTTCGGAGTCTTTTTGTTCTTTATAATAATTAATAAGGTATAAGTAGGCATCTTTAATTTCTAAATTACAATATTGATGTTTCGTATATATAAAATCTACTTTTTTAAAATAGAAAAGGGCTTGTGATTTTTCATTTAATTTCCAATAATTTAAACCGAGATAATAATAAATTACGGCCTCGTTGGCAAAATCATCGTTTTTTACAATAGAGGATAAGGCTTCGTTGAGTAACCGAATACTGGTTTTATACTGGTTTTGTTGGTAGTTATTTAAGCCTAAGATGTATTTTAAATAGGGCTCTTTATACAATACATCATCGGGTTTTAAAAGTGGTATTTTTGGAATACCCGCTTCAATTAGGGTGCGACTTTCATTATATTGCTTTAAATAGTATAATGAAAAGGCCTCTCTATAAAGCGCATTAAAATATCCTTGTAGATGGTTGTATCCCTTACTGTGTTCAAAGTATAATCTCGCTTCGTGGTAGTAATCATAGGCCTTGTTGTATTCTTGCATATAAAAGTACACTTGCCCCACACCATATAAACTCTTGTGGTAGGCATAAGGCTCCTTGTCTTTATTGATTAAACTCAAAGCCAAAAGTTCAAATTCTAGCGATTCAATATATTTTTTCTCAAAGTAAAAGCAGTTCGCTTTTGTTTGAAGGGCTCGTATATAGAAAATAGGAGGCAGTTGCTTAGATATTTGTAAGAGGCTGTCAGTATAAGTATGCATTTTAGTACCCGTGTGCTGGGAATAAACAAATCTATAGTAACCTTCGAAGAGTTGCTCTTTATTGTGTTCGCTTTTCGCTTTTTCTATATAAGTATTTAATAGTTTTTCGTAATTCGCATCGGAAGATAAGGTGTTTCTTAACGAATCATTTAACTGTTCGTAGGTGATCTCAGGTGGATTTTTTGTGCTAACGAATTGAGGTTTTACCTCTTGAATTGTTAAAAATACAAATAAAACAAAATATAATCGGGTCATATTAGAACGATTTTTGGTGAAAATTGTATCAGTAAATTATTTTTTTATTTGTTTAATATGTTGTTATTCAGTTGTTTGTTTTGCTACTGGAATGTAAATTGATCAAATAGCATACCTACTTTTTGCCGTGCAGAAACAGAAATGTTAGTTTTGGATAAACTTAACAAAAAACAATTAATTAATCAATTTAAATAGATTATGAAATTTTACTATCTTTTACCACTAGCCGCTATTTCTATTACCTCTTGCCATGCTGATTTTGAAGAAAGGGATTCATTAAACGTTCTAACGAGCAAATCATCAATGGAAGTTCCCGTTCCAAAAACTACTTATATACATTTAATAGCACCCCAATTGGTGAAATCTTATAAAGAATATATTGATTTAAATCCGGTTACTACTTTGTCACAAAAGCTAGCTGCTTTGGATATGGTATCTAATCAGAACAGCTCTTTTACTGCTATTAAACCGATGAATTACCAGCTTATTTCGGATTTTAAAGCCAATCAACTAACGGGAAATGTCGATCAGCTTTATATCGATTTAAATGTGTCGAATTCCGTAAAGTATTACTTGGATAATCTCTTGCTGCCAACTACAAATTTATCGGCTATGCTTACGAGTATCGATTTGGATAAGAATCTTACAGCTGATGAAATCAAGCTGTTAAGTACTATAGTAGCTGTTTTTCAAACGGAGTTGATTGGAAATGACGACGATTCTTGGAGGAGAACCATGATTGTAGGTTTGGTGATGGGGCTTAAGGAAAGTAATGCGCAGGCTACTTTTAATATAAGTTGGATAAAAATACATATGTAAAAACCACTCTCTATAAATGAAGGGGTATCAAGCATTGCATATGAACTTCATGGGAATTTTTTATGTAAATACCTAACGCAATTTGCAGCATATGGTATTTCTAATAGCTACGGCTAACAGTACTATGGTCCAGTAAGCTTTAATTTGATTTCGATTAATGGATGGCTATCGGGGCGCTTTTCAAGACCAAATACTTACTTTTTAATACACTAGTGTAGCGGTGTAGTTCAAAGGCTCATTAGAAAATTTTTAAAATTTAACGTATGTGTAAAGAGCACTCCTTATGGGGCTCTTTTGCATTCGAATACTTATACAACATCGATGGGTAGCATGGCTACTTTTCACGTTCAAAGGTGTTGTGTTTAATACCAAACCAAAAACTTTTATTAATCTAAATTTTTATTATGACAAAAAAATTTACACTTCCACCCATTATTCGGGCAATAGGCATACTGCTTTTATTGCTCATGTGGTCTTTAAAAATGGAGGCTCAAGTCGCAAACAGTCCTGTTTTAACATGGGATCAACAGGTCGGTTGTATTGAATACGACGATGAAATCAAAGATCGTGAAAAGGAAAAACTCATCAATTTATTAGAAAATGTAGAAGAGGGTAGTTGCATCCGATTTTGTGAGGGTAGTAGGGTAAATTATACTTTACAGGCTACCAATGTAAGCCTGGTACAATGGCAGGTTACGGGAGGAGCACTTGTTAGTAGTTCCAACACCCAGGCTCAAGTACTGTGGGGAGCTAGCGGTAGTGGTAGTATTACACTTACCGTTACCTATACGGACAATACGGTTCAAGTTCGCACAATTTGTATAGAAAAAATAATTAGCCCTAGGGCTGAATTTCAAATTAATGGACCAGAACCCGATCAAAGAGAGTTTTGTACTAATACAGCCATTTCTTTTGATAACTTATCTACTCAGAATAACGGTAGTGCGATAGTGCATTATTTTTGGGATTTTGGAGATGGAGCAACCTCAAATTTATTTGAACCTAGTCATACATATACTCAAGAGGGGGCTTATAAGGTCTATTTAAGGGTTACAAATAGTTGTAATTGCAGTTCGGATTACGCTTTCGAGGTTTATGTCAAAGATGTAAAACCGGTGGAGATTACTTGTACCAATGTTACTTGTGAAGGAAACAGAGAAACTTATAGCGTAAACGATGAATGCGGTGGAAAATGGAAAGTGGAAGGCGGTACGATTGTAGCAGACAACGGTATCTCTATAGAAGTTGTTTGGGATAATATCGATCCAAGTGATGGTTTCGGATATGTGAGTTATATTTCAGATTGTTCGTGCCCTTTTTGGACTACGGTAAAAATTCCAGTAGTTACTCGTAAGGCAAAAATAAAAGGACCAGACATTATTTGTCAGGGCAAACAAGCTCGCTTTACTTTACCCCAATGGCCAACTACAGATTTTAGTTGGTCGATTCAACCAGCGGGAACAAACACTACTTTGGTATTGACAGATCAGCGAAACGAAATTGTAGTGGATGCTTTAGAACCGGGCGATTATATTTTGGTTGTGGAATACTACAATACCCTATTATATGAAGAAGGATGTCGTGGAGAGTCATCGCACCGATTTAAAGTAGTTGAAAATGTGTCTGTTATTTCAGATAATATATTTACGGTTTGTCAGGGAACTTATAAGAGTTTTAGCAGTAGTAATGGAAATTCGGTAAAATGGCAAATCACTCTAAATAACAGTGTTGTACACGCTACCGTTGGGTCGTGGACAGATTATACGTTTAATAGTCCAGGTACTTATGTAGTTACGGCCAATAATAACGGTTGTATTAGTGATCCTGTGTTGATTGAAGTTATTAAAACGCCAATTATTACAGGTGTTATTAGCGGACCTAATAAGGTTTGTTTAAATGTACCCTATACGTATGCTATTAGTGAAAATGAAGCGGGAGCTTTATACGTATGGAGCGCAATAGGAGGTAGTGTGGTTGGTAACAATCAAGGTACCCAAGTTGACTTTGTATTTACGAGCCCTAATGCAACTGTGAGTGTAGTAAAACAGTATGTTAAAAATGGGGTGACTTGCAGTTCACAGCCCATTTCGTATAATGTTACTCAAGTTCAAATGAATCCTATTATTGTTAATAACAGTGGATTAGCGATGTTTTGTACGAGTAAATCGTATGAGTTTTCTGCTAATTTAAATGGAATCGATGCAGATTTGTTGGAGTGGGAAATTAGTCCTTCAAACTTTGGAAGCATTATCAATGGTATTAATGGCAATACAGTAACTGTAGGATTAAACGAAGCAAGTGGCGGAGTTAATACGGGAACCTTAACTTTAATCACCACCAAATGCGGTATTAAAACATCGGTTTCTCACAGTATATCTTTAGTAGCCAGTATTTCGTTAAGCATAGGTGCGGTGTCCGATATTTGTCCAGCAGACCTTACTTTTAGCGTACCTGTAACCTCTAGTGCACCAGTTTCAGCAGGTGGGCAATTGGTTTTTGAATACAACGGTACGGCCGCGTTTACAACAGCTTACACAGGCACGGGAACGTATACTGTTCCTCAAAACTTTGTAACGAGTTCAGCAAGTTCAATCGGGGCAACCTTAACCGTTAAATTGGTTAATGCATTTGGATGTACTACTACGATATTGGCAAATAAACCAGTAATAGTTTTACCTTTAACCACTGTGGAGTTATTTAAAACGAGTAACAGTCCAACTGTTATATGTATGGCAACTCCATTTGCGATTAATTTCCAATCAACGGTTTCTACTGGTGTAACTTCTTCTCTGACATTTAGTTGGTTCTACAGCAATAGTGCCACGCCATTTGCTACACAAGTAGGCAATCCTAATTTCACATTAAATAATTGGAATTTCCAAGGAGCAGGTGATTATTATGTTCAGGTAACGGATATAAATTCTTGTGTGATTAAATCGAATAAGATTCGCATTTTTGAAGATTGTAGCCCGGGAGTACCTGGAGGTCCTGGTTCTGGTTGTGTGCTGCCATTTAATCCATTCCCAGATTTGAATTATTTATGGACAGGTTGTACGACGGTTTCGGTTACTCCTCAGTTTTATAATATTCCTCCTTATAATATTGTAAATGTGTCTTGGGAGGCAATTACACCTGGCGCAGTAGTTTCTCCTTTGAGTACAAATAATTTGGGGGTTTTTGAGATTCCTAAAGTAGGTAGTTATGATTTGAGAATCAGAGTGCGCTATGATGGTTGTCCAGATACTTTCACTAAAGTAATCAACGTTCGTAAGCACTATGAACCAATTTTGCGCTATACGGTAACTTGTAATGGAAACAATACCTATAGTATTAATTTATTAAACAACAGTAAGTTGTTTGATATCAATTCCAATTTGGTGAATATTACGTATTTAAACAGTGCAAATAATATTATTGGTACAGGTCAAAGTGTTAATGTTACTGGACTTACAGCGGGTACGCATACCTTTAAGCTGCGCTTGTCTACCGGACAAACTACGGCAAACGGAACGCCAATTCCGGTTTGTGAGACAACACAGCAGATTGTAATCGATGCTCCTCCAGCACTTAATTTTACATTACCCGACGGTTTTGATTATTGTACGGAATATCCAGTAACTTTAAGATTGCCAAACAACCAATACAACTCGAATTATCGTTATGTATGGCTCTTTAATGGGACTTCGTATATAGCTAGTGGAGTAGATACAAAAATCAATTTTGCTTTACCTTCTGGCTTCGTAAATTCGTTCCCTGTTAAATTAAGAATAATTAATCAATTTGACTGTGTGTTCGAATCTAACCCACAAATGGTGACTGTAAGAAAGGCGAATTTCACTGGTGGAGGAGTATTTCCAAATCCTGCTGATTTCTGTGAAAGCAATGTAGTTCCGTTGACCTATGTAGGCGGAAATATGCCAAGTTCTATCATTTGGATGCGCGACAATGTTCAAGTAGGTACAAATTTATCTTATACACCTACTCAAAGTGGTAGTTACTGGCCGGTATTGATCGATGCAAACGGTTGTCGATCATTTGCGATGTCTCAATTCCCGGTGAGTTACAAACTGCGTAAAGTTCCGTTTGCAAGTATTAATGGCAACACTAGCGTTTGTTATGGAGGTAGTACTACTTTAACGGGTATTGTTACAGATCCTACTGTAGAACATCGTTGGACGGGGCCAAACGTACCTGGATCTTTTACCAACTGGGTAGCTGGAGGTACTAATTTGAGTTTTACCCTAAGTGGTTTATCGCCGGGGACTCATAATTATACTTTTGAAACCAGATACGCCTATGATACGAGTTGTGTAAATAGTTTTGTAACTTCGGTACAGGCACATCCACAAATAGCTACTCCTAATGTTAGTTATTCGTTGGTAAGTTGTCAGCCTTATACACTAAGATTAACGGCAAGTGGCCCTAATAATGGGGTGTATAATTGGAGTAATGGTGCAACAGGCAAATCCATTGAAGTAACTGTAGGTGGGGCTTATGCCGTAACCTATACCGCTCCAACTGGTTGTAGTGTTACTGGATTCGTACAGGCACCTCATAATCCAGAGCGTTCTTTATGGATTGTTCCAACGGGTTGTTATGATTTCTGTTTAACCTCTAAGCGATTCTTATTAGGTCCGTTGGGTATCTATAGTGGATACAACTGGATGATAAACGGAGGAGCTGTACAAAGCGGTTCGAATACATCAATTCCAAATCAACCAATTGTAATGGCAGGTACTTATCAATTACAGGTTTCGCAGTTGGGATGTATCTTTAAGAGTAATACGTTACATGTGGCACCTGATTTGGATAATTGTCCTACTAGACCTTGTAGAATTGAAGCTTCATTCGAATATGCAGGTATGGAGCAACTGGGTATGTATTTGTACTATGTAAACCTATACAATCCTAATAGTTATAATGTAAATGTCAACATCAGTAGTTTTAATAATTATGGTGTTTTTGTGCCAGGAACATTTAACTTGACTCCAGGATGGAATTCTTTTGGACCGGTAATTTTTCAAGCAAACAGTACGTTTGTGCCTGGGGCGCCAGACTTTATAATGGTTCAAATGCAAGGATGTATGGATTTGTATGAAATTAAATTGCCAAGCAAATATCGCAGAGCAGCCGCAGTTAATGAAGAGGCTATTCAGGCAACTATGGTGTTGTCTCCAAATCCAGCACAAGATGTTACTGTGGCTAGTTTTGACCTCGGAGATCAGTATCGAAATGCACAAAGCATCGTGATATATGATGTAACGGGAATGCAAAGAGCGAAACAGAAAGTTAGTGGTAACAAAGGAGAAGTTACCTTAAACGTACACCAATTGGCTGCGGGTACTTACATCGTAAGTCTGGAGGCAGATGGTAAACGTATAATTCAACAAAAATTGATTAAAAAATAAGCTTTAATCAAATAAACGGTGCTGAAAAATTGATTTCAGTGCCGTTTTATTTCGCTTTAGCAACTTTGTGCGAAAAGGTGTTATAAAAGGCACTATTTCGATGCGTACTTTAGTTGTGAAATTCCATCAATTACTAATTACTACAGCCGTAAGCACTTGTGTTTGCGGCTGTCTTTTTATAATATACTAGACGTATTTATCGATGTAAAAGTTAGTATAGCAAAGTAGTCTGTAAAGTATATAAAATAAGAGTGCTTATACGTATATAAGCACTCTTATTTTTAAGGATATAGTTTTAAATGAGGCGTTATTTTTTAGAGATGTTACTTAAAAACAGCTGTCTTACTTTTTCAACATCATAACTTTTACCGGCTTCCAAATCACCTGAAGCAAAGATATTTGTTACCACGCCCTCACCATTTATTACAAAAAAGAATGGATATCCCAATCCTTTAGAATCAGGAGCATATTTGTCAAAAACCGCTTTGTTTTTATTCTTAGTAGAATAGTTTAGGTGATAATAAAGATAATTTTTATCGACTAAGTTTTTTAATTCTTGATTGTTTTGAACAAAATCATTAAATCGCAAACACCAAATACACCAATTACCACCAGCTTGTACAAATACGTTTTTGCCCTGAATTTTAGCCTCTGCTATCAATTCGTTCAATCTGGCTTGGGCATCTTCTTGTTCGTTATACGGTTTGGACAATGTTTCTTTTTCTGCTTCTACGGCTTTTTTAGCAGCAACGGTATCTACTTGTATGATAGTATCTGCCTCTACAGTTGTAGTTGGTTCAACCGACGGCACTTCTTTTTTGCAGTTTGACAGTAAGAGAACTGAAACGAGTAGTGCAGAAGATATAAGGATTTTTCGCATATTAAAAGGGAGTTATAGGTTTATGGTATTACTGAACTAGATTCTTAAGAATAAAGGAATCTTAATTACAGCTTTACAGGACAAAATTAATGATTTTATGATTACAACATCTAAAAGTAAGATTATAAAATATAGGTTGTTGCTATAAAAAAAAGACGTCTTTAAAGACGTCTTTTTTATAAATATAGAATCGGGAAATTACTTATTTTTTGTTTTTGAAGTTTTTTGCTCCGTTATAAATTTTTCCTTTTCCGTAGTCTTTTTTAGTTGCTTTTGCTACTTTAGTTTTTGTAGCGGGTCTGTTTTCATTATTTACAAAAGTCAAAGCACCTGTATAGTTTGCCGTAATGGTGTTGTCTCTATCGTCAACAGCAACTACTTTAATAGTATAATTATTACCTTCTTTGGCTACGGTAACCGTACCTGTTCTAGTTGGAGCCGAATTGATATAATCGTCATTTTTCATTTCGTAATACCAAGTACCAAAATCCAATCCAACTTCTGTTCCTCCACCTGTACTTGCATTTCCAGCTTTTTCTTCACCAATAGGATATACACCTACAGGGATATCTGCAGTAGCACCAACAGCGGTGTATAAAGCTACTCTTAAATATTCACCAGAACCCTCTGTAGCCCAGTAATATTCTGGGTAAGTCGTTAAATTTTCATTTAACAAATACAATTCCCATCTGTTGTTTTCTTTGCCTTGAACAGGTGATTTACCCTTGTATTCTAGAAAACCTTGATCTAGATTTCCTACCGTTTTGTCAGATTTTAAAGTAGAAATGGTGTATTCGTCCCCTTGTTTTACTTTTCCAGTATATTTTCCAATATGTCTTGATCCATCTTGTAATTCAATATTGAAGCGAATTTCTTGACCTTTGGCATTGTCCATGGTTTTAATAGTACCATCCAAGATAAATGACTCTTTTGCAATTCCCTTAGAACTGTCGTTATGTAAGAATTTAGCGAAAGTATAACCTGGATTTCCATTGTCAATTTCTTCTTTAGTACCTACGTGGAAGGTACCCAATTCGTTTTTAGAAGAAGCCTTAAATGTTTTGTTTGGGATTTTTATTCCCTCCCATTGTCTTGGAGCCATTACATCAAAAAACGAAAGCGAGATATGGTATCCATCTCCTTCCAATTCTCCGTATTTATTAGCTTGTCCTTGAGTGAAGAACGTCATGTATTCCCCAATATTTGGATAGTCATATTGATCATCACCCCAATACCAACCGTTTTGGATTTCGTATTCGATTTCATATATAGGTTCGATGTCGATCAGTCCAACATAATTGATTTGATGAGAAGTGTTTTGTTCGTCAATTAGAAGACCTTTAATGGTATAAGTATCGGCATTTTTGCTTACTTCTACATCTCCAGAAACAATTTTTAATTGAGTATCAGCCTTTTTTAAATAACTGTCTGCTTGGATGGAATACAAGGCAGCTGTTGAGCCAACCGTATATTTAGTTCCTTTTAAAGTGGCATCCAATAAATCTTTATCCGCTATCGCATCGGAAATAAAGTTTAATTGAAAGTCGGTATCATTAGATTTTAATAAAATGCTGAATTTACCTTGATTGGTTTCTGTACCTAAATAAGTTCCTTTAGAACTTACGATGGTGGTTTCCGGAATGGTTTCGTCTACAGCTGGTTTACTGTTGTCGTCGCTGCTGCAAGACGACAAAACTCCGTTTGTAAGCACAATAAGGCTTAATAAACAAATAAACTTTTTCATAAAAAGGGTTTTTAAATATGCCAATAGTAGCATGTGATTAACGTTTAAATTTTTTTAATCGTAATAAATAAAAGTGAAGGTAATTTATCGGTTGTCGTTAGTAGTGATAGATTTTAGTTTCTCGTCATTTTAATCTACGAAGGCTTTATGATTTAGTAACGTTTAGGAAATATAAATATATAAAATTTTTATAAAACTAGCTTAATGTAGGTTTTTTTATAGTGTTAAAGTTGTGATTGAGATTTTTAGAACAATTGAGAATATTACATGTTAAATAATATTGTTTTTATCATAATTACTGTTTTGTATAGTTCATATTGAGATAAAATAATATTTCGTAGATTTTTATAGGTACAGTGGGAGATTAGAAAACACCCTGCTTACTTGATGTTTTCTTCCTAATACGTGTGAAATCGGAGTTAAAAAAATATTTGCTCTAATTTTAGGACACTTTTAGCTCTTGGTTTTTCGATACTAAGGTCATTAAGGTAACTGAAGTTGAAAACTGCTACAAATCCCTACTTAAAAACCATTAGTTTCGTTCAAAAGCTCTAGTTTTGTAAAAAATAAAGGAGATGAAAGATAGCAGTCCAAACAAAAAGAAATTACACCCTAGAAATAAACACAATAAATTATATGATTTTGACCGTTTAAAAGCGGTTGTTCCAGAATTAATACCGTTTATAATCAAAAATCCTTCTGGAGTAGATACTATAGATTTTTCAAAACCCGAGGCAGTGGTGTTGCTCAACAAGGCGTTGTTGATGAGCGACTATAAATTGACGTATTGGGAATTACCTAAAGACAACTTATGTCCGCCTATACCAGGAAGAGCGGATTACATTCACTATGTTGCCGATTTATTGGCTACCTATAATGCGGGGGTGGTACCAACGGGAAATAGCGTTAAAATATTGGATTTAGGAGTAGGTGCCAATGCCATTTATCCGATTATTGGTGTTGCAGAATACGGTTGGCGTTTTGTAGCTTCGGACATCAATAAAGAATCTTTAGCATCTGCCGAAAATATAGTAAGCAACAATCCGCATCTAAAATCTACCGTTAGTGTACGTTTGCAACCGAATGCGCGAAATATATTGGAAAACATAATCGGAGAACAAGAACAGTTTACGGCCGTAATATGCAATCCTCCTTTCTTTAAATCTCAGGAAGATGCAGCCAAGCAAAGTGCTCGAAAAATCAAAAACCTCGGCAAGAAATCTGTCGTAGCTCCAACGCCCAATTTTGGAGGACAAAGTAACGAGCTTTGGTGTGAAGGTGGTGAATTGACTTTTATAACAAACTATATCTACGAGAGCAGACGTTTTGGTGCTCAAGTAAAATGGTTTACCACTTTGGTTTCCGATCAAAATCACTTAAAATCGATACAACGATTATTGCATAAAGTGGGTGCTACAGAAATGCAAATTATAGAAATGGAGCAAGGAAATAAAATCAGTAGAATTGTGGCTTGGAAATTTTAAATAGTGTTTATATGGTTATTGTTTTATAACTTTATATAATAAAACCTAGGTGCTTTATGACACAAGTGAATTTTGAAATCGAAAAATATCAGGAGGTATATAAAACTCAAATTTTAAGGGTTTGGGAAAAGGCTGTCTTGGCTACGCACGACTTCTTACAACCACAGGACTTTCAAGAGATAAAAATCTTTTTAGAACAATTTGATTTTAATTCTTTGGAAGTGTATTGTTTGATGCAAGGACAGGTCGTTATAGGTTTTATAGCCGTTGATGGTAAAAAAGTTGAGATGCTGTTTATCGATTCAGATTACTTTGGTATTGGATTAGGTAAAAGCCTGTTGGACTTTGCTATTACTGTATTGGAAGCAGATCGAGTAGATGTAAATGAACAGAATACCGATGCTGTTGGATTCTATAAAAAAATGGGATTTATAGTATATGAAAGAACGGATAAAGACGATCAAGGTCGTGCATATCCGTTGTTGCGTATGAAATTATCCACCTCCTCATAAAGAAATGTTTTCTCCCAGCGGCAAATGTCCTATAAAATAAATCTTTTATTTGCCGCTTTTTAATCCCTTAAGCTCCTTCATCAAATCCTCTAAGTAGTCGGTTTGTATTTCTTGTATTTCTAGTAATTTTTTGTTTTGATGTACTAGAATATGATCCATTTTCTCACTGAGAAGTTTGATTTCCAGTTCTGCTTTGAGGTTGATTTTATAGTCGTGTTCTCCTCGAATTCGATCCTTTTGTTCTTGTCTATTTTGACTCATCATGATGATTGGCGCTTGAATAGCAGCCAAACACGATAGTATTAAATTGAGTAGTATAAACGGAAAGGGGTCGAAGGGTTTAGTAGCTAAAAACCAAATATTTACTAACATCCATACGAGAATAAATAAAAAGAATGTAATGATAAAAGTCCAACTCCCGCCAAAAGCAGCTACATGATCGGCGAGTTTTTGTCCAAGGGTCAGTTCGGCTTCTATCTCTTCTTGAATGTTTTCAGACAATATGGAGTTATTTTGAATGGCCGACATCACGTCAATATCAATCGCAGCCAATTCTCCCTTCTCTTGAGTAATTAAAGAAGTTAAGTAAAGACGTCTGTATCGATTAAGCTCGGTTAAGGTAATGAAATCGTGTTTTTCCAAATGGGGAAAATCTTTTTTGAGTAAATTAAAAATACCCTCTCTGATTTCTCTGATTTGTATTTCTTCGCCTGCTGGAATCTCCTTTTTGTTGATGTGGCTAATTTCCATTTTTGTTTTTATTTAGAAGGGTGGGATATTGTTTTCCGTCTTTTTGGTCTCTATTCGTTATAAAGACAACTTAGCGGTTCTTTAAGCTGTGTGATTTTATTTTAGTGCGCTATAGTTGATTGAAATCTAAGTGGTAATGCCAAATTAAAATCGAATATGTTGAAGGGTTTATTAAGTCGGTATCGACTGTTTTTTATTCAAATTAGCGACACCTTTATCCATAGAATGTTGGAGTATGGTATTGATTTTTTGCAAATCAACCTCTTTGTCTTTTTCTGGATATAATTCTGTTTTTAGCAAGGCTATGATGGCGAAATATTCTCTGGTTAAACTATTGTAATACTGTTTTATGGCAGCGGTGTCCCCATTTGAATTGTGTTGTAAATGATTGTTTGCTTCGAGTAAACGCCCCATGTGCTCGAGTATTTGGTCAAATACCACTGCCGATGTATGCATTTGTAAATACCCAAATTCAAAAAGCAAATCTTGTAGGTTGATATCGTTGTATTCTTGCGTTTTTTTGGTGTCTAAGTGAATGCGAAACTCTTGATTTTGTAAAATGTGGTTAAACTTATTTAGAAAATCAAAATAAACCTCTTGTTTTTTTTCAAAAACCAGCAGGTGTATTTCTCTTTTCTCCTCGCTTTTGGTCTGGCCTTGTAATAGCAATACGGTGATGATTGCTGTGATTACAACACCGAGCAAGGCCCCAAATACTTGAGTGGGAAGGGTACCCAATTCAAAAATTTCAAAAAATACCGCACTACCGATAAACATTAGGGTAAAAACCAAGGTTCCCAACCGTACCCAATCAATTTTCTTAATCATGTTTAATTATTTACATTTATATTCCAGTTAAGGGAAATAGGAAATTACGCAATACAGAAATGGCAGTTTAAAAGCTTATAAAGCATACAATTAACGAATTTTAAACAACAATAGCAAAGGCTAAAGTGGCGTAAATTTGAAATCTTATAAGATTTGTACATTATTCTCAGTAAGCGTGATTTTCTAGCTAAAAATCAATAAAAAAGGTTACCGCACTATGGGGGTAACCTTAAAGTTTTTTATGCAATAATTAAGTTGTAGTTCTTATTTGTCTACTTTTTTAAACCTCATCATTGGGATGTCTTTCATTTTTAAGTTTAATTTACCATCCTGATCGATAGAATAGGAATCTATCTGTATAATGGTTTTTAAAAATGTTTGTTCCCCGCCACCTTCACAATGCATCATGGTACTAATTCCATGTTCTCCAAAAGTAAGGGATTGATCTTTTAAGGTGTAAGAAGTGCTGTAACCGTTACAACCTGAATTCCCAGAAATTCTATTTGAGTCTTTATCAAACTTAATTACTGGTTTTTTGTTGGGAAATAATCCCTCAAATGCAATACGTGGACCAGAAATATATTCTAGTTCCCAAGTTGCGTCATAAAGATCGGCTGATTTTTTAGTGTTTTTCATAGACGAGCAAGATGTAATGAATAATGCTAAAACTGAAACGAATAATAATAAGTGGTTTTTCATAAAAAAATGATTTAAGCCACTAATTTATAATTTTTTTAGTAAAATACATAGAAATTAGCCTTTTATTTTATTAATCGGACTGTAGTATTATTAGTGAGTTATTAAAGGGTTTAATACTAAAGTATTCATTTCGATAGAGATAACGAATGCAAATAGCCACTAAACTACTTATTTTGTAGCAAAGTGGCTATATTATAGTTAAAACCAAACAGCTTATAAAGCCGTTTTTATTTATTCTAGGAAACCGAATTTACCCATATTGACATCGTTAAAAGCTTGAATAATCTCTTCCTGTGTATTCATAACAAAGGGTCCATGAGATACGATGGGTTCATCAATAGGCTCTCCGCTTAAGATTAAAACGATAGCGTCTTCAGAGGCTTCTATAGTAAATTCTTCACCCTCGTTAGCAAACAAAAGAAAGTGATCCTGCATTACATTTTCCGAATCATTTACTCGGATACTGCCTTCGATGACTAAGAGCGCTGTGTTGTAATGCGCTGGAAAGCTAAATGTCGCTGAGGCAGCTTTTTTCAGTTTCGCATTAATTAAATGCACGCTAGTAAAAGTAGAAGCCGCTCCGACGGTTCCTTCGTATTCTCCTGCAATAACCTCAATAATACCACCGTTATTCGGTAACTGGTGTTTGGTGATTTCGCTATTTAAGATGCCTTGGTATTTTGGTTGGGACATCTTATCCTTTGCGGGTAGATTGACCCAAAGTTGTACCATCTGAAAATCACCACCTTCTTTACTAAATTGTTGTTCGTGGTATTCTTTATGTAATATACCCGATGCTGCGGTCATCCATTGTACGTCTCCTTCTCCTATAATACCGCTATTTCCTGAACTGTCGTGGTGTGCGACTTTTCCTTTATAGGCAATTGTCACTGTTTCAAAACCTCTATGCGGATGTACACCAACTCCTCTTAATTCATCGGTAGGTGGGAAATAATATTTAGAATTATAGTCCATCATGATAAAGGGGCTCATACGCTCCATACTCATGCCTCGTCCATAAGGAATAAAGTTGTGCACCCTAAATCCATCTCCAACCATATGCGCTGGAGCTGGTGCTAATACAGCTTCTATTTTTTTAGTTTTCATAATCGTTTTTTTGTTGTGAAATAAAGAATTGCTTTGATATTCCGGATGTTTGTTTATGTACGCATTGATGTAAGGACAGTAGGGCTTAACCTTAAGTTGATGTTCTTGTGCATAATCCAATACGTATTTGGCTATATAGGAGGCAATGCCTTTTCCTGCCAATTCATCGGGCACTTCGGTATGGGTATAAGCAATCCCGCCTTCAAACAATTCGTATTGTTCAAATGCCACTTTTCCATCTAAGTGAATTTCAAAGCGTTTGTCTGTTTTGTTGTGTATTACAGTATATTCCATGTTGTTGTTTTTTAGTATAGTAAAATTAGTCACTATACAAGCCAAAACACTTGATGTATGGTAAGAAATACAGGTTTAGAAACTGTGGACATCGTATAAACTATATACGATAGTCACAAAAAGAACACGAAAATGATCTTGGGTTACTTAAATGCTCTTTCAAGGAAACACTTGAGATTCCACGGAATTAAGGATTGACTTAGCTCTTAAAATTTTTTAGTGCTAATTGTTTTCTAACTCTACTCAGGCTTTCAGGAGTAATACCGAGGTAAGAGGCAATCATATGCAAAGGCAAACGCAAAGTGAGTAAACGATGAGATTCAATAAAGTCTAAGTATTTTTCTTCAGCAGTAGCACTGAGCAAATAATTGATTCTCTTCTGCATCTGTCGAATGTTTTTCTGTAAAGCTAGGGTGTTAAAACGGCTGTAGTTTTTCGATAGTTCCTCCAATTTTGACAGGAAAGCTTTTTCGATATACACCACTTCAGTGTCTTCGATGGCATCGATAAATAATTGTGAGGGTTCGTCAAAATAAAAACTGCTTCGATCAGCTATCCACCAATTCTCGGAAGCAAATTGAATGATGTGTTCTTTTCCCATTTCGTCAACAGTATACGAACGCAGTAATCCTTTACATACAAAAAAAGATCGGTGGCATACCTGCTCTTGTTCGAGTAAAACACTTCCTTTTTTTACTTGGAGTGAATAGGTCAGGTGTTCTAATTCTTTATACTGCTCCTCCGTTACATCGGTATTGGTCAATATATATGTTTTTAAATTTCCAAGCTGAGTCATTTAATGTCCTTTTATCGTGCGGGTAATACAAATATACTCAATTTAAAATTTTAATATAATCAAACTAAAGCCGTGCTTATTGTACTATCTTTAGCCTTGGTGATTTTTAATTATTAAATTATGAGTTGTAGCTGTCTATAGGTGCGTTATATTTGTTTTTTGCTAGGGCTGTACCAGGGTGCTTTCGAAAATAACGACTAAACACAAGGTGGTGAAAAGAGCTGCTTACAGCTAGGGCATATATTAAACCATAATAGCAGTTAAAAACTGCAGCTATAGAATAAAACAAAAAGTACCGAACGTAAAACGCGAAAAGATAAAATGGCTGGTTTGAATAAAATCAAACCGCGGATCTATCAGGCTTATAAGATAGATTGATCAATACAAATTAACCGCTTATAAAAATGGCAAAAAATAAAACGAATGCGACCGATGTTGATGTAATGGATTTTATAAATTCTTATGTGGATAGCGAACAAAAGAGGCAAGATAGTTATGCCTTAATCCAATTAATGCAAGACATCACGGGTCAACCCGCAAAGATGTGGGGGCCGACTATTATTGGTTTTGGTCACTACCATTATAAATATGCAAGTGGACATGAGGGCGATGCACCGCTCACCGGTTTCTCTCCTCGTAAAGCGGCGATTTCGCTTTATGTATTTACGGGTATGGACGAGCATCAATACCTCTTAAAGGATTTGGGCAAATACAAAATGGGAAAAGCCTGTATTTATATTAAGAAATTAACCGATATTGATGTTCGAATTTTAGAGAATTTGATTCGTGAAACCATAAGTTTTTTAAATAATACATATAAAAAGGAATAAATTATCCGTTTTTTTTAAATTATTGAATAATAATATAACTTTGAAATAACTAAGATTGATTACAGTAAAATGATAAAAAACATATTTGATAAAGAGGTTTCAGACGCGGTTATTAAGCGGATTAACGAATTGGATAAACAGTCTCAAGGTTTATGGGGAAAGATGAGTGTTGGGCAAATGTTAGCGCATTGCAACGTCACTTATGAATTTATTTACGGTAACATACATCCAAGACCCCATGCTTTTAAAAGGATGATATTGACCTGGATAGTAAAAGATGCTGTAGTTAATGAAAAACCTTATAAAAAAAACATTCCAACGGGACCTGAATTTAAGATAAAAGAAAGTAAGGACTTCGCTTTTGAAAAAGGACGATTAATTGATTATATCAATAAAACTCAGCATTTGGGTCAGGCCTATTTCGATAAAAAAGAGTCGCATTCTTTTGGAGCTCTATCCGGTTCGGAATGGAACAATATGTTTTACAAACATTTAGATCATCATTTAACACAATTCGGTGTTTAACTATTTAGAAATAACCTTATGAATTCGATTAGAATTGAAATAAAATGGGCGGTCTTATTTACTTTAATGGGCTTGCTATGGATGGTGTTGGAGAAACTGATTGGTTTGCACAGTACCTATATCGACTACCACCTTTATGTAACCAATTTATTTGCCATTCCAGCGATTTACATGATGGTATTGGCTTTAAAAGATAAAAAGAAAAATTTTTATAACGGGCAAATGAGTTATAGTCAAGGTTTTGTTTGCGGGTTAATAATGACTGTTTTTATTGCTATGCTGAGTCCTTTGGCACAGTGGATTACCACATTTGTAATTACACCAGAGTATTTTCCGAACGTGATTAAACGCTCAGTGGAATTGGGGTATTATAAGACTATTTCAGCTGCCGAGGCTCAATTCAATTATTCAAATTATGCAACTCAAGGCGCTATAGGTGCACTGATTATGGGAATACTAACCACGGCAATCGCCATGGTGTTTATTAGAACCAAAAAGGCAAAAGTTTAAAAAACATTGATATTTTAAAAAGTTTAAAAAACATGATTACATCAGAAATTAATATAAAGTCAAATGTTGAGTCAGTTTGGAAGGCTTTAACCGATAAAATTCAAATGGGTGAATGGTATTTTGACATACCGGATTTTGAATTAGAGGTTGGGAAAATCTTTAATTTTTATGAACCGGGAACTGCAAAATTATTTCATCATCAATGCGTTATAAAGAGTATTGAACCCAATAAAAAGTTTTCCCATACATGGACACATCCTAGTCATAGTAAAGGAGAGAGTTTGTTGACTTGGTTGTTGGAAGAAAAAGACGGTATCACCAAAGTGGTATTACAACACGAGGGTTTGGAAAATTTTGCTGATGCAGGTCCAGAATTTGCTCCAGAGAATTATCAAATGGGTTGGGATGGCTATATAGCGATGTTAAAAAATTATGTTTACGGCATTCGTAAACACACTTATCAAATTGAAATAAGCGCCTCAAAAAAAAGGGTATGGAAAACCTTATTTGGCGAAAAGACCTACGGCTTGTGGACGGCTGCTTTTTGTGAGGGAGCTTATTATAAAGGCACTTTAGATGTGGGAAGTCGCATACACTTTCTATCGGTAGGTGGCTCGGGTATGTATGCCGATGTGGTGTTTTCTAAACCCAATAAGAGCATTTATTTCCAACATTTGGGTGAATTAACTGATTTTATAGAACAACCGATAAACGAAAAGACCGAACGTTGGTCTGGTGCATTTGAAAATTATATTTTAGTAAAATCAGCGGGAAAAACACTATTGACCGTTGAGGTTGATCTAAGCCCGGATTATGTGGACTTTTTTGACAACGCATTTCCGCTGGGACTTAAAAAAGTGAAAGAATTATCGGAAATTCCATCATTGTAATCTATTAATTAAATCGAGTAAATATTATGGCAACAACAAATACGTATTTAAATTTTAAGGGCAATTGTGAAGAGGCTTTTCTTTTCTATAAAGCTGTTTTTGGTGGTGAATTTAATTATATCGGACGTTTTGGCGATATGCCAGCCAGCGATGATTATCAAGTAGCAGACTCAGATAAGGATAAAATCATGCATGTTTCACTGCCTATCGGTACTTCAATATTGATGGGAAGTGATACAGGGGGAGCATGGGCGCCAGCCTTTGTTCAAGGAAATAATTTCTCCGTTTCTGTATCGGCGGAAAGCAAGGCGGAGGCTGATGCAATTTTTAAAGCCTTAGCCGATGGCGGTAAGATAACGATGCCTCTCGAAAATACATTTTGGGGAGATTATTTCGGTATGCTAACCGATAAGTTTAACATCAATTGGATGATGAGTTTCGACGGTAAAAATAAATAGCGGTTTGTGTTTTGTCAATTCGCATATTGCTGAATTTGCGCACAAACTTTTTCGCAGTTGGTAAACGCAGGATTTTCCCCTGCGTTTTTTATTAATATATGTTGGTTAAGCGTTCTGCTTAATTTTGGATTCCCAAATCACGCATAACCAATCTAAACAAGATCGGTTTCTTAATATTTCCCCATAGTTTGTAAAGATTTTGTAACAGTGAGTTAAAGTTGTTGTGATTTAAGACGCCTAAGTTTGTTAAAAATAAATTACACAAATGAAAATGAACTACAAATTATCTTTATGGGTTATGGGGCTCATAGTTTCGACTACAGCAATCAGTTGTAATGACGATACCAATTCGTTAAAACCAGTAGAACCGGGTGTAGTGGTGCCGCAACCGGGCAAAAACCCTGTGGTATTACAAAATCATTCGATGACGCCAGCATTTGTATTTGCGATGCCAGGTTTTTCTAATCTCGAAATTTTTTCTTTGATTTCCAGTGAAGATAAATTAAAAGATTCTCCTGATTTTGTTTTTGGAGGGCAACCAGATGGAGCTGGTTTTATGAAAGATCCGAGTGGTGAAGGTTTTATGATGATTACCAATCACGAAATCATGCAATCGGTATCCCGAGTATATTTTGATAAGTCATTTAAACCCGTTCGTGGAGAGTATATAGTTGATGGTATTGGAGGAATCACTAGATTGTGTTCAGCTACTTTAGCCAAACCGGAGATTCACGGTTTTGGACCTGTTTTTTTAACTGCCGGTGAATCGGGAGAAGAAAGTATGGTACACGCTATAGATCCGCTTGGATCTGCGGGTTTAAAATCCAATACAGATCGCGTTTTACCTGCTTTGGGTAAAGCGAGTATGGAGAATGCCGTTCCATTACCCGTTGATGTTTCCAATGGAAAAACCTTGATATTAATTGGAGAAGATCAAGGATATGCATCCAATCATCAAAGCGCAGGCCAATTGTTGATGTATGTTGGAAGTAGAGGTGATTTACAAAATGGAAAGTTATATGCGTTAAAACGCAAATCTGGTGGATATACTGAAATGGATATTACCAAAGGAAATCAATATGACGTAGAGTTTGTGGAGATTCCGGATGCTAAAAACCTGACAGGCGCTCAAATCAATCAAAAAAACATGGAATTGGGAGTGATTCGCTTCTCTCGTGTTGAGGATGTGGACTATAGAAAGGGCGCTAACAAAGGAAATGAAATTTATTTTACAGCGACAGGTCAGGCTAGTGGAGGTAATCCAGTTAGTGGATATACCATGTGGGGACGCGTCTATAAACTGGTATTGGACAAATCTAATATGTTGACGGGTAAACTGTCTTTAGCGGCAGAAGGCGATAGTAATCCTGGAAACAACCTAATCAATCCGGATAATCTATGTGTTACTGAAAACTATGTTTATATTCAAGAAGATGGGGATTCCTACTATGCTGATGCGAAACACGATTCCTATATCTGGCAATACAAAATAGCCGACGGTACTTATAAACCGTGGTTAAACATGAAACACAATAGAGGCGATGCGGCGTGGAATGAAAAATACAACCAATCGGGTAATCTAAATAAATTCGGTTCTTGGGAGTTTGGAGCTATGGAAGATGTGTCCGATTTGATTGGAATTCCAAATACATTCTCAGTAAACATCCACTCACACACTTGGCAAAAAGACGCGTTTTCCAATGCAGATAAAGCAGGAGTAAATACCAACAAAGAAGGTGGACAAGTAGTATTGATTCGCAATGTAGAGAAATAGTGTAATAAATAATTTTTAATGACCTCTATTGGTTTAGTTTCTATACCTCTAGAGGTCTTTTTATAAAAGATGAAGAGTTTTAAATATATCATATTCAGTATTTTTTTCTTGTTGTTGACCGGTTGCAAAAAAGACTCGACGATTTATCAAGATGTTTCGTTTAATACCTACTTGATTAAAAAAGTAGATACTTTAGATTTAAAAATTGATAGACTGATCGAAAGTGTGCGTGAGAATAAAGACAGTACCGTCGTTAGACAAGCCTTTATAGATAGTCGTTTGGCCTATAAAGAAGTGGAGTGGGCCATCGCTTATTTCTTGCCACATACGAACAAATCACTAAATGGTCCGGCATTAGATCAATTGGATTTGGATGAAAATAAATTTATTCCAGCCGAAGGATTTCAGGTAGTTGAGGAGTTGTTATTTCCCATTTATCAATCAGCAGAGCAGCAAAAGCTTATTTTGGAATCTAAGAAGGTAAAAAACTTTGCATATAGTGCTCGAAAAAACTTTGAAGTCATTTCCATTGATGAAACGCTTGTTTTGGAAGCTTTAAAGATGGAGGTGTTTCAAATCACCGCTTTGGGTATAACGGGTTTTGATACACCGGAAAGTCAATTTCAATTTATTGAAGCAGCAGCTAGTTTAAGAGGGGTCAAAGAAGTTATAGCATTATCGAGTAAATGGCGAGATGCGAATAGTTATAGTAAGTTACAAGAGTTATTGGATAAAAGCATGGTTATTTGTAACGGTAATCCGTCCAAAGAAAGTTTTAATTATTTAGACTTTATAACCGACAATCTCGAGCCTATAGCACAGGGTATCGTCTCTTTACAACAGGAATTGAAAATTCCTTTTCACGAGGGAAATCAAGTTGTTCCCGGCCGTGTAGCCTCCCTTTTTGCCAAGGACTTGATTAATTTAAACGCTTTTTTACCCGATTCGACTTATTACTTAAGTCCCGCTAAAATAGCTTTGGGCAAAGAACTGTTTTTTGATAAAAACTTATCGAAGAACAGTCATCGAAGTTGTGCAGATTGTCATCATGCCGACAAAGCTTTTACAGATGGTTTAAAAACGGCATTGGACTTAGAGGGAAAACCGTTAAAGAGAAACACACCTTCTTTAAACTATGCTGCCTATTACCACGGACAGTTTTGGGATATGAGAAGTGTCACTTTGGAGAGTCAGTCCTCTGATGTGATCACCAACAAGGACGAAATGCATGGAAATTTGGAGGAAATTGCCATCTTCTTAAATCAATCCGACAAGTACAAAAAGGCCTTTAATACGGTTTACAGGAATAATAAACCCATTGAGTCTTGGCAATTAGAAAATGCATTGGCATCCTATGTGCGTTCTTTAGCGGTTTTTGAATCGCGCTTTGACAGTTATATGCGGGGGGATAAGTCGGCTTTAAATGATCAAGAAAAGCGCGGTTTTAATTTGTTTGTAGGTAAAGCCAAATGCGCTACTTGTCATTTTATGCCTGTTTTTAATGGAACCTTACCGCCGTTCTTTACCAATTCAGAACAAGAAGTGCTGGGGGTACCCAAGGACAAAGCCGGTACCGTACTTGACGATGACTTAGGGAGGTATGTGTTTAATACGGATTTAAAACAATTAAAACATGCGTTTAAAACACCGACAATTCGGAACATAGAAAAAAGTGCTCCCTATATGCATAATGGTGTATACGAAACCTTAGAAGAAGTGATGGATTTTTATAATAAAGGCGGAGGAATAGGATTGGGATTAGATGTAGAGAGTCAAACATTGCCAGACGCTCCTTTGGAATTAACAGACCAAGAAATAAAGGATATCATCCTTTTTATGAAGACATTAAACGACACCTCACCTTAAAAAAAGGCTTTGAGCTGTTTTTGGTTAATATTGTAAATACCGCAGTAGTATATTCGCTAGAATAGACTGCTGCGGTATTTTAGTAAATGATAAACGCTAAAAAAGGCGGTTCACAACGAAGAAAAAGCGAAATACTTGAATGAATAACCCAAAAAGAAAGTTTTTACAAGAAATTTAACAAGGCTAGATTCATTTTTAAAGTATATTTGCTGAGATGACAAAAAAGATATTCATATTGCTAATCGTTGTTTTAGGGCTTATAACAGGTCCTACGCAATCGTATGCGGCTGGAATGGATTCCGTTATGTCATGTTGTACCAAAGAATCGGGAACCAAAGACTGTTGTAAAGACGAAGGAACGAAACATCAAGAACACCAGTGCGACAGCAGTTGTGCGGGAACATCTTGTGGATGTCCAACAGTGTACACCAGCTCTACACCGATTTTTTTAACTCAAACAATCCATGCCGCTCTTTTTGATTTATCCGAAAAAGCGCAGAAATTTTATTTTTCTGAAATCTTTATTTCTTCCGATTTCCGATCTATCTGGCTACCACCTAAAATAGCCTAAATTTCTTTATTGACAGCCCATGGTCTGTCTAATCTCAAGTCTGTAGGACTTATCATTCAAAAATTTATACCCCTTTATCTGCAGTTAGAGCTATTATAGCTTGCAATACTGTTGTGTTTTAGGGTTTCGTAATTCAAAAAAGCAAAAAAATGAATTCAATAAAAAAACTATTGATGGTGATAACGCTATTGCTATCAGTCACTATCGCCAAAGCGCAAATCAAAAATCAAACTAAAGAAACCGTTACTATTAATGGCAATTGCAGTATGTGTAAAAAAACCATTGAGACAGCTGCCTATGCAAAAAATATAGCGCAATTAACGTGGAATGAAAATACTCAAATCGCTACAATAATATACGATAAGGACAAGACAAGTACCAACGAAATCCTAAAGCGTGTAGCCAAAGTGGGTTATGACAATGAAAAATTTATTGCAGCAGATGCAGTTTATAATAAGTTACACGGCTGTTGTCAATACGATCGTAAAATAAAAGACAGTAAAGCAACCAAATAACATTTAATTAAAACGCATAGTATATGTTTAAAATCAGAAATATAGGAGCGATTTTATTGGTGTTTTTTTCCATTTCACTAGTAAATGCACAAATCAAAATAGGAGATGTATTGCCTAATATAACCCTTCAAGACACTAAAAATAACGCCGTTAAATTAAATTCTTTTAAAGGTAAAACGGTGCTGGTTGATTTTTGGGCATCTTGGTGTGGTCCCTGCAGATTGGCCAACAGAAAGTTGGTAAAAATGCATGATAAGTACAAAGCAAAGAATTTTGAAATAGTCGGTATATCCATTGATACGGACAAATCCAAATGGATAAAAGCCATCGAAAAAGACAAAATTCAATATGTTCAATTGATCGATCCAAAAGGATTCGATGCTAAATCAGCAGTGACTTTTGGCGTCGAAGCCTTGCCTGCAACTTTCCTTTTTGATGCAACGGGTAAATTGATTGCCATCAACCCAACAGAATCACAAATAATAACTCAAATCAACAAAAAATAAAAATGAAAAATATATATAAAAAATTTATTGCCCTAAGTCTTTTGGTAACTTTTACCAGTGTAAGCTCTTATGCTCAAATTTCTAAAGTGGACATCATTGCTACTGGATTAACCTGTTCCATGTGTTCCAATGCCATTAACAAACAATTAAAATCTCTTGTTGAGGTTGACAGTGTAGGAACGGATTTAAACACCAATACTTTTACGGTCTATTTTAAAGATAGCAAGACGGTAGAACCTAAAGTATTGAAAAATGCTGTTGAAAAAGCGGGCTTTTTTGTGGGATCGATGGTCTTAACAGCAAAGTTTGATGTACCGCAAATAGGAGATAATATTTCGGCAAAAATGAACGATGCTACTTATATTTTTATAGATTCCAAAACAGCTGCAGTTGAGGGAGAAAGCGAATATAGAGTTTTAGACAAAGGATTTGTAACACAAAAGGAGTATAAAAAGCTAATCAAATCCTATTCGAAATTCCCGAGCTATAAAGAGGAAAGCGAAAGCGATTATCATTTAAAAGCGATTTAAGCGATGAAATATTTATCCTTGGTAGGTTTTGCATTGTTTGCTATAAGTAGTCAAGCACAAGAGTTGTTTGTAATGACAGAACCCGCTAGTAATGCTCCGGCGGGTTCTATAGGGGTTAGAGTTGGTCAATCGCTGATGAAAAACCAATTTAGCGACAGTAATATGTATAATATGTCGCCAGAAGTGACTTGGGGTGTCAATAAAAACTTCATGCTACGCGCTTCGGCCTTTATGTCTAATGAGAACAATGGATTGGGCTTAAAAGGTGGTGGCGCTTATGCGAAATACCGTTTCTTTTCGGTTGATGATATGCAAAGCCATTTTCGAATGGCAGCTTTTGGTCGTTACAGTTATAATAATTCGATGATAAATCAGGAAGCTATTGATTTAAATGCAGGAAATTCGGGTTACGAAGTTGGTTTTGTGGCTACGCAGTTGATAAAAAAAGTTGCATTAAGCGGTTCAGTTAGTTATTCCAAAGCATTAAGTAATGATGGTTTTGATTTTCCAGACCATTTTGGGAGCGACGCGGTCAATTATACTTTTTCAGTGGGGCGTTTGATGCATCCTAAAAAGTATACGAGTTTTAAACAAACGAATATCAATGCGATGTTGGAATTGGTAGGTCAAACGATTACGGATAACGGAAAATCCTATATGGACATCGTTCCGTCTATACAGTTTATCATAAACAGTCAAGCTCGAATCGATTTGGCTTATAAAAAAGAGTTGTATAGCTCCATGCATCGGGCAAATTCAAACGGTGTTTTTTTAAAATTGGAATACACCTTTTTCAATGTAACCCAATAATTCATTTTTTTTATACTTAATTATTTTACTGTTCGGAGAAAATCCTATAAGATTTTCTTTGAACAGTTTTTTTTTGATTTATGTATGGTCTCTACGTGGCGTACTTAGAAAACATCTCGCAATGATTTGACCGCTAAAATCGGCGAGGTTTTTATTTTTTAAAAGCCCAAGCACCTATTGTTTTTGGGATAAAAATTATTGATCATTAAAAATCTCGGAGTAATTTTCTTCGAATCGTTTTTTCAAGCGCTGTTTAGATTTTTTTACCGCTTCAATGGTAACACCGAGAATCTGTGCTGTTTCCAAATTTTTCAATCCCATTTTTTGCAGTAAAATGATTCTTAAATTGGCTTCTGTTAATCCAGGGAAGTTTTCCATCAGGTAATTGTAGTAATCAGTTTGTTCGGCTATAAAAAGCTTCTTAAATTCCATCCAATTTTTTTTAGTCATCAAATGAGAATCTAAAAGTTTCTGTAGGTTGTTTTCTTTGATCTTAGCGTTAGATTTAGAAAGGTTTTTAAGCTTTTTAAATTCCTTTTCTAATTTGGATAGTTGCTCATTTTTTTCTGATAAATAAACCTGATAAGAGCTCAAGTTGGCTTGAGTTTCATGAAGTTTGTTGTCAGATTGGATTTTTTCCAATTGCAACAATAAGATATTTCTATCGAAAGCGACACCTTGAACTTTGAGTTTTCTGCGGTAGTTTAAAAGCAATAGTATGGCTATAATCAATAGTAAAATACTGATGCTGATCCAGGTTTTTTTTGCTGAAGAGGCTTTCTCTACATTGTGTTTTTCAGTTTCTAGTTGTGACTTAATTTTTTCTTTTTGTACTTGTATATTTAATTGATTGACAACGGATTGCCCATCGGTAGCTGCGATTATATCCCTTAAGGAGTCTATTGATCTACGAATTTGTAACTCTGCAGCCACGTCCTTCTTTAATACTGCCCAAGCCAGTAATAATTGATTGATCTCAAATTCCGTACTGGCTAAATAAGGTTTAGCAATAGCATAATTCTTAGCTGACTGTAAGTGTAAATAGGTACTATCTAATTGATCTTCTTCTAGATATATTTTTCCCAATTGAACTTGGGCATACATGGTGTTTCTATCGCTATTATTTTTCTTAGAAATAGCGATGTCCTCTATATATAATGTTTTTGCTTGTGTATAATCGTTTCGCGCCACACAAATTTTAGCTAGTTCGCCTAAGGTTTTGGCATAGAGTATTTCTTGTCCGTTTTTCAGTGCCAGTTTTCGGGCTCTTAGATAGGACTCTTCAGCCTTAACCAATTGGTTTTGTTTGAAGTAATTCATACCTAAATTATTGAGTATTTCTATATACTGCTTGGAGTTGCAGTTAGCGTGTTTTAGTGCTTCAGTGAGATAGTGTTCTGCTTTTTGGTAATCTTCGATATTTCCAAAGAAGAAGGCGTTTTTCTTTAAAACTTCTGATGGTTCGATAAGGTTTTTTGTTGCAGCTTGATCTATGGCCTTGGAGGTATTTAAGAAAAAGGGTAGGGCCTTAGAAAGTTGTCCATTCCGATAATAATAAAATCCAAAATGGGTTTGTACCCAAATGATTAGGTCGTGCTCATTGAGAATTGTTGCGGCTTGATATGCTCTGTTATATAGAATTTCGCTTATGTTGTTTTTTTGATCAAGGGTTGTAGAATATTTCTCTGCAAGTAAAACTTGGTGAATAATTTTTAATAGCTGAGGGTTTTCAGACAGTTGCCTAGCACTAAAATAAGGAAAAGCTATTTCCAAACATTCTAAATCGCAGTTGCGGTAGGCTTCAATATGCTTATTAAGAGACACACGCGAGATTCGTGCTTCTATTGGATAAGTGAAGAATAAATAAAAAACAGGAATTAAAAGTATCCGTAAAAAACTAGATAATGCTTGCATTTAGTCGACGATTAAATCAAAAAGTTGTTGATTTTGTCGTCGCAAGGTAATACAAACAACATGTTTGTAAAACTGTTTTATCATAAATCTTGACAGGTAAAAAGAAATTAAATGACCTAAATTATAATATTTTAGTCTTTTTATGATGACTATTTGTAGTTATTGGTATTAAGTATAGTGTTTTTTTAACAAAATTTAAATTTTAGTTTTATGTATGATGAATTTTATTAAAGACTATTTGGATTATTAACACTTTAAAAGCGGTTTGTGAAGGCACATGAAAGCTGCAATTGTCCACCTAAATGTCTACCCCTTAATTTAATTTATTTCTGTGTTATGCCAATATATTTGCGCCATTGTAAAAAATAATTAATGAGTTTAAAGAAATACTTCGTAAAATTTTAGATTACTATGGCAAAAAAACACTTTATCATTTGGATATTACTATGTAGCTTCAGCACTGCTATTGCGCAAAATTTCGTGCCGATTAAAATCGTCTCTGGTTTTAATGCAGACGTTATTGCTAATGGAATTGGTCCGGTATCACGCTCCACAACCCATAGATTTGACATCGATGGCTTCACTCTGATGAGTCGCGATTTTGTTGCGGAACCAGGTAATACTGCTTTGACATTTGGTTTACCTATAGATGGGCGAATCATCGCAAGTTATGATCCCAGTCTTATCTTTCAATTAAATCCGTATTCACAAAACAATTCACTGCGTTTGGAAGGTTCGGTACGTAGTGGTGATTTGGTTTTTCAAACACCGGAAAACGCCACTCGAATCGTGTTATTGACAGCGGCAGGAAATGCCATAGGTTCAAGGGCTAGATTTTCAGGTGAGATCCGTTTTACAGATAATACCATACAACTCTTTAACGATTTGTATGTAGAAGATTGGTATTCGTGGGGGGGATCGGCTCCTACAGTTACTTATGGAATGGGCCGCGTTAGTTTTCTGGATAATTTAGTAGAAGAATCAAGAGATTTTCCTCGTTTATTTGGTGTACATATTGATCTGTCGGTCAGTAACTATTACAAGAAAATAAGTAGTATTCACGTATTCAAAACAAGCACTACTACGGAGGTTTTGAATATAATGGCGGTTACCGTTAAAAAGACACCAGACTGTTTTCAGCCAACTAATATCAAAATCGATAATATCAGTACCAATCAAGCAACGATAAGTTGGGATGCCGCGATAGTAGCTCCCAATTTGGGATACGAATATGAGATTCGTACCTCGGGTGTTGCTGGTAGTGGTAATTCGGGATTAGTAGCTTCGGGGGCTGTTTCTAATAGCAGCATTCTACAAGACATTGCCAATCTAATTTCGAGTACGGAATATTTTGTTTATGTACGTTCAAAATGTACGGCAACCTCATTCTCTAATTGGAGCTTGAATAAGCGGTTTGAAACCAGGTGTTTAACGCCTACCGTAGTAGCAACCGGGGATGTGTCCTGTCAGCCAGTTGCTCTTAATCTCACTGCTACGACCACTGATGGCGAAATCAGATGGTATGACAGTCCGACTTCTAATACCGTTTTGCATAGAGGTGAGAATTATACGACACCTGTTCTTTCTGAATCAAAATACTATTATGTCGAGGGAGCCTCGTCAAATTTCGTCAGTGATCGCAGCGGAAAAGATTCTTTACATAGCACTGCTAATAATTTTAATGCTTATCATCATCGGGGTGTTACTTTCGATTTAAATAATGATGTGTTTTTAAAAAGCACCGATGTTTTTGTTGGAGCTTCTGGAACACTTGATGTGGCTATTTATGATTCTTCCGGAACCGAGCTGTTTTCAACCGGGAGTTTAGCAATAAGTGCATTAGGTATAGGTATTCCAGTAACCATTCCGTTAAACGTTCATTTAAAGGCAGGTCAAGGTTATCGATTGGTGATAAAGTCCTTTTATGGAATTACCTTATATAGAGATTCGAATGTTTCTTTTCCGTATAGCGACAGTTCCGAAATCCTGACTGTCACCTCAAGTTGGTCCAATGGGAGCCCCAATCCTAACTATTATTATTATTTTTACAACCTCACCTTTGAAAGAGGCTGCAAATCGCCTCGACAAGCGGTGCTTGCAACCGTTTATAATACGCTCGCACCTACGACATCATTGCTTATACAGACTTTTTGTTTCGATGCGGGAACTCAATTGAAAGATCTCAGTGTTGACGGATCAAATATCAAATGGTATACTGAAGCAACAGGAGGTAATCCATGGAGTGAGACGGCTATGGTTGCTGATGGTACAACCTATTATGCTTCTCAAACGCTGAATGGATGTGAAAGTATGGATAGACTTGCTATTACGACTATATTAGAAAGAGTCAATGTTTTTTCTGTCAATCAAAACATTGATTATAATTATAAAGATGTTGCTGCGGCTTTAGCGGCCACTCCTGCACCAGGAAATAAGATTTTTTGGTATTTATCCCCTGCAGCAGTTGACGGAGATGAAACGGCACCCGTTCCAGATACGAATACAGTGGGGGTTCAAAAATATTGGGTACGTGAAATATCAGCGTTGGGTTGTATTAGTGATGCTGTAGAAATAACCGTTACAGTAAATCCTGTAGAATTGACGCTTACTGCCGACTCCGATCTACGCAAGGTTTTTGGAGCTTCAGATCCCGTGTTAACTTATACCGCGACGGGTTTTGTAGGACTTGATGATAATAGTTTGTTTACCGGAGTGTTGGATAGAATATCTGGCGAAGTTGTGGGAAGTTATGCGATAACCCAAGGAACTCTAAATGCAGGACCAAACTATACGATTCGTTTCATTTCCAATCTCTTTACCATTGAAAAAGCACCGCTGACTGCTATAGTGTTCGACGGCAAAACAGTGACTTACGACGGGACAACGAAATCTTTAGTCTTGACCGGTTTACCAACGGGAGCAACAGTGAGCTATACCAATAACGATCAAATCGATGCGGGTACTTATACGGTTACCGCTACCATTAACGGCGGTACCAATTATGTAGATATTGTTCTAACAGCTGTTTTAACTATTGAAAAGGCCGTGGTCAGTGGAATTACATTCGATAGTCAGACCGTGGTTTATGATGGTGCGGTAAAATCTTTAGTCTTGACCGGTTTACCAACGGGAGCAACGGTGAGCTATACCAATAACGATCAAATCGACGCGGGTACTCATACGGTTACCGCTACCATTAACGGTGGTACCAATTATGAAGATGCTACGCTAACAGCTGTTTTAACTATTGAAAAAGCCGTGTTAAGTGGAATTACATTCGATAGCCAGACTGCGATTTATGATGGTGGGGTAAAATCTTTAGTCTTGACCGGTTTACCAACGGGGGCAACCGTGACCTATACCAACAACAATCAGATCGACGCGGGTACTTATACGGTTACCGCTACCATTAATGGTGGTACCAATTATGAAGATACTACACTAACAGCTGTTTTAACTATTGAAAAGGCCGTGGTAAGTGGAATTACATTCGATAGCCAGACCGTGATTTATGATGGTGCAGTAAAATCTTTAGTCTTGACCGGTTTGCCAACGGCAGCAACCGTGACCTATACCAATAACGATCAGATCGACGCGGGTACTTATACGGTTACCGCGACCATTATTGGTGGTACCAATTATGAAGATGCTACACTAACAGCTGTTTTAACTATTGAAAAGGCTGCGGTAAGTGGTATTACATTCGATAGCCAGACCGTGATTTATGATGGTGCAGTAAAATCTTTAGTCTTGACCGGTTTACCAACGGGAGCAACGGTGAGCTATACCAACAACGATCAGATCGACGCGGGTACATATACGATTACCGCTACCATTAATGGTGGTACCAATTATGAAGATGCTACGCTATCAGCGGTGTTAACTATTGAAAAGGCTGTGTTAAGCGGTATAGTGTTTAATGACCAAACGACGATTTACGACGGTACAACGAAATCTTTAGTCTTGACCGGTTTACCAACGGGAGCAACCGTGACCTATACCAACAACGATCAAATCGACGCGGGTGCTTATACGGTTACCGCTATAATTAATGGAGGGACCAATTACGAAAATGTTACTCAAACAGCTGTTTTAACTATTGAAAAGGCGGATATTCCTCCAACGGTGTTTGACAATGCGGTTTTTATTTATGACGGTTTTCAAAAATCGATATTTATAGAAAATACTTTACCAATAGGTGTGACAGTGACTTACACGAATAACGATCAAATCGACGCGGGTACTTATACTGTTACCGCTGACCTCAATGGTGGTACCAACTACCATAATAACACCTTAACAGCGTCACTAACTATTGAAAAGGCGGATATTCCTACAACGGTGTTTAACAATGCAGTTTTTGTTTATGACGGTTTTCCAAAATCGATATTTATAGAAAATGCTTTACCGATAGGGGTGACCGTCAGTTACACGAATAACGGCCAAATAGTAGCGGGTACCTATACGGTTACAGCTAACATCAATGGAGGTGCAAACTATCATAATGCTACTAAAAGTGCTAGTATGACTATTCAAAAGGCTCCGATAACGGGTATCAGTTTCTCTAGTGTGACAATTCCTTATGACGGCACGGCAAAATCGATTTATATCTCGGGTACTTTACCTCCAACAGCTGTAGTCACTTATCAAAACAACAGTCAAATCAATTTGGGAACTTATCCAATTGTTGCTCGCATTGTTGGAGGTAATAATTACGAAGATTTGGTTCTAAATGCAACCTTGACTATTGAAAAGGGGGTGCTGTCAAATGTTTATTTGCCGAGCGCTACTTATACTTATGACGGGCAACAAAAATCACTTCAAATTGGAGGAGGCGCTTTACCACAAGGTGTTACGGTGAGTTATGTAAATAACGGACATACGGATGCGGGGATATATACAGTTAGAGCGGAAATTAATGGAGGAGCGAACTATCAGGATCGGGTACTGCAATCTTTGCTAACCATCAAAAAGGCACCAATTGAAAATATTACATTTAGCAGTGCTACGTTTACCTACGATACAACGATTAAGGTTTTAGCTGTGAGCGGTACTATAGGTGCGGGTATGACCGTGAGTTATAAAAATAACGCTCATAGTAATGCGGGGGTTTATACGGTTATCGCTAATATTGATGGTGGTCAGAATTACAATAAGCTTCAATTAACGGCGCAATTAATTATTGAGAAAGCGAGTCAATTTATCGACTTTAAAGAGTTGGATGTGGTTACTTTGGAAGATAGTGTTGCTTTTCAATTAGCTGCCATTGCTGATTCTGGTTTAGCTGTTTCGTATAGCTATACTTTTACAACAGAAACCGCCGCGGCTACTGTTAGCGAATCGGGATGGGTGATACCAAAGCAGCCTGGAATCATACTTGTTACAGCGCATCAGGCTGGTGATCACAATTATCTACAAGCGCCTTCAGTAACTAGAGAATTGCGAATTGCTAGTCGTGATGCCAACATTCACGAGCTGTGGATCGGTTCACAACATTATATAGCTCCACCCGAGCAAATTTATTATACTATGGATTGCGATGATTTGAAAGCTAAAATCAAAGTGGTCATTCAAGCTCAAGCTGGTGCGACTATGGATCCGGGTCAAGAATTTGTGATAGATATAATAAAACCGGGTATCCATACTCAAACGATTCGTATTACTTCTGAGAATGGTGCGGTAACTAAGGAATATCAAATAATTATTGAAAAACCCTTTCCTTTTCACACTATTGTACAACAAAAATACAATCATGTATTATTGGTAAATAACAATCCAAAGACCAATGGTGGTTTTAAATTTGTCAAGTTTGAATGGTATAAAAACGACCAATTAATCGGTGAAGAGCAGGTGTATTCTTCAGGAGATAAAGCGGTAGACGTATTGGATACTAAAGCACTATATAGAGCTGTACTAACCTCAAGTACCGGACAAGTATTAACTGTTTGCCCATCCTATGTTGAACTTAAAAACAACGTGGTGTTTAGACTGCATCCCAATCCGGTTGAAGTGGGTGCTCGAATCGTATTGACGATTAGTGATGCCGAATTTATCACTATAGGGGCTCCGTTAAGAATTTACGATGTGAGAGGCCGATTATTACAGCAGGGGGTAATTGAGGGGTATAATACAGAAGTTCAACTGTCCAGTTCCATTCAAAGCGGTGTTTATTTGGCCGTATTTAAAGTTAAGGGACAAGATAAGGTTATTAAATTTGTAGTGAAATAAGATGAGAAATAGAAATATAATAAGTAGTAGTTTATTGGTGTGTATACTGATGGCAACGCTAAATGTTCAAGCGCAACAAAATGAAATCGGTGTTGCTGTATACGGAGGATTAGGAACTTTAAAGTTTGACGGATCCAATGTTTTAGACGGCGGAAATGGCGGTCTATCTGTGGATTATCTTCTGCGTTTGGACGAAAATTGGGGTGTACAAGTTGGTGTAAATTGGGGATACTATCAAATTAAAATCGACAAGAACAATTTTAAAGGATCTTATTTAACACGGGATAATGAAGCAGAGAACTTTGAATTTCGTTATAACATCAATCGTTTTACAGAAACCTTGAAGGGCAGTAACTTTGCTATTCCCCTTAGTCTGCGTTACGAAACCAGCTTTAGAAGTAAGACCAATTATTATTTGCAAGGAGGATTTAAGTATAGCTTTTATTCTAAAGTTTCTTCGGATATAACAGCCAATCAATTGCGCACTAGTGGTTATTTTGCTTACTCGGATGCCGAATTATTTACACCGAATTTTATGGGATTCGGAGAATTTGACCAACTCAAAGAAGATAAAAAGTTGAAATTAAAACAAGGTGTATCTATGCTAGGCGAATTTGGAATTATTCAAACTTTAGCCAATGATCAAGCTTTGTACTTTGGAATTTACATCGATTATGATTTGGCAAATCCTCAAAAAAATCCAAGCCGTATAGTGAACTATAATGCTGAGGGATTGCAGCGATTAAATCTCCAGAGTATAATTGAACAGGAGCAGCAAGAGAAACATCGTTTACGTATGTTTGCTGTTGGTTTAAAGTTGCGTTATGCTTTTGGTCTTTAAATAGAGAAGTATATCTTCTGTCGCGATTCAAAACCTAAGATTATAGCGTGATAAGCCTTTAAAGAAAAGTGTTAAAAGTAGAGGTCGACCAAATTTTGTTTTGGAACGACCTCTACTCATTAAGATATAAAAAATTTAGAAATATTCCAAGCGATTAAAAATCAAAAATATCGCTTAAGAATGATTTTTTCTTGGATTGGTACTGCTCTTTATAATGCTCTTTGTTAGGACGGTTAAAATTACTGTTGTTACTGCTGCTATCTTGAGCGACGGAACGCTCGATAATTTTATCCAATTCTCCGCGGTCCAACCAAATTCCTCTACAACTTGGGCAATAGTCAATTTCGATTCCGTTTTTTTCGCTCATCAGCAAAGTTTCATTACATGTGGGGCATTTCATAGTCTTTATATTGGGGATTAATAAAGCTCGAATTTAGATAAATGATTTTTATAAACAGGGGATGAACCGTATTATTTTTCACTTAAATACTTGATTTAGCATATCTTTAAGAGCTGTTGATTACGCTATTATCAGTTTGTTAGAAAAAAGGATAAAATAGGAGATTTTAATTCGTTTTCATATTTTACACAGCGGTTTAAAGCGAAATTAATAATCCTTTTATATACTGTTTTGTGGAATAATTGCAGGAAAATGTGGTAACACTTCGTCGGCCAATTCATCGATGACAGCGCTTATGGGTCTTTTGCTAAAATGTATGCCAATTGCAGCGTGATTGACTCCTGCCGCTTGCCTAAGGATTGCTGACTGCCACCGGCAAGCAGTAGCGGTATTTTCCCTGTTGTGGGTTTGGGAATGACGTCCATTCCTTCAAATTGCATAAGCGTTGATTGGACTGAGGGACTACTGTTTTTTTTATACAGCCGTATTCAAATAAGAGGTATTCGCTCGTTTGTGTTTGCTTAAACAATAATTTACATGATTATAGAAGCATTTACGGCTTTTGAAAAGGCTAATATTATTTGAATTAAAGCGCAGATTGGCTGTATAGCCCATTGAAAAGAGTGGCTTCAGTTGCTAAATAACATTTTATTTTTATTGCGTTATTTTTTATATATGAGTATAATTATAAGTGTTTGTGTAGCTATTGTGATTTAAGTTTTATAATACTTTATATAAAACAGTATATTGTTGTTTTTTTGGCAATTTTAACAGAGACTTTACAGAAAAAATAAGGTAAAATTTGACCGTAAATTAGTTGCATCTCGTCGTTAAACTTCTATTTTTGTAATCTTAATTTAATATAATATTATCATGCAAGATTTAATCCAAAAGATCACTGCCGAAATCGAGACGTTTAAAGCCGAATCTGAATCATTAATTGAGAAAGGTGTGAAAGCAGCTGGAGCAAGAGCGCGTAAATCAACTTTAGAATTGGAAAAACTTTTAAAAGAGTTTAGAAAAGTTTCTATCGAAGAATCAAAAAAATAATATTTTTTAAGTAACAAGTCTCACCTAATCCATTTAGGTGAGGTTTGTTTTCTACTGTCATTACCTTCTTCTTAAAAAAATGATTCATAGATTTACATCTAAATATTCATTACAGTTTTGTTTGATTCCAAAAACAAACTATTTTCACTAAATTCATTTTTCCAACATTTAATTTTCTTCAGCAAAGGGCAATTGGCGTTGATTCTGATGCTATCTACTTGGCGGTTTTAGAAATCATGATGGATAAAATCTCAATAGGTGTTTTTGAAATCTCCATCAATTTGTAAGGCCGTATTGAGCACTTGTTATGTTTTTTTTATAGGTATTTTTTTCTTTTTAGTTGCTATTTTAGCATCTAATTCCATAAGTAATACAGTAGTTTTATATGAATTATTAATTAAATTATCACATATTTATTATAGTGTTTTTAATTTAGTTGTTAATTGTCTTTTATTTTTTTGTAATTTAATGGAATCTAACCAAATTCAAGAAATATGAAAACAAAGGGAAAATTAGCGACAGCTGCTGATACTAAGAAGGAGCAGCTAAGTCAATTTGAAGTCAATGCTACCGATCGCGTATTGACTACAAATGATGGTGTCGCGATCAACGACAACAACAATTCTCTAAAAATAGGTGAGCGCGGACCGAGTTTGACGGAGGATTTTATTTTTAGGGAAAAATTGGCTCATTTTGATCGAGAGCGCATACCGGAACGTGTGGTACATGCGCGGGGAACTGGAGCTCATGGAGTATTTGAATGTTATGAAGACCTATCGGAATACAGTTGTGCTAGTTTTCTATCGGCAAAAGGCAAAAAGACGCCTTTGTTTTTGCGTTTTTCTACTGTTGCGGGTTTTAGAGGATCAACCGATTTGGCTCGAGATGCTCGTGGATTTTCAGTTAAGTTTTACACAGATGAAGGAAATTTTGATTTAATAGGCAACAATATTCCCGTTTTTTTTATACAGGATGCTATGAATTTTCCCGATTTAATTCATGCTGTTAAACCCGAACCTCACAATGAAATTCCGCAAGCTGCATCGGCTCACGATACCTTTTGGGACTTTGTATCGTTAATGCCTGAGGCTGCACATATGGTCATGTGGGTAATGTCTGATCGCGGCATTCCACGTAGTTTACGTATGATGGAAGGATTTGGCGTTCATACTTTTAAATTAATCAACAAAGATGGGGTAGCACATTTTGTAAAATTTCATTGGAAACCTTTATTGGGAGTACATAGTGTTACGTGGAACGAGGCTCAAAAGATATCTGGATACAATTCGGATTTTCACCGCCAGGATTTATATGATGCAATTGATAGCGGTAATTTTCCAGAATGGGAACTGGGGGTTCAAATCGTTTCAACAGCAGATGAACATAAATTTTCTTTTGATTTATTGGATCCTACAAAACTAATACCCGAAGAATTGGTTCCGGTTAAACGCATTGGTAAAATGACCTTAAATCGAAATCCTGAAAATTTCTTTGCAGAAACAGAACAAGCGGCTTTTCATCCTGGGCGAGTGGTCAGGGGTATTGATTTCTCAAATGATCCGTTGTTGCAAGGGCGTTTGTTTTCATATTCCGATACACAGATTTATCGCTTGGGAGGAGCAAACCATCAAGAATTGCCGATTAATAGGCCCGTAAATTCGGTTTATAACAACCAACGCGATGGTGCTATGCGCACCACAATCTCCAAAGGGGAAACAGCATATTTTCCAAACAGTATAAACAACGGTTGTCCTTATCAGGCAATGTTAAAGGGGGAAAAAGCATTTACTTCGCATGAGGAACAAGTTGACGGTAAAAAAATACGTGCAAGAAGTAATAGTTTTGCGGATCATTTTACGCAAGCAACGCTATTTTTTAACAGCCAATCACCCGTTGAAAAGCAACATATAATTAACGCCTTTAGTTTCGAATTGAGTAAAGTTAATCGTGTTGATATTCGAAAGAGATATCTGGGCATACTCTCGCAAATTGACACAAACTTAACGGAGCAAGTCGCGGGGAATTTAGGACTAGATGTCCCTAGTAAATTGGATGATTTAACGGTGCATTTTGCGCAACAAAATCACCCCAATTATCCTTTAAAAGCTCCTAAACCAGAAGTGTTAAAATCGGTAGCTTTAAGCATGGAAACCAACAGCGATAAAGCGACTATTGCAACTCGAAAGGTAGCTTTTTTAGTCGCCGATGGCGTTTCTAAAGCCTCGATAGATGCATTAAAAAAGGAGCTGGAAAAAGGTGGGGCACAAGCCTGTATTATTTCTAATAAGGTAGGCGAATTGCTATTTATGGAAGGTGGTACTGAAAATGTACAGCACAGTTACTTAACAGAAGCATCTGTTTTATATGATGCTATATATATACCATCTGGCAAACACTTGGAGGTACTGGCCGAAGAAGCTGATTTTTTTCAATTTCTTAACGAAGCTTACCGCCATTGTAAGGTTATATGTTTTGCTAAAGGAACGGAGAAATTAATCGAACATACGTATTTTAGTAATAAAAAAGCTGATGCAGGATTATTGATTAATACTTCAGGGGATTTTGCAAAAACATTTGTCCAAGCGCTAAAAGCACATCGTATTTGGGATCGTGAAACCGCTAGAAAAGTGCCGTCTTAATTTTAAAATAAAAAAATGTCAAGCACACTTGCTTGACATTTTTTTCTGCTTTAAAACTCATGTTTTTTCGAGCCTTTCTAACTTTATTACTATATAGTTAGAATGAGGTTTTAATAATTTGATCGAGTGATTTGGTCGATCCAAGCTTAAAAATTAAACCGTGACCGTAATCAACGGGAAGTTTAAAAATATTTTCCAAGGGAATATCCAACAAATACGCCCAAATGCAGCGGATAACGCCTGCGTGGGTAACCAATGCAACTCTTCGGTGTGTTTGATTGCGCAACTGTTCAACAAAGGCACACACGCGCTGAAAAAGCAAAATTAAACTCTCTCCATCAGGTGTTTGGGTCGTGACAAAATTTTCCATCCAATAATCCAGTTGTTCCGAAGCTATATTGTCCCAAGTTTTATTTTCCCATAGTCCAAAATCCATTTCCATCAAACGGCGGTCATAAATCACCTCGTTGCTAGTAAGTTGCGCTGCTAATAGGGTACAGCGTTGTAACGGACTACTAAAAACCTTGTCAAAATCGGAGGGGAATTTGTGTTTTACTTCGGCTATATGCTGCAAATAATCGCGATGCAATAGAACGTCGGACTGACCGTAACACACGCCCGAATCAACTTGTACTCGGGTATGCCTAATTACATAAATTTCCATACAATCAAATAAGTTAATAGAATAATCACTTCTGCGAGCTGCTCTACAGCTCCCAAACAGTCGCCAGTATAGCCATCAATCCATTTTTTAAAGTAGCGTTGACTGAAGAAAAACAACCCGGCTAGAGGAAAGAGTAGGAATAGAAAAACCCCATTATAAGTAAGGAGTATTAAAAGAGGCAGTAAGCCAAAAACATAAACACCAATTATTTCTTTAGCTGAATAAGCTTTTACAATAGGTTTGGATTTACTGCTTTCGTCATCTCGAGAATATGAGGAAATAAACGTAATGTTTATAGCGGTAAAGCGGGCAAGTGTATGATAATTAATAAATAATAGTAACAAAAACAAAAGCCCTTTGCCTTGTAATTCTATTAGTAAATCACGTAAAGCAAAAAATTTAAATCCAAAAAGGAATATTAAAGCCACAGCTCCGTAAGTACCGAGGCGACTGTCTTTCATAATGTCTAATATGCTGGATTTTGTCCAGCCTCCACCAAAACCGTCAAAACCGTCTGCAAGTCCGTCTTCATGAAAAGAACCCGTCAGTAATACTCCTGCTGCAATCGACATCAATACAGCTATTTCAACACTAAAAACCAAATGACTTATACAATATACCAAAAAAGACAAAGTGCCTACTATCCAACCAATTATAGGAAAATAACGAGTAGATTTATTCAGTAATTCAGGAGAGTAGGCGACCCATTTTGGGCAGGGGATCCTCGTGTAAAACATCAGTGCTGTAAAGAATATTTTTATTTCTGTTTTCATTGAATATTTTTGGTTGATACACCCGCACTTTCAAAACTGGCCATCTCATTTAAAAATTTTACAGCACTCTCAATTAAAGGATAGGCTATGGCACATCCTGTACCTTCTCCTAATCGCATTTTGAGATTTATCAACGGTTCTGCCTCTAAATAGTTTAGCAAGTGTTTATGGCCGGCTTCATCGGATAGATGGCAAAAAATAGCGTGAGATTTTATTTCAGGAATCATTTTAGAGGCAACGAGATAGGCCGCAGTAGAAATAAAACCATCAACCATAATCAACATATTCTTTTTATAGGCAGCAAGCATAGCACCACATATCTGCGCAATTTCAAAACCTCCATAGGTTTGAAGTATTTCCGTAGCATCGGAAATGGAACCGTGAAAAAGCTGACACTTTTTTAAGGTTTCAATCTTTTTTGCCAGCCGTTCATCGCTAACTACAGTACCTTTCCCCGTACATATTTCTAGCGGTAAATTACAGATAGAACTCATGATTAATGCCGCAGCAGAGGTGTTTCCAATTCCCATTTCGCCGAAACCAATAATGTTACATCCGGTGCTGTTAAGTTGAGTCACTATATCATCGGCTAATTTAAAACACTTTTCCATTTCACAAGTACTCATCGCTTTTTCAAAGAGAAAATTTTTTGTGCCGTTCCCAATTTTCGCATCGATCAAATCTTTATGCGCTTCAAAATTAAACTTTACACCAGCGTCAACAATTTTAATGTCAATTTGATGCTGGTTTGAAAACACATTAATAGCAGCGCCTTTGTTTAAAAAATTCATTACCATCTGAAAAGTCACTTCCTGTGGGTATGCGCTGACGCCTTCTACGGCTATTCCGTGATCTCCTGCAAATACAACGATGCTAGGATTTTTTAAGCAAGGAGTTAAGCTATTCTGGACAGTTCCTATTTGTAAGGCGACGCTTTCAAGTAAACCCAATGAACCTAATGGTTTTGTTTTTAAATCAATCTTGTGCTGTAATTCTTTTATCATAAAATGGGTTTTTAATGCTTTTCTGACTGTATCTCGGTACTAAATAAAGGTAATAAAGGGTATTGGAAGTTTATTTAAAAACAGCGAGTAAAATTACTAAAAATCAGGCTGATTATAAGTGCCTTTTTTATAATTGAAGTCGGAAATATGCCCTTTTAACATAGGTAAATCTAATAAATAGGAATTTATAATTCGCAAAATGTGCTAAGTTTTATAAAACTGTCCTTAAGTTTTCTTTTTAAAATTTTTAGAATAAAAGGAGCTGATTTTTACAATCTATCTTTGCAAAGGAAATAAGAATAGTGTATGATTGGTTTTCTTTAAAATAAACACTCTATTTCTGTTTTTTGTTGATTTAACTTTATGTTTTTTTGAAAAAAAGTTAAATATTTTGTTCGTTTTTTGATTTATAGGTGTTTGTGTGCTTTTTATTATTAATGGTGTCTATTATTGATTAGTTATTTCATTAGTTAATTTAATGATTTTTATTTAATATTTTTCATTTATAGATAATATTAATATTGTGGATTTTAGGAGATAAAAACAGGGCACTAAAAACAATAAACATCATAGTTGTACTAGTAAGTCAACTCTGAAATTTAAAATCAAGAGGTTTTTTATACAGCTGTTTTTGTAATGATGACAGCCAAATAGAAAAGAAGTTTGGACATGTTTTTTACATGTGTTATTGATGGTTATGCAAGAGATTGTATCGAAGAAAATTATTGTAAAATTTTCGTCTGTAAATAGAATCATTATTTGTGTTAAAGATGGTTTGTTTTTTACCATTTTTTAAAATGCTGAGACTGCTTCTGTCAGACAAAAAATTAAATTAAAATCAAATTAAAGATGAAAAGAAAATTACTTCCATTAGCGGCCCTTTTTATAAGTGGTATTTCTTACGCGCAGGTTGGTGTAGGTACTTTAACGCCTAGTAAGTCGTCACAAATAGATATTGTGGCTACAGACAAAGGTATTTTAATTCCTAGAGTTGAATTACAAAACCCAACTGATGCAACCACAATTACACATGGGAATGTTGAAAGTTTATTGGTGTACAATAAAAAATCAAACTCAAATATGACACCAGGCTATTATTACTGGTATGATAATAAATGGGTGAGATTATTAAGTAATGCCGATACTTCGAATATAAATAACACTACAAACGTAGAGCTAAGTGTAGTGGGTGCAGATTTAGTACTTAAAGATAGTGATGGAAATATCGTTTCTGTTCCTTTGGCAGATATTAATGCTGCAGATATTATTACTACCTTAATAAGTAACAGTAATGCTACTTATGTCTATACTTCTGAAGATGGCACTCAAACTACAATTGATGTACCGGCTGATGTAATCAATAATTTCGAAGAGATTTTAAATGATAATACAGTACTCCAACAATTAATTACACATTTGACCAATACTTATGTAGGAGGTAACGTTTATTACGACGGAACTCAATTCACTTATATTGATCAAGCGGGTAATACCCACATCATCAATTTCGAAGACATCGTTCAAGCC
>NZ_JAHKRA010000016.1 GCF_019345525.1 Flavobacterium sp. NKUCC04_CG | reverse complement strand
AGCCCCTTTCTTAACAGACTAATACCCCTTACTTTAGCTTTAGTGCAGATACTTAAAAAAGCGGATACGCGGATGGGCAGATGGGCGAATTCGCTTTAAAGTGCTGTGGGTTTAAAATTGCTGTGCTCTGTTAACTATTCTTGAATGCGGATACGCGGATGGGCGGATAGGCGAATTCGCTTTAAAATGTTGTGGGTTTAAAATTACTGTGTTCTGTTAACTATTCTTGAAGGCGGATACGCGGATGGGCAGATGGGCAGATGGGCAAATAGGCAAACAAAACACACCTATATAATGAAGGCGGATGGGCAGATGGGCGAATTCGCCATAAAATGCTGTGGGTTTAAAATTGAGGCATATAAATTAAAGGCACTCGCGAATCAGCGAATGGACGAATCAGCGAATAGGCAACCAAAACACACCTATATATAATGAAGGCGGATTCGCGAATGGGTTGATGGGCATATTCGCTTTAAAGTGCTGAAGATTTAAAATATGGGTTTGTAAATTAAGCGCACTCGCAAATGGGCAGATAGGCGGATAGGCAAATCCGCTTTAAAGCGTTATACTATACATAGAGGATAAATGCACTTTTGAAAGGCTGCAGCAAGAAAACATGCCACGCTTCACATAAAAAACCGGTGACGCTGCTTTTCTTAAATTATTCTCTGCTTAAAACAAAAAAACCCAGTGAAAAATCACTGGGTTCCCATTTTATAAAAAACCTAAAACATTCTAGAAAGCAGTTGAAATTCCAACTGTCAAACCTGCTGCTTCGGAAACCATTCTACATACACCTCCTACACATAACAATCCTCCACGCTGGCGACCATAACTAACAGACACACGTGTTTTACTTTTAGTATAACTCATACCTACATTATAGTAATGTATCTTTTGTTCTTCCTCTTCGTTGCCATAATTATAAATATCATTAACAAAAAAGCCGTAAGTCGAATTCAAATTGTATTCTAACATAGCTCCTGCCCAATTCTTTTTATCCTCATCAACCCAAATGTGCTGACCTTGTAAACGAACCGATTGAGCCGTACCAAATCTATAAGTAGCCTCAGCACCTACAAAATGTGAATTCACCTCACCAAAAGTATCTTCTACATATTTTTTATGATAATACTGCTTAAGGTAAGAAAATTTAGTATCCCATTTTTCAGTCCATCTCTTGGTTATTTCAATACCTAAATCCGAATAGTACTTTTGTCCAAATTCCAAAAATTCCACATCCATATTACGAGTTTCTAAATCCACGTTAGAATTTTTTAAACCAGACCAATATGACCCATTTAAAGCAATTTCAGTTCCGAATTGCCCACCTAAAGGAGACCCTTGTTCAAAAGTGTAAAACAAATCAACCTGTCCTCCAATTTCACCTGATTTTTCAAGCGGAATAAAAGTCAAATTGGGCTGTGCTTGATACACATAGATATTTTGCAACGAAAAATCATATTGTTTTGTCAAAGCAGGTATGTAGTTTACAACACCTTGATTGTATAAATTCCCTGCCAAACCTCTTTCTGAATAGAAACTAAAGTTTTCCATTCTTCTTAAATTTGCTGTTACTCCAAAACCTTTTTGCGAGTAACCCATATTCATCAATAAAGCACTACCACTTCTTTTTGGTAAATCGTTTTGAATTTCGAAAAATTCCACTGGTAAATCTTTTGATTTAAAAGCATATTCTACACCCCAATGAAAACCACCTTTACCCAAATCAACTCTTGCAGAGGTTACTGTTGTCGTCTTATCAGCATTTGGAAATAAATCCGTTATGTTTTCATATCGCAACACATAACTAGCTCCTAAGGCTAATTCAAAATCTTCCATACTCATTAGGTCTGAAAGACTCACCTCTAAGTTAGCACCATATAACATCGATTTGGCCAAATCAAACCCCATACCTATACGTTGTCTCCCTCCTAATAAAGTTGATTTAATTGCCTGATCGGCAAAAGTATAATTAATTCTTGCACCAAAAACAGCATTATTAATTCCCAATTGTCGGTCTTCCCATGACCTAAAAGCCAAACCGCTTCCGAATTGATCATAAAAATGCCCCACCGTAGCATCTACCCCTGATTCAGTATCATTAAACCTAGTATAAATAGTTCCTACATTAAATTTATCGAATAATTCATTATAGTTCATAGGCGCTTTTGGAGCATAGGACTCCAATTGTACACCAAATTCCCATTTTTTCAAATAATAATCTGCTTTTAAATAATTCCCTGAGCGAAAGCGCTCTTCAGCATCATTTTCAGATAACTTAATTTTATTGTCGTCAACATACCATTGTGAATTAGATTCTAATCCAACTTGTAATTGCCCATATGTATAAAAACCACTTAACGCCAAAAGCAAAGAGAGGAGTTTTTTCTTCATGTCTAACTATGTATTATTTCTTTAAATGTTTTTTTATAGCGGCATACATGGCTTTTTCCGAACCCGGAGTATAACTAGCATGCTCAAAAATAACCTCTCCTTTTAATAATACTAAAGTATAAGGCACATTCACAACGTTCATAGCTCTTTTAACTTGATGATTATCATCTAATAAAATCTTATAATCCCATCCTTTTCCACTGACCATTGGACGAACACGCTTACTCGTTCTAGCATCATCAATAGATATAGCAACCAACTCCACACCAGTCTCTTCTTGCCATTTTTCATACACAGCATGTATTGCTGTCAATTCATTGATACAAGGCCCACACCAAGTTGCCCAAAAACTAACAATAACGGGATTTTCATTAGAATTGTATTTAGAAAGTTCTACCCTCTTGCCATCTAAATCCTTAATCGTTGCAACAGGCAGTTTTCCCTTATTGCTCTGAGCAAAAACTCCAGCACCACTAGTAAGTAGCATGCAAATCACAAGAAATCCAAATCTCTTAATTTTCATAATTTAAAATATTTTTTTGTAAATATATAAAAAAAATAAACTAAAATTTCATATTTCAAATTTTTTGATTTACTTTGGTGCAGTTATACCAATCAACCAATTAATGTATATTGTTAAATTTCTAACAAAATTAACTTATGAATTCAATTATTAAATTTATCATGCCTCTAGTCCTTATTTTAGGACTATCAATCTCTTGTAGCAGTAGCGACGACTCGAATCCAGCACCGCCACCGCCACCGCCAGGACCAGCTACATCATCAATTAAACTAACTGCTTCTCAAACCTCATCGACTTTAATTGAAAATGTAACCTATGTTTTTACAGTCCTAGACGAAAAGGGAACCAATGTTTCAGAATCTGCCGATTTTGAAGTTAATGATATTACTATCCCAACAAATCAATTCACACCTGATGCAGTTGGTGAATATAAAGTAATAGCCAAATGGAACGGTTTAACTAGTAATTCTCTTTCAATTGTAGTAACAGTTGACCCTGTAGACAACACAAACAAATTTTTTGCTCACAAAGTATTAGTTGAAGATTTCACGGGAGCAGGTTGTGGATGGTGCCCAAGAGTATCAAAAGCAATTGAACTTGCCGAAGCCGCATCAGATAAAATGATTGCTGTTGCTATACATAATCCTGTTTTCGGACCAGATCCATTTACTTTTGCTGGAAGAGCCGTGTTAGAAAACAAACTGGGAGTAAGAGGTTATCCAACTGCATATATCAACAGAAGCACCTTATGGTCGCCACCTGAAAACACAAATTACCAAATACCAATAAACGCGCCGCATCTAAAAGAAAGCTCTCCAATTGGAATCAAAATAGAATCCAACTTAACAGCTACTTCTGGTACTGTTGATATCTCTTTATCTTTTAAAGAATCTTTTCAAAATCTTAAATACGTTGTATTTATAGTAGAAGACGGATTAAAGTACAAACAAACCAACTATACAAATTTATATGGTGGCGGAGGCACACTTCCTAATTTCATACATAACAACACCTTAAGAGCTACTTTTGGAAACTTACTTGGTACCAGCATAGACAATGCATCTTCTGCAAAAGATAGTAAAGTAACAATTAATACTTCTATCCCTACCTTTAAATCAGAAGACATCACTAAACTAAAAGTTGTAGTTGCTATTTTAGATGACAAAGGAGTTGTTTTAAACGTACAAAGAGCAGCAGCAAATCACACTCTTGATTTCGAATACGTTAATTAATTTTTTCAATTATAATCAATCTATAAGAGACCGTCCAAGTAAAATTTGGCCGGTCTCTTTTGTTTTTTAAAATTCCATGATAACCTCAGACGCCAAAATGGCTTAACACACAAAAAAGCAGCTTTTAAGCTGCTTTTTTGTGTTTTGTTCTATCACTATCATCTCTAAAAGCTTCGATCCTCCTCGCGTCTTTCCCAACACAGCCTCCACACCATAACATCTTTGTTTCTGCTTCTACAGCACTATAAACAAAACTCCACCGCCACAAAAACAGACTACAAACAAAAAAAGCCAGACATATGTCTAGCTTTCTTATTTTGCTCCCCCTCTTGGGCTCGAACCAAGGACCCTCTGATTAACAGTCAGATGCTCTAACCAACTGAGCTAAGGAGGAAGGTGTGTTACCTTTATTGCGATGCAAATATAGAATGAATTTTCAGAAAACGCAAGTCGTTTTCTGAAAATTTCTACTTTTTTAATTACTTAAATATTGCCTTATATATATCGTTCCCGTTTGCAAATAAAAGCAAGGCTATAAGTATAAAGAAACCAGCCATTTGCGCATTCTCCATAAATTTATCACTTGGTTTACGTCCTGTAATAATTTCATATAATAAAAACATTACATGACCTCCATCGAGTGCAGGAATAGGCAAAAGGTTCATCACCCCAAGCATAATAGACAAAACAGCCGTTATACTCCAAAAAGCTTCCCAACTCCAAAAGCTAGGAAAAATATCGAAAATAGCTTTAAAACCACCAACTCCTTTATACGCTCCCGTCTCTGGAGACGCAATCATTTTTAATTGCTTTCCATAGTCCATCAACTTCTCTTTACCCTTATTCATTCCTATCGGAATTGACTCCAAAAGTCCGTATTGCTCCTTATTGAATTTATATAAGCCCAATTGCTCCATATTTGAATAAGTCAATCCTGGAGCAAAAGCAACCCCTAATTTTCCGTCCTCGTTTACTTGAGCAGTTAGCAATTCTTCTTTTCCGTTGCGTTTTACAACGACATCCACAGTCTCACCTTTGTGTTGATTCAATACTCCTTGAACCTGATCGGCAAATTCGATTGGCTGTCCCGCAATAGCTGCGACTTGATCTTTAGGCTCAAAAACCTTAGCATTTGGACTATCTTCAGGCAATCCGGCAATGATAAACGGAATTCGAAGACTTACTAAACCCGGAGATTTATGTTGCATAATCTGATCGATAAAGTCCACTGGAAATACAATACTCTTTTCCTGACCGTCTCTCTCAACAAGCACTTCCTTTCCCATCAACAATTTACCGTTGATTTCGTTATAGGTTTCTATCTTTTTTCCGTCAACTGCGATAATTTTATCTCCAGTTTGCAAACCCGCCTGTTCCAAAGCAGGAGAGACCACCCAAACACCCTTTTTTATATCGTCATTCTTGATAAACAACTCCCCATAATAGTAAGTCATCCCAATATAAATTACAAAAGCTAAGATGAAGTTTACCGTAACGCCCCCTAACATGATGATTAATCTTTGCCAAGCTGGTTTCGAACGAAACTCCCACGGCTGTGGTTCTTGCTTCATTTGATCCGAATCCATACTCTCGTCAATCATACCTGAAATCTTTACATAACCACCCAAAGGCAACCATCCAATTCCATATACGGTATCGCCAATTTTCTTTTTAAACAGCGAAAACTTTACATCAAAAAATAAGTAGAATTTTTCAACTCTCGTTTTAAATATTTTAGCGGGAATAAAATGTCCCAATTCATGCAATACAATTAAAAGTGATAAACTCAATAAGAATTGAGAAAGCTTAATTACTATTTCCATTTTTTAATTTTAGATTCGATAATATTCTGACAAAAGTAAAATTTTAGTTTTACTAATTGCATTTATTTTAGATTTGACTAGAGTTTTATAATAGTTTTATGAAAAACCCCCTGATTTGTAGTGACTGCCAATCGATAATTCCCTTTGGCTAAATGCGCAATCGAAAAACGATACTCCTTAAATGTACCTACCAAACTTCCTTTTCCATCATATACTTCTATTTTATCAAGACTAAAAGCATCATTCCTTTCGAGATAAAGCTCTGTAAAGGCCGGGTTGGGGTAGATGGAAATGGCGGTATCTTTTATAAGCATATCGCTTACAGCTAAGGTTCCCGAATTAAACCCAGTAATAATATGACTATTTGGATCTACTACTATAGACTGTACTACAAAATTGGCTTCCACTTCAAACAACTGCTGTGGCAAAGTATTGTCTAGTGTTACCGTCTTTGTTTCGCCCTGAGTTCCACTCAATCGCACTTCTAACGGCATTTGAAAAAACGGTACTTCAACAGAAGAGGTACGCTGACTCACATTCAAAGAAACAACCGAGCCCAATTGTTGAGCCATTACGGTATAAGTTGGAAAACCTTCTCCAAAAACCCATTGATTAAAGAATACGGATAAATCCTTTCCTGATGCATTTTCTAAATGAGTCTTTATATCCGGTGTATAAGCGTGTTTATAAGCTAAGTTAGTATCATTTAAATATGATTTCACTCCAGCAAAAAAGGCCTGATCGCCCAATACATATCGCAACATATGTACCGTCATCGCCCCTTTATTATACGTGATTCTACTACTAAAAATTCGGTCTGAATTTAAGGCTTGAAGAGTTGTCAAATAAAGGTTACCTCCATTTTGAGAAGTGACATCACTAATTAAATCTTGTCTCCAATTTCTAAACTGCGACTCCCCACGCAAATTTTGAACTACCAATCCCGCAGCGTATTCCGCAAAGCCTTCATTGAGCCAAATATCTTGCCAAGAACCACAAGTAACCTTATTTCCAAACCACTGATGAGCGAGCTCATGTGCTATCAATCCCTCACCAAATGACCCCATAAAAGACACCGTTGAATGTTCCATTCCTCCACCCCATCCAAATTGAGCATGCCCATATTTTTCGTTGGCATAAGGATAGGTTCCGAAAAGGGATTCGAATAAATTCATTATCGGTATGGTTTGCTGCAACTGCGGCACCACCCTATTGTAATTTTCCGGGTAAATATAATTCACAATCGGAAATTCATTTGGAGCAGTCCCCGCATTTTGAAGATAGATCTGATAATTTGTTACAGCAATTGCCACTAAGTAAGCCGGTATCGGGTAATTATGACGAAAATGAGTGGTAGTGGTTCCATCATTATTATTGACCAATCCCACTTCAACACCGTTAGCTACGGCTTTATAGGCTTGAGGAGCGGTAATAAACACCTCAATAGCATCCACTTTATCTGTTAAATCTTGCTTACAAGGCCACCAATCACTTGCTCCAAAAGGTTGGGATAGCGTCCATAATATCGGGTTGCTTCCGTGCCTAGAAGTTGTAAAGCTACCTTGATTTCTTGGAGGTACACCCTCGTAGGTAATTACAATTGATTTTTCTTGGCCCACAGTTAAAGTTGTTGGCAATTGAACAACTAATTCGTCGGCTTGATTTTGTGCAAAATTCAGTACGGTATTTCCCTCTTTAACCGTTGCAACTCTCAAGGTATTACTAAGGTCAAAAACCACGCTATTCATAGGTTCTAAAGCTTTAAATTTAGCCGTAACTACACCTTTAATATAATACACTGCCGGATCAACACTCAATTCCAGCTTCTGATAGGTAATATCATAATTCTGTGTATTGGGATTTATATTGAAAGCCATTATAGCCTCGGCATTCTTTTGCTCTCTCGCTATTAAGGCCTCACGCTCCTCAACTGGGGTTTGCTGTGCGGCCAGCTGTAGTGAAAGCAAAAGAGTAAAAAACAAAAATGTTTTTTTTATCTGGATTTTCATAGGCATTTAAATATTAAAAATAGAATGTTGTTCCTTTAGCACTTAGTGGCTATAAAGAAACGGATTTTGTGTCAAAAAAAGGGCGATTTTAAAAAAACCAAGCTATTAATTTGAAGTATGGGCATTAATACTCGTTGATTAGAAAAGTATTTTCTAAATTTGCTCACATTAACTAATTTATTTAATCATGTTACAGATAGCTTATATCAGAGAAAATCAAGAACAAGTCGTAAAAGCTTTGGCTAAACGAAATCTTGATGTTACCGATTTGGTGAACGAAGTGGTCGTGTTAGACGAAAAACGCCGCAGTACTCAAGTGGAATTAGATACCGTTTTAGCAGAATCCAATAAACTATCGAAAAGCATTGGTGAGTTAATGAAAGGTGGTGAAAAGGCGAAAGTAGAAATATTAAAGCAAAAGACAGCTCAATATAAGGAACAAAGTAAAGAGCTAGTAGAAGCTTTAGCCGTGACTACAGAACAATTGCAACAAAAATTGTATTTGCTTCCAAACTTACCTCATGAATCTGTTCCCGTAGGAAAAGGAGCAGAAGACAACATCAGCATATTTGAAAAAGGAGACATACCAACCCTATATGACGGAGCCGTTCCGCATTGGGAATTGGCTAAAAAATACGACATCATCGATTTTGAACTTGGGGTTAAAATTACAGGTGCTGGTTTCCCTGTTTACAAGGGTAAAGGCGCTAGACTACAACGTGCTTTGATTGCTTATTTCCTAGATAAAAACACTGCAGCTGGATACCGTGAATATCAAGTACCGCATTTGATTAACGAGGCTTCCGGTTTCGGAACAGGTCAATTACCCGATAAAGAGGGTCAAATGTATCATGCGGGAGTTGACGATTTATACTTGATTCCAACGGCAGAGGTTCCCGTGACCAACCTTTTTAGAGATGTTATTCTTCAAGAAACGGAATTGCCTGTACTTTGCACGGCTTATACGCCATGTTTTAGAAGGGAAGCCGGGTCTTATGGGGCACATGTTAGAGGACTTAACCGTTTGCATCAATTTGATAAAGTAGAAATCGTACGTGTTGAGCATCCAGACAATTCTTACCAAGCCTTAGAAGGCATGGTTGATCATATAAAAAACATTTTAGACGAACTAAAACTTCCGTACCGTATTTTAAGATTATGCGGAGGAGATATGGGGTTCACTGCAGCGCTAACCTACGACTTTGAGGTTTTCTCTACAGCTCAGGATCGCTGGTTGGAAATCAGTTCTGTATCCAATTTCGAAACGTTCCAATCGAACCGATTGAAATTGCGATTTAGAGACCAAGAAGGTAAAAACCAATTAGCACATACATTAAACGGAAGTTCATTAGCGCTTCCAAGAGTATTGGCTGGGATTTTAGAGAACTATCAAACGGAAGCGGGAATAGTTATTCCTGAAGTATTACGTCCATACACCGGTTTCGACTTGATCGACTAAAACAAAAACACACTAAAGCATCATTTTAATTTTTAAACAAAAATGATGCTTTAGTTTTTATAAATACGAACGGCCGATTGTGGTGCGTCTGGACTATTTTACAACGTAGCCTATAGAGATTCACCAAAAGCATCGAACCGCAAAAATACTTTTCTCTTATGATTGTGTACAATCTTACCATAAACATACACGAAAGCGTTCACGATGACTGGATACAATGGATGCAAACCAAGCATATCTCCGACACTTTAGCGACAGGCAAATTTGAATCTGCTCGATTGGTTAAGGTATTGGTGAATGAAGAAATGGGTGGCGTAACCTATTCCGTTCAATTCACTACTAAAGACAAAGAAACACTTAACCGCTTTTATCTAGAAGATGCTGTGCGATTGGAACAAGAAGCCTTAAACCTATATGGCGATAAGATGCTGACGTTTAAAACCGAATTAGAGATTATTAGCGAACATTAAACTCCTTATACTATGGACAAAGTAAGAGCCAAAAAACACTTAGGCCAGCATTTTTTGATTGACGAGAGCATTGCAAAACAAATTGCTGACACCTTACGTCTAGAAGGATATAACAAGATATTGGAAATCGGACCCGGTATGGGTGTCTTAACCAAATATTTATTAGACAAACCCGTTGAAACCTTTGTAGTAGAAATTGACCGCGACTCCGTATTGTTTTTGAATACGCATTACCCTAAACTTCACAATCATATTTTTAGTGAAGATTTTTTGCGATTCAATATCACTGAAGCGATGAATCAGGAACAATTTGCCATCATCGGAAATTTTCCCTATAATATCTCTACTCAGATAGTTTTTAAGACTTTAGAACTACGCGCCTTTATCCCGGAATTTTCGGGAATGTTTCAAAGAGAGGTTGCGCAACGAATCTGCGAGAAAAAAGGAACTAAGGCCTACGGTATCTTGTCGGTATTAACACAAGCCTTTTACGATACAGAATATTTATTCACCGTATCGGAAACGGTTTTCAATCCACCGCCAAAGGTAAAATCCGGTGTTTTGAGAATGAAAAGAAAAGAAAATTACACCTTACCCTGTGATGAAAAGCGTTTTTTTACTGTAGTAAAAACCGCCTTTAATCAACGTAGAAAAACCTTGAGAAACAGTTTGAAATCTATGAATCTTTCAGAAGAGTTAAGAGCTGATGAAATTTTCAATTTAAGACCCGAGCAATTGGATGTAGAACAATTTATATATCTTACACAGAAAATAACCGCCGATGGAATTTAAAATCAGTAAAGAATCTATCCAAGAAATTGAAAATTTAATTTCTGAGGAAAGAGAACAGGAACTTTTAGATCAGCTAAAAGATGTCCACTATGCTGATATTGCCGAAATCATGAACGAGCTCTCTCAAGAGAGCGCTAGCTATATCTTTAATATATTGGATAGCGAAGTTACTTCTGAGGTTCTTTTAGAGCTAGACGAAGAAGTTCGTGAAAAGATTTTAAACAACCTTTCTGCCAAAGAAATTGCAGAAGAATTAGATGAACTCGATACCGATGATGCGGTGGATATCATTTCCGAGTTATCGGCTGATAAAAAACAGGAGGTTATCTCTGAGTTGGAAGACTTAGAACACGCCAAAGACATCGTCGATTTATTGCGCTATGACGAGGATACTGCTGGGGGATTGATGGGGAAAGAATTGGTATCGGTTAATGAAAATTGGTCGGTATTAACTTGTGTTAAGGAAATGCGTAAGCAAGCTGAACACGTGTCTCGAGTTCACTCGATTTATGTGGTTGACGACGAAAACCGCCTCAAAGGACGCTTATCGTTAAAAGACCTATTAACGACCTCAACAACCAGTCATATTAGCGACGTTTATATTCCCAAGGTGGACTCGGTGAACGTAAACACCAAAGACGTTGAAGTGGCGCGTATCATGCAGAAATACGATTTGGAAGCCATACCAGTAGTTGATGAAATGGGCCGTTTACTGGGCAGAATTACCATCGATGATGTTCTCGATGTAATCAAAGAGGAAGCAGACAAAGATTACCAATTGGCAGCAGGTATTTCTCAAGACGTTGAGGCCAATGACAGTATCTTAGTACTCACGCGGGCTCGATTACCGTGGTTGATCCTAGCCATGATTGGTGGTTTTATCGCTGTTAATGTTACCCGAAGTTTTGAGGGCGCTATGGAGAAATATAGAATACTGTTTTTCTTCACTCCCCTGATTGCAGCTATGGCAGGAAACGTTGGTGTTCAATCTTCCGCTATTATTGTACAAGGTTTGGCAAACAACACCATTACAGGATCAATCTGGAGGCGTTTATTAAAAGAAGTCACCTTGAGTTTGTTTAACGGATTTTTACTGGCTATACTACTTATGTTGGGTAGTCACTTTTTATTAAATGTCGATTATATAATTGGAATTACCGTGTCTATCGCATTAATAAGTGTCATTATTATTGCGAGTCTTATCGGAACTTTTGTACCTATTTGTTTAAATAAATACGGCATCGATCCCGCCTTGGCTACAGGACCTTTTATTACCACAAGTAATGATATTTTCGGAATCTTAATCTACTTTTCTATTGCCAAGGTGATACTTGGTTTCTAATCGCAACAATAATGCTTTGATTTTTTCAAGCTTTTTATAATTTCTAGCCTTATGAAAACCCTTCGAACTTCAAAAATATTACATTTAGACAGCAACCATCCCTTGATGATGGAACAACTACATACTGCTGGCTTTATCAATGACTTCGACTATACTTCTTCTAAAGAAGCGATTGAACTAAAAATAGCAGAATATGACGGTATAGTAATCCGAAGCCGTTTTAGGATTGATCGTAATTTTATAGATGCCGCTACCCGATTAAAATTTATTGCTCGAGTGGGTGCTGGATTAGAAAATATCAATTGCGACTACGCACTTTCAAAAAACATTACGTTAATCGCAGCTCCTGAAGGCAACAGTACTGCTGTTGGTGAACATGCGATGGGCATGCTGCTGTCGTTGATGAATAAATTGAACATCGTTGACCGAGAAGTCCGTCAGGGAATTTGGATACGAGAAGCGAATAGAGGTGTTGAAATCGAAGGTAAGACCGTAGGCATCATTGGATATGGTCATATGGGTAAAGCCTTCGCACAACGTTTAAAAGGCTTTAATTGTAAAGTGATTTGTTACGATATTCAAGATGCAGTCGGCAATGAAAATGCTACTCAAGTTAGCCTGGAACAGTTCCAACGTGAAATTGACATTTTGAGTTTACACACTCCTGAAACTCCCGAGACTATAAATCTAATCAATAAAGAATTCCTAAGTCAATTGTCTAAACCCATTTACTTGATCAATACCGCTAGAGGAAAATCGGTAAACACAGCGGATTTAGTAGCTTGCCTAGAGTCAGGTATCGTACTCGGAGCCGGTTTAGATGTCCTGGAATACGAAAAATCATCTTTTGAAAATATGTTTCAAGACCAAAAACTCCCAGAACCTCTACAGTACTTAATACAATCTGATCGGGTATTACTATCACCACATATTGCAGGCTGGACCATTGAAAGCAAAGAAAAATTAGCACAGGTTATCACGGATAAAATTAAAGCTTTACAAGCGAGTTTTTTACCGTTACTATAAAGTATAATACACGATTAAGGGGCGAATTGCATTCGCCTTGATAAAAAAAGAGTCGTATTGCCAAGGCAATACGACTCTTTTTTTTATAAACATACCGGAAGCACATGCAAACAGCCATATATACAGGATAATAACATACAAAACTCGGTATAGTTCGCATTATACGAACAAACATAACAAACTGATTACCAGTGATTAATATTCAAATATTAACATTAATAAATTAGCGTTTTTTAAAAAAATTATTATTTTTGAAATACCTCAAACTTAACGTTTATGTAAGTATGAAAAAAATAATTCTAAGTATATCATTGATTTCGTTAGTGAGCATACTATGCGCAGCAGACCAACATAACGAAACCATGCTAATTGAGGATTTAAAAAAATCCAACTTTTGTGTTGTGTATTTGGCTCATATGAACAATGCGGGAACTGCAATGATTGTAAATAGCTATCGTGTAAAAAAAGACGGTAGAACCTGCTCTGAAATAGAACAGATGTTTGATGAACATTTTAATCAATAATTAAAAGGGATATGATGCAAAGACTACACCTATTAATCGCACTGCTATTCGCAACTAATATCTATGCGCAACAGGAATATACTGTGATTACCTATATCGGACATCACAATTTGGATCGGCCAGCCGTAACAGAAGACATCTTATATCTGAGTCCCGACCAGAAGACATCTTATTATCAACTGGGACCGTACAAATTCACTAAAGATTTGGCATTCCCCAAGGAACTAGGCAAAGTCATTGTTGTACAAGATAAAAGCTCTGGAAATACGGATCAATTTCTTTACTTCGATTTCGATAAGGGCACTTTGCATTCGCGGGTAATTCCATGGAAAAAACCGTATCTGATAAAAGAGCCTATCCCAACAATGCGATGGAAACTACATCAGGAAACTAAGATAATTGACAATAAAACACTACACAAAGCAACAACGACTTTTAGAGGTCGTAATTATACTGCCTGGTACTCGTTAGATTATCCTATTTCTATAGGCCCATGGAAATTCAACAATTTACCGGGTTTGGCGTTTGCTATTACAGAAGAAAATGAAAACTACAGCTGGTATCTCACTGACATAAAAAAGGAAATGCTAAAGGCACTACCTCTACACCATGATTTAAACAGGGGGGCTATTTCCTTAAAAGACTTTTCAGTAGCATTTCACAACGAGATTAAATTGGAAGACCGTATGTTTTCATCGCGCCTACCTAAAGACCTAGAAATAATAAGCTCCAAAAGCAATTCAAACGAACTCTTTAAAAAGCAAATAGAACTTACTTATGACTAAAAAAGCATCATACTGCCTGGGCACTATGATGCTTTTTTATCAATTTTTACTATCCAATTACCTATCTAGGACAAACGCTGTATTCGCTCCTATTCGTCGGTCATCTTTCTTTCCAATTCAGCTTGAAATTCCTCCATAACTGGCTTGACAGTGCTTTCGGGTAAATCGGCTATTCGGATATACATCAAACCGTCGACAGCATTATTAAATAGTGGGTCAACATTAAAAGCCACTACACGAGCGTTTTGTTTGATGTATTTTTTAATCAATACCGGTAATCGTAAATTACCCGGTTCTACATCATCAATAATACGGTCAAACTTATTTAGATCCGCTTCGGTTTCATTAAACACAAAGTCCTTATCCGCATCCTTTAGCTTAACTTTATATTCCATTTTCGGTGATATATATTGAGCCACATAAGGATCGTAATAATGTGATTTCATAAACTCAATCATCAGCGATTTAGAAAAATCGGAAAACTGGTTACTGATACTTACTCCTCCAATCAAATATTTATGCTCTGGGTAACGTAAAGTAGTATGCACAATTCCTTTCCACAGCAAAAATAACGGCATCGGTTTTTGTTGGTATTCCTTAACGATAAAAGCACGCCCCATCTCTATGGATTTGGACATCATTTCGTACAATTCCGATTCAAATCGGAACAGTTCGTGCAAGTAGAAACCTGAAATACCGTGCTTAGGGAAAATTTCCGAACCCAATCCCATTCTATAAGCTCCGGCAATTTGCTGGGTTTGTTCATCCCATAAAAACATATGGTGGTAATACAAATCATATTTGTCCAAATCCAACGAATTGTTGGTTCCCTCTCCCACTTCTCTAAAGGTAATTTCTCTCAACCTTCCGAGTTCGTGCAAAATTTGAGGAATTTTATCGGCTGTAATCAAAAACACTTCGTAGTTTTTACTTTGTAACAACCTACAATCTTCCTTACGCAGCATCTCGATTTCTTTTAAGATACTTTCTTGTCTGGCTGGATTGGCAATTTCTTTAGGTGTTTTGGGCATTTTAAAAGACGAAACGTTTAACAACTTTATCGTATCGTTTTTATATGCATTGGCCAGTAAATACGTTTTATGTCTTAGGAAATTACCGTAATCGGCAATTTCTTTATGTTCGTTTTGTTCGGCAACAGAAATGGGTTTTCCAATCCTCACTTTAATCACACGATCTTTTTGAGTCAATAGCTCCGAAGGCAATTTGGCCGTTCTTAAGGTCGGATTTATCTTCGATAGAAAATAAAACAACCTACTGTTTTTAGCGTGAAAATAAATAGGGACTACGGGAACATTGGCTTTTTTTATCAATTTGATGGCACCTTCTTCCCAAGGTTTATCCACCAATAGCTTATCGTCTTTATAGGTTGAAACCTCTCCAGCTGGAAACATTCCCAAGGGTTTGCCTTCGCCTAAGTGCTTGAGAGTCTCTTTGACACCAAGCATACTAGACTTGGCTTCTTTGTGATTTTCAAAAGGATTTACAGGCATCACATAAGGCTTTAATGGCTCAATGCGCTCCAATAAAAAATTGGCGACGATCTTAAAATCCGGATCTCGTTCCAACATTAACTTCAATAACAATATCCCATCGATACCTCCTAATGGATGGTTCGAAATAGTTATATAGGGTCCCTCTTTCGGAAGTCTTTTTAATTCCTCAGGGTTAATTTCAAATTCAATTTTAAACTCGTCTAAAATGGCGTTTAAAAAAGCTACATCAGACAAGTGTTTATTTCTATCATAGATATCATTTAGTGCTGAAATCTTGAGTATTTTCATCAATAACCAACCTGAAAAAGTACCCAAAAAACCATATTTATCCACCTTAATTGCCTTCGCAACCTCCTTCGCTGTAACTAGCCCCATCCATTATATTATTAATCCAAGCAAATATACTAATTCTTTGTTTAAGCATTTTTGTTTTAAATAAACTAAAGTAGTAATTTATCTAAAAACCTTTTATATAAATTTTAAAACTACATTATTATTACCAAAAAAGCTAATTTGAAAAACAACTGTGTTTTTTTTTCTATTTTTGAGGGAACAAACAATTTTAAAATGAAAGTTATTTCCTACAATGTAAATGGAATTCGCGCAGCCATTACCAAAGGTTTTCTAGATTGGTTACAAGCTGCAAATCCCGATGTGATTTGTTTGCAAGAAATCAAAGCCATGGAGTCACAAATCCCTACAGCAGATATTACAGCAGCCGGCTATCCGTATCAATATTACTTTTCTGCCCAGAAAAAAGGCTATAGTGGTGTCGCTATTTTATGTAAAACCGAACCCAAAAATGTAGTTTATGGCACGGGTATTGCACATATGGACTTCGAAGGAAGGAACCTTCGCGTGGATTTTGACAACTTATCCATTATGTCGTTGTATTTACCATCCGGAACAAACATAGAACGATTGGACCATAAATTCCAATATATGGCAGATTTTCAGGAATATGTATCTGAATTGGTTCAGCAAATTCCAAATTTGCTCATTTGCGGCGATTACAATATTTGTCACGAAGCCATCGATATTCACGACCCTATTCGCAATGCTAAAGTCTCTGGTTTTCTTCCCGAAGAGCGTTTATGGTTAGATACGTTTATGAAAAATGGTTTTATCGATAGTTTTAGACTGTTTAATCAAGACCCACATCATTACAGTTGGTGGAGTTACCGAGCCAATGCACGTAACAATAACAAAGGCTGGAGGATTGATTATCACCTGGCTTCGGAATCGTTACGATCGCGAATCACAAGAGCTTGTATATTACCCGAAGCGAAACATTCAGACCATTGCCCAATATTAATTGAAATCGAACCTTAATTCCGATAAAACATGATAAAAAAAATAGCTCTAGGTTTACTGAGCATTAGCTTATTGAGTTCTTGTGTATCCCGCAGATTATACAATGAATTGAACGGCCAATACGAAACGGCAGTACAGGAAAACGATCGATTATCATCAGAAATGGAAACCTTAAGTGGCGATCGTTCCCAATTGGAAAAGGAACGTCAAAAACTACAAGCTCAATTAGCCGAGCTTGAAGAAGAACGCAATCAACTCAATGCCGAAATCAGTGCGGCGCAAGGGACTTTAAGTTCGCTTACCGACTCGTATTCCACTTTAGAAAAAAGTAGCGCTAACGCTCTGAAGGCAGAGGCAGAACGCTTAAATAAACTGAAATCGGAATTGCAAGAGCGCTCCAATAGGGTTGCCGAGCTGGAAGGAAAAATTGCAGCTCAGGAAAAACATATGAAAAACTTAAAAGACAATTTGTCCAAAGCACTAAACAACTTTGAAGGCAAGGGGCTAACCATCGAACACAAAAACGGCAAAGTATATGTTTCTATGGAAAACAAATTGTTGTTTAAATCGGGTAGTTGGGCCGTAAATCCAGAGGGTAAAACCGCCGTTGAAGAACTCGGCAAAGTATTGGCTACCAATCCTGATATCGCAGTTCTAATCGAAGGACATACCGATAACGATAAAATACTGGGATCTTTAGGCGGTGGCATAGAAAACAACTGGGATCTTTCCACAAAACGCGCTACCTCTATTGTTAACCTACTGGCGGAAAACAGCAAAATCGACAAAAAGAATTTGACTGCAGCCGGGCGTAGTGAATACGCACCACTAACCACTAATAGTACACCAGAAGGAAAAGCAAAAAACAGAAGAATTGAAGTGATATTATCACCGAAATTGGATGAAATCTCCAAGATGTTAAATGACTTATAATCTAACCCAATTAACAAGGAGTGGAAAAGATTTTTCTTTTTCACTCTTTTTTTATACACCTAAAAACAAATTCTATGAGCCAAAAAACACCGACTACACTACCTATTGAAATCATTGACCCCGACGCTATAAATTCCATCTACGAAAAGATGTTTAATTTTTTTAACGCACTGGGTCTCGATAATTATTACACACACATGATTACGGCAATTGCCTTGTTAATCGCCGTATCTCTAGTATTGTATATTACAGACTATGTTATTCGTAATATTTTACTAAAACTGGTCAAAACCTATATACTCAAAAGTAAAACCAATATCGATGATATTTTGGTTCACAATAAAGTCTTTGACTATTTTACACATATCATCCCCTTGATTCTAGCCAAGATATTGTTTCCAATTATTTTTCTCGGTTTCCCGAATCTTACTTCTTTTACGCTGAAAACAGCCGATATTTTTTTGGTCGTAGCAATTATACTTTTTATTCGTTCGCTGGTTAAAAGTGCTAGAGATTTTGCAAGGACTTTAAAATCGATGGAAGACAAACCACTCGATAGTTATTTCCAAGTCGTTAGTATTTTCTTGTATTTCGTAGCCGGAATCATTATCTTTTCGATGTTGACGGGTAAGTCGCCCTGGGCATTTCTAGTTTCCTTAGGAGCGGCCTCTGCTATACTGATGTTGGTATTTAAAGATACCATTATGGGGTTTGTTGCGAGTATTCAAGTTTCGTCAAACGACATGGTTCGCGTTGGAGATTGGATTGAAATGAGTAAATTCGGAGCAGACGGAACCGTTACTCAGATCAATTTAAACACGGTAAAAGTTCAAAATTTCGACAAAACTATCACGACTATTCCAACACATTTATTGATTAGTGATTCGTTTAAAAACTATAGAGGCATGCAAGTTTCAGGTGGGCGACGAATCAAACGGTCGATTAACGTAAAAATATCCTCCATTCGCTTTTTAGAACCTGAGGAAATCGAAGAACTAAAGAAGATTCAGATTCTCGCGCCCTATATTGAACAACGAACTGCCGAAATTGAACAATACAACAAAGAGACTAATGCCGACCCATCTATGCCGGTAAATGGTCGTAAAATCACCAATGTAGGGTTATTTCGAGCCTATATCACCCGGTATGCCGAACGAAATCCCGGTATTCACAAAGACATGACCCTGATGGTTCGTCAACTTCACCCTACCGAACACGGCCTGCCTATAGAATTATATATGTTTACCAACGATATTGTCTGGACCAATTATGAAATGATCATGTCAGATATGTTTGACCACCTGTTGGCCTCCATTAAATTCTTTAAATTAGAAGTATTTGAATTACCCGCTTCCGACGATTTGAGAAGTTTGAAATCGTAATTTGTTATTTGATAAACACCTTATCAACAGGAATAAGCTGTCATACATATTAAGAAAGACCGACTTTTTTAGAGGACGGTCTTTTTTATAAATAATAACCTTAGCTGCACTCACAATTCAAAAAACGAACCCAGTAATTTCTTAGTTTCCCCCTATGAAATTTTTTCGCAAATGTTTTCTTTTAAAATGGGTTTGCTTCAAGTTTTTATCCCCAGTTATAATACTGATATTACCGTCTATTTCCAGCATAGCCAATTTCACTTCCTTAAAATATTCCACGCCATGTTCGTGCATAGCCTCGGTTAATTCATCGGAGGTAATCCCCAATTTCGTAGCCATTGCAAAATCGACCTTACCGTCGTGAATCAAAATTTCGGGTTTCTGTTGTAAGAAATTGCGCAGTTTGTCGCTTTTGAACATCCACTTTTTTAAGCCGTAATTCACTACAAACAGCACAGTAGCAGCCACCAAGCCTCCACTAAGACTGGAATCGCTTCCCACCATAGCATTTTGAACCGAGTTACTAATTAAAAGGATTAAAATTACATCGGCGGTATTCAGTTGCGACAATTCTTTTTTACCGAAAATTCGCAAGGCGATAATCATAAAAAAATAAACCGCTGCACTTCGCAAAACAATATCCAAATAAGCATTCATAATCAACTGTATTTATAACTAATATAATAAAAAAACCAGGGCGCTAGGCCCTGGTTTTTAATCCTTTTTAAATTATAATACTAAAATCCCATGATTGATTTGTCTTTATTGGAACGAATCTGATATCCAAAGCGAATTTTCTTGGTTTCGTTTGGTTTTAGTTTAAGGGTCCAAGTCAATAAACCTTTTTCATTATCAACGGTTGCACCGTCTTTATCCGTTAGTTCTATTTCAATTTCTTTATTAGAACTCACCGGGAATTGATCTTCTATCTTAATCTCAACACTCTCCTGTTTATTGTTTCGTACCGTCACTTCATAAACAAAGTTCTGTGTTTTTTTAGACGACAAGGTTTTGGTTCCCGATTTATCGGCAATCAACGTGCGTGTTAAAGTAATTTTAGTATCCTTACCGAGATTCAATTTTAATTCCTCCTCGGTGTTTTCCGTATTGAGATTGGTTTTACCCACATGCATACCGTCAAAAATCACATTGGCTTCACCCGGTAATAAATTATAACCTCCGTAATCTTTAATAGTCGCTACTAAATAGGCATTAACATCTAATTTCGGAGCACTGTAGTACAAATAAGTAGCAGGCAATTCAAAATTCTTTAAATCGACACTATGTCTTTTACCATTTGTTAAAACGGTATAAGGAATATCGATATCAAAAGTAACGTTGAGTTGACTGATATTAACTTGTGTATATTCTGCAATCGTTTGTCGATTGGTATAGGAAACTTCTTCTAGCACTGGTGGACTTGGCTTATATGAAGCCGATTCTAAACGAGCAACCGACCCGGTCATCGCTCTTTTACCGGCCGAATACCCCATAGTCACCACTTCATTGGCGGCAAATTCTGGAACATAATCGACAAACCATGTGTTCCAAACCGGTGTACTGTTGTTTTGATTGACTACTCCGGAGGTAAGGCTTAGCTTGACATTTCTCCAATCAACACCGGAAGTCTGAACCACTTGAGCTTTGTACATCACTTTAATCGGCTGATTGATCTTATCAATTCGCAAATCATAAAACGGCACCCATTGTGCGTTATTGGTTACATAATTCACCTGAAAAGGCGTATTTGCCGCTTTGTTACTCATCACCTGCAGAATCAACTTACCATTGCTGGTTTTTTCAGTTTTGTCCATACCAAAACTCAATTTAGATTTGAGGTTATTCCACTGCAATTCTATCTTTTCCTTATCCTTCTTCTTTTTGTAGATTCCGTTTTCCAATTCTTGACGTTTGGATTTGTAGTAATCTACCCATTTGGACATTTCTGCTGTAGAAAACTCCTTTTTAGGTTCACCATAAGCACTATTATCCAACAATTGCACCGTTTTCAAATCGGCATTGATTTCATTTTTTATCATTTCCAATTTGATTTCCAATGCAGCTATACTGTCTCGAAGCGGTTTGGTCAATGGTGAATTTTGAGCATTGTCGTATTCTTCGATATAGGCGTTGGAAAATTGGACTGACATTACCGTGACATCCGATGTGGACCCTACCTGAATGGTATTCTCATTCAGTGCATTGGCGACATTGGTAATTACTACTTCTGAGGTGCCTTTAGGTAAGTTTACCACGGCATTCTGCGTCAATTCGGCTCCATTATAATACACGCGTGCCGATTCCAACTTAGCTTGAGTAAAAAGTGTTTTCTGCGCCCAAATTCCCGACGAGAACAAAGTCAACGCTAAAAATGTAAACAAATGCTTCATAGTTAAATTTTATTTTGGTTAAGTCCTTTTAATCATTTTGCCGTACCGATTCTATTTCTTTATTTGAACCTACTATCAACACAAAGGAGCGGATTTACAATCTTATAATCCAATACCTTGCCAATTATCCAAAAAGGTATTCCACCACATCTTCAATTTTAGAAACCAGTATTACTTTTATACCTGTTCCCTTATAAGAAATCTTGTTGTATTTAGATACAAACATCGAGGTAAAGCCCAATTTCTCAGCTTCTTGTATGCGTTGATCAACTCTATTGATTGGTCGAATTTCACCAGATAATCCTACCTCACCTGCAAAACAAAATTCTTTGGGCACTGCTATATCTTCGTTAGACGATAAAATAGCGGCAACCACAGCTAAATCAATAGCCGGATCATCAACGGAGATACCGCCAGTAATATTTAAGAAAACGTCTTTGGCTCCCAATCGAAAACCGGCTCTTTTTTCTAAAACCGCCAAAATCATGTTTAGTCGCTTTAGATTATAGCCCGTAGCGCTACGCTGTGGAGTCCCATAGACCGCAGTACTGACCAAAGCTTGTATTTCAACCATCAAGGTACGCATGCCCTCTAAAGTTGCAGAAATAGCCGTCCCAGACAATTCTTCTTCTTTGTGAGAAATCAATATTTCGGACGGATTAGATACTTCTCTCAAGCCATTTCCTTGCATCTCATAAATTCCCAATTCAGCTGTAGATCCAAAACGATTTTTTAGTGAACGCAAAATGCGATATACGTGATTGCGATCGCCTTCAAATTGAAGCACGGTATCTACCATATGTTCCAATATTTTTGGTCCAGCTATATTTCCATCTTTGGTAATGTGCCCGATAATAATTACAGGAGTATTGGTTTCCTTTGCAAACTTGATGAGTTCGGCAGTCGTTTCCTTAATTTGAGAAATACTACCTGCTGACGATTCTATATAATCGGTATGTAAGGTTTGTATGGAATCGATAATCAACACATCGGGTTCGATAGCTTCTATTTGGCGAAAAATATTCTGAGTGTTGGTTTCCGTCAATATATAACAGTTTTCACTTGTGGGATTGATGCGTTCAGCCCGCATCTTAATTTGCTTTTGGCTTTCTTCACCAGAAACATAAAGTGTTTTGTAAGGCAACTTTAGAGAAATTTGAAGCAGCAAAGTACTTTTTCCAATACCGGGCTCCCCTCCTAAAAGAATCATAGACCCTGGAACAATTCCACCACCCAATACGCGATTCAATTCTCCATCTAAGGTATTCATTCGAATTTCCTCAGTACTGTCGATTTCTTTGACACGCAGGGGTTTTGAAACCCGCTTGGTTCCGGAACCGGAACTAGCTGTTGCCCAAGCCGTTTTTTCTTCCTTTTGAACAACCTCTTCAACCAGGGTGTTCCACTCTTTACATGACGGACATTGTCCCATCCATTTCGGCGATTGCGCACCACAACTCTGACAGAAAAATGCCGTTTTTACCTTTGCCATACTTTTTTCATTAAAAGGTAAAAGTACGATTTTTTGCTGATTCGTTTATACGCTTGGAGTCGAGTACGAATTTTAAACAGTACTTGATTGGCTGGAATCTCGAGCAGTAGATTCGTTTATTCGCTTTGGAATCTTGTCTGAATTTTGAGTAGTGTGTAATTCGGCATGCAGTAGCACGCTAGTTACTGGTAACTTTCTTATAAATAAGTGGTAAAAACAAAAAAGATAAGGCTCCCAAAATAACGACTAGAGCAGTTTGTGAAGTCCATAATATCCACCCAAAAGCCGTTCCTGCCGTTTGAGGAATGTGATAAAAAAGAAGTAGTTCTGAAACGATTAAAGGAAAAGCTCCAAAGCCACCGTTTGTGAACGTAACGGCAAAACTACCGGCTACAAACGAAGACATCACCATACCTAAATCCATATCACTGGTTGCGGTCAAAGCAAAAATTCCAAAATAAAAAGTGAGTATGTAGGTGCTCCAAATAATTAAAGTATGAAAGAGGAAAGCGCCTCTTTTGGGCAATTTATAGATACTGCTCACGCCTTCTATAAGTCCTCCCACTTTTTTCTTAATCAACAGTATAAACTTCCACTTCGCATAGCGAAAAAGCACTACCACCAACAAAAAAAGGAAGAGACCGATAACCCCTAAGACAATCAATTGCTTTACGGGAATTTTTTCGAGTAGAAATTGCTTTAAAATATCGTATTGAAATACCAAAGCAATCACTACACATAACAGCAAGCAAATCAAATCGATAACCCTTTCAGATATGATGGTACCAAAACCTTTATCAAACGGGACTTTCTCGTACTTCTGTAAGATTAAAGCTCTGGAAAACTCCCCAGAACGCGGTAGGGTAAGGTTGAGTAAATAGCCTATGGAAATGGCCATAAAATTGGTGGTGAATTTGGATTTATAACCCAAAAATTCCAAGGAAAAATTCCATCGATAAGCCCTTGAAGCCAAACTGATTATAGAAAAAATAGAAGAGAGGATAATATAATTATAATTGGCATTTTTAAAATAGCCTTTCATCTCTTCTATTTGCTCTGGACTAAACTTATTATAAGCATAATATACCAAAAAAACGCCCAACAAAAGCGGCAGTACAATATTGGCTATTTTACCTATTTGAGGTTTGGTCATATTAGGTTAGCGTATTGTCTTTTTCATTAGGGAAAACAATTGACGGCTTGAAAGATTTAGCCTCTTCGGCATCAATGATACCATAAGCGATAATGATAATAACATCACCTTGATGTACTTTACGAGCCGCAGGCCCATTAAGGGTAATCTCTCCGCTATTTCTAGGTCCAGGTATGGCATAAGTCTCAAAACGCTCCCCATTGTTAATGTTAACAATGGCAACCTTTTCCCCTTCAACGATGTTAGACGCTTCCAATAGCGCTTCATCAATAGTGATACTTCCAATATAATGAAGATCAGCACCAGTTACCGTTACACGATGAATTTTAGATTTTACTACTTCTATTTGCATCAGACAATATTAATTAATTTAAAGATATGTTATCTATGAGACGAACCCCTTCTAAATGAGCGACAAGAAATCCCCTATATTTATGACCGGCTTCTTTTTCAACAATCGGTTTTAAAGTTGCCTCGTCAGCTATAGTAAAATATTCGAGCTCAAAGTTAGGATTATTTTTAAATTCACTCTCAACAAATTGCTGAACTTTAACGGGATTTTCAGAAACAAATCGCTTTTTGGCCTCTTCCAAGACTCGATATAAGTAAGTTGCGTCTTTTAATCCTTGAATCGACAATCTTTCGTTTCGAGAACTCATCGCTAATCCGGAATGCTCTCGATGTATAGGCACTCCAACAACTTCAACATCCAATCCTGTTTTTTCGACCATTTTCTTTATAATCTGCAATTGCTGAAAATCTTTTTCGCCGAAATAAGCCACGTTGGGACGTACTATTTCAAAGAGTTTTTTTACCACTGTTCCAACACCGTCGAAATGCCCTGGGCGCTGTGCCCCTTCCATTTCAAACTCCAATCCATCATAAGAAAAGGATTCGGAGACCGTATTATTTTCATAAATCTCGTTAACACTAGGAGCAAAAATGACAATTTGATTCGAAAGTGATTCAATTGTCGTCACATCGCGGTCCAAATCACGAGGGTATTTCTCCAAATCTTCGGCATTGTTAAACTGCGTAGGATTAACAAAAATACTGACCACAGTACAATCGTTATTTCGCATCGATTTCTCAAGCAAAGTCAAGTGTCCGTGGTGAATGGCACCCATTGTTGGCACAAAGCCAATGGTTTTGTTTTGATCTCTAAACGCTTTTAAATGACGCTCTAAAGTCGTTTTTGTGGTATAAATAAACATCTCATTTAGATTTAAAATGACTGCAAAATTAGTTAATTACCAAATAACTCACTAAATTTTTGTAAATTTGCAACGTTTTTTATAACGAACATAAAATCAAAATTCAAGATGGAAGATAAGAGGATATTGTATGTATCATCTGAAGTGGTACCGTATTTAGCAGAAAATGAGGTTTCATTAATGTCCTATGACGCCCCAAAGATGATCAACGACCAAGGAGGTCAAATCAGAATCTTCATGCCAAGATACGGAAGCATTAACGAGAGAAGACATCAATTGCATGAGGTGATACGCTTATCAGGTATGAATCTGGTAGTAAATGACATGGATATGCCCTTGATTATCAAAGTGGCTTCTATCCCAAAAGAACGCATTCAAGTTTACTTTATCGATAACGACGAATATTTTAAGAGGAAATCAACTTTTACCGACGAGGACGGGAACTTATTTACCGACAACGACGAAAGAGCCATTTTCTTTACCAAAGGGGTTATAGAAACGGTTAAGAAATTAAATTGGGTTCCAGATATCATCCACGTACAAGGTTGGTTGGCTTCTTTGTTGCCTGTTTATTTAAAAAACTTTTATAAAGACGAGGCTATTTTTTCTGAAACTAAAATTATCACCTCCGTTTTTAGTCAGTCTTTTGACGGTCCATTAGGGGCGAATATGAAGAGCAAGGTAGCTTTTGACGAATTGCCAGAAGCCACTATAGCAGATTTGGACGACCCAACTTATGAAAACATTATGAAGAACGCTATACTTCACTCAGACGGGGTAATTATAGCCTCTGAAAACGTGTCTTCAAGTTTAACAAAATTTATAGAATCTTCAAAAAAACCTTTTTTACCTTTCACACCGAAAGAAAAATTTGCAGAAGCATATACTGATTTTTATAAAAAACAGGTATAATCTTAAAATTGGAAAAACCCACACATGAATAGAAAAGCATTATTAAAAGGTATATTACTCTTAATTGGGACTCTGAGTATCCAATCTTGTGACAAAGATTTCAACACCATCGGTTCGGAAATTATCGGAGAAGAAAATTTCTTACTGGACAAATACACTGCCCAAAACGTTGTTGCTTACAATCAAGTTACAGGAGAAGGAACCCAACCAGGTGCAGTAGAAACTGGTTATTTACCCTATAATGCAATAGGAGCTATGGTCGACCCTGTCTTTGGAAAAACCGTAGCGAATTTTGTAACTCAAGTGTCATTTCCCACTAATAACAGCTTGGGGTCTTTGGGGAAAAACCCAAAAGTAGATTCTGTATATGTTTACATTCCCTATATAGCAGACACCCCGACAACGAATAACGATGTCACAGAATACCAATTACCCTCTACTTATGGTACAGGTGTTTTTAGTTTAAAAGTTTATGAGAACGGATATTTCTTAAGTAATTTTAGCCCCGATCCCACTAATGTCAGTAGAATTTACTCGGATGAAAACTCCAAGATTGAGAACTTTATTAAAGGAACTCCGTTAAATGACTCGAACGACGTTTCTCAAAATTCGGCTTTCTATTTTAAAAAGACCGCCATTAACCTGTATCAATACAATGAAGACGGTTCTATAAAAACAGACGAAAATACAGGAAAACCTATAGTAAAAGAGACTTTAACTCCAGGTATGTGGCTAGACTTAAACAAAGCATACTTTGAAAAAATGTTATTCACACCTGAAAACCTACCAAACTTTGGCAATAATAATCTTTTCCAAAACTTTTTTAGAGGACTTTATTTTAAAGCTGAAAGTACTATTGGAACAGGCGCCCTAGGTGTTATGAACTTTGCCGCGGCAAAGTTGGTTATCATTTATTCTCAGGACTCTGAAACCGCAGGTAAAAAGAGAGAGAGAAAACAACTTGAATTAGACATCAGCAGTGATGTTGTCAAATTAGGTGTTACCGACAATACCCTGATAACAGGTAATTATTTCAATAATGACTTCAGCAGTAACTACCTTCACAACATAGCAAACCCAAATAAAACTCAAGGAGATGAAAAACTGTTCATCAAAGGCGGTAGTGGTTCTTTTGCGGTAATCGAATTATTTAAGAAAAACAGCAACGGCGTTTCTGAGGAATTGAATTATTTAAGAGAAAACAAGTGGTTGATAAACGATGCTCGACTGAATTTCTATGTGGACAAAGTAACCATGTCCGACGGTAAACAAATAGAACCAACACGTATTTATTTATATGACTTGGACAACAACATGATTTTAAAAGATTATGCCACGGACAATACTGCTCAAAATTCTATATATGCTAAAGCCGTTTACGGAGGAATTTTAGAAAAAGAAAATACAGAAGACAAAAAGGGGATACGATATCGAATAAAAATTGCTGACCACATCAACAACCTGATCAATAAAGATTCTACCAATGTAAAATTGGGATTGGCAGTTAGTTATGATATCAACAATGTTTCTTCTAAACGATTGAAGACACCGATAAACAATTCACCCCGAGCTATAAAATCGATTCCGACTTCGTCAATTATGTCTCCACTAGGTACTGTTTTATATGGAACAAATACCAGCGACGAAAACAAAAAACTGAAACTCGAAATCTTTTACACCAAATCTAAAAACTAAAAACTATGTGTGGAATAGTAGGATATATAGGTTATCGTGATGCCTACCCTGTAATCATCAAGGGTTTGACACGACTAGAATACAGAGGTTATGATAGTGCTGGATTGGCAGTATATGACGGAAATCAAATCAATCTTTGTAAAACCAAAGGGAAGGTTTCCGACTTAGAAGCTATTGCAACTGATGCCGTTAAAGTAGGTACCGTTGGAATTGGACATACCCGTTGGGCAACTCACGGTATTCCTAACGACGTCAATTCACATCCTCATTTTTCTAATTCAGGAGAACTGGTTATCATTCACAACGGAATTATTGAAAACTACGATTCGCTAAAAAAGGAATTGATCAATAGAGGTTATACTTTTAAATCCGACACGGATACAGAAGTTTTAATTAACTTGATTGAAGACATACAAAAAACAAATAATTTAAAACTTGGAAAAGCCGTTCAAGTAGCACTTAACCAAGTTGTGGGCGCCTACGCGATTGCCGTTTTCGACATTAAAAAACCCAATGAAATTATAGCCGCAAGACTGGGAAGTCCTTTGGCAATAGGAATTGGAGAAAATGAATACTTCGTAACTTCAGACGCTTCGCCATTTATAGAATACACCAATAATGCCATCTATTTAGAAGACGAAGAAATGGCGATTATCAGATTGCATAAACCTCTAAAACTAAGAAAAATTAAAGACGATTCTTTGGTTATTCCTTATGTTCAAGAATTGCAGTTGAACCTTGAACAAATAGAAAAAGATGGTTACGACCATTTTATGCTTAAAGAAATCCACGAACAACCCAATGTAATCAAAGACACTTATAGAGGTCGATTACTTTCTGATCGTGGCTTAATAAAAATGGCTGGAGTTGAAGACAACTTAGAGAAATTTCTAAACGCCGATCGCATCATCATTATCGCTTGCGGAACTTCTTGGCATGCTGGTTTAGTTGCAGAATACATCTTTGAAGAATTTGCAAGAATTCCGGTTGAGGTTGAATACGCTTCAGAATTTAGATATAGAAATCCGATTATTTATCCAAATGATGTGGTTATCGCTATTTCTCAATCAGGTGAAACGGCCGATACTTTGGCTGCTATCAAATTAGCCAAACAACGCGGAGCCTTTGTTTTCGGAGTATGTAATGTGGTTGGTTCCTCTATCTCTAGAGAAACGCACGCAGGCGCTTATACCCACGCAGGTCCAGAGATTGGAGTGGCATCTACCAAGGCTTTTACAACACAAATTACGGTGCTAACACTTATCGCATTGCGTTTAGCCAAGGCTAAGGGTACCATGAATAATTCAGACTATCAGCGCTATTTATTAGAGATGGAAATGATTCCTGAAAGAGTGGAGGAAGCTTTAAAGATGAATGAAGAAATTCTTAAAATAGCTAAGGTATATCAAAATGCAACAAACTGCCTTTATCTAGGTCGTGGTTATAACTATCCAGTAGCATTAGAAGGTGCCTTAAAATTGAAAGAAATTTCTTATATCCATGCGGAAGGTTATCCTGCTGCAGAGATGAAACACGGCCCAATCGCCTTAATAGACGAACATATGCCTGTAATCGTAGTGGCACAACAACAAAATCATTACGATAAAATTGTCAGCAACGTACAAGAGATTAAAGCTCGTAATGGAAAAATTATCGCTGTCGTTACCAAAGGTGACGAACAAGTCCGATCATTGGCCGATCACGTTATAGAGGTACCTTATATCTCTGAAGCGCTTTCGCCAATTATAACAACCATTCCTTTACAGCTTTTATCTTATCACATTGCCGTGTTGAGAAATTGCAATGTCGATCAACCGAGAAACTTGGCAAAATCAGTTACGGTAGAATAAGACTTTCTGAAATATATTAAATCAAAAACTCGGATTTGCTGTTGCAAATCCGAGTTTTTTTATATTGCCAATTCCTATTTAAAATCGTTTAAAAGTGGCGAGACAGTATGTATAATTTCCTTTTTAAAAACATCTAGAATACCCTTCTTTACAAAATTTTTATGCACCAACAAACAAATTTCTCTAGTGGGATTCGGGCTTTGAAACGGGTATAATTTAGTCAAATCAGCGTCTTTAAAATCCAGAGTAGCCAAATACGGCAACAAAGTCAACCCACCCGTCTTTTTTACCAAACGGATTAAAGTATCCAATCCCCCCGCTTGATAATCAACATTACTCCAGTTCTTTTGCACTTGATTTTCAGCACAAAGCGTCTGAATCTGAGAGCGCATACAATGCCCTTCGGCCAGCAACCACAGTTTTTCACGGTCAACATCCTTAATATGCAATGGAAAGGCATGCTCACGCTCTGAATAATCAAATAAGACAAACGGCTCTTGATAAAGCGGGATACTGACTACATCACTAAATCTTGAATCAATCGGAGTCGAGGCAATGCCAAAATCCAAAGTGCGATTTTCAATTTTCTCCAACACACTTTCGGTAATCAATTCTTGAACTACGAGCTGAATGTCTTTATATTGCTCAACAAACCGACTTAAAAATAACGGCATCAAATATGGAGCTACTGTCGGAATTACTCCTATACGTATCAACCCTGACAAATCTCCCTTCATCTCTTTTACCACTTCCTGTAAGTCGTATACACCCGCCAAAATCAACTTTATTTTATCTATAATAATGCTGCCCTCTTGAGTCACACCCACCGGCTTACTTCTCCTGTCAAAAATCCTAACCCCCAGCTCCTCCTCCAATTTAATTATCATGGTACTCAAAGTGGACTGAGAAACAAAACACTTATCCGCTGCAAAACTGAAATTAGTTTCTTCATAAACCGCCAATACATATTCCAATTGTTGTAAATTCATAGTATATTTATTAAACAACAAAAATAAGCATTATCTACGAAATAGATATAACTATCTAAATATTCGTTTTTATCAATACACAATTAGCTATACCTTTATACTATATAAAAAGAGCCATTAACTAAACTAATTTAATTATGGAGAACAATTCTAAAGACAATAAGCACACCAACTGCCCAATAACCACTAATGCTGGGGCCGCAGTAGGACATTATGAAGATTCACAAACAGTAGGAGCACGCGGACCTGTGTTATTGCAAGACTACTTTCTTCATGAAAAATTAGCTCAGTTTAACCGAGAACGAATCCCCGAACGCATCGTACACGCCAAGGGAACTGGAGCCTATGGTAAATTTGTGGTTACCCACGATATCACCAAATACACCCGTGCCAAATTATTCTCAGAAATCGGAAAAGAAACAGATATGTTTGTTCGATTCTCTACAGTTGGGGGAGAAAAAGGATCTGCAGATAGCGAAAGAGACCCTAGAGGATTCGCTTTAAAGTTTTATACAGAAGATGGCAATTGGGATTTAGTTGGTAACAATACACCCGTATTTTTTATTAAAGATGCCAAAAAATTTCCAGATTTTATACATACTCAAAAGAGAGAACCACACACCAACTTAAAGAGCCCTACGATGGTTTGGGATTTTTGGTCGCTTAATCCCGAGAGTTTACATCAAGTATTGATCTTGATGTCCGACCGAGGAACACCCGACGGTTACCAGCACATGAATGGATATGGGAGTCATACCTTTTCAATGGTCAATGCTCAAAACGAATGGAATTATGTCAAATTCCACTACAAAACCCAACAGGGAAATCGAACATTAACAGGAGCGCAGGCGCAAGAAATGCGAGGAATCGACCCTGATTTTGCACAGAAATCATTAGTAGACACGATTTCGAGAGGTGAATTTCCAAGATATACTTTTTCCATACAGGTGATGTCTCAAGAACAGGCTAAAAACTTTCGTTGGAATCCTTTTGATTTAACCAAAGTATGGTCGCAAAAGGAATATCCTTTAATCGAAGTCGGCTATATTGAGCTTAATAAGATCCCGAACAACTATTTTGCCGAAGTAGAACAAGCTGCCTTCGCCCCAACCAATTTGGTAGACGGTATCGGTTTTTCGCCCGACAAGATGTTACAAGGACGAATTTTGTCCTATCCAGATGCACAACGATATAGAATTGGCGCCAATTATCAAAGTTTGCCGGTAAACGCCTGTCCTTTTATGACAAACAACTACCATCGCGACGGTGCCATGCGATTTGATGGAAACAACGGCAGTGCGCCAAATTATTTCCCCAATAGTTTTGACGGTAATTACGAAGCTCAAACAGCAAAAGGAATACCTTACGAACTCGATTCAGCAACCGTAGCTTATTACGACAGAAATGAAAACGACGATGATCATTACACCCAACCGGGAGAATTATTTGACCGCGTTATGAACGATGAGGCAAAAGCGCATACAATCAACAACATCGTTGGTGCCATGAGCGGTATAGCAGGTCCAAAAAGAGACGAAATCATTATGAGACAGCTTTGTCATTGGTTTAGAGCAAGTGTACCTTTGGGAATGGGCGTTGCAAGAGGACTTGGAGTCGATATGGAGCAATTAAAAGCATTTATGCCAAAATAAGCAATCAAAAGCATCCTTTTTTCTACTAAAAAAGGATGCTTTTTAAACATATTACAATTTCTACGCTAAAACAAAGCGTAAGATAACGAAATCAGGCATTAGAAACAGAAGAAAACACCCGAATTTACATTTAATTAAACGCGCCTTTAACAATTCTATAAAATATATAAATATGCTGTGAAAATTTAATTTTCAAACTTTTTTAATTTTCGGATAAAAAAACTATCTTTGCAATCTGAAAAAGAGTGTTTTTTCATTAAAGGTAAATAGCTGTTAAATAAATACATAAGCAATGTCTAAAGTCACAGGAAAAGTTGCACAAGTTATCGGACCAGTAGTTGACGTAGTGTTCAACACACAAAACGCCGAACTTCCAAGAATTTATGATTCATTAGAAATCAAAAGAGAAGATGGTACCATACTTGTACTAGAAGTACAATCTCACATCGGAGAGGATACCGTAAGAACCATTTCAATGGACTCCACCGATGGTTTGAGTAGAGGTTATGAAGTAATCGCTACTGGAGCTCCAATCCAAATGCCTATCGGAAAAGACGTGTTTGGACGTTTGTTTAACGTTATTGGAGATGCTATTGACGGTCTTGGTAATTTACCAAAAGCCGGAGTAGATGGTTTACCAATTCACCGTAATGCACCAAAATTCGAAGAATTATCTACTTCATCAGAAGTACTATTCACAGGAATTAAAGTAATTGATTTAATTGAGCCTTATGCAAAAGGGGGTAAAATTGGTCTTTTCGGAGGAGCTGGAGTTGGAAAAACAGTATTGATTCAGGAATTGATTAACAACATTGCAAAAGGACACGGAGGACTTTCGGTTTTTGCAGGTGTAGGTGAGCGTACCCGTGAAGGGAACGATTTACTTCGCGAGATGTTGGAATCGGGAATTATTAAATATGGTGATGATTTCATGCACTCTATGGAAAACGGCGGATGGGATTTATCCAAAGTGGACAAACCAGGTATGAGAGATTCTAAAGCTACTTTCGTATTCGGACAAATGAATGAGCCACCAGGAGCACGTGCACGTGTTGCTTTGTCAGGACTTTCAATTGCAGAATACTTCCGTGATGGAGCTGGAGAAGACCAAGGAAAAGACGTACTTTTCTTCGTAGATAACATCTTCCGTTTTACACAAGCGGGATCTGAAGTATCTGCACTTCTTGGACGTATGCCTTCTGCAGTAGGTTACCAACCTACTTTAGCTACAGAGATGGGAGCTATGCAAGAGCGTATTACTTCAACAAAAAAGGGTTCTATTACTTCTGTACAGGCGGTTTACGTTCCTGCGGATGATTTAACTGACCCGGCACCAGCAACAACGTTTGCTCACTTAGATGCTACAACCGTATTGTCTCGTAAAATTGCGGAATTAGGTATTTACCCTGCAGTAGATCCATTGGACTCTACTTCAAGAATTTTGACTCCTGAAATCTTAGGAAAAGATCATTATGCTTGTGCGCAAAGAGTAAAAGAAATTCTTCAAAAATATAAAGAATTACAAGATATCATCGCGATTCTTGGTATGGAAGAACTTTCTGAAGAAGATAAACTTTCTGTATCTAGAGCACGTCGTGTACAACGTTTCTTATCTCAACCGTTCCACGTTGCGGAACAATTTACAGGTTTGAAAGGTGTTCTTGTAGACATTAAAGAAACCATTAAAGGTTTCAATATGATTATGGACGGAGAATTAGATCATTTACCTGAGGCTGCATTTAACTTAAAAGGTACGATTGAAGAAGCAATCGAAGCTGGAGAAAAAATGCTTGCTGAAGTATAATCTAATATAAACGCTATTCCCATGAAACTAGAAATTGTATCACCAGAGGCCACATTATTCAAAGGAGAAGTTATTTCGGTAGCTGTACCTGGATTAAATGGAGAGTTTCAAATGCTAAACAATCACGCACCTATAGTATCTGCTTTAACAAAAGGCAATATTAAGATTGTAGGTAGTGACATCAAAATAGCTAAAGAATTCGCTTCTAAATTTCAAAAGATAAACGATACCACCTATTGGCTATCTATCGCTTCTGGAACATTGGAAATGAACGACAATAAGATCAACATTTTAGTAAACTAAAACAACGATCAACCCTTATTAAAAAAAGCTGTTTGAATTAATTTTCAAACAGCTTTTTTGTTTAAAAGAGCACGCTATAAGACTGGAAACTCAACGCCAGACCACATTATAGCCTAAACTAAGAAAAACACTTTAAAACCGCCTAAAAATCATTCTGCAACTAGCTCAAAACGGCACTGTAACCATTTCGAACAAAAAAAAGACTACCTAAAACAGTCTTTATACAAATCTCCTCTAAGAATTCGAAAACCTGTTATTTACGCTCAGCATAATCATCGGTCCATAATCTCCCCATACCAACGGCAACCAAAATACCATGAGGGTCCCCAAAATCATCCAACATCACTGAAGCCAATTGAAAATTTGCAATCCCCTTGACCTTTCCTAGCTCGTCGACAACCAACTCACCAGATACCGCCACCAAGTTTTTATACCATGCCGACACACCATTTCCCACTTCTAAAGATCCTTCCGTATGAAAAACCACAGAAAATTTGTTAGCAGCACCCGAGATAAAACACCCCTTACCATCCCAACGCTCTAACTTTCCATTAAAACCCGGATTGTAAGTCAACAAACTATTAAAATCAATACTCTGAACTAAATTGTTCTGATTAAAAAAAGTTAAATCGGTACTCCCAAAATTTAAACCTTCCGAAAAATCAGGAAAATTAGATTTTTTACAAAAGAATGGGCTCGCAACAAAAGACCCCTCAATCACAGGAGGCGTATCACCAGGATAAATATCCATACCAAACTCTTCAGTGAGCACCTGATTCATTTTTTTATCGACAAAATCTTCGTATTTCAACTTAACCTCAACCTTTCCTGATTCAGATGAATCGTCACTAGAACAAGACACCATAACGAAACCTATGAACAGCAAGAACAAACCTATTTTTCTCATAACGAAACCTTTTAATCTACCAAAGATAACAATCCTAACAAATAAGAATAAAAATCATAGAACATAAAAAGAGTACTCAGGGGTTAGAAATCAGGAATCGGTATACTCAAAATCGTACTTTAATAAACAAGAAAGACCTCACTAAACATTCATTAAATAGAACAGCGACATAAGAAAGCACTAAAAACAAAAAAGTCTTTTAAACATTACGTTTAAAAGACTTTCTATTTGCTCCCCCTCTTGGGCTCGAACCAAGGACCCTCTGATTAACAGTCAGATGCTCTAACCAACTGAGCTAAGGAGGAAGGTTTATAACCCTTATTGCGGTTGCAAATATAGAAATTATTTAGGGCTTTCCAAACAAAACAATTGAAATTTTTCGCTTTTTTATTGTTCTCCTTTTAACACCGGTAACTTCCATTTGTAACGCGCTGCGGCTATGCGAATTACAAAAACAAAAACGGCAGTAGAAATTTGCGTCACCGGAGCAGAAACCCCCATATAATCGAAGCTATAGTAAAGAAGAGCCCCCAAAATACACGCCACCGCATATAATTCCTGCGTAAAAACAGCCGGTATCTCATTTATCAAAATATCGCGAATCATCCCGCCTACAACTCCCGTAATAGTCCCCATCATCACCACAACCCCTATGGAATAATCCAAGGTCAAAGCTTTCTCAACTCCTACAACGACAAATAACCCCAAACCAATACTATCAAACCATAAAAAAGGTCCGTTTAGATGCACTAATTTTTTACGAAAAACAATAACAAAGAGCAAAGAAAGCACCGTGCACCAAGCATACACACTTGAAATCATCCAAAAAGGAACAACCCCCAACAATAAATCGCGTAAGGTTCCTCCACCTGTGGCGGTAACAAAACCAACTACAAAGGCACCAAACCAATCGAGTTTCTTTGCCGATGCCAATCGAATACCACTTATCGCAAAAGCAAATGTTCCCAAAAATTCGATAATATCGACAAAAGAAACATTTTTCCAAAAATCAACCCATTGTTCCATATACTGTATTTATCTAAAAAACTCTTTACTACACTCCCGAATCCATACTCCCAAGGAAAGTTGCTTTGGTTAAACGAAAATATCATTCCTTCACACAATAAACAAGCAGCAGTTCTTTTATTGTTAAAAATTTATTTTAAAACCCCACTATTACCACACGAATTGTTATTTCTCTGGTATTCATTTTACGATATAACAAAAAAAACACTAATTTAGTACTAATATAAAAAAGGACTCCAATGAAGATAAATCCACTCACTATATTAGTAATCGGCCTAGCACTTATGGTTTTAGGCTATATACTAAAATCAACCGCAGTGCTAAACAATCACCTCATAACCATCGCAGGTTTGATTCTGATTGCAGCTTCTTTAGCTAGTTTGGTTTTTAATCGCTTAAGAAAATAAATTAGTTTTAAACAACGAGTATAAAACACTAAAATGCGAAGGCTACTAATTGCGCTTTAGTAAAAAAGATTTTTAACTCAACCTTCAAGCACCGCTTCAAAGGAAGGGAATGTTGTAAAAACAATAGAGGCTGTCTTTTGAGACAGCCTCTATTATATATTTCGATTTTTGTTGTTTTAAATACGCTTTTCCACTTATTTGGATAAGCTGATTGCCAAGTTATCGAGCATCACTTGGGTCATGCTTTTTAAGTCGTATTGATGCTTCCAGTTCCAATCGGTCTGTGCAGCCGTATCATCAATACTCGCCGGCCAACTATCGGCAATGGCTTGACGGAAATCCGGAGCATAATCAATCGTGAATTCTGGAATATGCGTTTTAATTTCCGCTGCAATTTCTGCAGGAGTAAAAGAAATACCTCCTAAATTATAGGATGAACGAATTTTTACCTTTTCGGCTGGTGCCTGCATAATAGCTACCGTAGCAGCTAAAGCATCATCCATATACATCATCGGTAAAGCGGTATTTTCCGCAAGGAAACAAGTGTACTTTTTATCCTCCAAAGCTTTGTAATAGATATCCACAGCATAATCCGTAGTTCCACCACCAGGAGGTGTAGTCCAAGATATCAATCCAGGATAACGAATACTTCTAACATCAACCCCAAATTTAGCGTGATAATATTCACACCAACGTTCACCGGTTTGCTTCGAAATACCATATACCGTTGACGGTTCCATTACGGTATATTGAGGCGTATTAATCCTTGGTGTAGTTGGTCCGAAAACGGCAATACTCGAAGGCCAGAAAACCTTTTTAATTTTGCCTTCTTTGGCCAGATTCAACACATGAAACAAAGAATTCATATTTAAATCCCAAGCAAATGCCGGGTTTTTTTCTGCTGTAGCAGACAACATCGCCGCCATTAAATAGACTTCATCAATCTGATGTTTTTCTACGGCCTGAGCTACTTGCTCAAACTCCATAGCATTGACAATTTCAAAAGGACCACTAGCCATTAACTCTGGTTTACCTTCCCGAATATCTGAAGCAACAACTTGGTCGTTGCCATATATCTCACGGAGTTTCATAGTCAATTCTGAACCGATTTGACCACAAGCCCCAATAATTAGAATTTTTGTACTCATTATGCACTATTTTATTTGACAAATATACTTAATTCACGGTGAACTGAAAGCATTTATAAGTTGAAGATTCAGCAACAAGTCGATTTGCAATTACACCCATTATCACAGTGACTTGGCTACTGCCATACACTTATGAAGCCCTCAAATTCTCCATAGAACGCGAAATATAAAACCTTTCTGTTGGATTCTGATTTAATAGTTTAAAAATTCGATATAACATTCGTAAATTTGTTGCTTAAAAAATTAACTATGAGGCATTTTTTGCTTATCGGAATTCTCTTTATCAGCGTGTTCGCTTCCTGTAACAAAGTGGATACTCGCGAACAAGAAAATCAATTGCGAGCTCAAAAACATACCGATACTGTATTCACTATACTTACCAAAAATTGGGTTTTTAAAATCCCAACACAGTCCACTGCGTTACAAACAGAAGTTAGCGATTGGAAAGCTTGGCTAGAGTTTCGAAATGATATCAGTATTACACCTGTATCGTCTATTAGTGCTTTTCAAAAAAAATCAGAAAAACTCAGCAATTCCTCGTTGAATTTATTTAACGAAATTCCTACAAACCTCAATCGCCCCGATATACGCAGTAGAATTACTGTTTTAAACACGCTATTGAGCAATTTAGAAATGTATTTGACACTCGATAAAATTCAAGAAAAACAAATCATCCGATTAATTCCTCAGATCAATACCGCCATTGCCTCTTTGGTGAGCCAAATGGAAGAGATAGTAGTAAAAAAATCCATCCCAAAAGAAATTGGTGAGGCCGAAATGTTACAAGCTTTAGACACCCTAAGACTTGCGAACCCAACCTTTACTGAAAATTAATTGAGCATGGATTTAAAAACTTTATACCGCGAATCGAGTAAAACCCTTCAACTCGGGGAAGCATTAAACCAACGAGGACAAAAAATTCATGCCAAAGGACTGATTGGTTCGGCTTTGTCTTTTTTGATTCAAGGTGTCTTTAAAAAATCGGAACACCCTTTTTTGTTGTTGTTTCGCGATAAGGAAGAAGCCGCTTATTACCTCAACGATTTAGAAAGTTTGGTCAACAAGGAAGACGTTTTGTTTTATCCCGGATCATACCGACGTCCCTATCAAATTGAAGAAACCGACAACGCCAACATACTGTTGCGCGCCGAGGTACTCAATCGAATCAACTCGCGTAAGAAACCCGCTATCATCGTATCTTATCCCGATGCCTTGTTTGAAAAAGTAGTTACCAAAAAGGTGTTGGATAAAAACACTCTAAAGTTGGCCATGGGCGATCAAATCTCCATCGATTTTATCAATGAGGTTTTGTTTGAATACCATTTTAAACGGGTCGACTTTGTAGCCGAACCCGGCGAATTTTCCGTACGTGGTGGAATTATTGACGTTTTTTCATTTTCAAACGACCATCCATACCGTATCGAATTTTTTGGTAACGAAGTAGACAGTATCCGCAGCTTTGATGTGGAAACCCAACTTTCTATAGAAAAGCAAAAGAAAATTTCGATTATACCCAATGTTGAAAATAAATTCTCTCAAGAAAACCGCGAGAGTTTTTTAGATTATATATCAGAAAAAACCGTTATTTTCTCTCAAAGCACGGCCTTGGTTGTAGGCCAATTAGACAAGTCGTTCGACAAGGCTTTGTCGGTTTTTGACACCTTATCCAAAGACATCAAACACCAAGTGCCGAGCGATCTATTTCTCGACAGCAAATCCTTTTTACAACGCGTAGAAACTTTTACTTATGTAGAATTGGCTCAGCAGTCGTATTTTGAAACGAATACGATAATTGATTTTCACATCTTACCGCAACCGTCATTCAACAAACAATTCGAATTGTTGGCCCGAGATTTAAACGACCGCGCCGACGACGGTTATAAAAATTATTTATACTGCGCCAACGAAGGTCAAGCCAAACGCTTTCATGAGATTTTTGAAAGCCTTAAAGATCAAAACGACGAAGTAGCTGTTAAACAATTTAAGACCGTTGTGTTTCCGCTTTATCAAGGTTTTATAGACGAGGAAAATCAAATAGTCTGTTATACAGACCATCAAATATTTGAGCGTTACCACAAATTTTCGATTAAAAACGGTTACTCCAAAAAGCAAACCATCACTTTAAAGGAATTGACTACTTTGTCCGTTGGCGATTATGTAACACATATCGATCACGGTATTGGAAAGTTTGGAGGGCTTCAAAAAATTGATGTAGAAGGCAAAATGCAAGAAGCTATTAAGTTGGTGTATGCCGATAACGATATCGTTTACGTCAGCATCCATTCTTTACATAAGATATCCAAATACAACGGTAAAGACGGTACAGCACCCAAGATATATAAATTGGGTTCCAATGCTTGGAAAACCTTAAAGCAGAAAACCAAAGCCCGTGTTAAACACATTGCGTTTAACTTGATTCAGCTCTATGCCAAACGCCGTTTGGAAAAAGGATTTCAATACAAACCCGATAGTTATTTACAGGCAGAGCTAGAAAGTTCCTTTATATACGAAGATACTCCCGATCAGATTACCGCTACTCAAGACGTTAAAAACGACATGGAGAGCGAGCGCCCTATGGACCGATTGGTTTGTGGTGACGTCGGATTTGGAAAAACAGAAGTCGCTATACGTGCGGCATTTAAGGCCGTAGATAACGGAAAACAGGTTGCTATACTTGTGCCTACTACTATATTGGCTTTTCAACATTATAAAACTTTTACCGAACGTCTTAAAGACATGCCGGTAACGGTTAATTATATCAACCGTTTTCGCACGGCCAAACAAAAAAGTGAAACGCTTAAGGATTTAAGTGAAGGTCGATTAGATATCTTAATCGGAACCCATCAATTGGTCAGTAAAAATGTTGTTTTTAAAGACCTAGGACTCCTAATCATCGATGAGGAACAAAAGTTTGGCGTTGCAGTTAAAGACAAATTAAAAACCATAGCACAAAACGTAGATACTTTAACCCTTACGGCTACACCAATTCCGAGAACCCTACAGTTTTCGTTGATGGCCGCACGAGATCTATCAGTAATCACCACTCCTCCACCCAATCGTTATCCGATCGACACCCATGTGGTTGGTTTTAATGAAGAAATCATTCGCGATGCCATTGCCTATGAAGTGGAACGCGGAGGTCAGGTCTATTTTATCAACAACCGCATTGAAAATATCAAAGAGGTAGCGGGCATGATTCAACGTTTGGTTCCCAATGCTCGTGTTGGTATTGGACACGGACAGATGGATGGAAAAAAACTCGAAGAACTGATGTTGGCGTTTATGGATGGCGATTTCGATGTATTGGTAGCTACTACGATTATTGAAAGCGGCTTAGATGTACCCAATGCCAACACCATTTTAATCAATAATGCCAATAATTTTGGTCTGTCCGACTTGCATCAAATGCGCGGTCGCGTTGGTCGAAGTAATAAAAAAGCCTTCTGTTATTTTATATGCCCTCCCTATTCTGCGATGACCGAGGAAGCGCGTAAGCGCATCCAAGCCCTCGAACAGTTTAGTGAATTAGGCAGTGGTTTTAACATAGCCATGAAGGATTTGGAGATTCGCGGTGCCGGTGATATACTCGGTGGGGAACAAAGTGGATTTATCAATGAAATTGGCTTTGAAACCTACCAGAAAATCATGAACGAAGCCATAGACGAATTAAAAGAAAACGAATTCAAGGATTTGTATGCCGATGAAAACGACATAGAAACCAAAACCTTTGTCAAAGAAACCCAAATCGATACGGATTTCGAAATACTGTTTCCCGATAATTACGTCAATAGCGTATCGGAACGTTTGAATTTGTATAACGAGTTGAGCAACGTTAAGGACGAAACCGAGTTGCAGGCATACGAACAAAAACTGATTGACCGTTTTGGCGCCTTACCCAAAGAAGCCGTAGCGCTGTTAAACAGTTTGCGCATCAAGTGGTTTGCCGCTAATGCCGGTATCGAAAAGTTAGTACTAAAAAACGGAAAAATGGTCGGTTACTTTTTGGGTAATCAGCAGTCGGACTATTACCAATCGCCGCGTTTTAGAAAGGTTTTACTGTTTGTACAACAACACGGAAACATTTGTAAGATGAAGGAAAAAGAAACCAAAAACGGCTTGCGATTATTACTGACTTTTGAAAATGTGAAAAGCGTAAACAAGGCTTTGGAACTAATTCAATTGATTTGATTTTTTTTGTTGCCGATGTGCCCACTCGTTAATTCGCCTGGGACATTAGGCAAATTCGTTTTGATACATTGAAATTTAAATATTTTCTTTCTATCTTTACTTATAATCAGTAATAGGCCGATTCACGAATAGGCCGATAAGTAAATAAAAAATGACTATAGATATTTGGAGTGATATACGTTGCCCGTTTTGTTATATCGGCAAAACGCGGTTAGAGCAAGCTATTGCAGAGTTCGAACACGGTAGCGAAGTAACGATTAATTGGAAAGCTTTTGAACTCGATCCGACTATAAAAACGGATTTATCCGTTAGTACCAAGGAATATTTGGCGCAACAAAAGGGCATGCCTCTGGAACAAGTTGATCAGATGTTTGCACAGGTCACTCAAATGGCTCAAGCAGAAGGTTTGGTTATGGATTTGGAGCAATCGATTACCGCCAACAGTTTTAAGGCACATCAATTGTCTTATTACGCCCAATCCAAAGGTTTACAAAATGAAGCGGAAGAAGCGTTGTTTCAAGCTCATTTTTCCAATGCCATCAATATAGACGATGTCGAAGAATTGGTTAAAATAGGTATTCAAATAGGCTTGGATGCCGACAAGGTTCGCGATGTGCTCGCCAACGACACTTATACTCGTGCCGTAGAAGAGGACGAGGCTATGGCTAGAAGCATCGGAGTAAATTCCGTACCCTTCTTTATTGTAAACCAGAAATACGCCCTTAAAGGAGCCCAATCCAAGGATTACTTTTTGGAAACACTTAGAGAGATTTATAAGGAGAACTAGGTTTTCACTCGTAAACTTGAGAAATAAAATGACAAAAAAAGGCTAACCAATATATAAAAAGGTTAGCCTTTTTCTTTAAAATAAAAATTTCATTCAATAGCTTATTCAAAGTGCCTGTTTCTACTAGTCCTCTCTTAAAACACAAGCAATACACAAGAAACCTCATTCTATTTTACCAAAGTTAGAAGACCTACTTTTATCGATAAACTTTCTTTCTAAACACAAAACTCCCAATAGAATTGAGAGTTTCTTTGTTTATTATATACCATGCGAGAGTACTCACACTGTAGCGTAACCTGGTATTTTAGTTCTTCATGAGTCAGTGGCGTAAACATCAAAATTCACTTCAGAAAGCCTAGGTCAACCAAAAATTTTTGGAACGGCATCTTTCGTATTTATGAGATTAAGATTATTCCATTTTTAATTGCAATTCTTTCTATTCTACAATTGCATTTAAGCCAACCATATTTATACTTTATATCATAATTTTTAAACGCTCTATCTCGCCAAATCAGCTTCGAAAATTTAATTCGACCCTTGGAGTTTAAATAATATTTCACAATATAATTTCCATTAAACAATTCATCTATCAATTCCTTAATTTGATCGTTATCTTCCAAAACAAAATACTGTTCTATACTATTGATCTGTAGACTTAGATAAACAGCTGTAAATTCTATCTTGAAGAACTCATCTAAAAACTCCAATTCAATTAGAAATCGAGTGTCTTCTATTGAAAAACAAATAATAACTCCCTCTTTTAGTAAGGATAATTTTTTATAGACAACTCGAATTACATCAATAAAACGGTCCTTACGATCATAATTTAATATATATAATTGTAGCTTTTCTAAATCTAAATTATCCATTTCTATTTTACTTTACATTAACCTTATTTCTGTTGTCATCATAACCGTTATCATCAAGCGTAGATACTTCCATACGCATCAAGTGATTTAAACCAACTAACACGGTCGATGTAGCCGCGATCAGCCAAAAAACACACACTTCCAAGTTTAGCCAGAACCTCAACTGCCGTACAAATTCTTTCGAGTGGCAAAATTCAACATACTAATATCCTTCTCTTAAAACTCAAGTACTATACAAAAAAGAGCTATCCTTTTGAGACAGCTCTTTTCTATAATCAAGTTCAGCTATTCTTAGTACCCGAACAATTCTTCCAAAGTCAATTCTTTGATGGTTCCGAATTTTTTAACGGCTTCCCAATCCAAATTGTCTTTCTTACCGATTAATCCAACATTGAATTTTTTACCCTTAACGTGTTTGTCAAAGAAACTCGCCAAATCTTTCATTTCGATTTTCTGGGTTTGTGGGAATAAATCTTTGTTGATATCGTAATTAAATCCTTTCTCTTGTAAAGACAACCAATAAAAGAAGATGTCTGACTTGCTATAACGCTTGGTAGACAATCTTTTTAAAGCAGAAGCTTTGGCGTTTTGAAATTGATTTTCTGCCTGCGGCATATCATTCATCAATCCCATCATGGCATCAACCGCTTGCGGTAATTTATTGGCTTGAGTACCTACATAAGCAATGACATAGTTGTGTTTGTCTTTTTTAGCGGCATCGGCATAATAAGAGTAAGCCGAATAGGCTAATGATTTTGACTCTCTGATCTCTTGGAATACGATAGACGATAATCCCGATCCGAAATACTCGTTAAACACACCCGAAGAAACCAAGTTTTCCTTGTTGAATTTTTCTTCTCTAGCACGGAAAGATATTTCGGCTTGTACCATATCATAAGGTGCAAAATACACCGTTCCGTTTGTAGCGGGCTCCGCATATTTCTTAGGCGTTGGAATCGCTTTGCTTTTTCCAAAATTATGATTGGCTGTCAACGCTTTTTTAGTGTTGTTTAAGTCGTTTCCATAGTAGAAAATCTGTTGATCAAAATTAAAGAAGTCGTGAATGATTTTCACCAATTCCTGTGGTTTAATCGCTTTTAGTGTGGATTCGCTTAAGATGTCTCTAAATTTACTTTCGGCACCATACATAACATAACTGTTTAGCGCACGTTGAATACCCGCTTTACTCGCCTTGGCATCACTGCGTTCTTTCAAAATTTGATCGACATAGTTATCGTAAGCCTGTTGATCGGCCTTGGCATCGGTAAGTAAGTGTTCGAACAATTTGATTCCTGCAGGAATATTCTCTTGTAATCCACTTACATAAACATAAGTTCTATCTTCTCCAGCGCTAACACCGTAGTCAACTCCGAGTTTATAGAATTCTTTTTTAATATCTTCTGGCGAGTATTTAGACGTTCCTAAGAAATCCAAATAGTTGATTGCCAAAGCTAATTTATTGTCGTGATTAGACCCTACTTCTGTAATATACATGACCGTTGAAAGGTCGTTAGTCGTATTTTTAATAAAGGCCAAAGGTGTTTTTTTACCGATGGTTTCTCTCTGAATTGCCTTGTCAAAATCAACAAACACCGGAGCGATATCCTTTACTTTAATGTTTTTAAAATCTTTATAAAATTTAGATTCGTTTTCGCGATTTAAATCAATAGGTGTTATTCCTGGATTCTCAACACGAACCAATTCTTTGTTTTCACCTTGCTTTTTATATACTACAACATAGTTGTCTTTGTAGTTTTTATTGGCAAAATCAACGATTTCCGCTTTGGTAATTTTAGATAATTCGTCTACTTCTGAAACGACTTTATCCCATGATTTTCCTTGGATAAAAGCGCCATACATTTCTGTAGCTAAGGCGTCGTTACTCTCTAAGGATTTCATGGCCTGTTTTTTAAGATCATTAACTACTGCTCCTAACATCCACTCGTCGAACTGTCCTTTTTTGATTTTGTCCAATTCCCCCATCAATAAGGTTTTTAGCTCGTCTAAGGATTGTCCCTCATTCGGATAAGCACCCAATTGGTGTACCGAAAAATCTTTCATGATCATCGGTGAACTCTGAGCACCCAATGCTTTTTGTTTTTGATTGATATTTAAATCGATCAATCCCGCTGCACTATTGCTCAACAACATATCAACTAAAGTCAAATATTGCGCATCTTTTGAGTTGGCTCCTCCCAATCTATAACCGATTTCGATACGCTCTGATGACGGGCTAAAGATTTCTTTGGTTTGGATTTTGGTTAAAGCCGGTTCTTTGGCAACATATTGCTCCGGTTGAACTCCTTTTTTCATTTTACCCAAATAACGATCTACCAATTGAATGGTCGGTTCGAACTCCAAATCTCCTACCAATACTACAGCCATATTATTAGGCACATAATATTTTTGGAAGTAATCGTGAATCGCTACCATCGAAGGATTTTTTAAATGCTCCGAAGTTCCAATTGTCGTCTGAGTTCCATAATGTGATTTTGGAAACAACAACTTCATCATGGCTTCGTGTGTTGCCCAATAATCGTTGTCTTGTCCGCGGTTAAACTCTTCATAAACCGCCTCTAATTCGGTGTGAAACAAACGCAATACCAATTCGGAGAAACGCTCGTTTTCAACCACCAACCACTTTTCCAATTCATTGGAAGGAATGTTGTTTTTATAAACGGTTTCATCAAACCAAGTATGGGCATTGGTACCAGTAGCACCTATAGAAGCCACTAATTTGTCGTACTCATTTGCTACAGCATATTTTGACGCTTCCTTAGAAACTTGGTCAATTTGCTTGTAAAGTGCTACTTTTTTTGCTGGATCAGTTTCCTTTTTATGTGCTTCGTACAAATCAGAAATTTGTTTTAGCAACACTTTCTCTACTTCCCAATTGCTCGAAGCCATTTTGGAAGTACCCTTGAACAACATATGTTCTAAGTAATGCGCCAATCCCGTGTTGTCCTCCGGATCGTTGTTTGACCCCGTACGAACGGGTACATAGGTCTGAATACGCGGCTCGTCTTTGTTTTGTGCTAAATACACTTTTAAACCGTTACTCAAAGTATAAATTCGAGTGTGCGAGGGGTCGTTCTCAACGGATTCATAAGTGTATCCATTAGAATCTTTAGTGGTGGTTGTTTTAAATTGTGCTTGTATTGTAAAGGCAGTAAACAACAATCCCACTATTAGTAATTTCTTTATCATAAGAAGATTAGATAGATTAATAATAAGCTGTCCAAAAATAACTATTTAAAAGGAGAATATTATAAATACCAATTAGTATTCACTAAAAAAGGCTTACCTCCGCTATGGAGACAAGCCTTTTTATTTAGGATCACGAAGTCAATACCGGCCATATAGCCTATCAACAGCACTTCATCAATTTTTAATCACTTTGATTATTTGAGTTCCAGTCTTGGTATAAACACGAATCAGATAAGTGGCTTTGGGTAGCCCGTTCATGGCTAGTGTTACCTGCTGCTGTGCATAATTTTCACCAAATAGAAAACTTCCATTGATGGAATAAACCGCTATTCTAGTTATGATTTCATGATGAGACACGGTCAAAACATCACGGACTGGATTTGGATAGTATTGAGGCTGTTTACCTTCGAAATCAGGGATTCCCAAAGTGATTTTGACCGTTACAGCTATAGGCTCACTCCAACATCCTTCAGCAGAAATCACTATGCCGTAATAGGTGGCACTATCGATTAAAAGTGTTTCAGAATCCAAACTGTTTCTATTTTCGATAGCGTCTGCCAAAGAATCGAACCAAACCACACCCTCTTGATCTGTAACCAGGTCATGAATCACGGCGCTTCCTTCAAATCGCTGCAGCGCATCAGCTGTTGGTTTTTGCGGAATTTCATTTAGCCGCACTTCTACCCTATGTCTAGGCGATTCACAGCCGTAAATGGATTGGCTTACAAAGTACCAGCCGCTTTCCAACAAATCATCAGCGTTTAAGACCGCTCCTTCACTTTCTTGTCGGTACCATTTTGCTGTCATTTCAGGCAATAGATTCACTTGAAGCTGAGAAACCGTAGCTTGCCCGCAGAAATTTTGGTGGTCTGCTTCAGGAGCAACTAAATTATCAACTACAGCAACGCCAAATCGAACCCGTTCTGACTCGCATTCACCTACGGTTTGCGACACATAATACAAACCGGTGGTTAACACTTGGTTTAGCGTTAAGGCCTGACCCCCATGTTGTGTTTGATACCAGTTAACAGCAGCTCCTTCCAGTGTATTAGCTACTAAATCCGAAACTCGAGTAGCCGATGAGCAGAAATTCTGATTTTGTACTTGTGGATTAGGCACCGCTGCAAATACAGTTACCGGCACTGCTACTCTTTCCGATTCACAACCATCTAGGCTTTGAGTAACATAATAATCTCCTGCTACTAAAAGGGAATTTCCTTGAAGCGGATTACCTCCTTCGGGTGTTCGGTACCATTTTATATCTTGTCCCACTACTATTAAATCTGATATTTGTGCCTGCGCACAAAAACTTTGAACCGCTTCTACTTCGGGTAGTGGCGTTAAAAAAGCATTTATATAAAAGGTTTTACTCAGGCTACAACCTCCTATATTACTATAAGCCAAAACCTCATGGAGTCCGGCTACTTGTGGTTTATAATACACTCTATCTACTTGGTTTTCGCGTACATACGGAATTGTTGCGCCGGCATCTATATATAAATTACCCGCTGTTGTTACCCATTCCAAATGAAGTGGGTAAATCTGTTTGAACTTTATATTAAATCGCTCTTTGGAAAGCCTTACACCTCCATTGTTAGAGCTGTAGGCAAGCTGATTTTCCGCAGTTAAGGAAAAGTGTGTATTCGCGCTTGAAAAGCTGTTGTTCCCCTGGTGGGTAAGTTCTATAAGTAAGTTCTGCATACCGTCCCAGTTAAAAACCTCGTCAAAAACAATTTCTTGCCAACCCGAAGCGGTATGCACGTGTATGTCTCTATAATAAACCGTTCTTAAGCTATCGGATAGAAAATTGCGATTTTCAAATTTTGTCTGTTGGGTAGTCGCTATTTTTACCGTATAATCTGCATTGCTATTACTACCTCCCAAACTACTCACATAAAACGCTATGGAGTTGATAGGTCCGCTTCTCATTCCCAAACTCCGCAATTCCTCAGCAGTAAACAACAACTGTAGCTGAGTCAGGTTACCAAAATTATTAAAAGCAGATAAAACATCTTGAAAATGAGTAGGTACTTCATCACCAACTTCAACCTGATTTTCTGTAGCAGCAGTCACTATTTGTAAAGGAACAATTGAATGGACACAGACCGAATCGATAGCTTCTTCTGGAAGATAAGTAACGGCCGGTTCTGGAACAGGCTGAACCAATACCTTCTTGACCGCAGTACAATGCTGCCCGCTTGATTGTTGAGCTGTCAAGGTATAGACTTGATTCGTTGTACCCGTAAAAGTCCAACCGTTTTGAGGGTCTCCTGAAACAGCTGTATTCGGAAACCATTCGTAGGAATCGAAGGCATCCATACCGTCAACAACTATGATGCGTTCACTTTCAGATCCGCCACAAACAAATAAAGCATCTTGACTTAGCGTTAATTCTGGCGCTGCATTAACAGTTACTACAACTTGTTGCCTGGCAGACCGACATCCTTTTACGTATTTTATGTTGTAAAAATATAGATATAACCAGCTTGTGGGATTACCCCAATATGCTGCTGAAGTCAACGTTAAAACTTGCTGTTCATCTAAAACGGGGTAACGAACGGAGAATTGGCGCAATAACTGTAGATTAGACTGACTTTTAACCTGCATACGGTAAGCTGTACCCGCCTGAATTTCAAAATTCAACGGGATCACATTGGGTCTGAGTGAATCATAGACGACAATTTGAACGTCACCAGTCGAATAAATTTCGCTCCCACTTTCATCTACAATCATAATATCTAAAGTACCCTCAGTAGTCGAATAGATGTCAACACTTTCTAAGAAAACCGGTTCTGCTATATCAAAAATAATTCCCATACCGACTTCCGTAAAGGGTGTAGCATCAGTCCCTGCAAAAGGAGCTCCACCATGCCCTTCTATAGTGCCGTCCAATTCGGACGAAAACCAATAGGATTGCGTATCACTTAAAATTGGTGTTTGAAAATTTCCACCGATATGGAGTGGCTCTCCTCCAAACTCATCAGCATACCATTTTATAGTACCCGATGTGGTTAGAGCCTCCAATGCCGCAGAGCCGATTCCACAAATAGTTGGATTTTCAAAGCTAATATTTGGAAACTGACATACGGTTTGGAATTTCTTTACATTAGTCCAGTCTGTAAAAAGCGTGCTTTTGCATTTGGATCTCAAATAAACAGCGTATGGCGTTGATGGTGACAAGCCGATAAAGCGTTTAAATGTCGAATCTTGTGCTAATGCACCGGAATCTATAAGTCCCGGAAGACCACTACCTGGAAGTCCTTCTGTTCTGATTTCATACTCAAACCCCATAGCAGGCAGCTCGAGTGGAGACGTCCAACTCAATCTTGCGCTGTTTTCCGTAATTTCATCAACCACTAAAAATGAAGGCTCAATGCATTCTGGCGTACTTAAAACACTAACTGCAAAAATATTTAAAGCTGTTTCTGCATTACTAACTTTTGAAAATTCAATCCGGTCTATTTCCTTAAACCAATGTTCTTCGGGTACTAGCATCTCTAAGGCAAATAATTTAGGATTTTGAAATACCGCTTCCACTTCATCGGTAATGGCGTTTACTCGTCCAAAACCCGATAGGGCGGTGTGTCTTATGAGTCCCCCGAACCAATCAGCAACCGATAAGTTAGGAATTAGAAAAGCAGTACTGTCGGTAAAAATCAGCTCTGCATTAAAGACAACAGGTGTTAAACCGGCATCGGTAGCAGTGGCTAAGAGATAAACTTTTGAGGCTTTTTCTTTATTGCTAAAAACCACACTTGCTACCACATCCGATTGCACCATTTTCAAAACATTGTTCTGATCGTAGGACGGCAATTGAAAAGTGAGTCCAGGCACATTTGCCGCAGCAATACGGCCGTCGATTGGCAGACCTACTGTAGCTGCAGGTGCTGACGCAGTCGCTTTAAAATCTAAACTGTGCAAGTTAAAACTATATAAATCCACCAGTTGGGTAGTCGATTGTGTAACAGGTCCTACGCCATTGGCAATGACATCGGCATTAAGACCAGAAGTGACATTCAAACTTATATATTCCTGAGCAACAAGGGTATCACTACACCACATTGCTAGTAATATATAAAAAATTAATCTTGTAATTTTTTTCATATTGTATTTTGTATTTATTAAGATTAAATAAAAATACATCTATAATCAGAAAATGAAAAAACTATCTAAAGTTTAACTATTTACCCCAAATAGCCAAAAACTTAACATCAATATACTTAATCACTAATTAAATTAACTCTATAAAAAGCCTGCATTTCTTCCTGATAATTTGCAATAACATTCGCAGTACAGCCACATAAAATAAAATTACAAACTCCGTTTGCAAATAAAATATCCTGAAACCACAAAGGTTCACATTTTACTGAGCCTACGCTTCGCAAAGGTTGTAATAGCAATCTTTTTATAAAAGTGTTAATCTGCTAAACTCAAATTCACCCGCTTAAATACCGATATGGATTTATAAAGTCCAAAAACAACAAATTGCAGCAATCTCTCTGGATTTTTAATCTATTAATCCCCATTTTAGTTGCCGTTTGAATAACTTAGAGGATATCGTCGTCACCATCTCCTATACCTATATAACCAACAAAAAAAGGCTACTCCAAATGAATGGAATAGCCTTTTGCAATGATATTGTTTTATTTTAGAATTCGAAACGCATCGTAAAGTTCCAAGTTCTACCAACTCCGAAGTACACTTCGTTAGTCTTATCGACACCATTATAGAATCCGTCTGCTAAATAAGCATTGTAGTCTCCTTTAAACGTTTTGTTTTGCCCTGATGGATCACCACTCTTGTCTTTAAGAGCAGCAAATTCATCTCCAGTAAGCGTAACATTATTTGTTCTAGATTCTGAGATATACACTTTATCCAAAACGTTGTTTACGTTAAAACGGAAACTCAAGGCGTTTTGTTTCGCATTACCTACTTCCATTTTATATGATACCCCTGCATCCAATAATCCGAATGCCGGTAATTTCAAAGATCCTTTATGGTCTTCTTTCGAAAAGTTTTCCGGATTGATGTTTGCGTAGAAACGATCGTTGTATCTAAAATTACCATCCACACTCAAACCTTTAACTACTTTGATTACAGCTCCGATATTCATTGATGTTTGTGGCGCTTCTCCTACTTTAACACCATCTAAATACAAGGTATTTTTTAAAGGATTACCATCATCACCTAAAATCGCTTTGTTGTCTTGTTCATCCAAATAAGTAGCCGTTACATTCCCTTTATATTTCCAGTCTCCATAAGAGAAGGAACCGGTAATTGTAGCCCAATCTGTAGCATAGTAAACAAAATCTAATTCCGCACCCATATGCACTTGTTCTACACCGTACATATTAGCAAATCCGAAAATTTCTTTCTTATCATCTTCACGATCTTTAAATGTAGCTTTAGTTCTTAAAATTCTATCTTTCCAAGTTGTTCTGTATAAGTTCACATTGGCATTGAATTTACTCGTTCTCAATCCGTAACCCGCTTCAAAACCAATGATTTTTTCATTTTTTAAATCTGGGTTAATATCATTTTTGTTGTTTAAATAAACACCACCATTCATATAAGGTTGTCTCGAGTAATATCCTGCATTAGCGAATACATTGTGGAATTGGTTGATATTATAGTTAACACCCCCTTTTACATTCCCACCAACGATATCTTTCCAATCGGTGATATAATTTGGATCCTTTGGATTTGGATTTGCTTGATTATAGCTAAAATAATCCAATCTTCTAAAGGATTGGTTAGAAAGTGCCCCTTGAATAAAAGCTGTAAGATTGTCTTTAGAGTATTCTAATTGGGTAAATCCACCAATCCAGTTCACTTCACCATCGTTGTCGTAACCAATTTTTTCTCTACCACTCATACTTTCGAATGGGTTGAAGCTAGGCTTTGCATTGTATGTTTGGTAAACATAAGTACTTCCTGGATAATTCTTATTGCTTTTATCTTCGAAACCATCAGCGCCCAATAGATCTGTTAAGATTTGATAGTGGTAACCTTTATAGGTTCTTGCATCAAGTCCAATATCCCATGTCAAGGTGTTGGAAATTTTGGTGTTTAAGTTAATTACAGCACCATACCAATCGTGTGAATTAATATTTGATCTTCTAGAAAGTCCGTTTGTAGCAGAGTTAAAGTTTTTACCGTTAGTCATCACTTTGTCAGCGCCAAAATCAGCCACATGACCTCCTTGATTCCAAGCTACGATATCGTCAAAACGAACATTTCCGTTTGCATCTCTAAAAGTAGCCGAACGTTCTCCACTAACTTTGTTGATTTGTCCGATGGCACCAGTACCACCTCCACGACCCCAAGATCCGTAAAATACCGAACTCAATTTCATGATGTCGTTGATTTTAAAGTCCCAGTTAAAAGACGCCACCGGTTTGTGGTAGTAGTTTCTCTTCCAAGAAAACTCTTTTCCATTTAAATAACCCGAATCCGCGTTGTATTTACGGTTTGGTTCTCCGTCTAATCCGTATTGTAAATAGTCGTTAATACTACTATTTGTACTTCTTTGATCATGCCATTGTGTAGCTCCTGTAAAAGTAAACTGGAAGTTGTGTCTATCATCTTTAGTTCTGTATCCTAAACCAAAATAATAGTTTGTTCCTTCAAACTTGGTTCCATCAACATAACCATCGCCCATTGTTTGTGACAATAATACGGAAGCCGAAAGACCGTTTTCCAATAATCCTGTAGAATAAGAAGCTAAAGCTTTAAAATAATCGTTGTTACCTACACCCGCAGAAAGAATTGCTCCTTCCTTAGCATCGGCCGTTCTCGTTAAAATATTGATCGTTCCTCCAACAGAAGAAATAGCCAATTTAGATGACCCCAAACCTCTTTGAACCTGCATGGCAGAAGTAACATCAGCTAATCCAGACCAGTTAGACCAATATACACTACCGCCTTCCATATCGTTGATAGGCATACCGTTCACCATTACCGCGATGTTCTTTTGATCAAATCCACGGATATTAATTTTAGAATCACCATATCCTCCACCACCTTTAGTAGCAAAGACAGATGGTGTGGTGTTTAATATCTCCGGAAATTCTTGTGAACCCAGTTTTTGTTGAATCTCAGCAGCTTTGATGGTCGAAACCGCTACTGGTGTTTTACGGTCTTTCGCCACATCGGCTACTCCCATAATAACAATATCTCCTAATAAGTTTCCATCCTCTTCCGATAAAACCACTTTACCTAGGTCTAGTGTTTTTCCAGCAGTGATAGTAAAGGAAATCGTTTTTGTAGTGTATCCGATAAACGAAATCTCCAATTGCCCCGAGTTAGCCGCGGTGCTGATGTTGAATTTTCCATTTAAATCGGACGAAGTGCCATTAGTGGTACCTTTAACCACAATACTCGCTCCGGGTAATGCGCTGTTAAGGCCTCCATCAAATACACTACCGGTAATTTGATTTTGTGAAAGTGCGGATATGGACGTAAAAATCAATACGACCATGAAAATCCAGTTCTTCAAGTTTTTCATTTTGATAAGTGATAAGTTTATTTTTCACTGCAAAATTACAAAAACAGGGGCATTCAACGTTAAGTGAACTTTAACTTTTACGATTAATTGAATTATTGTCTTATAATAACTCTCGTTTTGATAGATAATATTCTAATAAGAACTGAGTTGAACTATCATGCCTATCGATTTGTTGCATTTTTAATTCCGACTGTATGCTCGAAGCCAACTTTTTTCCATATTCGACACCAAATTGATCAAAACTAAAGATATTCCATATAAAACCTTGGATAAATACCTTGTGTTCATACAAGGCGATCAAGCTTCCGAGGCTCTCCGGCGTCAATTGATCGATTAAAAGAGTATTGGTCGGTTTGTTGCCCGCAAATTCTTTATAGGGTTTTAGAAAATCTGGTGCAGCATCGCTCTGATAGTTTACACCAACTTTTCCATTGAGTAAAGCTTCTGTTTGTCCAAAAAAGTTTGACATTAGTATGTCGTGATTGCCCTTTTCTTTTGAAAATGGTTTTACAAATCCTATAAAATCAACGGGTATGATTTTGGTCCCTTGGTGAAAAAGCTGAAAAAATGCATGTTGCGCATTGACTCCTACCTCACCCCAAATAATGGTACCTGTTTGGTAGTTAACAGGATATCCATCTCTATTTCTATTTTTTCCATTACTCTCCATAATCATCTGCTGCAAATGAGCAGGAAATTTTTCCAAGAATTGACAGTAAGGCACTAGCGCTTCGGTTTCATAACCGTAAAAATTATTGTACCAAATGCTTAACATCGCCATTAATACAGGGATGTTTTTTTCCAAAGGTGCGGTTTTCAAATGTTGATCCATTTGATTGGCCCCTTTTAATAGCTTTTCAAAATTGTCGTAACCCACTGCCAAACTGATCGATAAACCAACACTACTCCAAAGTGAAAAACGTCCGCCAACATAATCCCACATCGGAAAAACATTATTTTGGGAAATACCAAATTTTACCGCTTCGTCCACATTAGAACTCACCGCTACAAAATGATTTTCGCAGCTAGAATCTGCTATACCCTCTAACAACCATTTTTTCACCTTTTGAGCATTTTGGATGGTTTCTTGAGTGGTAAATGTTTTGGAAACCACGATGACCAAGGTGGTTTCTGGGTCTAATTTGCGCAATAAAGACTCGGTATGATCGTCGTCAACATTGGATATAAAATGAACTTGTACGGCGTTGCGGTAACACTCTAAAGCGTTTACCACCATACGCGGACCCAAATCAGAACCACCGATACCTATGTTGATAACATCGGTAAAGGTTTTTGCAGTACTGCCTTTAAATGCTCCAGAAGTAAAAGCGTTGCTGAAATTTTTTATGCGATTTCGCGCATCTTTTATCTCCTCTAATACATTTTTCCCATCCACAACTATCGGCTGGTCAGAAAAATCTCTTAACGCGGTGTGTAAAACACTTCTGTTTTCAGTTAGGTTGATTTTATCGCCTTGAAACAAACTTTCAATAGCTGAAGGCAAACCCATTTCACGTGCCAAATCAAGAAGCAGCGTAATGGTTTTGTCGGTGATTTTATTTTTTGAATAATCGAATAAAAAATCGTTCCATGAAACATGCATTTTCGCTACACGATCGGTTTGACTTTCAAACAAATCTTGCATTTTTACATACTCCATCTCTTCGAAATGATTTCTAAGATTGTGCCACGCCAAAGTCCCAGAAGGATTCGTATTTCTAAACATTATTCAGCAAATTTTTCTAAAAACTTCTCGTCTAATTCTTTTTTCAACGGTTTAATATGCTCTAAATAAGCGGGTAAATCTCTTTTTTCCATCGGTACCGAATTCGGCAACATTTGGTTTAGTGGATCGACCTGTACTCCATTTTTCCAGAAGCGATAACACACATGGGGTCCGGTAGCCAAGCCGGTGCTTCCCACTTTACCGATAACATCGCCCTGTTGTACCGCTTGTCCATTTCTAACTAAAATTTTGGACATATGCAGGTATTGGGTTGAATAGGTACCGTTGTGTCTCACCTTGACAAAATTACCATTTCCAGCGGTGTATCCCGTACGTTCTACAACACCCGAGGCGGTAGTCATGATTGGTGTACCTGTTGGAGCAGCATAGTCCGTACCGTTATGTGATTTCCAACGCTTTTGAACGGGATGAAAACGGTTGTTAGTAAAACGTGAGGTGATGTGAAAAAACTTTAAAGGCGCTTTTAAAAACATGCTTCGCATGGGTTTCCCCGCTTCATCAAAATACTCCACCCCTTTTGCTCCTGGTTTTTTATATGGAAAGGCGTATAACTTACGACCTCTATATTCGAAATAAGCTGCTTCTATTTTTTCAATACCCACATAAGTGGTGTCGTTAATAAATTTTTCTTCTATGGTTACAGCAAATTTATCGTCTTTCTGCAATTTAAAAAAGTCAATCGACCAAGCAAAAATCTGCGACATCTTTGTCGCCAATGACTGATCAACACCTTCTTTCTGCAAGCTCACAGACAGCGAACCATCTATAGTTGCTGCCACAGTACGCCTTTTAATGGTGACAGGATAAATCTTCTTATAGGCTTGAACACTATCTCTTAAATCAATCACATAATAACCCATAATATTGGGATGATAAACCAAAGCTTCCAATTTATGGGGTTGGGTTTTGCTTTTGAGCAAAGCATAAGGTTGACCAATACGAATATTTTTCACATTGATCGAATCCTTTACCGTTTCTATAATTTTATGTATTTCCGTTGCAGAAAGGTTGTTCTGAGACAAAATTTTACCCAAGTTATCACCACTTCTAATGGTGTCTTCAACGAGTTCTATGTCTTTTAAATTAAATCCATAGGCTTCTGCTACAACTTCCTCTACATCTCCTTTTGTTTGTTCCACGACCGATGTTTCCGCTGCCTTTTTACAAGAAAAAGCGACTAACAAGGTCAATAAATAGGCTAAATACTTCAATATATGTGTTTTATTCTATTTCTAAATGGTTTCTAATCCCCAATTTTTCAATTCTTCTTCGCTCCATAATTCAGGAAAGAAAATTCGTCTTTGGTATTGCGGAAGCATGTATTTTTTCCAATCGCTACCTCCGGTGGCTTCTTGTTTACCCGGAACGCTTTCGATATACTTTTTGGCCGTATAAAAATGCCCCATCACCCAAGTGATGTTGACCGTTTTATCATAATGGCGCATAGCGGCAATCAATTCTGGATTTTGACGGTCTTCTTCGGGTAGTTGAATAAACTTTTGCCAAAGATTCGTCTTGTTATAGTTTTTCATCGACGTTATAAACGACGCTTTATACTTTTTCTCAAACTCTTGAATGAGATAGGATTTTTGTCCTGTCTTATAATCTTTACCCGCAGCTTGCCAATACAAATGTTCAAAGGCGTGTTCGTAGGGCGTATTTCTATCAATAGTTGCACGAAAACGGATGTCGATTAAGTTGATCAAATCCGTTGATCCAAATTCGATTAAGCGGTATTGCGCACTTTGAAAACCACTAGCAGGCGTCAAGGTGTTTCTAAACTTCATATATTGATCCACATCCATACCGTCTTTCATGATGGTAAAAGAAGTTGTCAACATATCGAAATAACGGCTAATTCGCATTAATTTATCACTAAAAAAATCAGTAGTAATCTCCAGTGCTTCGGTGATTTGATCCATTTCCCATAGAATCATCTTAAACAACAATTCATTGACTTGATGGTACATGATAAAAACCATCTCGTCTGGTAAAGTACTCCGTTGCGTCTGTAAACTAAGTAAGGCATCAGTCTGGATATAATCCCAATAGGTTATGGGTTTGGCCCAGCGAAGACCTTCTAAATGCGTCTGTGTTTTTTGTCCAATCTGAGCAAATTTTTCTTCTAATGCCGCAATTTGAGGTTGAAGATTCGGATCGATTTCCATTCTTACTTTATTTTTTTATTTTGAGTTCGTTTTTCAAACCGCGATATTCTTCCAAGTCTGCACTTAGAGAACCCACTGCCAAACTTGCCTTGATACGCAAGGGCACTTTGTTTTCGTCGGCCGAAACCCAAACCGTTAAACTTTCTTTTGCTTTAAAGACCCTTCCTGCCTGAACATAAGGGGTAAATTTCATGGCCTCAATAGTACCAAATTTTGTGCGTATATCCTCTTTCCCTTGGTACTTTAACTTAAATTTAAAGACCTCTCCATCGAAGAACATATCTATTTCTAAAAACTCTCCTGATTTCAAAGAATTGATTTTCGGATGGTTTCGCAAATAATAAAACGAAGATACAATGTCTTGCACATTATCGGTTACGGAATAGGTGTTTTCTTCTTTATTTTTGTAATCTTTAACCAAAACCGTACCGCGGTCGTGATTAAAAAAACCTTCTTGATTTTTAGTATAACCCCCTTCGTTTATCTTTCGGATAAATCGATAAGGTTCATTGGTGTTTTTATTAAAATAGCTCTGATAATCGTCTTCTACTTTAAAAAAGAATTTAGTCACACCTGTAGTATATCCGTGTCCAATAGCGTGCAACGCCTTTTTACCATCATATTGAACTTCTTTAAGCTCCATAGTGGCTATTCCTGCATTTACGATACCATACGTTATTTTGAATTTGAAAAACTCCCCTGCAGCAAAGGCTTTGTTCTGCTGAGCGAATACACTGCTAGAACATAGCAGCAAGAGAAAAAGCAATGGTGTGATTTTTTTCATAAATAGATGGTTTTAATTTTTAACAGCAAACTGCAATCATTCAAACTTAGCAAATGTTTATATTATACAAACAAATTGTAGTGAACAATTTTTACAGTGTTATTTTTTTATCAAAAATAAGAAACAAAAAAACCCAGCCAAATAAATGACTGAGTTTTTATGCTATTAACCAACCAAAAAACTATAAATTATGAAAAATTTATTACACTCCAACAAGGCTTATGACGACCTTATTTTTGCGAGTGCAAATGTATAATTTTTTTCTATTTATAAAAGACCATTGATGTCAATTAACTTTTTTTTAACCTTAAAGGCCTTTTTGATGGGTTTTTTTATGATTAATTAACTGAATACTAAAGCGTTCCTCGTTTCTCTTGCTCTCTTTCAATAGACTCAAACAAGGCTTTAAAGTTACCTGCTCCAAATCCTCTTGCCCCCATTCTTTGGATTATTTCAAAGAATAGTGTCGGACGATCTTCTACTGGTTTGGTAAAGATTTGCAATAAATATCCTTCTTCATCGGCATCAATCATGATCGCCAATTTTTCCAATTCATTCATATCTTCATGCATCATTTCCATATGCTCTCCTAAACGAGCTGGAATAGCTTCATAATAAGAATGTGGTGGTGCAGATAAAAACTCAACACCTCTTGCTCTTAATTGCGTAACTGTTGTAATGATATCATCTGTAGCTACCGCGATATGTTGGATACCAGGACCTCCGTAGAAATCCAAATATTCTTCAATTTGCGAACGTTTTGCTCCTTCAGCCGGTTCGTTGATTGGGAATTTAATTCTTCCATTTCCGTTTGACATTACTTTACTCATCAAAGCAGAATACTCTGTGTGAATTTGTTTGTCGTCAAAAGACAAGAAGTTTACGAAGCCCATAACATCTTCGTACCATTTTACCCAAGTATCCATTTCATTCCATCCAACATTACCCACCATGTGGTCAATGTATTTTAAACCTACTGGTTCTGGATTGTAGTCCGATTTCCACTCCACATATCCCGGTAAGAAAGTTCCAGTATAATTTTTACGCTCTACAAACATGTGAACGGTTTCTCCATAGGTATAGATACCAGCACGTACAACTTCACCAAATTCATCTGTTTCCACAGTTGGTTCCATATACGATTTAGCTCCACGGCTTACTGTTTCCTCATAAGACTTTCTAGCATCTTCTACCCAAAGAGCAACGATTTTAATACCGTCACCATGCTTAACGATATGGTCGTTTAGCGGAGAGTCAGCTGTTAATGGCGTAGTCAATACGATTCTAATTTTGTCTTGAACCAAGACATACGATGCACGATCTCTTACTCCTGTTTCTAATCCCGAATAAGCTAGGGATTGAAAACCAAAAGCCGTTTTATAAAAGTGAGCCGCTTGTTTGGCGTTTCCTACATAAAACTCCACATAATCCGTTCCAAATAGAGGAAGAAAATCCTGCGCACCTTCAAATATTTTTTCTAAGCCGAATTCTACTGACTTTACTTCTTTTTTCATTTTAAATTCTTGTTTTGAGTGTTAGTTGTTTTTTTTATTTGTGACCATCAAGCCACGACTGATAATAGGATTCATCCGCAATTTGCATTGCTTCTTCTGTAAGCATTAACGGTTTAAAGGTATCAACCATTACCGCCAATTCTTCAGTGCTTGTTTTTCCAATACTGCGCTCTACCGCACCCGGGTGCGGTCCGTGAGGAATACCCGCTGGGTGGAGGGAAATGTGTCCGGCTTCAATATCGTTTCTACTCATAAAATCACCGTCTACATAATAAAGCACCTCATCACTGTCTATATTACTGTGATTGTAAGGGGCTGGTATAGAATCGGGATGATAGTCGTACAAACGCGGTACAAAGGAACAAATCACAAACGCATCGGTCTCAAAGGTTTGATGTACCGGTGGCGGTTGATGAATACGTCCTGTAATCGGCTCGAAGTCGTGAATGGAAAAAGCATACGGATAATTATAACCATCATAACCAACAACATCAAAAGGATGTGTAGCATAGACCATGTCGAAGATTTCATCTTGTTTTCTGACCTTAATCAAAAAATCCCCTTTTTCGTCATGAGTTTCCAAATGATCAGGACGGCGGATGTCTCTCTCGCAAAATGGTGAATGCTCTAGTAATTGTCCAAACCAGTTACGGTATCTCTTAGGGGTATAAATCGGCCTACGCGACTCTACTATAAAAAGGCGGTTGTCTTCGGTATCAAAATCTATTTTATAAATAACTCCTCTTGGAATCAAAAGGTAATCCCCATATTTAAAGGTTAAATTCCCTAACATGGTTCTCAATGTTCCCGTCCCTCTGTGCACGAAAATAAGTTCGTCAGAATCGGTGTTTTTATAAAAATATTCTGTAGTTGACGCTTTAGGGGCAGCCAAAACAATCGTACAATCGCTATTGGTCAACACCGCTTTACGACTTTCTAAAAAATCGTTTTCTGGTTTTACCTGAAAGCCTCGTAAACGATAAGATTGGATGTTGTTTGCACGTGCAATTTTTGGGGCAACACTATACTGTCTCTTAATCTCTTTTACTTGAGTAGGACGGTGTTCGTGATACATATTGGTTGACATACCGTCAAAACCAATAGTTCCAAAGAGTTGTTCGTAATACAAATCTCCATTGGGCTTTCTAAAAATAGTATGTCTCTTCGGAGGAATAATTCCTAATTGATGATATAAGGGCATAATTACTTTGTTTGATTAATGCTAGTTATTCTTATCTACAAAGTTGCAATCTCATTCAGGATTTCTCTTGATCAGATATTTAATTAATGCCAATAAACCGTTCCAAGTTGTTTTCATTACTTTACAAATATCGAGAAAAAAATAACATCTGCAATTTTATACCTTAAAAATACTGCATTTATTTGAAAAGGGAATTTAAAATTTCGGTTTTAACAATTGCGCCTCTATGCTATTTTGATTTTTTTGATAAAAAAAACCCTCTAAGCCACAAAAAAACATTAAAAACGGACCTTAGCGCAAAGATCATGACGGACCATTACCAACAAGCCGATTATCAATGGTCTAAGAAATACCCGAACTAAAACCAAAAACCTACCCCAAACCACGTATAATGGCTGCGGGTATCTGGCGACCAAGAGTGTTTAATCTCTATAGGTCCAAAAAGGGTTTCCATACCATATCCTATAGCGTATCCGGTATATTCTGGTTTTGAAATCCAATCGGTGTTTTCAAAAATCACGTTACCAATATTGGCGAAGTTTGCCGTTAAATTGACATGGTTGCGTTTAAAAATTTCGTAATCCAACTTGATTGTCCCCTTGATATAGGAATTATCGTATAAACTAAGGAAATCATAACCAAAAAACGGCACCACATTGCTGGTTTCCGCATACCCATATCCCCCTAAGAAGTAATTAAAAAAAGATGATTTGGGCTGAGACCCTAAGGTCATACCAATTTCTGAATGCAGATTCAAGACCAAACCCTTGTAGATTTTCTTGACAAATCCAACCTCTGCATTGATATGAGAAAAAGGCTCGAAATCATTGTTGTAATCGCTCGAAAACACATATTGAGTATATTCTCCTTTCATCATAAATCCCTTAGTCGGGAAATACTTATTATCATAGCTGTCAAAAGTGAGGTATGCATGCCCAGCCACATAGTGGCTCTTATCGAAAATCGCTCGTTCCAAACTAATTGTTTTAGACTGTACATTGAGGTATTTGTGTTCTGCACCAATCCCGATTAAGAATTTCTGTGCAAATATGGTTTGGAAGTACAAACGATTGGACAATTCTTCATAATCCAAACTCAAATTACCTGGCATTCCTTCACCCCGATTCAAATCGCGATAAGGTACCGTACGCGAAAAACGCTTTAGCTTAGAAGACAGCCCAACACTCCAATAAAAACCATTATCGATATAGTAGTTTAAATTGTAACGGGTATTATCTCCCAAGATTACATCTAGCGAAGCCACATCGTTCTTAAATAACAATTTTTTCTGCGTGATATTAACCAAAGCAGCACTTTTATACAAGCCGTCGTAATGCAATCCCAACTTTAAAAAACGTCGAACCGGGTTTTCATCCAATCTTACCTGTAGGATATCTTGATCGCCATCTTGTTCAAATTGATAGGCTATACCACTAAAGTTCTGGGTTCCATTTAGATTATCAATCCCTTTCCCCAAGGTTTCATAGGTGATTTTGGAATGGGAACGAAAACCCAACTTTCCCTGTACATAAGCAGATGTATAGGTATCTAGTTTGTTGTTATCTATAGCCGATATTCGAAGGGTATCATTAAACTTAGGTACAAAATGCTCTTTAACGGCGTTAAAATTACCTCCTATTTCTAAGAGCTCCTCTTTGGATTTTTCAGCAGCTTCCTCCCCCTTTTTAATGATGTCTTTTCCCAAGTCAAAAGAGACTACGTTATAACCCGAAATATCTGGTTTGATATAGATATCGGTTTTTTTCTTTTTTCGTTGCATTTGCCGAATGGTCGAAAAATTGGAAATCTGCAACAACAGATCTGTGGCGCCGGTTATGGCATTCCGGTCTTTTAAGCCGTCTTGTACATCAACTCCGATAATAAACTCGGCACCCATATCGCGCAATTCTTGTATGGGATAATTGTTAACCACTCCCCCGTCAATCAACATGATACCTTCGATTTCAACCGGAGAATACAAAGATGGAAATGCACCGCTGGCTAAAATAGCCTGAGGTAAATTGCCCGACCTCAAAATCACCGCCTCACCTGTTTCCGCATTGGTCGCTACACATAGAAACGGAATCTTCAGTTCGTCAAAATCTCGAACATGCCGAACATGTGCCAATAAGCGACTCAGTAAATTATAGTTATACATCCCCTTAGACAAGGCCTTGGGAACGCCAATTTTAAATTTCTCGAAAGGTAAACTGACCGTATAAATTTCGTCGTTTTTCTTTTCGTAAAACGATTTGGAAATTCGCGGCACATAATCTTGAATAAGTGCGTCGGAATCGACTTTTTGAAAAATGGAATCGAGTTCCGAAGCGGTATAACCCGCAGCATATAAACCGCCGATTATAGCCCCCATACTCGTTCCGGCAATATAGTCCACTTTTATACCAGCTTCTTCAATCACTTTAAGTACTCCAATATGTGCCAATCCCTTTGCACCACCACCACTTAACACTACACCTATTTTCGGACGATCCGCTTCTTCATCCTGAGCCACAGCAACAGCTGTCACACAAAAGAAAACCAAAACAACAAAAAAGTTTCTCATATCTAAATACCTATTGTTTTTCGAAATTAATGAAGCTACCATAGTAAGTGTTTTTATTCCTTATTATAAAATTGGCGTATTTTTCTAGCCTTAGACAAGCCAACTACCGCCTCTAGTTCTTTCTCAGTAGCCTCCTTTATACGTTTTACTGACTTAAAATGGCCAATCAAAACTTCCGTGGTTTTCTCACCTATGCCTGGAATATCATCCAGTGAAGTCTGTATTGCCCCCTTACTTCGCTTGTCCCGATGGAAGGTAATTCCAAATCTATGTGCCTCGTTTCGAAGATACTGAATTACTTTTAAGGTTTCGGATTTTTTATCCAAATAAAGCGGTACGGTATCGCCGGGATAAAACAACTCTTCCAAGCGCTTAGCAATTCCGATAATCGCAATTTTTCCTCGTAAACCCAAATCGTCCAAACTCTTTAAAGCCGACGATAATTGCCCCTTTCCCCCATCGATAATGATCAATTGCGGCAACGGCTGCCCCTCGTCTAAAAGTCGCTTATAGCGCCTGTAAACCACCTCCTCCATAGATGCGAAGTCGTTGGGACCCTCTACGGTTTTTATATTAAAATGTCGGTAGTCCTTTTTGCTGGGTTTCCCATCTTTAAACACCACACAGGCAGCAACCGGATTGGTTCCCTGAATGTTGGAGTTATCAAAACACTCAATGTGTCGAGGCTCTACCGACAAACGCAAATCTTTTTTCATTTGCTGCATGATTCTATTGGCATGTCGCTCGGGATCCACAATTTTTACTTGTTTCATCTGATCCAAACGGTAGTAACGCGCATTGCGCTCCGAAAGATCAAGGATTTTCTTTTTATCACCCAATTTGGGTACTGTGACCTGTAAATCCTTACCCAAATTTACTTCAAACGGCACGATGATTTCTTTGGAAAGCAATTGAAATCGCTCCCGCAATTCTACTATGGCCAATTCCAACAATTCCAAATCGGTCTCGTCTAATTTTTTTTTCAATTCCATGGTATGCGAACGAATAATAGCACCATGAGAAACCTGTAAGAAGTTGACATAGGCCATGGCCTCATCCGATATGATGGAAAAAACATCTATATTGGATATTTTAGGACTTACTATGGTTGATCGAGACTGATAATTTTCGAGAGTTTCCATCTTTTCTTTGATTTTCTGCGCCTCTTCAAATTTCATTTCCGATGCCAATTGCATCATATGGGTACGGAAATCCTTTAAACTCTCTTTAAAATTCCCCTTGAGTATTTCGCGAATTGCATCGATTTTTTTTGCGTATTGCGATTCGGTTTCATAACTCTCGCAAGGTCCTTGACAATTTCCGATATGGTATTCCAAACACACTTTATATTTTCCGGTATTGACATTGGTTACGGATAGATCGTAGGCACAAGTTCGCAACGGATACAATTCTTTTATCAAGTCTAATAAGGTATATACGGTTTTACCGCTGGTATAAGGACCAAAATATTCTGAACCATCCTTAACCATTATACGGGTAGAGAATACCCTTGGAAACGGCTCCCTTTTAATACAAATCCACGGATAAGTTTTATCGTCTTTCAACAATACGTTGTAGCGCGGTTGCAGCCGTTTGATGAGATTGTTTTCCAACAACAGCGCATCGGTCTCTGTAGGCACAACGATATGCTTTATCGAAACAATTTTCTTGACTAAAACATTGGTTTTTGCGTTGTCGTGGATTTTGTTGAAATAAGAAGCCACCCGCTTTCGCAAATTTTTTGCCTTACCCACATACAAAATTTTATCTTCTTTGTCAAAATACTGATACACCCCAGGTTCATCGGGTAGTGTTTTAATCTGCAGTTCTAAAGAGGAATTGTTTTTCATCGGTTTTTGGATATGGGCTTTACGCTCTAACAAAAGTAAACCCTTATAGCGGATAATTCAAATCTACTGTTTAAATATACCAATTGGGACTGGCTTTTTTATTACATTTATCTTTTAAAATCACGAAATGAGAAATTCTAGAATAATTGAAATTTTGGATGAGAAAGTGGCTCCTGGAGAAACCAAGACCATCAATCTGGAAATCGCCAAGTTTCATACCGCTACCCGTTTAAAGGTTCCGATCATCGTGTCGCGATCAAAAACAGAGGGCCCCACCGTACTTTTATCGGCAGGTATTCACGGCGACGAATTAAACGGTATCGACATTGTTCGTCAACTGATTCATCAAAAAATAAATATCCCCAAAACGGGAACCATCATCTGTATTCCGGTAATTAATATTTTTGGCTTTATCAACAAAACCAGAGAGTTTCCCGACGGACGCGATTTAAACCGTATGTTTCCCGGTAGTAAAGCAGGTTCTTTGGCCAGCCAATTTGCACACTATTTGGTAAAACACATTTTACCACTGGTCGATTATGCCATCGATTTCCACGCTGGAGGCGCCAGCCGTTTTAATGCACCTCAGATTCGAATTGCCCCAGGCAGCCCCGAACTGGACGAATTAGCCGGAGTGTTTCAAGCACCCTTTGTATTGTATTCCAATTATATAGCCGGTTCGTTTCGAAATGCCTGTGCCAAAAGACAAGTTAAGATGTTGTTGTTTGAAGGTGGGAAATCCATGGATATCAACCGCTCGGTATCCGACATGGGCGTGGCGGGCACCAAGCGCTTCCTCGATCATTTAGGTATGCTTCGCCCCGCATTTACCGTGCCGGTATCCGACCAAAGAATTTGTTATATCGCCAAATCCTATTGGATCAGATCCAAAAACTCAGGGCTTTTCCTCAACCATACTGAAATAGGAGCCTATGTAACCAAAGGAACTGTCTTGGCCGTGATTTCCGATCCCTATGGCAAAGGTGAGCAACCGGTAAAAGCTCCCTATTCTGGCTACATTATCAATACCAATGACGCTTCGATTGTCTATCAAGGCGATGCTATTTTTCATATATCCACCGCACTACTACAACATGACTAAAAAAGAATTACGCCTGAAATACCAAGCATTGCGCAACGCGCTTACCGAAGAACAAATAGATGAGCTGAGTCTAAAACTCGCCAATCAATCTTTAAAGATGCCGATATGGTCGTACACCAATTACCATATTTTCCTACCTATTACCGAAAAAAAAGAAATCAATACCGAATACCTTTTACACATCTTATCGGGTAAAGACAAAAATATTTTACTCTCCAAATCAAATTTTTCCGACGGATCACTGACGCATTTTTTATTAACCGACAACACCCGAATCGAAAAAAACGCCTACAACATACCCGAACCTACAGCCGGTATTACCGTCCCCGATCAACAGGTTGATGTGGTGTTTATACCGTTGTTGGCTTTTGATGTTACGGGACAACGCGTGGGATATGGGAAGGGATTCTACGATCGCTTTCTAGAATTATGCCGACCCGATGTTGTTAAAATTGGATTGAGCTTATTCGATGCCGAAGAAGCTATAGCCGACACACTTAACACCGATATTCCTTTGGATTTTTGCATCACACCACACAAAATTTATAGTTTCTAAAAATTGTTGGCATAGCTATTGAATAGGGTATAAAAAGAAAAGCTATGAAAAATTTTATTTTAAAACATTCGCGATTGCTGATTGTATTGATTATCGCTAGTGTAGGACTCAGCAGCTGCGTGGTACACGAAGCACCTCATCACAGAAGAAGACCTGTTGTTATTGTTCAGGAAAATCCGCCACACCACAATAAACATCACAACAAAAACAAACACAAAAAGCACAAAAAGGATAAGCATAACCACGGACACAACAAACACCGTTAATCGAGAGTCTAAAAGGATTCTTATTTTATAATATCATTTTAGCTCTAAAATCCATTATCTTGAATGCAAAATCAGCTCCGAATTCGGGTATGATTTGAAAGTAAAAAACCACTGATTAGCGAATGCTAGACCGTGGTTTTTTTTATTTTTATTAATGCCTTGTTTTACTTAGCAAAGGCCCGTTTATTAAATGCAATTAAAATTCCAACACCTACTGAGATTGCAGCATCTGCCACGTTAAAGATAGCATTGAAGAAGGTAAAATACTTTCCACCCCAAATTGGTAACCAGTTCGGCAAATACCCCTTCCAAATAGGAAAGTAAAACATATCGACCACTTTACCGTGAAACCAAGTACCGTATGGTTGATCCGAAAATAAAGTAGCCACTTCGTGATGACTTTCGTTAAAAATAACGCCATAAAAAACCGAATCGATAATATTACCTACCGCACCGGCAAGAATTAAGGACACGGCAACTATCATAAAGGAAGATGCCTGCTTTTTAACCGCATCGTATAACCAATAGGCAATACCGCCCACGGCCACAATCCGGAATAAGGTTAAAAACAATTTGCCATAAGCCCCTGGAAGTTCTACTCCCCAAGCCATACCTTCATTTTCTATAAAATGAATGCGAAACCAATCCCAAACAAAGACTTCTTCGTCCAGAAGAAAATTCGTTTTAATATATATTTTAGACCATTGATCTATTAAAAGAACAGCGATTACGAGCAGCGAGGCTTTTTTAAGTGTCATTTTTTGTGATTTGGCAACAAATGTAATTTATTATTTTGAGAGATAAAAAAAACGCTCTACAAGAAGAGCGTTTTTTATTCTTAGAAGACTATCGTTGTAGGTTTTTCGCCTCGATACTCATAGTAGCGTGCGGAACCAATTTTAATCGTTCTTTGTTAATCAATTTACCAGTAACTTTGCAGATACCGTAAGTTTTGTTTTCAATGCGGATCAACGCATTTTTTAAATCTCTAATAAACTTTTCCTGACGGATAGCCAATTGAGAATTTGCTTCTTTTGACATGGTTTCACTTCCTTCCTCAAAAGCTTTAAACGTTGGAGACGTATCATCCGTTCCGTTGTTTAAGTCGTTCATGTAGGCACTTTTGATCAGTTCTAAATCGGCTTGCGCCTTTTCGATCTTTTTCAAAATTAATTCTTTGAATTCTGTCAAATCAGCATCAGAGTAACGGATATTTTCTCCTATCATAACATGCTTATTTTAAAATTAATACTCTTGTTTTAAGTTCGTCAAACTCGATTTCGATTCCGTCTACTACATTTGATACGAATTCTAATGTATGTGTTAACGTTTCTGACTTAATATAGTCTTCATTGGCCAAAACAGCTGCTTTAATCACTGCTTGGTCTTGTAAAACTACTTTGATTTTATCGGTTACTTCCAAACCGCTATCTTTTCGCAAGTTTTGGATACGATTAATCAATTCTCTTGCGATTCCCTCTTTGCGAAGCTCCTCTGTTATGGTAATATCTAGGGCAACAGTAATTCCATCAGAATTAGCAACTAACCAGCCTTCGATATCCTGAGAAGTGATTTCCACCTCCGAGAGTGTTAATATAACACTATTTTCTGCTAAATCTACACAAATTTCTCCGTTTTTTTCAATTTCAGCAATCTGATTCGCCGTAAAAGACTGTATCTTACTGGCAATCAATCCCATGTCCTTACCAAAGCGCGGACCCAAGGTTTTAAAATTCGGTTTGATTTGTTTCACCAATACTCCCGAAGCATCGTCAATTAATTCAATTTGTTTTACGTTTACTTCAGCCATAATCAAGTCAGAAACAGCCATTAACTCTTCTCTTTGCAATTCGTCCAACACGGGAATAATCACCTTTTGAAGCGGTTGACGTACCTTAATCATCTCTTTTTTACGCAATGAGAGTACTAGGGATGAAACGGTCTGTGCTTTTTCCATTCTGCTCTCCAATTTCTTGTCGATAAACGCCTCATCAAATTTAGGAAACTCAGCCAAATGTACCGATTCAAAAGATTCCTTAGCCGTAGTTTGCGTTAAGTCTTTGTAAAGTTTATCCATGAAAAACGGTGCTATCGGAGCCGATAATTTGGCAACGGTAGTCAAACACGTATACAAGGTTTGGTAGGCCGCTATTTTATCGGTAGCATACTCGCCTTTCCAAAATCTTCTTCTACATAAACGCACATACCAATTGCTCAGGTTTTCCTGAACAAAGTCGGATATCGCACGAGCAGCTCTAGTTGGTTCGTAGTCCAGATAAAACGCATCTACATTTTTTATTAAGGTGTGCAATTCCGATAGAATCCAACGGTCTATTTCTGGACGTTGTTCCAAAGGCACTTCAGCCTCACTATAATTAAATCCGTCTATATTGGCATAAAGCACAAAGAACGAATAGGTATTGTAAAGGGTTCCGAAGAATTTTCTTCGTACCTCAGCAATGCCATCTACATCAAATTTTAAATTGTCCCAGGGGTTCGCATTGGATATCATATACCAACGTGTAGCGTCCGGACCGTATGTTTCCAAAGTTTCAAAAGGATCAACAGCATTCCCCCAACGTTTGGACATCTTTTGACCATTTTTATCCAATACCAAACCGTTTGACATGACGTTTTTATAAGCATTGGTATCAAAAACCAAGGTTGAAATGGCGTGTAATGTATAAAACCAACCTCTGGTTTGATCGACTCCCTCGGCTATAAAGTCTGCCGGAAAAGCCGCATGACCGTCTACCATTTCTTTGTTTTCAAACGGGTAATGCCATTGCGCATAAGGCATGGATCCCGAATCAAACCATACATCGATTAAATCAGTTTCGCGTTGCATCGGTTTACCCGAAGCCGAAACCAATACAATTTTATCGACTACGTTTTTATGCAAGTCCACCAATTCGTAGTTTTCCTCAGCCATATTACCTACTTCAAACCCTTCGAATGGATTGCCTTGCTGTACGCCTGCAGCGATAGATTTTTGGATTTCCTCCATCAATTCCGCTATAGAACCGATGATGATTTCCTCCGAATTGTCTTCTGTTCTCCAAATCGGTAACGGAATTCCCCAATAACGCGATCGGGACAAGTTCCAATCGTTGGCGTTTTTTAACCAGTTTCCAAAACGTCCTTCACCAGTAGATTTAGGTTTCCAATTGATGGTTTCGTTTAAGTCAAACATACGGTCTTTTACCTCCGTAACTTTGATAAACCACGAATCCAACGGGTAATATAAAATCGGTTTGTCTGTTCTCCAACAATGTGGGTAACTGTGTACGTATTTTTCTACTTTAAATGCTTTGTTTTCCTCTTTTAAACGAATGGCGATTTCCACGTCAACCGAACGCTCTGGCTCTTGGCCGTCGTCGTAATATTCGTTTTTAACGTATTTACCCGCCAAGTCTCCCATAGCACTTACAAATCTCCCCTGCAAATCGACCAAAGGCACAGCATTTTCTGCTTCGTCTAAAATCAACATGGGCGGTACTTCCGGAATGGCTTCTTTGGCAACACGTGCATCATCTGCACCAAAAGTTGGCGCCGTATGCACAATCCCAGTTCCGTCTTCTGTGGTTACAAAATCACCCGCAATAATTCTAAAGGCGTTTTCCGCGTTTTGATACGGCAACGTATAAGGTAACAACTGCTCATAGGTAGCTCCAACCAAATCGGCTCCTTTAAATTCTTTAACGGTGAAATACGGTATTTTTTTGTCGTTGGCAACGTAATTGGCCAGTTCCTCTTCAGTTTCAACAGCCGTGAATTTTCCAGCAAATTGCTTAGCTACCAAAGCCTTGGCCAAAACCACTTGAATCGGTTCAAACGTATATTGATTATAGGTTTTAACCAACACATAATCAATTTTTGCTCCAACAGTCAAAGCCGTATTCGACGGCAAGGTCCACGGTGTGGTGGTCCAAGCCATAAAGTGAATCGCTCCATAACCCTTTAAAAATTCGGGTAAGGTAGCCTCTATCGCCAAAAATTGCGCTACGATAGTAGTATCGGTTACCTCTCTATAACTTCCGGGTTGGTTAAGTTCGTGTGTGGACAAACCAGTACCCGCCTTAGGTGAATACGGTTGTATGGTATAACCTTTGTACAACAGGTTTTTATCGTAAATTTGCTTTAACAACCACCAAACGGTTTCCATATATTTGGATTTATAGGTTACATATGGATCGTCCATATCTACCCAATATCCCATTTTTTCGGTCAATTCGTTCCATAAATCAGTATAACGCATTACGGTTCTCTTACAAGCTTCGTTATACTCTTCTACCGAAATTTTAGTTCCAATATCTTCTTTGGTGATTCCCAATTCTTTTTCGGTTCCCAGCTCTACCGGCAAACCGTGGGTATCCCATCCGGCCTTACGCTTTACTTGAAATCCCTTTTGAGTTTTATAACGGCAAAAAATATCTTTAATCGCACGAGCCATTACGTGGTGAATACCCGGTTTTCCATTTGCCGAAGGAGGTCCCTCAAAAAACACAAACGGTTGATTACCTTCTCTGCTGGTAATGCTCTTCTCGAATATAGATTGTTCATTCCAAAACTGCAGCATTTCTGCAGCTACATTTGTCAAGTCTAGTCCTTTATATTCTGTAAATTTCGTGCTCATTATATCTTTTTTCAAAATCAGTAGTGCGAAATTAAACAATTTCAACTAATTATCCCCTTACTGTAATAGTAAAAGACAAGCAAAACAACATTATCCACAATTTGAATTGTAAATACAGCCCGTAACTCGGAATTATACCGCGGTATATCTTGGTTTTTACGCGTTTATAAAACAGCAATCAGGGCGATATAGACCGCCCATTAGTTCAGTAAAACAACCCAAAAACAAATTAAAATTTGATTAATTAATTTATGGAAAAACAGCTTGAATTATAATTTCAAAACGTGAAATGCTTTACTAAATAAATGCTTCTTATTTCAAAAACATGGGACGAAAACGGACTAAAAAAATCAACCAATAGATTAATAAACCTATTTGATATTTTTATAACATTTCAAAACTGCACAAAAACAAAAAACCGTTAAGACCTGAAGTCCAACGGCTAATGATTTAAGGGTTTTAGATATTAACGGATTCGTTGATACAGCTCGGTATAACAATCGTAACACTGTGTTCTCAGAACCAGATTGCCGTCTTTAAAAGTAATAGACTGCGGCATGGACTGTTCTCCTTTTAAAATATCTTGAGGCACTGTACTTTCAATGACTTTTCCCTTTTCTATTACATAGGCTTGCTCAGACTTTTTGACGTCTTTTTCCCAAACGATGAATTTGTTGCTTTCTATAAGTATTACCTTCTCCTTTGCAGCCGGATCAAATGTAGCTGTGGCGCCTGTAATCCCACCAGAACGTTGAACCAATACCCAAGTACCCAAAGGCGATTGCTGTTGTTGTTCCTTTTTTATTGGCGGCTCACTAGCCCCTTCCGCGGTTTTGATTGTTCCACAATTAAAAGCCACAAAAGCTAAGCCCATTCCTATTATCTTTTTTATCATCGGTATTTTGTTTTTTTCTAAGCACCCAAGATTAAGGTTTTTTTTGATTATATCATCGGAGATATTTATTTATTATTAAGTTTGTTTTTAAAAAACACCCTTTTTTAAACAAATAAGAACTTTATTTTCCTCCACACCAAAGGATTAACTTCGTCGAATTACATTTCGTGCGGTAGCGGGGTACGTTCGAGCAAAATTTTGTTTTCAAAGATTGAGCGCTACAATTCTCTTCATTTTGTCTTGACACAAAACGAAGCAAAAAGTCAAGACGCTATAAAAAATTCCTAAAATCACTTGACTCCGCCTAAAAGATTTTAACTCCCTGCGGTCAAACACAAAATCTTTTTTCGGCTGCGTTGCAGCGATTTCTTAACGGATTTTTTATAAGGTCGAAAAGATTGTGCGAAATTCAAAAGTAAAGTACAAAGTGAAAACGATAGTTATCGGGACAGTAAAACCATCCATTGATGTAGTCAAAAGATTGGTCGATGAATTAGGTACTACCGTAGGATACTTACTTGGAGAAACATCTCAAATTAACATCCTCAAAAATCCCGAGATGCTACATCGACTCAACGAAATTGACGATTTACCAGAAGAAGATAAAGCCCCCGCTGCCGCACGAATCCTTTCGTGTGGCACATGCACCTCAACAATACTTAATAAAAAACACTTTCTGCACGATATTACTTTTCGTTAGAAGTTTTCTTAACTATAAGATTCATATACCACTACATTATCAACTAACCCCCCGCTGCCGAACGAATCCTTTCGTGTGGCAAATCAATATTCTAATATTCAACTCTTAAACCGCAGTTAATATACAAAGAAACCTAATTGTTTTTTGACAAAGTTGGAAGACATCCTTTTATCTAAACTACCTTAGTAAACACAAAACGCCCAATATAATTGAGCGTTTTTTATTTGACATAGACCACGCGAGAGGACTCGCGCGGTAGCGTAGCCGGACATTTTTAATACACGCGTAACAGCGGGGGAGACTACTTGGTTGTCAAGTAAACACACGAAATCACTATTAAAAAAACAAGCATAAACACATGTAAATCAAATGTTTAATATATTAACTTAATGACGTGCTCGCGCGATAGCGAAGATTTTATCCTTCGTGCACTAGCGGGGGAAAGGATTCGTGCGGTAGCGGGGTTTCTTGCCAAAAATAAATTACAAGCTATTCTTAAATAAAAAAATCCCAACCGTAAGTTGGGATTTTGTTATTTATATACCACACGAAGGGATTGAGTTCGTCGAATTACATTTGGTGCGGTAGCGGGGGCTATTTTTTAATATGATAATGCATTACTTTATCTTTTGGAATAGAATCTGGTCGTGGTATTATAAAGAACGTTTTTTCAAAACACCTTTCCGCTTCTTGAATACTCAATGTCGTATCATTCGTTTTTTTCATATCGATTTCATATACAAAACCACGAATAGTTTGCTTCCCTAAAACCTTAAAATCCACTCCAAAAAAACCATCATTATTCGCGGAATAAAAAGTATCAACCTTAGAGTCTGTAATATTACTGTAGTCAGGCTTCAAATTATATCCTATACAAATATTGGTATCTGTTCCATACTTAAGTATCTTTTTAAAAATCAATGTCCCAGTACTTTTACCTAAATACAATGTATCTGAAACTAAAAACTTTACATAATTACTCTCCAATTCATTTACCTTTCCATCAGGACTATATCTAATATGTTGTGAATACTCGTTCTCCCCTGTCTTTAACACAAAATATCTTTCTTCTGTTTTTATTCCTAACTCATTATAATAACACCACCAACCTACCCGAGAACCATTAAAAAGATTTCCTTTTTCAATAATATTTCCTTTTTCATCCACTTTCTCATACAAAGAATGACTAATTGAATTTTGCGTTAAATAACTTCGAATTCTTTTATCCGATGAATATCCAAAAATCGTATCGACAATCTTTTCATCATTAAAATACATGACCCTTTGTACTAAACCATCTTTATTAAATACAATTGTTTTTTGCTTTTCATCATTTAAATAATAATTCTCTATTTTAACTGTCCCGTTTTCGAAATATTCTATTTCAAGTCTTTTTTTATTACAAGAAACCACCAAAATCGACACAAATACACTAAGACAAATTTTAATTAGGTTTCTCATATAGTTCTTTTACACTTGCTCTTTGTTTATTTTTCTCTTGTAATGAATCTTGACTTTTTTTATTTTGTTCTGCTGTACCTGTAAACTGAACACTTGTATGATTCTGTTCGACTGATGTTGTTTTACCATCTGAAACAGAAATATCATAATTAACAATTACCCCAATCTCTTTTACAATTTTCGCATTCGCCTCATCATGCTTTTCCACAGCATTAATTGCACTTTCAACCTTCTTTCCATCCTCTACTCCTGCTGCAAATTTTCTAAATGCATTTTGACTTGTTGAACTTCCTGGTTTTCTACTCACTTTCGGGCCTCCAGGTCCAAATGTAGAAGCAGCGTCAATAAATCCCGAAACATCCCAAAAATCTGGACTATAATTCTTATTTGATTGCCTAATTAAAGATTGATTGCCGCTTGCTCCTTTAGATCCATTATACATTATTGCTCCTCCAGCACCATATAAATCATACTTAACAATTGCACTTAAAACTGCTTTTACAACTTTGTTCGTCACAGCAACAACAATCTTAGGAGGACCACTAACAGATTCCGCACTCATCCCCGTAGGGTCAGTAAAATTAATCGGGTTGTTTCCGACGTACGAATACGGTTCCATGGTTTGCTCTACTAACGGATCCACGCTCAAAAAGATACTCGTACTCGGGTCGTAATACTTTAAATCGTATTAATAAATAACACAAGGATTATCTCTTCCTTTCAATGCGACCTCTAATGAATCTCTACGAATAACACTCTTCTGATTTATATTCCAGTCTGCATTAACTCTATATAGTGTCATTACTTCATTGACACCAGGGTTTTCTGTTTTGCGAAGTACTATTGAATCTCGCCCGTAAGAAACTATTTTGTACTTATTATAGCACAACATCTCAATGATACTATCACTTTCCATTTTCCAAATCGGTCTATCTGAGTATTGGGCAATTCTCTCTCCGTTTCTTACACTTATCGAGTAAATTTCACATCTCCCATTTTTGTAAAATAAAAAAGAAACTGCATTCTTTTGTTCAATTAAACTATCTACATAAAAATAATCCCACATCTCTGCTTTATTATTCGTCAAATCATTAATAAACACGTCTAATTCCCTTTTTTCCTTACAAGAAACGAAGAAACAGAGAAATAACAAGAAACTAAATCTGCTATTGACTTGGGTCATCAAGTTTTTTGTATTGAAAACCATTTCTTTTATCCATTCCATCTATTGAAGTTTTAAAATTTGCCCCGTTTAATGTCCCCATATAATTCAAACCATGAATTTTTACACCTCCATTATTTTTATCATTATAATTTTCAATCACTTTTGACATTCCATCACTATCAATTTTACTACTATCAAAAGTATTCAAAACTCTATTGACAAATTGATTTGCATTATTGACTTTGTAAGCATCACTAGTACCTTCTAAATCTTGTCGTAAGTAAACTCCGGCATGCTCTAAAAATGATGACACTGGGTCCTTGCTTTTAGAATGACCTACTTCATGTCCTACAGTAGATTTAATATCGTAGATGTTCTGACTATTCAAATAAGTTATATCTGTCATAGTAAGTGATTTACTTGCAGAAGAATAAAAACCTCCCCGCGTACCACCTTCTGGCTCGATATTATAGTTAACATCGCCCTTAAAACCTTGTTCTCTTGCATAATATTCACTTACCTGCCGAAAGTATGTCCCGTTTCCAATTGAAGAGGGATTTAAAGATTGATTCCTTCCGTTAATATTAAACACTAAAGCATTACCAATTTTAGTATCTACCATACTTATCAACTTTCCGCCAGAAAATGTAAAAATATGGTCTTCTTTACTCATCCCCCGCTGCCGCACGAAATCGAAGATTCGACGGAGTCAATCCCTTCGTGTGGCAAATTGATAAACTAATATTTGAATCTTAAAACTCAAGTTTTATACAAAAACCCGGATTCCATTTTATCTTAGTCAAAAGACTTACTCCCATTTTAAATAAACACCTTTATGCAAGCAGAAAACCTCAGCATGATCGAGTGTTCTTGTATCTAATACAAACCACGCGAGAGGACTCGCGAGGTAGCCTAGTCGAATGTTTTTAATATTCGCGCACCAGCGGGGGGTATATTAAAAAAAGTGCCTATACAACATTATTATTCCCATAATAACAAATATTATTCCTCCTAAATATCCTCTCAATTCCATTGATTTATCCCATAAATTTGTGCTACTATTTTTCCTTTTAATTAAATAAATTAAATACACACTTCCTCCTAATATGCATAATAGTGAATAAATTATTTGCATCATTAATTTCCTTTAACTTGATTTTCAATTAATTTTAATTTAAGCTCAGCTCCTTGCTTAATAATCTCCTTTCCTAAATCATTTTTAGGTCCTGGAATAACTTTATTTAACCCCGTATTAAGTAATTCTCCTGCAACTATAAAACCTACTCCCTGACCAGATTTTCCATAGTTTCCATCAATTACATTAAAAATTGCTTCCATTCCTGAACCTACAAATGACATCCCGTTACCAATACCTGCTAACGGAACTCCAATTTCTGCACCTACTCCAGTTAATGTTAGGCCATAGCCAGCTACTGCCATCCCGTCCCCAACATTTTGAAGTCCTTGTGGTAAATCATACATAAGAGCGTTCTTAATATCAGAATCCGCATTGCTAAAATCAAATCCAGAACCTGTTCTTTGAATAGTAGAAACCGTTGTATCTACTTTACTTTTATCAAATACCCCTTCAACAGAATTCTTCTTTAATTCATTTGAATGTTTTGAATCAAGCTCCCCCCCCAATTAACATTTTGGTTCTTTAGATTAGGAGATTTCCCATCTTTTAATGTATCCGACTTATTATCATTTATACCGTCCGTTCCTAAATAGGTCTGTCCATCGCTCCCATAATAATGACCATCACTTTCCTTTGCACTCATCCCCGTAGGGTCAGTAAAATTAATCGGGTTGTTTCCGACGTACGAATACGGTTCCATAGTTTGCTCCGCTTAGGGGTCTACGCTCAAAAATATACTGGTACTCGGGTCGTAATAACGCGCACCATAATAATACATACCGGTAGCGGCATCCAATTCCTTGGCATTAAACTTATAACCGTTGT
>NZ_JAHKRA010000015.1 GCF_019345525.1 Flavobacterium sp. NKUCC04_CG | reverse complement strand
GAATAGGCACATCGGCGTATCCGCCCTTAGAATCATGTCACCCCTCCGGGGTTTTATTATACGAAATTATACATAAAAGCCTAGCGCAGCGCCACGGCACAAAATCCCTATGGTTTTGTCGCAGACGAAACGATAGGGATTTTGCTAATGCGTAAAACTATGTTGTTATAATTATGTCACCCCCACGGGGTTTTCCATAACCAACATCTTATTGTCTAGCATTATTTCACCCCTACGGGGTTCTCTGCCCATAAGCGAATAGGCCCATAGGCGTATCCGCTCTTTATAATCATTTCACCCCTACGGGGTTTTCTATAACCAACATTTTATTGTCTAGCATTCTTTCACCCCTACGGGGTTCTCTGCCTATAAGCGAATAGGCACACAGGCGTATCCGCCCTTAGAATCATGTCACCCCTCCGGGGTTTTATTCTAAGGAATTATACGATAAAAGCCTAGCGCAGCGCCACGGCACAAAATCCCTATCGTTTTGTCGCAGACGAAATGATAGGGATTTTGCTAATGCGTAAAACTATGTTGTTATAATTATGTCACCCTACGGGGTTCTCTGCCTATAAGCGAATAGGTACGTAGGCGTATCCGCCCTTAGAATCATGTGACCCCTACGGGGTTTTATTCTAAGGAATTATACATAAAAGCCTAGCGCAGCGCCACGGCACAAAATCCCTATCGTTTTGTCGCAGACGAAACGATAGGGATTTTGCTAATACATAAAACGGGATTGTTATTATAATAATAATATATCATTTTCGCATAACCCCGTAGGGGTGACATGGTTATAGAAAATGATGTGTCATTTTTGTAAAACCCCGTAGGGGTGACATGATTATAGATGCGTAACACGGGAATGTTGTTTATAATAATATATCATTTTCGCAGAACCCCGTAGGGGTAAGATTACGGACAAAGCATAAAAAAAACACCATTTAGCTAAAATCTAAATAGTGTTTTTTTTAGAAAGTCGTTTTCATCTAGTTACGATCTAATGCTCATGATAGGCCAATACCGGAATTTTGGTGTGGTATGCCAGTTTTTTGGTTAAACTCGTAGTAAATATTTTCTCAAAGAAGTTTCTATTACGAGTAACACTTGCAATTAAATCGATGCTTTCGTTATCGATAAACTCAAAAATGGATTTCTCTGTCTCTTTACTTGAAACAAAATGAAATTCCACGGGTTCTCCAGCGTATTTTTGTTTCCAGGTTTGTACTACTTCTGAGTCTTCATTAATACCGTCATTACTAATGTGTAAACATTTAATAATCGCGTTATTACGATGTGCTATAGGTAGTAATTTGGATAGAGCGGCATCATCGTGCTGATCGAATACCGTAGTAAAAGCAATTGATTTTATGGCTTTGTAAACCGCATCATGTGGAACACTTAAAACAGGTATGGTTAGGGCAGAAATCGTACTGGCGGTATTTGATCCGAGAATCTTTTTCTCAAAACCAGATAAGCCACTTGTACCCATTACCACCATATCGATGTTTTCGTCTTTGACAATTTTCTTTAAAATGGTTATTAAATAGCCTTCTTCAAGTATAAAATGCATCGGAATATGCCCTAAATTGTTGTCTTCTGCGATTTTTCGAATGGAAGGTACATTGTCTTTAAAGTTTTCAAAACGTCCGAGTTCAATTGTTTTATAAACATCTTGAATCATCATAGGATTGGCTGTAGCCGATATAACAGGCATTTCATACACATGTAGTATATATAAAGTGGCATTTCTGTTTTCGGCCATCTTTAAGGCATAGACTAAAGCATTATTTGCTGTGTCAGAGAAATCGGTAGGAAATAAAATCTTTTTCATAGCTAGTGTTATTGCGTTTTCATAAAGATACAAAAAAGCAAAGTAATATAAATGGAAAAAGTGTTAAGAAAAGTGTGTTTCGATTCTAATATGCTTTTTCCGACTGCTGATAAAAGGTTATCTTTGTAGGAGTAAACAAAACGACAAAATGATATTACAAGATACAATCGTGGCCTTGGCTACGCCGTCTGGTGCTGGAGCGATTGCAGTGATCCGTGTTTCGGGTAAGGACGCGATTACTTTGGTAGCAGAAATTTTTCAATCGGTAAGTGGTAAAGACTTAAACCGCCAAAAAACGCATACGCTCCACTTAGGGCATTTGGTTGATGGGGATAAGGTTTACGATCAGGTGTTGGTTTCAGTGTTTAAAGGACCCAACTCGTATACAGGCGAAAATACAGTAGAAATCTCTTGTCACGGCTCTACGTTTATACAACAACAAATCATTCAATTGGTGTTGCGTAAAGGCGCTAAAATGGCACAAGCGGGGGAGTTTACCCTTCGTGCTTTTTTAAACGGTAAGTTGGACTTATCTCAGGCAGAAGCAGTGGCCGATTTAATAGCATCAGACAACGAGGCCAGCCACCAGATAGCCATGCAACAAATGCGCGGTGGATTTTCCAGTGAAATCGCCAAATTGCGTGAGGAATTATTGAATTTTGCTTCGTTGATTGAATTAGAATTGGATTTTTCAGAAGAAGATGTTGAATTCGCAGACAGAACACAGTTTAATGAGTTGGTGCAACGCATTGATTTGGTTTTAAAACGATTGATTGATTCCTTTGCTGTGGGTAATGTAATTAAAAACGGTATTCCAGTCGCAATCGTTGGAGAACCCAACGTAGGTAAATCAACTTTGCTCAATGCTTTATTAAATGAAGAACGCGCAATTGTTTCGGATATCGCAGGTACTACGCGAGATACTATCGAAGATGAGTTGGTCATTGACGGTATAGGGTTTCGATTTATCGATACCGCAGGTATTCGTGAGACGGTCGATGTAGTTGAATCAATCGGTATCAAAAAGACCTTTGAAAAGATGGAGCAGGCGCAAGTAGTGGTTTATTTGGTGGATAACAGCAAATTAACCGATATCGGTATCGCTGAAATCAAAAACGAACTGAGACGTATTGAAGAGCAGTACCCGTTAAAACCGTTATTGGTTATAGGCAACAAATCGGATATGATCCAGGCAGCTACGCGTGCTACTTTGGAATCCGAAATCCCAAATATCCTTTTAATCTCGGCCAAAGAAAAAATCGGTATAGACGAACTCAAAGAACGTTTGTTGTCGTTTGTCAACACCGGTGCCTTGCGAAACAACGAAACCATAGTCACCAACAGCCGTCACTACGACGCTTTACTCAAAGCTTTGGAAGAAATACAGAAAGTCAAATGGGGATTGGAAACCAGTCTTCCCGCCGACCTTATGGCGATAGACATCCGTCAAGCCTTATATTATTTCGGCGAAATTACCGGACAAGTCACCAATGACGAATTGCTAGGGAATATATTTGCTAATTTTTGTATCGGGAAGTAAACCATTAGTAAGAAATATTTTAGATACATTTTAATAAAACTTTGATTTATGAGAAAAATGCTGACTTTTAAAGGTGTCGCAAAAAGTGGAAAATCTACAAAAGTAAAAAATGTTGCAAATTGGGTTATTGAGAAATATAGTCCTTTAGACAATGATATTATTGACCTTAATTTTAGTAGGGTAGATATTTTGGGCATAATTAAAACGGCGGATTTTGTTATAGGATTTATCAGTGCAGGAGATACAGCGGGACAAGTTAAGCAAGTAGACAAATTAATAGATAGCTATCCCGAAATAAATGTAATTATAAACTCCTGTAGAACGCGTGGAGAGGGACATAATCATATAAAACTGGAGTATAGTGATAAAGATGATTGGCAAGTTGATTTTATTGAAGTACAACATTTTGCTGAGGGTGAAATTGAAAAGCAATTGAATAGAGATAAAGAAATTCTAGAGTATGTTAAAATGCAACTTATTAATATTGTGAAAGGCTGATAAAAAACCACGATACAGTAACATAAAGAGTAAATGTTAAGAATATTTAGGTTAGATTTTTTAATTAAAGTCTAACCTTTTTTGTACAGGTTTAAATTGATGTAGGATAACGACCAGTTCCGAACAGACCACTTTGAATAAGTAAATGCAGCGATTAAGCAGTTTTAAATATGATTAGTTGTAGTAAAATCAGCTCTTTATACAATCAGAAATTTTTACAGCTAAAAAATACACCCATTCATAGTGATTATAAAGCGGCTAAAAATAGAATGTAAGTTAGCTACACAGCAAGCTGGTTTTGATCTTTCGAAACTGGAATATTAACAAGAATTAGATAAGGCGTCTGCTGTCATTGAGATTATCAGGAGTAGCCTTTTGCGTGAGTTTACTATATAACAAGTCAACAAATTGGGCATAGTATTACAATTTTTAAGTTTTAATGCAGTGCAGTTAGGAACACTTTAGCTCATTAATAGCTTGATTCCTTAAGCTTGAGAAATGCGACGAATTGGTCTTTGTGAAATGCTGCACAGAACGCGTTGAAATGGTGATGATTAGAGGGATAGTGGTACTGAAAATTTATTTCTGCAATGATTTGTACAACATAGAATATATCCTATCTTGCGGGCTTTTATTAAAGAAATCAATCAAAAGTCCATGTTTAAAAACAAAATCAATTTATTTGTTGCCCTATGTATGGGAACAGTAATGCTGACCACTACAAGTTGTGTTCCTGATGAACCAATCATTTCTGAAAAAATGATTGATGTTCCTGATACAGACCCGGAAATAAATACTAAAAAAGGCAGTTTAGCCATTACATTGGCAGCGACTTTAGAGGAAAGTGTAAGTTTCAACATCGAAGCTACTCATGTTGAAACGGTGACTTACTTAGTGTTACCAGGCTCCATAGAAACCATGCCGCCTGCGGTTACTCCAGAGGATATCTTTTCAAAGGGGATAACGGTAAAAGAGTGGTCGAAAACCGTTGAAGTGGCGAATTTATTGCCGGAAACGACCTACTATATTTTTGCAGCAGCAAAGAATAGTGCGGGTGCTATCACCGCTTTAGAGCAACCGCTAATCGCGACTACTCTAAAGAAATTGGATGTATCCATAACCTTAACTGATATTGATTCCACTAACGAAAGAGTTATTTTTACCATTACACCAGAAGGTGCAAAAACAATCAGATATAAAGTAGTTCCTTCGGCTGAAACATTAAGTGTTGATGATGTATTGACTAACGGTAGTAATGTGATGAATGTAAAAACAGCTTCGACATTAAAACCAAAAGGATTTCAGGCAGATACGGAATACACCATTTATGTAGCGGCAGTTTCTCATACTGATGCTAAGGTGATGCGTACTGCAACAGTTAAAACTAAGAGAGCAGATGAAACCGAAGAGGATGGAGCAATCACCATGACTGCGGTTGAATTCACCTCGGAACTAGAGGAGAAAGCAGGTCAAAAATTGGCATACTACAACATCACGTTTAAAAATGCGGACTGGCAAGCCCAATTCGAAATTGGTGCTTTAAGCACCAATGCTAATGAAATCGCAGTGGGGGATTACGTACTAACTTCAAATAGAGATCAAGGTAAACCAGGTCCATTACGCGTTGCGGATAACTTTACAGTAAAGAACCTTAGAACGGGACAATTAGTGTCGGATATCGACTATGGAGATATCAAAATCACCAAGGAAAATGGAGCGTATAAAATCACTATTGACATGGTGAAATTAGACATCGCAAACCAACGTTTTAAAGCAAAGTTCCAAGGTACACCGATTAAGAAATAAAGAATTAATCATTGAAATTCAAGGGCTGTCTCAAAAAGGGCAGCCCTTATTTTTTGGCTTAAAGCGTCGTTTTTTTAGTTAAAAAAAAGATTTTTTTGCTTGGGAGTGCCTTTCGATTAGGTTTTTTAGTCGGAGTTTCAATACAATTATTGAGTTCTTTAAGAACTAGGTTTTTTCAGATGTAATTTTTTAACTGACTCGGTAAAAAACCGTATTTTCTTTTAAAAGCGATAGAAAAATGCCGTGGGTTTTTATAACCCAAACAATTGGATACTTCGCTGATATTTTTTTTTTGGAAGCTATTAGGATTCAAATAAACAATCAATAAAACGTTTGAATTTAACCTTTAACCGGTTGAAAATAGTGTTATAATGACTGTCGGATTTTGTTTAATTTTACAGTCGATAAATTAATTTAGTGAATACATCCATTCTTATGAAAAAGACTTTGATTTCATTTGCAATCGCGATAGCATTGCTCAGTTCGTGTACAACTACTGCTAAAAAAGAAACGGTAGAGACCCCATTTAAAACAAGTAGTGTAGTTAGTATAACCAAGGAAAAAGTAACCCCGGTAGATAGTGAAACAGCGGCCGTTCCCAAAGCTTTGGCAGCATTGGTTCCGATAGCTGTATTAGACAGTAAAAGCAGCGATGTTTATGAGAAATACGGTATTGAATTTTCGGGCAACTGTTACGCCTGTGATTTAGCGAATTTGTCCATTGCTGACAATAAAATGGTCTGGACTAATGTTTGCGACGAAAAGGACACTTATGTAATGGATGGATTTACTTTTGATGCGGAATCTAATAAATATATTTTTACAACCTCAGACAGAATCTTTACACTCACTCAAATAGATCAAGCACCGGTATATAAGTTGAACATCAGCGGTAAAAAATTTGATTTAAGAAATAAAAGAACATCCAATTATTATACGACCAAGGAAGCTTTACCTTTGTTTAAGGAAAACGATTGTGGGGAATTTGAAGGATAATATTTCAAATTTCGCTTTATAAAATGTAGATTTTTCTCTTTAGAGGAAATCGACAGTATTGATGCGGACTAATTTATATATGATACCGTGTTTTTTCATTTAAAATCAGCTACTGTTTTTGGATAATTTTAAACGTTTTATTTGCAGTTTGTTGTGTTAAATAGACTGTTCTTTTTACTTTTTTTTTGTATTTTAATTAAAGTAAGGGGGAGCTAAAAAATTTAAATCCCAGTCTGTAAATTTAGTGTTAGAACTCTTGCAGTACAATATGCTTCGTTATCTTTGTGTTCCGCTATGCGGATTTTGAGTATAGCAGTATTTCATAGTTTCCCCATTTTTATGTCAGCATCGTTTTTGTTTTTTTTAGGAATTACCTTTTTTGTATTACATGAAATAGATGCGGTTCGCTGTAAGGAATGGCATATTTTTCCGGGGCTTTCCCAGCTCAGTGATCTATGGGGAAAACGAATCTTTTTGTTGGCACATATACCGATAGGCTACTTTATTTTCTGGCAATTAACAGCTTCTGAGTCGCCCGAAATATTTAAAACTGGATTTGATGTTTTCCTACTAATACATCTTGTTGCGCATCTCGTATATTTAAAACACGTGAAAAATCAATTTAAAGATTGGATTTCTTGGACTTTTATAGTCGGAGCAGGAATTTGCGGTCTGTTTGATTTGATATTTTAAATAGAGATCATTTTTAATTTTATATTTTGAGTTCAATGAATGTTAGTTTGAGTACTTTAATATTATATGTACAGGATGTAAAAAACCTCAAGGAATTTTACACAGAAAATTTCGGATTGCAAATTATTGAAGAAGACCTGAATTGGGTGTTGTTAAACGCTGGAGGGGTACACCTTGGACTACATACAATGGGATTGGAATATCGGGGAAAAGCAAACGCGGTTCAGTCCTACCAGAACAACGCGAAAATGGTGTTTGAGATTGACGTGGATATTCAAATTGCGAGAAATAATTTGATTTCGAAAAACATTCGAATGCGCGATATAAAAACTTTTGAGGATTATGATTTTTGGTTGTGCGACGGATTGGACCCGGAAGGCAACGTGTTTCAGTTAAAAAGCGCTAAGCGATAAAATATTTGAAACTGAGATGTAGTTTGAAAATAAGGAATATTAGTAGAATTAATTCGCCTTTTTTATAGGCTGGTGTACGTATTGACTAAACAAAAACAGATGTACTGGAAAAACTACAGTAAATTTATACAATCCGATTATATGGAGCGCTCGTATTGGCATTCGTCAAAGGCTGTATATGATTATAAAGGGTATAGAATAATTTTCGATCATTACACCTTTCACAGTAGTGTGGGAATTCAAAGTTTTGAATCTACAGTAACCAGGGTGTATTGTCAATTTGAATCGAGCAAGCCAATGTATCTCAAAATTTGCAAAGCGACGTTTTTAAATCGCGTGCTCAATATTTTCAATACCAGTCAATTTAGAATAGTGGATACGCGTTTTAATCGTATGTATCAAGTATTTTTAAATAGGGGAGTTTCTCCAGCGGCATTAAACCGTTCTACAACCAATAAAATCATGGACTTGAATGTGGTAGAATTAATCATTGACAACAACGACGGAATCTGGGGAACCGCTCTGGGTAAAAACATTTATGAGCTGGCTACTTACATTGACAAAGATGACCTTGAGTTTTCCGTTTTAAATGACATTAAAGCCTTGTTTGAAGAGATCATAGATAGTTTAGCCATAAACAATCAGATAAAGCCCGTTGTAGAGCAGCAACCTTAATATTTACTGAATCATACTGGGGAGCTTTTCTATTATTAAGTTAAGAGGTACATAATACTTTTAAATAGCAAATTAAGTGATATAGCTAACTCTTTAACATTTTTACAACTGCTCGTTTTTTTAACTCGTATTTTTTGCTATTTTCGTTGCGAATAAAGAAGATTGTTATACAAGCTTTAATAAAATAGCAATAGAACAATTCAAACAAAAAAATAGTATGGAAGCAGCAGATAATTATATCGAAATAAATAAACATTCTTGGAATAATCGAACAGCTACGCATCTGAATTCGGAGTTTTATAATCTTGCTGGATTTTTAAAAGGAGAAACTTCCTTAAATTCCATTGAGTTGGATTTGCTTAAGGATATAAAAGGCAAACGTATCTTGCATTTGCAATGTCATTTTGGACAAGATACGATTTCATTAAGCAGGCTAGGGGCCGAAGTAACGGGTGTTGACTTATCAGATAAAGCCATTGAAATTGCTAGAAAAATTGCTAAAGAAACCAATTCAGAAGCACAATTCATTTGTTGCGATTTATATGATTTGGAAAAGCATTTAGACACGCAATTTGACATGGTTTTCACGAGTTACGGAACAATCACATGGTTACCGGATTTAGACAAATGGGGTAAGTTAATTTCGAGATTTTTAAAACCAGGGGGGAAATTTATATTTGTTGAATTTCATCCTGTAGTTTGGATGTTTGACGATAATTTTGAAAAAATCGACTATAACTATTTTAATGTAGCTCCTATTATAGAGACGGAAAACGGGACCTATGCAGATAAAAATGCTGATATTTCACAGTCTTATGTGACTTGGAATCACAGTATGAGTGAAGTTATTACAGCTTTGGTTAACAATTCAATAGCGCTTAATGAAATTCAGGAATTTGACTATTCACCTTACAATATTTTTAGTTGTATGATGGAGAGCGAGCCCAAAAAATACCGTATTAAACATTTGGATAATAAGATTCCATTGGTTTATTCCATAGTGGGAACTAAGAAATAATTAGAAATCTAATAAATTAAGTTATTTCCTTATGTTAAAAGCTTACTATATAAGTTTAGTAAGTTATGATATGGAATCCATAATAGAAGGTAAATTTATTCAAAAACCAACATACATTGTAAGGTACTCTCCTAAACCTATAATTGAGAGGCTATGAAGCAACTAAACTTACTTAGAACGCAGAAAATCGAATGAAAATAGCAACAATTAATTCTACAGCCAAGGCAAAGAAAAAAATACATACTATCGCAAAATCGAATAATTTAGATTATGACTTAGTATATGCTATCTTTTGTTTTCATTGGAATTACGACGGTATAGAAGGTGATTGGGTTACCGATTTAGATCAAGATGATGATTACCACCATCGATATGAGTTGATTCGCATCAAATTAGGAATAAGTACACCTAATTATGATAAGAAGGAAGTGATTGAACAAATTTACAATCAATTGCAGTTACGGGATAAAAAAAAATTGTCTAATCATTTTTTTTATGGAGCGACTCAAAAAAATTACTGTTTAGTTTCAGAATACGCCTCCTATTATTATTTGACAAATGCTACTTTAGAGAAATTAAACACTCTAGAATGGAAATCAAAAGAACTGACACTTGAAATCATTGTAAAGCAACTTTTTCTAAAATTATTTCGGGGCGGTTCGATTGACCGATCCTATTTAGAGTATTTGTATGTCGATTTACATGTGGCTTTACCCTACCTAACTCAAACGGTGCAAACTCTTGATTGGACGAAACCGTTCATCGAAAAACGGGAAGCGAATTCGGAAAAAGGCAAGCTTTCAGAATTGACTAATAGTTTAAAGGAATTCTGTAAAGGGGATAAATATTTTCTTAGAACCGTTTTAGAAGCGCTGTCTTATTCGGATATACTAAAGGTGAGTAATCATTGTGTACAGGGAGTTTTTATACCCGACTTGAGAAATAAATTATCACCGCATTTCAATTCAAACGACTGGACGTATCCCTTACGATTTTGGAGCTAAATAAATACCACAGTATGGAAATGCAGTTCCTTAAAATCTGATTTTTTAGCGGTTTAAACCAACGATAGCGATTGGAATATGGTTTGCTTTTTTTCCGATTTGCATCACAGTTTTAGTGAGTGTTTTACTCGAACCGGGTAAATAGCTTAACGAGAAGTAAGTAAGAATAAGTTCTGGAAAAGCGCTCTTTGAGTGCAGACTATTTGCAGAACTATTACTATTTCTTCTATATATAAACTATCTTTGGTGTCCTAAAAAAAGAAAAAAAAGATGAGTGCAACTTGGTATGAATGCAAAGTAAAATATAGGAAATTAGATGAAACAGGGAAACAAAAAGTGGTTACTGAACCCTATTTAGTTGATGCTTTATCCTATACAGAAGCGGAGAAAAGAATTAACGAAGAAATGACGGCTTATATTAGTGAGGAATTTAAAATTACGGCTATTAATATAGCGAATTACGCAGAAATTCATCCCTTTGAAAATACCGATCGTTGGTTTAAATCAAAAGTTTCCTTACTAGCTTATGACGAAGAAAGCGGTAAAGAAAGAAAAACCATTTTGACAATATTGATACAAGCCAACGACGTCAAAGAAGCTTACGATCACACAGAAATAGTGATGAAAAATACCATGGGAGATTACTCGATACCTGCCATAGCTGAATCGCCAATCATGGATGTATTTCCTTATTTTAGCGGGGAAGAAGGCGATTCAGAAAAAATGGAAAGGTTTAATACATTAAAGAACTCTAAACCGGAAACAGCGCTGTGGGCGGAAAATGAGGAAGCTGCTGTAGTAGATGCTTTGGAGGCATAATAAATATTTTACTGAATTTACCATAGAGGCTGTCTTTTTTTGAGACAGCCTCTTTTTGTTTTTATAGTTTTCCCTTCCTATGAGGAGGCATTTCAGAGAGGAAGCTGTGTAAAGTAAATAAAAAACCTAAGAGGGTATAGGAGATACGCCTACTTTTAAAACTTTTAAGTTATATAAATAGCCTTCGATAGTGGCTGAAAAGACTTAGCGGGTAAATACCTATTTTGACAAAAGGGGTATTTACCAGCTTAAATAATCCTTTGAATCGCTTCATATTTGTAATAAATAAACAGGGTGTGAACAGTGAGCATGTTCTAAAAACCCATGTTTTTTATTAATTCTTAAAATATTTAAATATGGCTGTCGTTCAAAAACAATTTACAATTGACCTAGCAGGTCAGGTTCAAAGCGGAACCATGGTTTCGTTAGATTTCGATGCATTACCCGGTTCTAATCCTAAAGCGCTTGGTTATTTTATAGCCATCTGGCAAGGAAGTCAAATCCAAGCACTTGAAAATGCTTTAACCAAGCAAGACATCGAAACGGGCACTCAGGCCGGTAGTACAACTTTTGAAAATCTTGCCTTGGCCGATTTGGATTACATCATCGGTTTTGGTGTAGATAGTGATAGTGGTACTTCCATTTGCGCAACGCTAAACATTCCTAAAGGAAGCCCGCGATTCACACCCTTGGAAACTAACCTGAGCACACTGGAGCTACAATATTCAAGCAGCAACAGTCTTATAGCTACTTTTGTTACTCCACCCTATAATTTAGCTGCTACTAATAACAACTGGGTCGCTTTATTCAAGGGGCAGTTGACAGCAAATATGTATAAAGGGCTTAATGTGATTACCACCACTATGGTTGAGGACAATACCAACGAAGGAGCCGTGGCTATGAACAAAATTCCTGATGGATTGGTGCGCTTTCAAAAATACACTCTAGTTTACGGTATGGGATTAGATAAATCTGGAAAACCGAATTATTCCAACTTGGTTTCGGCTGCCGAATTTACTGTTTCATAGGGAATTTAAAATCCAATGACTAAGATCTATTCGAATACGGATAGTGCAAGAGCTTACTATTTATGTCTTAACCTATAAAAAAATTCAAAATGTCTAATAAAGTAATCGTAATCAAATCAGACGGCACGCATACCAGTGCGATGGACCAGGCTCAGACCGAGAAATATCTTGGTAATCTGTTAAATTCCGACAGACAGTCGAACTTAAAACAATCTTTAAATGATGTTTATAGTAATAAAGGAAAGGCAACGGGTTCTTATAAATTCGCTGGGTTTCCCGTACTCCATGCTTCTTCGGGCGTATTGGGAGTAAAAAGTGTTTCCTTGTTTTTTTACGACAATGGGGGTGATCATTACATTATGGCTATGGGAGAACATACCGGAGCCAGTACGTATAAATTGACTGACTATGGTCAAGCAGACGGGGATTTTAAATTCAAGGCAACTATTTCTATTTAATACTAAAATTTACTAATATGTATTCACTTACAGAAACCACCAATTTAACTGCTATTGCTGAATGTCAATACGCCATAGGAGACAAGCTTAAATTTACAAAGTTTACTTCCTGCTTGGGGCTTTTTTGCAAAATCAAAGACAGTACTAAGTTAATTGGAATCCATTTGGTTCTATTTGATGAAAACGACGTTCCCTTTACGCTAGCTGATGTGGCAACAGTCAGAACAGTCTTAGAAAATTGGGATGCAGAATTGGAGACCGGATGGGTGGTAGGTTGTTTGGATTTTTGGTCGTCAGAAATCAAAAGTGCGTTTTTAGAAATATTCGGAGATATTGACCGAGAACGCATTTTGAATAGTGACTCAGGCTTTTATAGTGCAGAGGTAATTAATCAGGCTGTAGTGGTAACTTTCGAACCGTAAAAAAAATAGTTTAAAATAAAACGGAAGTTATTTTAAATATTGGCCGTTTTAAATAGCATTCATTTGTAGTCATGTCAATCTCTTGGAAAACAACATACATACTGTTTCTATCCCTGTTTTTACTGACGGGATTGGGTTCGTGTATTTCGGAGCGACAGCTGGCATACTGTTTTTCGACTAAGCAGCAAGACCCTAATATTTTAGGGTCTATACAGCTTATTCCTAAACAAAAGAAGCAGACTATTTCATTTACAGCCACCTTGTATAGCGCATCGATGATTGCCATCGAATTACATGGGCTCGAGGGGAGCAATCCTAGAGAGTCGGGCTATTACGCAGCCTTATGGCAAGGAACGCAAATTGAGGATTTGCATCGCAAAAAAGCAATACAATCGATTGATTTAGATAGTAAAGAGGGAAGTTTCGTTTTTGAACTCGATCAAGGAATTAACAATATCGACTATATCATTGGATTGGGGATCAATAGAAAAGACAGTACCTCTTTCTGCAGTACCTTGATTATTCCCAAAAATCAAGCGCGATATATACCAATCAGTACCGATAATGCTTTTTCTTCTTCGGTGGAAGTGGTTCAATTGGGAACGGACAGTTTGATTATTGCCTATGAGACACCGGCCTTTAATTTACCAAGAGATAATAACAATTGGATTGCAATTTTTAGTGGGCGCTTTACGGCCCATACTTTTAAGGGGGTAAATCTGCTTAAAAAACAAAGAATTAATAGTAATCTCAATCAGGGAATGTTAGCGATAAACCATATTGAAGGTGGACTAGTACCGAATCAGATGTACACGGTAGTATACGGAATGGGTGGGGAATCTAGCGAAGCTACGGAATGGATTATTGCTGCTACAGAGTTCCGAATCCCAAACCCGGATTAAGGAGCCTTTATCCATAGTTTTTATACTGTAAAAAACAGGGCATATTGTTTTTGACAGCATATTAGTTACGGCAAGTATTCTAAAAACACAACGCATTTCTGGCCGGTTTTCGTTTTGAATTCGGGGCTATTTAACATGATATTAAAAGTAAAACTTATGGCTGTCAATGTATTTAAACCGTCAAATATCAAGAACCTATATGTGCTACAAGGTGCTGTGGGTTGGGTAGCATATATATTACCTCCAGACTACAAGGAGTTTCCACAATCGATTTCTCTAGACGATAGTTTAAATATATATAGGGGAAATTACCTTTTTGCGGCGAGCCCCCCCGATTTAGAGCAACCCCATTTTATAAGTAATTACTGGACATTCCTTAATACAAAATACCCTACCAACACCGATCGTTGTTTTTTCTGGTTTAATCCAGAATATGGCAAAGAGGATATAGAACTTGGAAAAGCCCTTTTATTTAAAAAACTCAAATATTGGAGTACTTCCGGTAATGTGAATCCCGGATACAGTTCGCAACATTTGGATCTTAATGATTCTATTTTTATGGGAATACCACCATCTTGTAAAATCGAGATTGTCGGGAGTCAATTTGTCATTTCCCGTATGCCAACTTCGGTTACTAAAGACACCGAATACGGATTGTTTTTATCTAATAAAATGCAAAATAAAAGCATCCGAATTGGTAAAATAGACACCAAAGGCGTGGGTAAAGAACAACCCCTGCTGATTCCTTTAACAGGAATTAATAGAGGATGTCTAAAATTTGCTATCTCATTCCCATTTACTTTCGAGAAACCGCTATTTTTTGAGTGTGAAAATGATCTATATCCCTATGTAAAAAGCAAAGATGTTTTGGAAGAATACACCATACTCGATACCGGATTCAAGTATTTTTATACAGATAAAGAACAACGGGATACCGAGTTGGTTTATGACGTATTTCAACAAACCATTCCCGCTTCTTTCACTGCCAGTATCGACTTTTCGGATGTGTTTAATGAGTGGAATCCCCGTAGAACCCATTTTGCTTTTAGGGAGAAAAACAACACAAAAATTAAAGAACAAAGCCTACTTCCTACAAAACTCATCACGAATTACGGTAAACAAATTGTTTTTCAACCGATAACACAGTTTGATACTGAAGGAAGTCCGACAGCCGATAGTGCCTTAATCGTATTCGGTAAAGGCATATTAAGCCCAACAGCACAACAAAGATATTGTTGGACTTTAGAGGGCGATTTTACATTGGGTACAGCTGATCAAGAATCCGAATCGGATTTTGGCACCATGTTGTTATGTGGTTTATCGGGTACCGAAACCATTAGCTTTACAGAAGCGTCAAAAGCGGAACTGGGTGATCGAATCAGCTTCTTTCCAGACAAACCGGCTTATGCTGCTTGCTTTGATACGGATAAAAAAGTCCCAATACAATCTCAGAACACACTGCTGTTAACCGATAAATATACGACCTCATGGGCGTTGATAAAAAAGGGACCAAACAGTTCAAAGCTTTTAAATAATTACTATTCTCAGCCGGTACAGGCCCCATTATATGAACCGGGAAAAAATCGCGGTACATTGGATTATGCCGAAGTTCCTTCTGCAAACTTAGCAGCGTTGGATTGCAATAATAAAGACGGTTTTCCCTTAGTGCCTTCTGCCACGGTTCAGCCGATTAAAAAACTAAGAAAAAAGGGGGATATAGTCCAAGATAATTCAGCCGTTTTTAAACTATTTGAAATCGAGGTATTAAATCCGAGTCGTAAACAAATTATCGCACATTTCCAGAAAGTACATTTAAATGCAGTAAAAAAACGTAAAAAAACTTCGACTGTAAAAAGAATTACTGCCGATGATTGTCCTCTTGGTAACCTAACAACCACTCCGCAAGGATTTTTGGTCAATCTCAACAGTGATAAAACTGCATGGAAATGCCTAACCTTGGCAAATAATGAACGCAGCGGTTCAGAAACGACACAGCTACCGTTACGATTTAAAGGTATTGATATACAGAATAACATCACCGGCTTGCAAAGTGCTTTTCAAACCAACGAACAGTTTTTAGTAATCAGCGATCCGACTAAACCCGATAATCCGGAAGTGTTACAATACTATATAGACCACTTTCAAAACCAAATAAATATTGCCGATTGGCCTTTTTTACTGGACATTGCTCATCAAAACAAACAAAATAATACCGATGCGGAATTTACCAACATCATGATTTTTAAGTTTTGTAACAAATCTATAGAAGAGCGCATTAAGGATTCGGAACTATGGACCGATGCTACGGTATTTAATCAGGAAAAGCAAATCCCTAATTTGATTAAGTGGATTGAAGCATATATAGAAACAGCCAGAAAAGCCATAAGTAATACAGAAACCGATAGTAATTCGCCTCAAAATAGAGGTTTTAAGCAATTTATAAATATCGTAACGAATCCTTTGTGGCAGGGTGTACTTGTTTTGCAAGTAACGTTAAACCCAGACCATCTTCCAGCAGAGATTAAAGCCATTATGGCCGGAATAAATCCCGCTGGATTTGCAGCCCACCATTTCGGAATTGAGGCCAACCAAATCAAAACAACAGATAAGCAACAACTTGATGTCAACTTCAAGAGCTCCTTATTTGGGATGATAAGTTATTTTAATCCGATGTATTTAGCCTATCAGAATGAAACGATTCCAAGACCAGAAAGTTATCCACAAGCTCCTGGGGACTATGATTTTCAAGTTTTGGATTTGCAGATACTATTTGCCAATTCATTAGTAGCCGATTTTCGTGCCAGTATTCAATTGAGTTTAAACAGCCTCTTTGATGAGATGGTCGTGCGAGAAACAGCGGTTAGCAAATCGGCTATTTACAGTAACAGTATCGTTATGAATGGGCAGTATGATAAAAAGAATGGTAACATCTCTTATACTTTTACCGTTGCTCAACCCAATACGTTATGGGTATCCAGCACGGCCATAGAATCGGTTACTATAACGGGAATCGAGTTGTCCACCGTAGAAGATATGGCTCCCAAACAAGAAATAAAAAAAGATAGTGAAAAAAACTTGATGACTACTCGTTTTAATTTGTCGGGCAACCTCAAATTCAAAGAAATAGGGGATTTTGATTTATTCTCCTACGACAGTCTGAGTTTTGACAACCTACTATTGGATATGAAGTTTAGTCTAAAAGACATTAATCCTCGCGATCGAACACCTCATAAAACATTTTTATTTATTCCTGCCAATATTAATTTTAACAAGAGTAGCAGCAAAGCACGGCTGGGAAGTTTGGTGCAACATTTTCCTATCGAACTTAAAAATTTAATGTACAACAATCCGGATAAGGCGGAGGAACAACATAAAATAACAAATCCGGAATCGTTGGGGTTTATTCGGGTCGAAGCGCCACTACCTACGGCGCCTGTGTCTGATTATTGGTATGCCTTACGTTTTAACCTCAATCTGGGAAGCTTGGGAGCGCTAGCGGCCAAAGTGGGTTTCGACGCTACTTTAATACTAGCTTGGCGTCCGGGAATAGCAAGTAACCAAACCCATATTTATGTAAAAATGCCTTTTAGTGGAGGCGGAGGCGGTTTTAGTATTGAGGGGGTATTAAAATTTGAAATCGGTTCGGTTTTATTTTTTAATGAACCAAAAACACGGCAATATGCCATGATCTTTACTCAGGTAGGCGTATCGCTATTAGGCAAAAAATTGCCGCCAAATGGAAGTACGGTACTCTATCTTTTTGGCAATCCAGACAGTCCAGCAGCTAGCGGTTCTGCCAGCAGTAATTTGGCGTGGTTTGGCGCTTATAAACAAGACAAAAAGCAGGAACTCAGCAAACCAAAACCTAAAAAAAAGAAATCCTATTAATTAATCCATAAAAATTAGAAATCATGGCAAACTATTCAAAAAAATTCGGCGGGGCCGTTTACTTGACCTTAAATGGGTCGCTAGTCACTTTGACAGCAGAGGATATTACCAATCCTAGTTTTTCTTATAAGGCACCGTCGTTCTATGAAGCAGCGAGTTTAGGAAAAATCGATGAAGCGCTGTTAACCATATTAACAAAATTTGACAGTACGGTTTCGGGTCTTGTTAATGTGAAAGAAATTGAAGACAAAATAGATAAAGTAAAAAATATTCCGGTATTGAAGCAGATCATAACTAGCGAACTTGTTATTACCGAGTTTACTATAAAACCCTCAGACAAAGATGATAAGAATGTTGATTTGCATAATGCCAAATACGCGTTTGGTTTTGGATTGCGTCTCACCGAAGGCAACACCCTAGGTCCTGTGACCCTGGACGGTATTGCTTTTTCCATCGAGCTGAATCAAACTGCGGTTTAAATTAAAAAACTTAAACAATGCCTGTTCAGAAAATTATATGTAAAACCCTAGATGTTTTAGGACATAAAATAGAATTAATAGCTCGAAATGCATTAAAGCTGTTTTGTTTTTTTCGGTTAGTTGACTTGGAAGAAAAGCATTACATCAAAGAACCATCTAAGGTTATTCAAGCAGTTGCGGTACAACTGGGCAAAGCAGGAGCCAGCATTGATGCGGAAGAAGCACTGAGGGCAATTAACTCAAAAGTAGAGTCGGTTATTCCTCAACTGGGTTTTCTTAAACAAGCTAAGAAGGTAGCCTTGACTGAAATAACGGAAAACCACACCCTTGATCAAATTTCCATCAGTATCGGTATTCAGATGAGCACTAACAATATATTGGGTGCTGCGATAATAGACGGAATTGGTTTCCGTGTTGAAGCAACTAAAATGCAGTAAGATCATTTTAGCATTCCTATTTTGAAAAAAAGTATTGTTAAATTCCGGAAAAACCGGTTTGGGTCTTTCCGGAATCATTTTATTTCTATTGTAAAAGATGAATAAAGAGGCTGTTTAGCAAATAGCTGTAAACTTTCGTATATTAAAATTACCCCTATAATTATGACTACTTCCTATCAGAAATCCTACGGCATAGCTGCCTATCTTAAATTTGTTGGTAAACCTTTGGTAATGACTGCAGTTGTTAACGAGGAAGAGCAAATATTTATAGTCGAGTTAAAAGATTTTACTTTAAAGGATTTAATAACCGGTATTGTACAAATTGTAAAACCTGGATTTGAATTGCAAATCCCGACTCCATGGAATTATATATTAGAATTTAATATACCCGAATTTAAGTTAATGCTAAAAGCACCGAACGCGCCGAATTCAAAAATTGAATTTGGAATCGCTTTCGATCCCGGTTTTAATGATTTTGGTTTAAAAATAAGTCATATCGAGGTTTTTGCTCGTTCTATTCGCGAAGTAAATATCAATATGGAAGGCAGCTTGGATATATTTGGTTTACAATTTGATTTAGCTAACTTATTTGGTAGCGATGGAGTTAATCTTTTAGGAGCGGAGGGCTTGCCACAACCCAAACCCAATGGGTCGCTTTTTGATCTTAAATTTATAGGAATCGGTCAGCATATACAATTGCAAAAGGCCGCATCCTATTCGCGTGTAAAAGAGGTGATTAACGATATGTTGGAACTATTTGATCCTCCGGCTCCAGGAACCGTAGTACCCGATTTTACAAAAATGTTGCGTTTTAGCAACGAAAGCGATTGGCTTTTTGGGCTGGATGTCGAAATTATGAAAACCGTCGCCTTACAAGTCGTCTTTAACGACCCGGTATTATATGGTATTTATATAAAACTCAGTGGAGATAAAGCGAAAGTTTTAGACGGATTAGAATTTGAAATCCTTTATAAAAAAATAACCGATGATATTGGTGTATATCAAATAGAGTTAAAATTACCAGACGCCATCCGCAATTTAGAGTTTGGTGCTGTTTCAGTAACTTTGCCGGTTATAGCGATTTGGATCTACACCAACGGTAATTTTAAAGTTGACTTTGGCTTTCCATACAATAACGATTTTTCGCGCTCGTTTGGCGTTCAGTGTTTTCCCTTTGTCGGTCAGGGTGGTTTTTATTTTGCCTACCTCAATGGAGCTACTTCCGTTACCGTTCCCCAAACAAATTTAGGCACCTTTGATCCGGTTTTAGAATTCGGTCTGGGGCTAAACATCGGACTGGGAAAAACCTTGAATAAAGGTATTTTAAGTGCTGGGCTTACCATCACTTTTTATGGCGTATTAGAAGGAACTTTAGCTTGGTTTAAACCGTATAAAACCACTGCCGTACTCGCTAATAATGCTACGGATTTATATTATCGTGTAAAAGGGACTTTTGCCTTGGTCGGACATATATATGGTAGTGTAAATTTTGCCATTATTTCCGCGACTTTGGATATACTCGTATATGCGATGATATCCGTTGAAGTAGAGGCAGGAGCACCTATCTATTTGTCTTTTGAAGCGGGGGTGTCTTTACGACTGACCGTAAAAATTAACTTGGGAATTTTCAAGATTAAAATTCACCTTTCGTTTGCAGTTACCATTCGAGAATCCTTTACGATTGGGCAGGCATCACCAACGCAATGGAACACGGTTTCTCAACTAAAATCAGCAGCTAATTCGATAGCTTTCGCTGCTCAAAAACGAGGAAATCCGGCACAGCAGCCCATAGTATTGAACTGGAATCAGGTATTTAATCAGGACAATGTGGAACGGTTGACGGTTAATCTTATTCCGTTATTTAGTGCGGCAAAAGTCGAAACAACCCAGTCAGCTATAGGTATAGCTAGCTTATTCTTAGAGAATAATCGCGCACTGGGAGATGCAGTTCTTAGAGAACGAATTATAGATGCTAATGCGCTAAAATCAAACAGCCCTTTTCAAGCTTTTGACAAATTGTGTATAGCGGTATTGAGCTGGATTCTAAATGCGGCCAATTCACCTACAGAAGCGGCAGGAACTTTTGAGAAACTCCTTATTCAAAAAATCGATAAAGAGACCTTGACCAAAATTTTGGAAGCCTTAAACGAGGACAACGACAGCGATAACGTACCGTTTACTTACGAGCAAATTGTTAGTTTTATCAGTTCTTTATTTGTGTTAAATATTATCGATCCGAATACGGACCATAAGAAAGCACTTTTAAAAAATACTTTGACAGCAGAAAAAACGGAAATCGAGGATTTGTTTTTGACGATATTTCCGATGATTCCACAGCTTTTTATGTCTAACTCTTACAACGATACGGTTGTGGATTTCAGTACTTGCAACGCGGTAAACAAAGATTATTTAAGGGAACTTAAGGAGCAGGTAAAACAATTTAGTCCTGAAAGTGCTGTCGAAAATAAATACACAGCCGATTTATTGGAGTTGGAATCTATTGCCACTTATATTTTTAGAGATTACTTCTTACTGATCGGAAAGTCATTGTTGCAAACCGCCTGTGATGTTATGGAAGTCTATGATTATCGCATCACCAAGGCAGGTACTTCATTAGCTGCTGTTGCTACTCAATTTTCCACAACGGCTACGGCTTTGGTCAACAGCAATAAAACGGTTGAAGGTTTGTTGTTAAAAGACCAACCGATTGCCATAAGTGGAACAACATACAGCATAGAAGCTGACGATACCTTTGATAAAATAAATGCTTTACACCCATATAGTAAGCAAGATGATGCCTGGTCTCAGGAATGGGTATCACTCAACAGCAAGGTTCAGCTTTTTATACCGATGAGCCAAATCAAGTTGCCGGGTTCACAAATACCTTACCGAGTGTTGGCAGAAGACACCTTGGAAAGCATTGCAGAAAAAAATAATCTTACTAAACAACAGCTTGCAGCTGTAATTAGCCTCAATGCTCATATACCAATTTTGGCGGCATTTACTGCGGTAAAGTTACCAGCCTTTATGGCTACTGTTCCCGAACAGGCTACTTTTTTGTCGATAGCTACGGATTTCAATATACCGTTGGAAGAGCTTGCAAAAGCCAACGAAAGAAACACAAAATGGTTGGCGTTAAACACCCTCATTTGCATTGAAAACGTGACAGCGCTCACCAGCGTCGATTTATTGAATGCGGTCTATCAAAAAGACTTTTTCATTGGAGCGGGTGGTAATGCCAGTCGTTTTAGCTTACACGGACTTCGCTTGCCTATGGTAACTGCAGTTGGCGATGCTGCTAAGGAAACACAAGGACTTTATGCCCTTTCTGGTCAGCAATTTACATTACCGCATATTGATAATATCGATTCCTTTGAATACACTTTTACCTTGAGCAAAACCCAAACGGCTAGCCCGAATGATACTTTGCCGTGGGTTATATTTAACGGAGAAGCCTTTGCAGCAACTCTCGAAGAAACGGTCAGCCTTTCCTATAAGCTGTTAGACGTAGAAAAGCAAAGGGTCCAAAATTTTCAGCAAATTACCATTAAACCGTTGATTACGGAAGGTCCTAAAGCTTTAAAACTATATCAAGATCAAGAAAAAACCTTTGCATTTGCCAATCCGATTTTATGGGAAAAAGAAGGGGGCATTTCAGCTACTGCTATATGGAATTTTTCCAAATCGTTAAACACCGTTTTGCATCAAACTCCTGAAATCGATATAAAAGTAGCAGTACAAGACAGACCTGGAGCCAAACGCAGCATAAAAGACTTGGAAAAAGACAGCTATTCCTTTAGCACTTTTATACCTTTAACCGTAAAAAGAGCATCGTCCAAAAACGGATCAAAAATCAATAAATGCACCTTTGAAGTATTTGGAACCGACGCTACGGGTATTGATTTGCTTACCGCCTTGTTGGAAGATGATCAAAAGGAATTCCGCCCAAAGGAATTGACCATACTTTTTTCTTCGGATGCTACACAAGATAAGGTAAAAGCATTGCATTCTTATTCCTCAGAAGATTTGTTGCTTTTATTGATTAATACCAATCTATCTACAGAGACAAATCCAAAGTTTTCAAGCTTAGCCTTAACGGAACAAAAGATTTCCAATACACCTATCGCCACCTGTATCGAGCGAATTTGGAAATCATCCTTGGTGAGAACTGGGGGATACTACCTATATTTGGAAACCTCGGATGGAGGAACTTTGCCCGACAGTGTTTTCTCTGCAAACGGTGAAGCAGAACTCTATGTAATGATTACTTACGAAGGTGTAGTAAATGAAGTATCGCATAAACTTAAACCGTTTATGAATGCTTTGGTAACGACCAAAGCCATCAATGCTAGTCAGGAATTGTTGTTTGGAAGCTGGAAAGTCGATTTGGAAAACAACCATAACAACGTACTTGTACAAGAAGGTAAATTGGAGAGAAATGCCATACTAAAACCGGGTAATATAGGATTTGAATTGACTAGAATAAACCCAACCGCTCCAACAGAGGAGTTAATGGCAGAACTTTCACCGGATTATCAATACGAATTGGAACAACAATATAATTTAATCAACTTTAAAACGGTTGGGAGTGGTGATTTTAAAGCGATTACTTCCCTTTTACCGTTGAGCCCGCAAGACGTGGAAAACCAGGACAATGCCAACGATATCGACCAAGACTTATGGCGTTATGCTAAAGCCTTGCCGGTGGCACGTATTTATCAAACTGCGCAGACCAACTCCAAACCGTTGTGGTTTTCCGCTCAATCATCACCCTATTTAGGCCTGTCGAAAACCCTGGAACTCGATTTTAACTGGCAGGATAATTATGGTAATGTTTTGGATACTGCCATACCGAGTTTGGCGACTAAAATTGGCTATTTTGATCAACTGATACCGCTGTCAGCATGGCCGGTATTAACCGTGGATTTTGCGTTTGAAAAACAGCCGCAGTCCCAAGACAACTTCAGTTTAAATCTGGACTTTTATCCGGCAGATAATTACAGTTGGAATCCGGGAAGTCAAGATGCTGCAAACGACAAGATCTTGGTATTGCAACGAGCAGTAGCTGATTTAGAACAATATATCTCGATCTATTATCAGGTTGTAGAGCTTGATTTTAACGTTTCGTTTCAAGTAACCTTAGATCCTACACATACGTATCCTAAAACAGAAACAAAACAGACGGAATTAAAAAAGGGACTGCTCGTTTACTTAGAAACGGTTATCGAGTGGATAAATAATTTTATTGAAAATCCTGATTCAAACAATCAATTCGAAGGCGTAGCTGTTGCACACCAGCGTTACCGCTATCATTATAACTATAGGGATTGTATTGCGGATAGCCAGCCTAATGATATATTTGCACTTGCTGTGACCGTAGGTTTTTCGCGTTCAGAAGACCTTATCGATTCGCAATTCGTCTTATCAGCATCACCAAAGGTTTTTGTGCCGGGTGTACAGTCCGTAAGCTGTTCTATTAAGCCTAAATTAAAAGGATTCGAGTCGGATTCGGAGCAGCAACTGCAAAAAAGTGCCGACACGTTAATGCTAACAGCCTTTGCTAAACAATTTGAAAGCACTTTTAAGGAGGAAAGACTAAAAATGGCAGCTACTTATGTAAGTGAAACTGCCAGCAGTATTACTGGAGCAAAAGAAGAAGCTTTATGGGTAATCCGTTTTAAAGATATAAACAGTAAAAAAGCCGGAATTGGCTTTGACATCAAGTTTGAAGAAGTCGTTTGCTTTGCGCCACAGCCTTTAGTTAATTTTCTAGCAAATCTTACCAATATACCTATTTATCCATTTTCTCATTATCTAACAACTGAAGTGGAAGCCCCTGTTGTTATGAGTTTTAATAATGTGGATACAGAATTATGGGCGACTAGATTACTAAGCGGGTTAGAGGAGGTTTTGGCGCCCGATTTAAGTTTGCCTATAACGATGATTGATCATCTTAATGGTAGTAAAGAAAGCGCGGGAATCTTAGCGAACCTCCTAGAAGCTAAAGAGATATTAGCACAGGCCATAGCCTTACAAACCATTCCTATTCTAGAATACGACACCAAGCTTTTAGGAGGACAAGAGTTGGCTAGGGAGAAAATAAAACAACAATTATTAATCAATTTAGCCGATGGATATGCTTTAAATGCAGTTGTTCAATACCAAACCGCAGTGGATTCTCCTTACCCCGACAGCGATCAAATCGTGGCGCCTAATTTGTATGGAAAACCGTTTGCAGCCGTATCTTCAGATGCGGAAACCAATGAGAATTATGTGTTTTCGACGGCAAAAATACCGTTGCGGAATTTTAATACCGATTTATCAAAAAAATCAAATTCGTATCTTACTTATACCTTTTCGACCCAAAAAGCCAAATTGGATTCCAATCTCAGCTTAGCGATTGACTATCAAATTAGCCATTTGGAATTTGATATCACCAAACTTAAAGTTGCCGCTATTTCGGAATATTCTAGCGACTTGAGTGATTATGAACTATCGAAATGGTTAACGTTTATAGTTCCGCTAAAGGCTCAAAATCAAACCGACAAAATCGGCACTCAGATTCCGATACCTATTCGTCAATATCCGAACTTACCTGCATTTGGAAGTCAAATCTTTGTAGCTCCAATACCCGATAAGCGCATCAGTATTAACAAAGTCAAGTATTCCGATTTTTTGTTTGATTATACGATACAGGAGTATACCGCTCAGGACACTTATCACTTTGAAGTCTATTTCAATGCGAAGCAATCGGATTGGAAGGTGCTAGAAGAAGAAAAAGACCTAAGTATCAAGCAAAAAGAACTTTTTGTTGAATTGGCACAATTCGAATCGGTACGCGAAAATTTCAATGGATTTTTCAAAGATGAATTGCCTAAAGTCAACGCAGCAATCAGCGAAGCAGAATTAAAACGATTAAGCAATGCGTTAAATAGCTATAGGGATTTGGTTGGGAAAGTGGCGGATAAATGGCTTAAATTATATAGTCCAGATCCATCTTTATTGATGGATATTCCACCATTAGATGTTGTAAAAGTATCTTTTGATATTACGGAAAGAGATTCCGATTCGAGTACCGAATCTGGGTTATTTGAAATTATAGTTAGTAATTGGTCGGCTACGGCAAAAGATAAAGCGGTTGATTATGTGAACTATCCTATAGTACAAATCAATGGATATATAGCAGAAGTTTTCGTAACAAAGCAGTCCAATGCGTCGCGTAAAATACGTTTGCCAAGGCAAAGTTTTCCTCAAGATTATGTTGAAGTGAGTTACCGATATTATCAAATTATTGCAGGCAAAAAACAATATTTGTCCTTTACCGACGGAATAGCTATTAGAGAAAGAAGTATTTGTTTTGTAAATCTCAGTGTGCTTCAGATACAAAACGGCTGGGCTGGCTTATATATACAACGCAATGCCAACCTCAGTGGTAGAGAAAATGGCTTAAATACAAGTCCGGAGTTTGTTTATGCTACACCTGTAAAAAGGTTTAGCAATCCAATAACACCATCGCAAAAAATAACGCAGGAGATTCCATTGTTACCGCTATTGCCAGTATCAAATAGCTTAATGGATTATCTTAAAGGCTTACTAACAGAATTATTAGCCTCGTCAACAGGGCCTGTAAATCCAGTTAGGCTCAAGATTTGGGTTAATTATACTTATTGCTTACACGAAATTCCTATTCAATTACCTGTAGTACTAATGCCACCTACAGTATTTGATCAAACGGATGCCGCAGGTACAGGAATTGCAATAACAGCCCTAAATAAAGCCATTTTAGATTGGTTTCATAACAAAAAGCCCGCTCAACAGAAAGGTATATTGAGTTTTGCTGTTACGTTCTACTCCAGTATAGATGAAGACAATATTTTACCCTTGCTCAGCTTAGAAAAAATTACTCTAAAGATTGCTGCAGTTGCTGATATTACCAACCAAGATTTGGAATAAACCAGGTGACCGCTATAAATAAAAATAGCGGTCCAATATTATTTTTGAAATAGCCCGGGTATTGCTATTGCAGTATAGGTGTTTTTTTAATCGACGATAATTTCATCGATATTTAAAATTTTTTGTTGGACGCCATAGACAATTAGTCCGACCACATTTTTGACACCTGTTTTTAAAAACAAACTGTTTTTATGGCCTTCGACTGTTTTGGGCGAAATAAATAAAATATCTGCAATTTCTTTAGCTGTTTTTTGTTGTGCGATCAATCGCATTACTTCGATTTCTCGATCGCTTAAAGCCAATTTTAAATCGGGGGTAAAAAGGTGGTTTTTGGAAGTCATTTGTTCCCTTAATAGCGCAAATTGCTCGGGTTTCATATAAAAACCTTTACTATTGACTTCGCTGATAATTTCTATTAAGTCAGTGGGTTTGGTGTTTTTGGGAATAAAGGCGGCAAAACCGGATTTAACCATAAAACCGATTAATCCGTCGTTATAATGCGAAGACATCAAAATTATGGGTGTTGGAATACCCAATAAACGTATTCTTCTTAATAGTTCCACACCATCAATGTCCCCAATACGAAAATCTATAAGGAGCACATCGGGTAAAACCGTAAGATGCTCAAGGTTTTCTAAAAAGTCAAGACCGGAATTATAGGTGTTTAAAACCTCCATGTTTTCATTGCGCTCCAAAAAACCGGATAATAAATCGGTAATTAATACTTCATCGTCAACCAAGATTACTTTTGTTTTCATACGGGGTCTCTTTTTAGTAAAAACAAGAAAACAGTGCCGCTGGATTTCTCTTGTTTGTATTTGAAATTGGCATTTAATATATCGGATCGCACTTGGATGTTTTTAAGTCCTAAGCCTGGTGACCGTTTATCATAATCAAATCCCTTTCCATTGTCTATCATAGAAAAGATAAAAAACTTATTGGATAATCGTAAATTAAAATGGATCATACTGGCTTGAGCATGTTTATAGATATTGCTCATAAGTTCTTGAACTATGCGCATCAGATGCATTTTTTGATCGGTATTTAAGCTAAAATCTTCCTGTTTAGAAATGTAAAAATGAATGTTATAGAAAGCATTCCATTGGTTTAGTAAGTCTTTAAGGAGATGCTCTATGTTTTCATATTCCAATAAGGGAGGATTTAAATCATGAGAAATACGTCGGGTTAATAGTATGGTTTCTTGAATATTATCTACCATAACCTCTTCGCTTAAACCCGATTGAGATTTTAGATATAATATATTTAGAGAGTTTATCACCGAATCATGTAAATCACTACCTATTCTTTTTCGCTCTTTTTCTTGTGTTTCTACAGAAGTTAATTCAAGCTTTTTGATGTGTTTTAACCTTAAGTCTTTTATTATAATTTTGTTTTTCAGATGTTTTTTATAGTTTGCCTTTAGTAAAAAAACAAAGGCAATACTCAATAGTAGAACTAATATTAAACCAATTATAAACCATATTACTACGGTGTCTTCATCTTGCCAAGGGTGCATAATATTCTAGTATTTACAAAATAAAAAATTAAAGTAACAATTATATTTATAAGCCAAAACCAAAATTTCATTTGAGAACCCCAATTGATTAATAAGTTAATCGGTAGGTAATAAAAACAATTGAAAGAGGCATATACCAGTACACTTGCATTTAATAAAAAGAAAGGAGAACTAAATCGCTTCCAATTATTTTTTAGAAGTAAATAACAATAAAATAGGGCTAATATATTTAACGACAAGGTCGAAAGAAACCGAGTATAGGATTGTAAATTTTCAACATTATTAAAGTCAACAGTCATCAGCTCGTAAATCAAACAAATAAGCGTAGGTATGGGAATTAAAAAGCAAATCTTTCGTCCAGTTAAGGAAAAATATATCCAGGAAAACCACCCCAATTCTAAAACGCCAAATACCGGTATAAGTATTAAATTATTTCCGTAAAATTCTCCCATAAACCAACCTAAAATAGCAAAGACTAAACAAGTGCTTAGGTAGCCTAAGATCGTATATTTATAGATGCTATATGGTGCAAAATAAAAGGAATAAAAAAGTAAAGCAAATAAAGAAATGGGGATTAAAAAAGACAAATAATTGACAAATTCATAAATCTCCATAAACGACTATTCTTGTGGCTTTCCTAATTTTTTGACATATAACAATAAGGCAAAAGAACTTTCCTGATCATATTTAAACGGCGGTACCGGTCTGCAAGTATCTAAAAAATCTTGTCTACCATCCAAATTACTTAACACCAAATCGACTTGTAATTCATTGGAATTTACGTTTTCTTTTAGAGCAAAATTCACTTTTAATGGCATATTGGATTGAAAGTTGTTATTTGGTATAAAAAAGGCATTATAGAAAATGCTGCTTTCGATAACTTTATTTCTGATTTCTGGGTTTCTCCAGTTCGCAATCCGTTTTAGTCCATCTTCCGTTTCTATAGGATCGTCAAGTTGGGGTATTTCTTTACATGCCAAACAACTATAGATTTCTTTTGGTATCTGTTGCTCGTCAAAAAAGGATTCTAAACAATCGACGGAACTCGGAATAAAGTGAATAAAAAGCTGGTTTTTATAAAACCCTAAATAAGCATGTACATCGTCTTTGCTAATTTGTCCTCGTAAAAAATAGAAAGTATCTAAATCTTGATTTAATATTTTTATTAAACTAGATCTGTTTTCAGAAAATTTAGACCAATCCATAATACTTTGATAGACCCAATGTGTATTTTTAATTTGCATAAAACATCTAATTTTTTAAAGAATTGATTCGTCAAGAAAAGAATCAAAAAATAGTGAATAATCGGTTTTTGTTCGAACACAAATTAAGGAAAAAATTATAATAAAATCTAGTGAATTAAGGTTTATTATGTATTTTATTATTATAGAAAACCGTTAAATGATAAAGTATTTTTAGTTTAATTGGAATTGGATATTAAAAAAGTCATTTTGAGCTAAAAAAGGGATGTTTTTTATATTGCTGTGAAGCTATAGAAAAGCATACATCAAAATAACTTAAAGATTAACTAAACAAAAGAGGGCATAAGTATTGCGGTCAATGCATAGCGTATACTTATGAATTATAAAGAGAAAAAAAACTGTTTTTAACTGGATTTTCTTAGAAAATTTTGTTTGCTATAAAACAAGATATTGTGGTAAATATGTGCTTGAATCGCGCTGGGGTCAAGGGTGGTTAGAAGTAGTTTGTCATAAAGCTTTTTATAGGCTGCTGTTGGTCTAAAGCGTTCCCATTGGTAATCCTTAAATGCTTTGTATTGTTTGTAATTAAAGAGGTTGGTATTGATAACAACACCGCGCTTGGTTTCAAATACAAAATAAGTATTATAAACAGGGTTTAAAGTGTCTTTGGTATCAGGATAATTGGGGTTTCCTATTCCAACATCAAACAAACCGTCTATCCAATGTAATTTTAAAGGCGCAGCATTTTCTGTAATAATGTTCTTAGTATTGCTTATCAGATGTTGGTAATTGCCTTCTAGGGGAGTTTTTAAATCGCGTAAATACATTTGATTATTAACAATTTCATATTCTGCTATATACCCACGAGAAATAATGGTCGAATCCTTATTAACCACGGGTCTTTTCTGAGGATAGTAGTTAAAATAGGTCTCCATATGATGGTATCTATAATCCGATATCATACCGTCAATACGTATTTTGTCGGGATGATAGGTTTGGGCAACCAAAGATGTTGTACAACAAAAAATAAAAAAGTAGAAGTATTTCATGGGTCAACGATTATAAATCGCACAAATATAACAGTTACCTTGGGTTTTACACAACTTATCCACAAGGGAAATTGTTATATAAACCTTGTTTTCCAATGCACAGTACAGTCAATCTCTCATAGATATAGTGTTTTGTGTTGTAACCCATTTTATAAATTGTGATCAGTCCGTTGTGCACAGGAAATGGAGATTTCGTAATTAGAGGGAAACTGCTTTAAGTGGTTAATTGTATAAAGAGACTAAATACAAAGTAATAAAAAGCATAAATCCATTGAACAACAGTATGTTTTGAAATTGATTTTTGGAAATATTTTTCTTTCTAATCAGAACTACTATACTGATAATACTGGAAATAACTATAATTTGGATAAACAGTAAACAGACGCCATTTATACCCGAAATTAACTTGCTACTATAATCGTGTTTGTCGGTTTCAGCTGAGCTAATGTTTTTAAACAAAAGCGTTTGCTTTAATCGAATGTTGGTAGTGCTGATCCACTTTTTATCTGCTTCTATCGTAAATTCATGACCTTTTTCCGTGTAATAATGGTAACCAATCGACATTTCGCTCGAGCCAAACTTTGTGTGGCGCTTGAGGGTAAGTTTTCTGTAACCTATTAATTGATCGGCAATTTCTTTTTGCGGTAGCACCCAACGATCAATTAAAAACAAACTGGCTACAGCGACAATAGCAATTAAAATATAGAGGGTGGGTTTTCTGTATTTTTCCAACATACTATCGAGTAATTCTTTTTAAATTAAAAACGGTAAATCCGGTTTTTGAACACCACACTAAATAGCTGAAGCTTCGAGATTAATGATCGGCTTATGGTATCTCTTTTTTAAAGCAGGGTTTAGTGTTAAATAGCGAAAGTAATAAAAATAAAGAATCGTCTGACGAATTCAATTTGGTAAATTTCTAACAGTGGTACTGTTTTTATCGCTTTTAAAACATAAGACTATCCTGAGAATAAATAAAAAATTGCCGATAATTGTACGATTTTGTTTTGTTGTGAAAATGTATTATATTTAAGTAATGATGTTGTGTGCTGATGTTATTTGTTTTTTAATTGGTATTTGTTAACAAAAATTTATGTTTGTGTTTGTTTTATAATTAAATTAGCATTCAGTTTAAATCTTAAAAATACTAGAATCATGATTCGAAAAATACAAAACTCAGTTTTTTTGGTATTACTCCTAATATTTGGTATGGGGTGCAGTCAAGACGACACAGGAGAAATTGGAACAGAACCGATACCGGTACTGCAAAAAAAGCAATTTATCGTGGACAAAATATACGATTATAACGACGAATTGTTGGCAGAATATTTCTACAACAGCAATAACCAATTGATTAAGAGGACGGTTTATAGCCCTGTAGCTTATCCGGGTATTAAAGTGGCCGATAACGAGCTGACTTATACGGACGGAAAAATTACTAATATTAGTTTTGTGGATTATACCCATCCAGAATTCAATCACGATATCAAAGTATTTTATGACAGCGAAGGGAAAATCAGTGCAGACGAAACCATACAATTTGGAAGAAAAATAAGTCGTAGAGACTATTTGTATTTTCCGAATGGACAGCTTAGAAGTTTTGTTTCAGAAGGTCAGATGGAAAACTTCTTTTTTAATTATAAAAATACACAGAATGCTTTAGAGGTTAGAGTACTGCACTTAGACGACGACTCTGTAGTAATTAATGCGATGGACAAATATATTGAGAATTTTAGGAATTTTGTGTACGACGACAAGTCCAAACCCGATTTTGGCATTGGAAATATATTTCAGTTCGAACCCATGCCGCTATATGGAGAGGAAGCACAGCTAGAGAAAAACATCTCAAAAAACAACCTGATAGAATTTGTTAACGGTACCCAATGGAAGCACACTTATAATGAACAGAATTTACCTGAAACCATTGACGTAAAATGGAAAGATGTGGAGTTCAGTACTCCTATGGTCTTTAAAATTAAATACAAAGAGGTAATAAAGTAAGCATGGCTTTCATGTTTATTGAATTAAGGGTTTAGTGTAAATAGTTGTATAACATAAGGAATTAAAAACGGTTTGATTTAAGATTAAACCGTTAATAACCAATTGAAATCAAGCAAGACATCCGTTTTTAATCATAAAAAAAATCATCGTGCAAGAGCAGTAAGTTTTTTGGTTTGTATTTGCAAACTACAATTCAGTCGATATAGCCATTTTTTAAAGTAGTATTGTAAGGAAATTTAAAAAAGTATATCTTTAAATGATGAAACGATATGCAATCCTTTTTAAGCTGTTTTTTTTGACCTTGCCCTTAGTGGCACAATCCCACAAGTTAGCATTTAAAACTCCCCAAGGTGTTTTTAAAGTGGTGTTATATGATTTTACACCACGCCACCAACAATTGATATTGGAATCGGTTAAAAACTCGGTATATCACGACGCTTTGTTTAATAGAATTATAAAAAATTTTGTAGTTCAAGGCGGTGAGCATGACGACGATATTGCCCTTCGTGAAAGTGATCTTCCCGTAGAGCAACGTGTTAGATTAGCTCCGGAAATAGATAAACGGGCTTTTCATAAAATAGGCGCTTTAGGTGCTGGAAGAGATGATAATCCACAAAAAGCATCTTTTCTAAATCAGATTTACTTCGTAGTGGGAAAACCGGTTTCTGAAGCGGAATTAGCGCAACTGGAAATTAAAAAGAGCGTGAAATTCACTGCAGAACAACGGAAACATTATAGGGAACAGGGAGGTTTGCCGCGTTTGGATGGCGATTATACCATTTTCGGTGAAGTCTATGAGGGATTCGAGGTTTTAATGGAAATTAGCCAATTGCAAACCAATGCAAAAGACGCTCCAATCGATAAAATACCTTTTCAAATTACCGAAATTACAGATTAAGTGCTGGGTGAAAATCACCCTAGATTTTCCCATATACGGTTTTTTCTGATATTTTTGGTCAGCCAGGATATGTGCCAACCAAGCTGTGCAATCCTGGTGGATAATGGTTGTACCAATACCCAAAATCTTTTGGTCTATACATACTTTTATCCGATCTGAATTGCCACAGAAGTCAGGCAAGTACAATCTTAATAGAGCTTTTAACTTAAAATATCATCTCGTTAATTAGACTAGGGTGAATTGATAAATTTACTTGTTTTGCTAAAAACTGATAGTATATTTATTTGCTAACATTTATTTAAGAAGGATTATGTTTATAATTGTACCGTATGCTTTACTGTTAAAAGCATAAAATTTAACAAATATAAATGAAGTAATGAGGGAAATTAAAATCATAATTTTATTGTTTTTTATGTTTTTAGCATTTGCTAAAGCTCAGGAAAATCCAGGTAATTTTAACTTTGAAACGTTTGAAGAAGGTAACCCTACCACCTGGAGCATGATGGGAACTGATGATTATACAGTGAGTAAAGATAGCAAGGTCTTTAAAGAAGGTAAGTCGTCAATACTAATTGAATCTAAAACAGATTTAGATTCGACCTCTTTTAAAGCTGTGGTTCAATCGCTGCCTAATTACGATGGAAAATCCATCACCTTATCGGGATATATTAAAACCCAAGGAGCGGCAGCTGATGGTGGGGAGTTGTTTATTCGAATAGATCCGAACATCAACTATATAGGGATGAAAGGAACAGAGGTTACCGGAGATACAGACTGGAAATACTATGCGATTACGTTGCCTTTAGATCCCGAAAATACAGAGAGTATCGTCTTAGGTGGTTTATTTTCAGGAGGGGGAAAGCTGTGGTTTGACGATTTTAAAGTGACTATAGACGGTAAAGATATCAGTGAAGCCAAGGTTTATAAAAAAAGCTATAAGGCACAATTGGATACTGCATACGACCAAGAATCAGCTATAGTTTTTCCCGAACTCAGTAAACAAAAACAACTAGATTTAACTTTATTGGGCAAAATATGGGGTTTTTTAAAGTACCACCATCCCGAAATAGCTCAGGGAAACTACAATTGGGATTACGAACTATTCCGTTTTTTACCTGCCTATTTAAAAAGTCGTTCGATTGTGGAACGAGATGCCTTATTGTTGCAATGGATCGATAAGTACGGTGAAATTTCTTTGTGCGAATCTTGTGAAACCACTAGGGATGAAGCTGTTTTAAAACCGAATTTGTCAGCTGTAAAAGAATTGATTGGTTCTGTTGATTTAAAGCAAAAACTAGATTTTATATATGCCAATCGTTCTCAAGGACCACATTATTACGTAAAAAGCGTATTGCATGTGGGCAACCCAGAGTTTACCAATGAAAGTTCTTATGAAAACATGACTTTACCCGATGCGGGTTATCGCCTGTTAAGTCTTTTTCGCTATTGGAATATGATTGAATATTACTTTCCTTATAAACATTTGACCGATACGAGTTGGACAGAGGTGTTGTCGAAGCACCTTGTCAAATTTATTGAAGCAAACAATCGACTGGCTTATGAAACCGCGGCTTTACAATTGATTGCAGAAGTCAATGACACTCATGCCAATTTATGGGGTGGCGCAGAGGAAATTGACAATTACCGAGGTAAAAAATTTGCGCCAATTCGCGTTGGATTTATCGAAAACGAATTGGTTGTAACCGATATTTATAACCCGGAATTGTTGGCTGATTTAACGATAAAGGTAGGTGATGTAATCACCCATATAGAGGGGAGGCCTGTTGACGTTATAGTCGATAGTCTGAAACCTTATTTCCCCGCTTCAAATACAGCAGCACAATTAAGAGATATCGAGAATAAAGATTTGCTTCGATCTACTAAAGAACGTATGACCATTCAATACAGGGATTCAGAGAATAAAACTCAAACAGTATTACTCCATTTATATGACGAGGCTAACTTAAAAATGTATCATTGGTATAAAACGGACGAAAGTAAACCGAGTTATCACAAGATCAATGAGGATATAGGATATGTTACCCTCAGTACTATTAAAGATGAGGATGTAGTACAAATCAAAACGCTTTTTAAGCATACCAAAGGGATGATTATAGATATTCGGAATTACCCGTCGGCCTTTATGATTTACGCATTAGGGCAGTATTTTGTATCAAAACCCACTCCTTTTGCCACCTTTATTGCCTTTAACCACAACAATCCGGGCGAATTTTTGTTTGGGGAGCCTGCGATTCTAGAGCCCGAAGAGCAAACCTATTCCGGCAAGGTGGTGGTTTTAGTTGATGCAAATACGCAAAGTTCTGCCGAATATACCGCTATGGCATTTAGAGCGGGTAATCGCACAACCATTATCGGTAGTCAAACCGCAGGAGCAGATGGGAATGTAAGCAGGATCACATTACCTGGAAATTTGCGCACATTGATTTCGGGTATAGGAGTTTATTATCCAGACGGTAGAGAAACGCAACGAATCGGTATTGTTCCCGATATCGAAGTGAAGCCGACGATCAAAGGGATTCGCAAACAAAAAGACGAAGTTTTGGAACGGGCAATCCAATTTATAAATGAAAATTAAGTTGGTAAAAAACAAACTTATGTAAGTAATATCCGAATTTAGGAATGTGTTTTTACTTAAATTTTTTAAAAGAGACTAGACAATTATTAAAATGCCTAGTCCCTTTTAATAGGGATTTAACTTGATTAAAAAAAGCTAGTGTTACTGTTTTTGTGTGATTACCGGTTTGACCTTATTTGTCATCTTTTTTTGCTTTAAGAAAAATAAGTTCAGTTGCTAGCGTTTTTTAAAATACAGCTTGGAAATTGAAAGTTTGGAAAATTACCGTCACAGCTCTTTCACTTAATAGAACCATCATAAGTTGATAAACGAGTTAAATATCGCTAGAATGCTGTTTTTTTGGGAGGTAGAAATTTTGCTGTACCCCAAGACTGTTGGCCTATTCCTGTCAATGTCTGAGATACCAAGTTGGCATTGGGTGGGTTAAAATTTATGACGATGGGACATGTATAAAATGCGTAGCAATGAGGTTAGTTACAAACATTATACTGTAGTCGATGTCCAAATAAATCGCAATACAGAAGGGGACATCAGTTTTTATTAGTAGTTTTTTTGAAGTAGTTTTGTTTGACAGGGCAAGGGTTTCTTGAACAGTGACCGGGATGGATGCAGTATAATTAACCATAAACGGTTTTTAAATATGAGAATTTATGAAAGTAGGTTTTTTTCAGTACAACGTAATTTCAAGAGATAGAAAGGCTAATCTAGCGTATATAACTTCCAAGTTAAAAGATCAGAAATTCGATTTAGTAGTTTTACCGGAATTATTTACCAGTGGGTATGCCTTTGATGACAAAGAGGAGTTGTTGCCATTGGTTGAAAATTTAACCGATAGCGAAACCGTAGCAGTACTAACCGAACTAGCTAAGAATTGTGGCGGTTGTATAACGGGAACCATACCCGAGGGGTTCAACGGACGAATTTATAATACAGCCATACTCGTAGATTCTACGGGATTAATTGGGTATCAACGGAAAATTCACTTACCGGATTACGAAAAGCGCCTGTATGCATCTGGGGATGCTATTGAAGTGTTTCAATATCGGGAAACTACTATTGGTATGATGGTGTGTTTTGATTGTTGGTTTCCACCGATAAGCACCAAATTAAAACTACAAGGTGCTCAAATTGTCTGTCATTCCGCTTGTTTTGGCGGAGAGGTGACGCCTCGTATTTTACCGATCCGAGCTTTGGAAAATCAATACTTTATCATCAGTTGTAATAGAGTGGGGGCCGAATTGTTCGAGGGTGTACTCGAATCTTACCGCGGAGAAAGTCAAATCGTAGATACGGATGGCAATACGCTGTATAAGGCGGGAAATCAAGAAGAATTGTTTTTTGTAGACATTGATTTGGCTACGGTCAATAAACCGAAGTTCGGTAGTCTAATTACAGCTGATTTTTTGACCGAGCATCAAAAATACACTATAGAGCTTACACCAAAGCCTCTATAATTATTTGACAACGAGACCTTAGTATACAATTAATTATACTAGTGTTTATAATAGCAGTTATCCGCTGAACCGGCAGTTTGCATCCAACAATAATACAATTGATAGTCTGAGCTTTTGTTGACCGGGATTCTAAGGCATGACAATCGCTGTGATAGACTGCTATTGTTTACGAGAAACTCTTTGTTGGTAAGTCGGACATAAGCCGTCGGTGAGCAATTGGAAATCGAGCGCGAACTGCGTTTGAACGATGAAAGTCACCGATCCCAAACCTTTAAACAACATCGGGCTATGACTACTACCGTATTTTGAAGCGCGGTTCATTACCTTCTTTGCTTTTTTTTTAAATTTATAAAGTGGTAAAAATAGAAAAAAACAGAAGCCCCTGTAGGATAATTTACTCGGTAAATGACTGACTTATAAATTAAAAAGATTAGTAGGTCTTCAAAAAATGTTTTAAATTTAGGCGCTTATTTATTTTAAGGAGTGGTAAGCCTTCGAAAGGATCGATCTGGTGAACTGTTGCTGTTTTTGTTACGCAGTTTAAGAAGCATTTGCTTAAAAAGAAATTCTAAGGAGTATAGCAAAAAGACTTCCCTTCTTTTACTGCTATTTTAGTTTCATCGTAAAACCGTGAGTTAGAGGGTTTTTTTAGTTAACGAATCCACTGGGTTTGATAAATCCCGAAACGATACTGTCTGTCATACGGTTTAAAAAAAATTCAGATTAAATGTATAGAATTATTTGCCTTTGGTTGCTGTTTTCAACGGCTGTATTTGCACAGGAGAATTCGGTTTTCGAGGCTATCGGAATCTCAGAGCAAGCTTACTGTTTCGCCAAGCTTACAAAAGATCATAAAACCTATTTATATCATACGACAAGCGGTGTCATGGTCGATGCTATTGAAGATTACAATGCCGATATGATTGTCGTGATAAAAGACGGCTATTTCGGTATTATCACTACGCAAGGCCGTTTATTCGGAGCTATTGATTATGATGATGTTGAACTGCAAACGGATTATCGAGGACAGTGGTATCCCGCTATCCCATACAATTACAAATTTGCAATAACCAAACGCGCTGGAAAATATGGGATTGTAAATGGTGATGGAAAAGTTATCAGTGAACCCCAGTATGATGCAGTAAAAATAATCAGTAGTAAATTAATTGCAATAGAAGAAAATGGAAAATGGGGTTGGATATCGGCTGCAGATGGAGCGGTATTGCAAAAGCCGGTCTATGATGAGGTTGGAAAAAATTACGGCGATGAAAATGCCGTTTCGATTTATCGTCAGGGTAAAGCGGGTTTGGCCTTGATGAACGGTACAGTATTGATAGAACCTCAATACCGTTTTATAGGTTATATCAGCATACAGTCAACGAACTACCATAAAATACAACAAGATCAAAAATTTGGCTTGAGCGATACTAGTGGGCGTCCGGTTTTAGCCGTGGAATATGAAGCCTTAAATGCAGTTGGTGATGCCGCTTTGGTCAGTTTTAAGAAAGGTAATCTATGGGGATTGATTGATTTGCAGGGAAAAGAGGTCGTGCCAGCTGTATACACGAATATTTCGGACTTTACCAAAGGCTTGAGTATAGTGGAAAAGGATCATAAAAAAGGAGTGATAAATACAGCAGGTAAATTTGTGTTGGAGCTGAGGTATCAGGATATTGAATTTAGAAACTCCAAAGGGGAAAACTGGTATCAGGATGTCGTGGTCGCTGACGACTTTTATGGAGAACCGACCGAAGCCAGTCGGAAAAGACGCCAAGAAGAACTGGAGTTAACGAAATTACCCTATTATTTGTGGGTCAAACAAAACGAAAAAGTTGGACTGTTCCATTGGAATGGAACTCCTTTGATAGCTGCTGATCGCTTTACGACTATTGAATTTAAATACCAGAAGCAGCTGTTGTATTTTAGAACATTTATCAAGGATACTTATGGCATTTTTGATAAGAGTGGTACAGAACTGCTACCACCAAAGTATCGTTATAATTCCGATAGGTATTACAGCAGTTTAAAATACAGTTATAGTGAGCGCAATAGCGATCCCAACCTTATTCCAATATTTGATGAAAACCAACTGGGTTTGTATAATATGTCACAAAAACGTTTTATAATCCCATTGGGTGAACTCGATATTACCTGGTTGAATTCTCAGTACTTTATAGTACGAAAACCAATTGCGGACAGTTACACCAAGAAGTCGGCACTGTATAATCGTTCGGGGCAACAGCTACTGCCCTTTGACGAAGAAGTTGTGATAGAGAAAATATTCAACGACAAATTTGTCATGGTTCTACAAAACAATCAATACAAATTACTCGATTTAAAGGGTAATACAGTATATGAAAATCCGTTGTGGGACCGAGGTAACTTTTACAATCGGTACAGTACTCCAACAAATGATCAAACCGAAATCGGGGTTTTTCAAAGCGATTTATTAAAAATATATGGGGTAGCGGATAACCTGTTTATCTATCAAAATGGCGATCAAAGACAATTCACCGATTTTGTGTTTGTCAGCCCATTTTATCGGGGTTATGCCTGGGTTGTACAAGAAAAAGCAGCTGTGCCTAAGTATGGAATTATCAATTCTAAAGGGGAACTTGTTGTAGCGCCACAATACGAACAACTCGATGAAATTAGTGACTCACCCGACTTGATTCTGGTTCGTAAGGATCAGAAATATGGAATTATAGAGCGCGGTGGTAAATTGATACTCGATGCGATATATGATTATATAGATATAAATTCGTCTTATTCACTGGGTGAAATATCGCTAAATGGCAAGTACGGATTGGTAGATCGAAAGGCAAACATAGTGGTAGCGCCTATTTATGATGAATTGAGGAGAAATTATAATGGAACAGATCGTACTTGGCCACTGCTGGTCAAAAAGGATGGTTGGTATTATTTTTTAAATGAAAATGGTCAACAAGCTTTGCCAAGGGCCCAATCAAAAATCAATTAAGCAAATGATTAGAATATATTTATTGCTCGGTTTTATTCTTTACAGTACAACTCATGCACAAGTCGATGTTTTACCTCCACCGGCGACTCCAATCTCCCTTGCTCCTCCGCAGGCTGACTATTATGGTGTAGATAATGGTATTGCTGCTTTTATTAGTGGTTTTGCTAAGGTGATTCAAAATCGTAATACTTATTATATCGATGCAAACGGTACGGCAGTTTTTGATTATATCAAAGATAATGGTCGGGCTAGCTTGGGTAATAAATACAGTATTGAAGAATATCAGAAGCAGTTGTTGCAAAGCGATCGATTGCCTTGGGCGGTTTTGGATATTGTGAAACAGGGAAAATACGGTGTGCTGTCTCCGGCAGGCGACCTGATCTTGCCACCGATATACGATGAAATTGACCGGGTTGGAACAGCGTATTGGATGCTGTCATTAGACGGTAAAAAGACTTATTATTTACCTCATAAAAAGTTATTGCCTTTCTTTGATGATATCGGCTATTTGGACGGACGATATTTTGATGTACAGCAACAGGGGAAATGGGGGATATACGATGCTAAAGAAGGAAAAATGGTGATACAAGCCCATTATGATGCTTTCGATTATTGCGGCGGTTGTTCTAAGACAGCCAACTATGTTTATGCTTCTAAAAATGCCAAATGGGGAATCATCGATTGGCAGGAAAAAGTTTTAGTCCCTTTTCAATACGATCATCAGCATCGCAATATGCGCAGTGATAATTGGGTGCAGTCGTTTGCTAAAAACGGGCAAGCGGTCGTTATCAATATTGTTGCAAATAAGGAATTGGAGTGGAATGATGCCTCAGGTTTTATCATCAATAACCTATTGGTGTATAAAAAAGACGGTAAATATGGGATATACAATAAAGAAGGAGAACTGCAACTGCCGTTTATTTACGACAAAATAGAAAATCCGAACGACGAACCCTATGCTACTGGCAACGCTGATTATTTTGTGGTGAAACAAGGAAACTTGAGCGGAGTGATTGATGCAGGTGGTCAAGTAATTATCCCACTGAGCTATGATGCGGTAAGGATTTGTCTCAATCACTTTATAGCGACCAAAGCCAACATCAGCTATTTGTTGGACAAGAATAACAATATGTTGTTGACAGTCCCCAATGCAACAATCACGGCCGTTCATGAGGGGGAATGCAGCAATACAGACGCCTTACCGATTTTTAAGGTCAAACAACGGGCCTATTGGGGTATTTATTTTGCAACGACCCATCAGTACTATGAGCCTCAGTTTTACGATGTGACGATGGATTATCAGCCCAGCGGTGACTCGCCTTATTGGATAGTAGCAGATAGTCAGGGTGTAAAAACGGTTTTTGATGCAGCTGGAACGCTCGTCTTACCAGCGCTCTACAACGGCTATACCGTTAAAAAGGAATTTCCAGAACATTTGATTCAGGTCAAGCAACAGCAAGCGATTGGTATCTATGATACCAAGTTAAAACGCGAATTTATTCCGACCAAATATGCGGATTACTTTGATGTGATTGGAACGCGTAAAAAGGCAATTATATGCAGATCTGGCGATTATACTTCCACAAAAATAGAATTGAGAGATTGGAACGGTCAACGGATTACCAACCACCTTTTTACCGACATCATATCTTTAGACAGTATTTCCTATTTACTGACTGATGTAGAGCAATCGCGTTATGCCCTATATAAAACAGATTCGGGTTCTTTAACCCATTTGCCTTATAAGCAGATTGAGTTGATTGGATCGAATAAAGTAGTCGCTGTGCGTAAAGACAAAGCCGTTTGGTCCTTGTATCATACAAGCCGTTTAAAAGAACTGCCGGGTTCCTATTTGCTGCAATCCACAACAGAAGATTTACCCGCCAGTACAGAAGACCTACCGCTGCTGCATTACTTTAGAAATGGTATGGGGCTAATCAGTCTGCACAATAAAAATGGTTTTATCGATGAAGATGGAAAACAAGCTTTCAAGCCGATGTACGATTTTATAAAGGAGTATAACAGTGCTGGAATCGCTTTTGTGGGGAATTATAAAGAAAACGAGCGAACTATTAAAGGGGGCTATATAGATAAAAAAGGAAAATTCTTACTACCGTTACGAGATTTCAACTACGATGAAATCGACCACAACAATATGCTGGCATCGATGATGATCGTTTCTAAGGAGGATCCAAAGAAGCTGTCAACGAAAAAAGGCCTTATCAACAGCAAGGGAAAAGTATTAATTGATGCGCTATACGATGATATCTTTGCAATCAAAGACAACAAATATATAGTGGTGCTTTCGGGTAAAAAATACGGTCTTTTAGATGATCAAGGGAATTGGTTGATCAAACCGGAATACGACGATTTAGGGGTTATGTCCTATCATTTTGATACTTATTATTTTCCAAATCAATTGTTTCCCATGCCGGTAAAAAAAGACGGTAAATGGTTTTACTTAACGGCTAACGGTGATTTTTTAAAGATTAATGCCGAAAACCTGATTTACTAAAAGTAGATTTACAGCTAGCACGGTCACCAATCATAGTTTTTTAATAGTAACGGGTCTTGGACAAATGGTTTAAGAGTTGGCTACCGATACCACATTGCAAGAGGCGTTTGTTGCTGCCGAAAAATATGGCGTCAAATTAATCGTTTGCGAATTTGCTATGAAAGTCTACGGGGTCAGTATGGATTCGATCAATCCGTATATCAAAGGAACGCCCAATGCACATAAATATCTGTTTCAGTTGCAAGAACGTGGCTACAATACCTTATCGATCTAACGGGAATTAAAAGATTAAAAAAGGCCTTTTGAGTTTTTCAAAGGGCTTTTTTGATTAGAAGGCTTGTTAAAATACAATTTACGAGTATAAGGCAATTTGCAAACGGTAATGGCATAGTCGGCTTTATGGAGTTGATAGCGAGCAATATTTATAACTTTTATAAGTGATGTTAGTCTATACAGTCCATATCAAAAAAAATAATATATTTGATTTAACAATTTATTCCTACCTAAATGCGGTTGAGGAATCAATCGCGTTATAGGGTAATAGTACGAAATGTGCTAAATAAGCTAGTCGCGATCAACAAACGAATGGAAAAATGGCTAATCAAATAATTAGTTATCAAAACGACTTGTACATATTGGACTATATCGACAGTTAAGCAACTAAAAAACAATTATATGGAAATCAAACACAGTGAAACAACGAATAAAGGTGAATTTTATATCGAAGAAAACGGTGAGAAATTAGCCGAAATGACCTATTCCAAAGCGGGTGACGCCATGATTATTATTGATCATACGCAGGTTTCTGACAAATTGAGAGGAACAGGTGCAGGAAAGAAATTAGTGCTCAAAGCGGTGGAATACAGTAGAGCCCATAACATAAAAATTTTGCCACTATGTCCCTTTGCAAAATCGGTGTTTGATAAGGATCCGGACTTATCGGATGTTCTTTAAAATAACTGAATTTAGTGAGATAGGCAGGCAGTTTAAAGCTGATTATCTTTTATAGAAATTGCACTAAAAATCAAAAAACAAAATAACTATGAAATCAAAAATATTTTGCCTGGCTGTACTGAGCTTTGTCATTAATGTTAATGGCTATGGGCAGTCGAAACAGCCCACTAAAGTGCTGATTCAGAATGTTCAAATTTTTAATGGTTTGGACAACAAAGTTACTCAGGGCAATGTATTGATTGAAGGCAATTTAATTGCTAAAATATCGACTACATCCATACCTGCTGCAAACGATCAAACAATCAAAGTCATCGATGGTAAAGGCAAGTTTTTGATGCCGGGATTAATCGATGCCCACGTACACTTAATGTTTGAGTCTGTACCCAAATTACAAGCGATGACTGCAGATTTTGCGATGTTGAATTTTATTGCCGCAAAAGCATCTGAAAAGCAATTGTTACGTGGATTTACCACGGTACGGGATTTAGGAGGAGGCTCCTTGAGCTTGGCAAAAGCCATTGATATGGGATTGGCTGTAGGGCCACGAGTATATTCAAGCGGTGCTTTTATTTCACAAACGGGAGGTCACGGTGATTTTGGTTTACCGACTGATGTTCCCAGAAAAATAGGGGAGTTGTCGTATGCAGAACGCAGTGGTATTGTTGCTGTTGCCGACGGACAAGATGCGGTATTGATGCGAACTAGAGAACAATTAAGACAAGGTGCTACTCAGATTAAACTGATGGCTGGAGGAGGTGTAGCATCAGACTACGACCCTTTAGACGTTACCCAATATACCGATGCCGAGTTTAAAGCAGCTGTAGTGGCAGCGCAAAATTGGGGAACCTATGTCACGGTACACGCTTATACGCCTAATGCGATAAAAACAGCGATTAACGCCGGTGTAACCTGTATTGATCACGGACAGTTGGCCGATGAGGAAACCGCTAAATTAATGGCTCAAAAGGGTATTTGGTGGAGTTTACAACCGTTTCTGGACGATGAAGATGCCAATCCACTACCGGCGGGATCTCCGAACCGTTTAAAACAAATTGAAATGAGTAAAGGTACCGATGATGCCTATGCTTTGGCAAAAAAATATAAAATTAAAACAGCCTGGGGAACCGATGTTTTATTCGATAGCGAATCCGCTAAAAAACAAGGAAAAAAACTGGCTAAATTAAGTCGATGGTATACACCTTTTGAGATTTTAAAAATGGCTACTTCTACCAATGCAGAGTTGTTGGGGATGAGCGGTAAACGAAACCCATATCAAAAGGGAAAACTCGGTGAAATCACTGAGGGAGCTTATGCCGATTTAATACTTGTTGATGGCAATCCGTTGGAAAACATCGACTTGGTTAGCGATCCGGAAAATAATTTTCTACTGATTATGAAAGACGGTGTGGTTTATAAAAATACCTTGACGAAATAAATAATCGCTTGGTTGCAATAACTCTTTTAATGAAAAACCCGGATGCTGTTCGGGTTTTTTTATGTTCAAAATTTGCACAGAATTATTTTTCAGTGAGGTATTTCCAATACCGCTTCGGCACGTGTTGTAAGTGCAATTTCATATTGCGGCGCGCTTCGATATTGGTGCTTTTAAAATACGATTTCCATAGGCTCTGATATAAAACCTCTTTAGGATCTAGGGCCAATGAAACTTCGGACGGATTCAAATCGAGTTGTTCGGATTTGCTCAGTATCACCTCTTCAATAGTTGTTTTATCGTATAGGGCGCCATAGTCGCGCTTTACATCATAAATCAACCAAGTCTGATCGGCGTATCTGTTTTTAAAAAAAGCCAAGATCAGCGGTAATACGTTAAAGTCGGGTTCGATCACCGCCACATAGAGGTTATCCGCACTTTTTTGAAAGCGGATAAAAGCTTTCATTCGATGCCGTTCTCGACTGATTTTTTTGAGTGTTTGATGAAAATAAAGCACCTTGGGATCTCCGTAATCATTGAGGATGTCACGACCTTTGAATTTTTGAACCAGGAGGTAGTGTATGCATTGCCACGCAAAGGGATCTTCCGACAGATATGCGCGATACACCTCATTGGAAAAAGCAGTACCAAACTTCGTTTTTATCGTTTTACCAATACGTTCAGCCTTGTCGTCGATGGAGTCTATCGTTCTAAAAGGTGTAAAGATATCTTGTTGAAAATGCTGTTGTGCCACGGGTACCGCCTCCCATTCGCGCATTTCAAATGTTTCAAATACACTGCATAGCAGTCCGGAATAACTGCCGTCAAATACATAAATCATATTAAAACAAACTCAATTGATTGGCGGCGGGTAAACTTTGAAACTTACTATTGCCACCTTTTAAAATATGGTGTTTGACTTGATGCATTTGCAAGCTCCCTCGCGAAAATGCCGTATCGGCACAAACCATAAAAAAACGAGCTCTGTTATAAGCAATGCCCATCTTTTTTAATTGAAATTCGCGTAAAACTCCAAATTTTCGTGCCTGAATGATTTTCATGGCCGACTGTCTACCAATGCCGGGAATACGAATAATAGCGGGGTAGTCTGCTGTATTGATATCCACTGGAAAAAATTGCGGATTGCGCAAGGCCCAACTCAATTTTGGGTCGATGTCCAGATCCAAATCAGTAAAGCCCGGATTTAAGATCTCATCCAATTTAAATCCATAAAAGCGCAGTAACCAATCGGTTTGATACAGTCGATTTTCGCGAATCAAAGGCGGACGGGTTCCTATTTGTGATAGGTTTTTGTTGTCGTTGTTAATCGGAATATAACCGCTGTAATACACCCGTTTTAAATTGTAGTTCTTATAGTATTCGTCGGCGACATTCATGATTTCCAAATCGCTTTCGGGCGTAGCTCCAATCACCATTTGGGTACTCTGTCCGGCAGGTACAAATAGCGGTTTGTGTTTGATCACTTTCTGATCGCCCTGAAGTGCTTGAATTTTTTCGTTAACAAATTGTAGAGGTTCGCGTACCGATTGGTGATTCTTTTCCGGTGCGACTAATTTTAAACCCGCTTCCGTAGGCATTTCTAAATTGATACTCATTCGATCGACATACAATCCCGCTTCGAGTATCAACTCCTTACTGGCACCCGGTATGGTTTTTAAATGGATATAGCCGTTGTATTGCTGTTCCAAACGCAGTTTTTTAACGATACGTAACAGGCGTTCCATCGTATAATCGGCATCTTTAAAAATACCCGAACTTAAAAACAATCCTTCAATATAATTTCTGCGATAGAAATTCATAGTCAAATCTACGACCTCCTCTACAGTAAAAGCAGCGCGTTGCACGTCGTTGCTCTTCCGACTGACGCAAAAGGCACAGTCGTAAATACAGTAGTTGGTCAACAAAATTTTTAGCAGCGAAACACAACGGCCGTCTTCGGTATAGGTATGACAAATACCCGAAGCAGACGCATCGCCGATTCCCCCAGTGTTCTTGCGCTTGCTACCGCTAGAACTGCAACTCACATCGTATTTTGCAGCATCTGCTAAAATACGCAACTTCTCTTCAATGCGCTCCATTATGGACTATCAAGATATTATAATACAAATTTAGTGTATTTAAAACACACAGACTGAGAAATAATAGGTAACTATTCGTTAAAAAGTAGTCGCTGATTTCCCAAAGCTATATTTTGGGAATTGTATTATTTAATAGTTAAAATTTGTGATACCGTCATTTATTTTAATTAAATTTAAATAATTCTATAGCTTATGTTGAAATTTACTGAGAACGGGATTTATTGTGTGCCGGGTCAATTTTACATCGATCCGTGGAAAGCTGTAGACAAAGCATTGATCACTCACGGCCATGCAGACCATGCACATTGGGGTATGAAATCGTATTTATGTCACCATTTTACGGTACCAATTTTGAAGAGTCGTATTAGTGCGGATATTAATGTACAGGGAATCGCATATAATGAGATTATACGTATTAATGGAGTGCAAGTGAGTTTTCATCCGGCGGGACACATCATTGGATCTGCTCAAATTCGCATGGAATATAAAGGCCGAGTCGTTGTGGTTTCTGGCGATTATAAAATTCAAGATGACGGACTATCGACACCCTTCGAAGTGGTTAAATGTCACGAGTTTGTCACGGAAAGTACTTTTGGATTGCCGATTTACCGATGGCCTTCGATAGCCACACAGCATCAACAATTGCAACAATGGGTTATAGACAATCAGAAAATGGGTAAAACCTCTGTTTTTATAGGTTATTCATTGGGTAAAGCCCAGCGAATTATGAAGGCGATTGAAGGGATCGCTCCGATATATGTACATTACTCGATTGGGAAACTCAACGAGGCTTATAAACAAGTGGGTATAAAATTGCCTGAATACCAGGCGGCAGATTTTAGAGAATCAGTAGCTCATTTAGATCAACAGCTTGTGATACTACCACCGTCATTGGTCGATACCTCGGCTTTTAAAAAGATTCCCAATAAAGCCTATGCCATTTGCTCGGGCTGGATGCAGGTTCGAGGTGCTCGCCGTTGGCGTAGTGCCGATGCGGGTTTTGCAATCAGTGATCACGCCGATTGGGATGGATTAATTACTGCCGTTCAAAATACGGGAGCAGAAAAAGTATATGTTACCCACGGACAAACCGCGGTTTTTGCCAGATATCTGACGGAATTAGGCATAGAAGCAGTGGAACTGCAAACGGAATACGGAAATGAAGAAGACGATAAAACTCCGGAATAAAAGGACCTATGAAAACATTCGCTACTTTAATTCACGCTTTGGATAGCACCAACAAAACCACGCATAAATACGAGGCGATCTACCGTTTTTTGGACACGGCCGACGAAACAGATAAATTGTGGTTTTTGGCTTTGTTTACAGGTAGACGCCCCAAGCGTTCGGTCAATACCACCCTGTTAAAGCAATGGGCGATAACCTTAACGGGATTGCCTGAATGGTTGTTTGTAGAAAGTTATGCCACCGTCGGCGATTTGGGAGAAACCCTTGCTTTAATCCTGCCTCCAAGTGAACAGACCATAGAACAATCCTTATCGCAATGGATGGATCAGATTATCGCCTTGCGCGATGGCACGGAAGAAGAGAAACGCAAATTTGTAATTGATGCGTGGATGCATCTCAATCTCACAGAACGGTTTATCTTTAATAAATTGATCGGAGGTAGTTTTAGAATTGGTGTGTCCTCCAAAACATTAATCAATGCCTTTGCGCACTACTATCAGTTGGAACCCGCCGCGGTGACCCATAGTTTAATGGGGAACTGGCAAATGGATCAAGTCAATTTCGAAGACCTCGTTCACGGCAAATTCACCGAAGTACACAAGAGCAAGCCTTATCCATTTTGTTTGGCTTATGGCTTGGATAAAGAGACAGAGGAATTGGGGGAGGCAGCACAATGGCAGGTGGAATACAAATGGGATGGCATACGGGCACAAATCATCAAAAGAGACGGTGAAGTTTTTATCTGGTCTAGAGGGGAGGAGTTGATAACGGCTCAATTTCCAGAAATCGAACAAGAGTTTTTAAAGTGGACTGATGATTTTGTTGTTGATGGCGAATTACTGGTTGTGATTGAACACCAAATACAAAACTTTACTTCCCTGCAAAAACGACTCAATCGAAAAACGCTAACCAAGAAAATGTTGCAGGAATTACCTGTTGCAGTCTATCTCTACGATGTATTAGAATATCAAGGCACCGACATACGGGAACAGCCCTTAAGGAAAAGAAGAGTGATTTTAGAAAAAATAGTCAGGCAAAACCCGTCCACAGTGGTTGTGATTTCCCAAAGAGAACAAGCGTCCAATTGGCAGCAGGTTGCAAAAATTCGCTCCTTGTCGCGCGAACATTCCAGTGAAGGACTGATGATTAAAAACCTGGATTCCCCTTACCACAGCGGTAGAAAGCGCGGTGATTGGTGGAAGTGGAAATTGGATTCGTTAACGATAGATGCGGTATTGATTTACGCTCAAAAGGGCAGTGGTCGACGCAGCGGACACTATACCGACTACACCTTTGCCATTCGCAATGGCGATACCTTGGTTACCATTGCCAAGGCCTATTCGGGCCTGACTGATAAAGAAATTCAGGAAGTCAGCAAATTCGTTAATAAAAATGCTATAGAAAAGTTTGGACCGGTTCGGACGGTAAAGCCCGAATTGGTTTTTGAAATTGCCTTTGAGGGAATTGGTTTAAGCAGTCGACATAAATCGGGTGTTGCCTTGCGGTTTCCGCGCATCAAACGTTGGAGAAAAGACAAAACAGTAGCGGATATCGATACGCTAGAACAAGTGAAATCATTGATAAGCTAACTATTGAAAACAAAACTCAGCCAAACAGACGGTTATCTGCTCATTCACAATTGGATGGCAGAACGGGGTCAACAGCCTTTTGATTTTCAAAAGAAGGCTTGGTCGTACTATGCTCAGCACTATAGCGGTCTATTGGTTGCACCGACGGGTTTCGGCAAGACCTACGCCATTTTTTTAGCGGTTTTGATTGACTATATGAATCAACCCGAAACCTATGGTAAAGGTTTAAAGCTGATCTGGATCACGCCGATTCGGTCTCTGGCAAAAGATCTGGCAAAAGCGATGAAAGAAGCTATTGACAGCATTGGATTGGACTGGAAGGTATCGGTGCGCAACGGCGATACCTCGATAAAAGAAAAGGCCTTACAAAAGAAAAACGTACCCGATATACTGCTGCTAACCCCAGAGAGTTTGCATCTGCTGTTGGCGCAAAAAGATCGTGAAAAGATATTTGAAAACCTACAATGTATTGCCGTAGATGAGTGGCATGAATTGATGGGAAACAAACGCGGAATTATGGTTGAATTGGCCTTGGTCTATCTAACTCATGTTCGTCCCAAACTGCGCGTCTGGGGCATTACGGCAACCATTGGTAATTTGGATGAGGCCTTGGATGTTTTAATACCCCAAGCGGTAAAAAAGATAAAAATTAGCGCGAAAGAAAAAAAGAAAATACAAATCATACCCGTTTATCCCGATGAGGTAAGCCTGTTGCCGTGGGCGGGGCATTTAGGCGGTAAGTTGGTCGATAAGGTAGTGCCGATTATCTTAAATAGCCGCTCGACTTTGATCTTTACCAACACCCGCAGTCAGAGTGAAATGTGGTATCAATTATTGTTGGAAGCACATCCGGATTTTGCGGGTCAGTTGGCGCTACATCACGGATCCATCGATCATGCTTTGCGACAATGGATTGAAGAATCGTTGAGTGATGGTTTGTTAAAAGCCGTGGTATGTACGTCATCATTGGATTTGGGCGTTGATTTTAAACCCGTGGATACGGTGATACAGATTGGTTCCAGCAAGGGCATTGCGCGATTTTTACAACGTGCCGGACGTAGCGGTCACTCCCCACATGAAGTGTCTAAAATCTATTTTGTACCGACACATTCCTTGGAATTAATCGAGGTAGCAGCACTGCGACAAGCAATGGTCACCAACACCATAGAGGCGCGTACACCTTTGGTTTTGACCTATGATGTATTGGTGCAGTTTTTGGTTACTCTGGCTTTAGGAGGTGGATTTAAATCCGACGAATTATTTGAAGTCTTCCAGCAAACCCATGCCTTTCAATCGTTGGATGCTGAACAATGGGCTTGGTGTTTGCTGTTTATAACCCAAGGAGGTAAATTGGGGGAGCATTACGAGGAATTTCATCGGGTTTTGCGTCGCGACGATGGACTTTATGTAGTAGAAAACCGTAGAATTGCGATGATACACCGGATGAATATCGGTGTGATTGTCAGTGATGCGATGATACGTGTAAAATTCCTATCAGGTGGTTATATCGGTATGGTAGAGGAGTACTTTGTCAGTAAACTCAAAGTAGGCGATCGTTTTATATTGGCGGGGCGTATTTTGGAGTATATTCAGATCAAAGAATTAACGGTATATGTACGCGCATCCAAAGGCAAAGCCATCACACCGAGTTGGTTGGGAGGACGTTTACCTTTAAGCTCGGACTTAGGGCATTTTCTGCGTCAAAAAATAGGTGAATCTCAAAGTGAACACCCAAAGGATAAAGAATTGCAGTTTTTAAAACCCGTTTTGCAACATCAAAAACTGTACTCCCATATCCCCAGAGAAAACGAATTTTTGGTCGAACAAATCCATACGCGAGAGGGATACCATCTATTTATGTATCCGTTTGAGGGAAGAATCGTCCATGAAGTGATGGCAACCTTGATTGCCTACCGCATCAGTAAACTAGTAGCGATTAGTTTTTCGATTGCGATGAACGATTACGGTTTTGAATTGTTTACCGATCAGCCTATACCGCTCAATGAAGATATTTTAAAACAATTACTTACGGTAGAATCGTTGATGGCTGATGTTTTTAGCAGCATTAATGCCACCGAAATGGCCTTGCATAAATTTAGAGAAATTGCCGTAATTTCGGGTATGGTGATTCAGAGTTATCCCGGAGCTCAACGCAACAATAAATCTTTGCAGGCCTCGTCGAGCATTATGTTTAAGGTTTTGGAGGACTTTGAACCCCAACACCTGTTGCTGCGCCAAGCTTATACAGAAGTTTTTAACCAACAATTGGAAGAAGTGCGTTTGATGCAGGCATTTATTAGAATAGCGTCAAGTACCATCATCTATAAAGAATCTGATTTTTTCACGCCTTTGAGTTTTCCGATAAAAGTCGACAGTTTAAGACAGTCCTTATCCAGTGAAAATCTCGCTACCCGCATTGAGAAAATGATACAGCGCAATACCATTAAAAAGAAAAAGAGATAAAATGATCGAGCAGGAAATTCTATTTGCAGACAAAAGATGGATCATATCGAATCAACGAACGCTGTATTGGCCCGATAGGGAGATATTGATTTTATCGGATCTGCATTTGGGGAAAAGCCAGCATTTTCGCAAAAATGGCTTGGCAATTCCATCGTTAGTACACCAACGCGATTTAATCCGTCTGGAACGGCAGCTGGAACATTACAAACCCAAACAACTGATTGTCGTCGGCGATCTCATTCACGCAGCAGCTAATGCTGAGGTACAGCAACTAAGCGGAATTATAGGGTGTTTTCCCGACTTAAAAACCACTTTGATCAAAGGCAATCACGACCGTCATAAAGCGATGGTTTTTGAGCAGTTAGGTATAGACGAAGTGGTTGATTTTCTTGAAATCGATGGCATCGCCTTTGTACATCAACCGATAGTTAAGGCTGATGTCGCAGTGATAAGCGGACACATTCATCCGGGTATAGCCTTAACAATGACTACCAAAAAACAATTGCGATTGCCTTGTTTTGTCGTGCAACCCCAACAATTGATATTACCTGCTTTTAGCCTTTTTACAGGGTTGGATACTCAAAATCAATTGAAGAATGCGGTTTATTATGGCTTAGATGAAGAGGGGATTTTTATTTTATAAAAATGGTATTGCAGTTGCTGACTTAACAAGCTATCAAAATCATAAAAAATGCTAAAAAATATTGAGTACGGCTAGAAATGTCTAACTTTATTTCAGAATTAGGACCAACTTAATTTAGCTAAAAAAATATATTATGAAAATATTAAAAACCAGCCTTTTTATTGCCGCAGTAATCAGTACACAGTGGATGTCGGCCCAATTTAAGCAAGCGCCTTTGCCGTATGCTTACAATGCCTTGGAGCGTTCAGTAGACGCTCAAACTATGGAAATTCACTATTCTAAACACGGTGCTGCCTATACCAATAACTTAAACAAAGCCATTGCGGGTACACCACTTGAAAAGAAATCTTTAGAAGCCATATTAGGAAAAATATCTGCGGAAAGTCCGGCAGTAAGAAATAACGCTGGAGGACATTACAATCACGAATTGTTTTGGACGATATTGACACCAGAAAAAAATACCCAACCGTCTGTTAAACTATCCAAAGCAATAGTTGAATCGTTCGGTAGTATGGATGCCTTTAAAGAGAAGATGAGTAAAGCCGCTGCAGATCGATTTGGATCGGGTTGGGCTTGGCTGGCCGTTGATAAAAGCGGTAAATTATTCGTTAGTTCTACTCCCAATCAAGATAATCCGTTGATGGATGTAGTTGAAGAAAAGGGAACTCCTGTTTTGGGGATTGATGTTTGGGAACACGCCTATTACTTAAAATATCAAAACAAAAGAGCGGATTACTTAGCTGCAATTTGGGATATCGTCAATTGGAACGAGGTGAGTAAAAGATATGAAGCAATTGTTTCTATCAAGAAATAATCATTTAGAGATAATGAATAAAAAAAATCGACTGCCAAACGGCCAGTCGATTTTTTTTTATCGGTTTTCGGGTAATTTACAATTGCTTTATTTTGAATGACTTAAAAACTGAAGTAAATCTTTATTCAAATCATCTTTGTGCGTGATATTCAAACCGTGAGGGGCCTTTTTATACACCTTATAGATGGAGTTTTTAATCAATTGATGTGCTTGATCTCCGGCTGTGGCTATGGGTACGGTCTGATCGGCGTCGCCGTGTATGATTAAAACCGGTACATCAATTTTCTTGCATTCGGCTCTAAAATCCGTATCCATCCAGGCCTGCGCTGCTTTGATTGTAGCGTGTGCAGCAGCCTGAGAAGAAATGCTAAAATCAAAATCCAATTGAGCGGGATGTACCGTAGGATTTTTATCCGTATAGTTGTAAAATCCTTGGTGAAAGTCTTTTAAAAAGGCCAGTCGATCGGTTTTCAATTTTTGCAATATCTGATTCAAATCTTTCTGCGGAACTCCCTCCGGATTGTCTGCATGTTGCTTTACCAAAGGTATAATGGACGATACCAACACAGCTTGACTCACGTGTTTGGAGCCGTATTTGCTCAGATAGCGTATAACTTCACCGCCTCCCATTGAAAAACCGACCAAGGTGCATTTGTCAATTTTTAAATCGAGTATCAATTGATTCAAATCATCAGCCAATTCATCAAAGGAATAACCATCCCAAGGCGTCGCTGATTGACCAAATCCTTTTCTGTCATAAGCAATAACGCGGTAACCGTTGTCCACCAAATGAGTAATCTGGTATTCCCAGGATTTGGAACTCAAAGGCCATCCGTGTATTAATATAACAGCAGGTCCACTTCCGTAATCCATTATGTGTAATTCGCTGTTTTCATCTTTAACTTTTTTCATATGGAGCTATTTATAGTTTCGTAAAAAGGCAGTTGACATTGCGCGATTAAATAGATATAATTCAATCGAAACAGCCAAGGTAAAAGCGAAAATTCGTATCGATTAGTAAGTAGTGTGTATTATAAAAATAAAGGTTTATAGGTGTAAAACCTATTTTTTTTGGTAAAAATTAACAAAGAAATCAATAATTGTTGTTTTTAATGGAACAATTCGGTGTTTGAACGAATGGTCAAACAGCCGACGGTTTTGGATATGTAAAGCTGAAAAAGTAATTTTGATTCAGCTAAGAGTCTGGAGGGGGGTTGAAGAATCTACTGATTTATAAGGAAGGACAGTTGTGATTATCCGTGTAATTATATTAAAAAAAGACCTGTTTTTTGAGAGTCCATAAATACTGAATTAGATTTTAATAGTAACTTGCTGACTCTAGTTTTGGAATGAAGAAATAATAGCAAATAAGAAAAAAGATGTTTGAACGCGTAGTTTTAAATCCTTTACTGACTGCTGAGCTGATCGCGAAGTACGAGCATTTTTTTGTACCACAAAGTTTCGCAGCAAAAACGATCTTGTTGGATGAGGGACAAATAGCAGAAAAGGTGTATTGGATAAAAAAAGGATGTGTACGGGTGTGGATCAACCATCAAGGTAGCGATGTCACTTTCCAGTTTTTCTTAGAAAATAGCCTTGTAGCATCGATGGAGAGTTTTTGGAAGGGCATTCCGAGTCAGATTACTATAGAAACGATTGAAGCCTGTGATCTACTCGTAGCTGATAAAAAAGACATCAAAACCTTGATTGACGGCAGTTTGGATATACCGGTTTTTAGAGACCTGTTTATCGAGGCTCTTTTCGATCGTACTTTTGATTATATGCAGCACAGTTTATCGTTTATCAAATTGACGCCCGAGCAGCGCTATTTAAAATTACTCGCTGAACGCCCGGAGCTCGTTCAGCGGATTGCCCAACATTACCTCGCTTCCTATTTGGGGATTTCTAAAGTGCATTTAAGCCGAATCAAAAGTAAATTAGCTCTTAAATAATTGAATTTGATAACAAATGTTATCGTTCAGTCTTAGGAACTGTATTAATTTTATATTTTAATATTAAAAATTCTAAGGATGAAAGCTATAGCAGTAATGACCAAAGGGAGTGATCCTGTATATGTTGAAAAATACGAACAACCCCTTCCAAAAAATGATGGTGAAATACGTATTCATGTCAAAGCGGTTTCTATTAAAAACTTAGACCGCGCTATCGCGAGTGGCAAGCATTATTCTGCGCAGACTGCTGAATTTGTGCCGCGTGTAATTGGTACCGATGGCGTGGGATTGCTCGATGACAAAACACGGGTTTATGGTTTTGGAATGACGGGGATGTTGGCAGAAAAGGCCTTAGTTAAAAAAAACAGTTTGGTGATGATTCCAGACGGCTTGAGTAACGAATTGGCTGCGGCCTTACCCAATGCATTGATGGGATCGGTAATTGCACTAATGCTGCGTGCAAAATTGCAAAAAGGACAGCATGTATTGATTAATGGTGCAACGGGGATTACCGGAAAAGTGGCGATTCAAATGGCCAAGTACTATGGCGCATCGAAGGTAAGTGTAACGGGTAGAAATGAAGAGGTACTAAGTTCGCTGCTGGATTTAGGAGCGGATACGTTGGTCTCTTTAAAACAGTCCGAAGGTGATTTTATCGAGCAAATTAAAGCGATTGACTCTGAATCACCGGTAGACATCGTGATCGATTACCTTTGGGGACACAGTGCTAAGATGATTTTAGAGGCTTTAAAAGGTAAGGGGCATTATACACATAAAACGAAGTTTGTCAATGTAGGTGCGATGTCTGGGGATTTAATGGAATTGTCATCATCCATTTTACGCGGAACAGATATACAGTTGCTAGGGTCGGGTTTAGGAAGTTGGAATGACGAGGAAGTCAAGATCTTTTTTAAAGCCTTACTTCCTGAAGCCTTTAATCTGGCTGCTGCAGGTACTCTAAAAATGGATATTTCGGTATATCCGATGACAGCGATTGATGAAGTCTGGAACCCTTCCGTAATGTGGAACAGCAGGTTGGTGTTTACTGTAGATTAATAACAAATCGCAACCGACTTTTTTCAACGTTCTAATTGACTTTAAACATAAGACCACATCGGTAGTACAATTAATAAAATCGCATGCATCAAAATTTTTCAGATCATAAACCTGTATTTTTGCAAGGGATATCGATGAATAGGTAGGGACTACGGTACTTTCTGAAGTTTGGTACAGCGATTTTCAATTGCCGTGATTAAGTAACAAATAAAATGGTGTAGGCACAGGTTGCTTAAAATTAGGACTACAAATTCTATAAAAAAATGAGAAAAATTAAATTATATATAGCGACCTCCTTAGACGGATATATCGCGACTCTAGATGGTGGATTGGATTGGTTAACAGCATATCCCAACCCCGAGATATCCGACTACGGTTATAGCGATTTTTATAATACGGTTGATATAATTATAATGGGCGGTAGCACCTATCAGAGCATAGTGGATATGGACATTCCGTGGCCTTATGTGGATAAACAAACCTATGTAATAAGTCGTACTAAAAAATCTAATTCGAATATTGTTGAGGTCGTAGGCGAAGACATCATCTCAAAAGTAGCGGAATGGAAATCGACTCGTGGTGAAGATATATGGTTGGTTGGCGGAGGAGAGATGGTGGCTCTTTTTTTAAATAACAATCTGGTAGATAGTATGGAAATCACCGTAATTCCGACTCTTTTAGGCAGTGGTATTCCATTATTTCCTACAGTACAAAAGGCATCCAATTGGGCCGTCACTGATGTGATTAAACATAGTAATGGAGTGGTTACGACTCATTATAAAAGGGAAGACAAAAACAAAGCGGTAAAATAATATGAATCAAGCAGTTGGTCAGTGGGCAAAGTTGGTCCCCGAGTTGATCGTTTCGGATATCAGCAGCAGTCTGGATTTTTGGTGTGATCTGATCGGATTTTGTGTTGTATATAATCGACCGTTGGAGAAATTTGCCTACTTGAATTTAAATGGAGCTCAGATCATGTTGGAGCAATACAACGATTCGGACCGCGCATGGGAAACTGCGAAATTGGAAGCTCCGTATGGACGGGGAATCAATTTTCAAATAGAAGTATCCGATATACATGCGGTTATACAAAGACTGAAAATGGCAGATTGGCCGTTGTTTATTGCCCTGGAAGAACGTTGGTATACGGCAGATGCCGTAGCATTTGGTCAACTTCAATTTCTGGTACTTGACCCCGATGGTTATCTGTTGCGTGTGATAGAAGATTTGGGAGAACGGCCGATACAACAACCCGATCAAATCGATTGATACCATAACTAGCATACTTTACCGTTCCATTAAAAGCTTTTTTTAATCCTCGCTACTACAACAAAAATGAAAGAATATCTAGCTTCATTAAACATACTATCCACATCTGAATTAAATCAAATCGATGCGTATATCGTAAAACGAACGGTTGAAAAAGCCGCGGTACTACTCGAAGAAAACAAGGTTTGTCGAGAACTTATGTTTGTGGTTTCTGGGGTGTTGCGCAGTTATTATTGGAATTATAAGGGCGAACAAGTAACGAGTTGTATTGCTTTCGACAATGAATTTATGGCGGCTTATCCGAGTTTTATCCAACAACAAAAATCTCAGGAAACCATACACGCGCTGCAACATACCGAAATAGAAGCAATCAGCTTTGAAAATCTAGAAAAACTGTATGATAGCAGTATGGCTTGGCAAAAGATAGGACGTAAACTCGTTGAAAATCAATATGTTTTTATGAATCAGCACTTTACCGAATTTCAGCAGCAAAACGGCTCACATCGGTATGAATACCTATTGAAAAATTACTCCAAGCAACTCAATCTGATCCCACAGCACTATATAGCGTCTTACTTGGGAATCTCTACCCGACAATTGACGCGAATTCGCAAATCGCTTTTATAGACAATTGGCTACTTTTTACAGTCCTTGTCGATGCTACCTTTGAAAGAAAAATCACTACCACTTGTTTGAGTTTGATTGGACAGAAGTGGTCGTGATGTGATTTCAAAAACACTAGCTCAATATGAAAAATATTTTATTGGTAGGAGGCACAGGACTGCAAGGTCAATTGACGCAACAACTCCTGCAAGAACGACAAACTTCAGCGAAGCTTTTTATCAGCAGTAGGAAAGTGGGGTCAACGACAATACTAATCGATGTTGACCAACCACAGACCTTTCAAAACATACTGACGGCTCAAATTGACTTGGTTGTTATGTGTACGGTTGATCCTAAAAACGAATTAATGCAATTTTGTATCGAACGGGGTTTGGATTATTTAGACATTACAAAGACCAGTATGGCTATTGCAACAGCCCATAAACTGGCGCTATCCCAACAATTAAGAAGCAACATTGTCTTGGCATCGAGTTGGATGGGGAGTGCGGTTCCGGGATTGATTCAAGATGTGATGGAATGGCGTGATATAGAAGGGGTGGAATTGCTGATTTACTATTCTATGCGCGATAAAGCCGGTGCGAGTGCGGCGGATTTTATGGCGGAAAATGCAGCGAAGAAATTTCCAATTTACCGCAACGGTAAAGAGTATGATGTCAGGCATTTTGAAGGGCGTAAAAAACACCAGTTTGCTTTTTCCTCCTCTGTTTTTAATTTATATCATTTTGACGCACCCGACAATTATGTATTTCATCACATTGAAGGCATACCCAATGTTTCAACCGCGATAACCTACGGAGATAACCTATCAGGACATTTACTAAGTCTGATGCAAAAATGGCATGTATTTGATATACTGCCCATTTCGTTACGTAAAAAACTGTTCTATGCCAACGGCACAGGAGATAAAACCGCTTTTGACATACAGCTAACATCTAAAAAAGGGGAAGTAATGAAAATCGGTTTAATAAACGAACAAGGACAGGCGAATTTAACGGCTTTTTCTACGGTGATGCACATCGAAAAACTCCTTTCGGACGGGGAGTTATTGCCTGGTGTTTATTTCGGACATCAGCTGTATTCGAAGGGTGCTTTTAGTACCGCTTTAAGTCAAAATGTGAACATAAATATTAGCATTGCTTAACATGAAAAAAATTTTAATAATAGATGGACATCCGAATGAAAACAGTTTGTGTTTTGCATTGGGTGAAGCCTATAGGAGTGGTGCGCTCGACAGTGGTGTTACGGTCAAGAAATTGCGAATAGCGGATCTCGATTTTAATCCCAATTTGCGTTATGGATACCAACAGCGTACCGAGCTCGAGCCGGACTTGCTTGAGGCCTTTGACTTGTTGCAGTGGGCTGATCATTGGGTGTGGGTACATCCGGTTTGGTGGAACGGTATACCGGCATTGATGAAGGGCTTTATCGATCGGCTTTTTCTTCCGGGTTTCACCTACGAGCCTATTATTGGTTCGCTCCGAGTTAAACCGTTAATGAAAGGGAAAACCGCACACATCATCGCGAGCTTAGACCAGCCCAGCTGGTATTATCGACTGTTTTCTAAAGCGCCAAGTGAGTATCAAATGAAAGAAAGCCTAAAATTGTGTGGTGTCAAACCGATTAGAATGACCTATATCGGTATTGTAAAAGATGCTACGGTTAAACAACGTGAAAAATGGTTGGATAAAGTCAGGCATTTGGGTCAGAAACAACTATAATTTCGAATTTTAAATATCAAAAAAGCCTGTCTCATAGAGACAGGCTTTTTAATAACCTACAACCCCGTTAGGGCTGAAAGGATTACAAAACCCCGTAGGGGTGACATGATTGTTAGGCCTATACGCCCATGCGCAAAACAAACCCCGTAGGGGTGAAATCATTATAGAACCCCGTAGGGGTGACATGATTGTTAGGCCTATACGCCCATGCGCAAAACAAACCCCGTAGGGGTGAAAGAATTATGGAACCCCGTAGGGGTGACATGATTGTTAGGCCTATACGCCCATGCGCAAAACAAACCCCGTAGGGGTGAAATAATTATGGAACCCCGTAGGGGTGACATGATTGTTAGGCCTATACGCCCATGCGCAAAACAAACCCCGTAGGGGTGAAATCATTATAGAACCCCGTAGGGGTGAAATGATTATATACGCCTATGGGCTTAAAAAGTATAGGTTTTAGCAGTGACCTTATTGCCGAAAATTTCAATTGCCTTGGTATCTGGTGCTGCATAGCTAGCTTTGGCAGCAATAGACGGATTAGATGGATAAGTTCCGTTGTTATAAACCAATTCCTTCCATTCATTACCCGATTGTACAGACAAGACGTTCCATCCATTTTTCTCGCTAGGTTCGACAAATAGCGGAGGACGAGTTACCGTAAATTTGGTAATCAAGTTTAAATCCTCACTGAGTAATAAAACCGTACATCCGCCAGAACCACAGAAATAAGGAGAATTTAAATACACAAAAACCTCTTTTTTACCATCCTTGTTCAGATCGATTGTATACATTTGAAAGTGGCGCTCTTCGGCGCTAATTGCTTTTAAATCTTCGGCTTTTAAAAAGCTGTTGTTTAGATAATCTGTAATCTTGGCGGCTAATCCGTCATCAACGGTTTGCTCTTGAAATTCGCTGTTTACAGCGGGCTTACCAGCATCTTCAGTCGTCACTACCGTTTCAGTAGATTCTGGAGTTGCACTACTTTCATCTTTGTTTTGTTTACAAGAAGCTACAGCAAAAAGTAAAGCCAAACTCAATAGGGAGATTTTAATATTTTTCATAGTTTATTTTCTTTAGTATAGTCAATATCTATGCCGTTTTAGCGTGTTTATTAGCACAGTGCTTCAAATATCTATACTAATTTTATGATCGTTTCCAATTAACGAACAACTGCTGATAATTACGGTTTAAATTGATGGTATAGCTAACTTTGGTTCTCGGATCATCAAGCACAATACATATAAGATATGGCAAGTAAACAAGGCTAATCCCGTTAAAAACAACAGATCTGCGGGGATTAAATTGGTGATGGCGGATATAAAGAAAGTCACTATCAATTGAAGGGAACCCAACAAGGCAGATGCGGAGCCGCTGTTTTCATTAAACGGTTCCAAGGCTAGTTTTGTAGTGGTTGGGAATAAAATTCCCATACTGAGTTCCAAAAAGAACAACAAAACCAAAATCGGCTCAATGGGTTGTTTGTAAACGCACAACAATAAGAAAATGATACTGAGACCCAATGCTGCGAATACTGTTCCTTTTATGACTTGACGTACGGACCACCAACGCGACAAAACTGAATTAGAAAACCAGGCACCGAAAATTAAACCGATGGCGTTTATAGCAAAGATATAACTAAAGGCATTGGATGACAGTTTTCCGTATTCCATAATTAAATAGGGTGCGTTGGCTAAGTAAATCATCAATATACTATAGGTTAAACTACCGATGAGCGTATACTTTAAAAAGGTTTTTACCCGCAGTATTTTTTTAAACTCTCCGAGTAGATTTACGGGTTTTGAGGCTGACTTAATTCGGGTTTCTGGCAGGAAAAACACCACGGTTAACAAACAGATGATACCCAATATCAGTAGGGTAACAAAAGTGGATTGCCACTCAAAATGGGAGATCAGAAAATTTCCTGCAATCGGACCGATGATCGGTGCCACTCCGGATATGATAGCCAGTAGCGAGAAAATCTGCATCGTATTGCTCGCGTCAAAATATTCATTGACCACAGCTCGTGCAATAACTACTCCGGCACAACCGGCGAAAGCTTGGAAAAAGCGTGCCACCCAAAATTGCTCAATACTATTGGAGTAAATACAGGCTGCTGTTGCTGCAATAAATAACAGCAGTGATAGGATGGTTGGCCATTTTCGTCCATAGCGATCCGAAAGGATTCCCCAAAATAATTGTCCGACAGCAAAACCGGCTAAAAACGTAGATATGGAGAACTGCACGGATTTTAAATCCGTCTGATAATAATTGGCCATCTTTAAAAAGCCCGGTAAATACAAATCAATGCTAAAGGGTTCTAAAGCAGATAACAGTGCTAGAATTAGCACGACAACGAGTTGATTTTTCTTTAATTGTCCCATATTCTTTTTTTTGAGGATACAAAGGTAGTTTCAAATCAACGGCTTAAACTTATATAAAAAGGAGCTATCCTTGCACTTTCTTCACCTGTTCTCTAAAGTCTAATGGGGTTACTAAGGTCAGTTTCTTAAAAAAACGGTTAAAATACGTCACATCTGAGAAACCCAATATATGTGAAATGTCTTGGATATTATCGGTACTATAACCCACAAGGCGTTTGGCTTCAAGCAGCAAGCGGTCTTGTAGCTGTTGTTTAAGACTTTTGCCGACGGAACGCAATAAAATTTCATTCATGCGCTTGACGGACAACGCCACTTTATCGGCATAAAATTCATTTTTTCGCTCACTGATATAATGCAGTTCAACCAATTCAAGCAGTTTGTGAATACGCGCGTCTATGGTCACATGTCGTTGTTGTAATACCGGTAAATCCTGTAAGTGAAGGATTAATAATTCCAAGTATTTCTCCAAAACATTAGCGCGTTGTTGATCGTGAAACTCCTGTTCTATCAATAGCGATAAATGCTCAAATAAAGGTCGCATGCTAGCGGTGACTTCAAACTTTAAAGGAGCATTTTCAGTAAAACCTTGCTGTTTGGCCTCTTGAAATAAAATGCGGTGAAAATAATCTTTATCAATGGCAAGGTAGTAACCCGATACCGCAGTGGGGTCAAAATAATGTACTTGTCCGGGATAGATAATCCATATTTGTTGTGCCTCGAGCGGATAGGCGATAAAGTCAATTTCTTGTTGTTGATCGCTAACTTCTATAAACCAAAAAATCTGATAAAAATCAAATTGATAATGCTGACTAAAGTCGAACAAATCAAAATTGTCCTCAATTCGAAAAAACTCAATCGGAATATTTTTGTCCAGTTGCTGTACTTGAACGACTTGCTTTTTTGATTTCATCCATAGTGGTGTTTAAAGTTGAGTGGATTGAAGTGGGGGTAGTTGCAAATCAAAAGTATTAAAAATATAGGTAGTAAGTGTAGTGGATTTATTCAAATAGGGAAGTCTGATAAAAAAAATCGAATTTTTTTTTGGGGAATAAATTTATTATCGCAATATTGCGATATATAAATGCGGCTATGGGAATTACGAAATCAGAAATGTATACAAACGAGCAAAATCAACTGGCAGCGCTATTTAAGGTGTTGGGGCATCCGGCGCGAATTGCGATTTTGCAATACATCATCGATCAAAAGACTTGTATTTGCAATGATTTGGTCGAAGAGTTGGGATTGGCGCAAGCAACGATTTCGCAACATCTCAAAGAACTAAAAAGCAGTGGTATCATTCAAGGCAGCATTGAGGGAAAATCGATTTGTTACTGTATTGCCCCAGTGGTTTGGAAGGAATTTCAATCGGATTTCAATCGATTTTTTAATCAGGATATCAACGACAACAGCTGCTGTTAGCATAATAGCCTTTTTTTATATTTCAACATCGCAATATTGCGATGTTAAATAAAAATCGGCGAAATAATTATAAAACAAAACCTATAAAACAAATTATGATGTATTTATCAGAAATTAAAAAGGTCTTGCCTACTTTGGAAAATGTGGCATTTCAATTGGAAAATGGAAACTTTGTACCCGAGCACTTTCACGTCACTGAGGTGGGGCAAATCACCAAAACTTTTATTGATTGTGGGGGTGTGGTTAGGCATGAAAAGACGGTTAACTTTCAATTGTGGAATGCGGACGATTTTGAGCACCGCTTAAAACCGGCGAAACTGTTGCACATTATTAGCCTATCCGAAGAAAAGCTCGGTATGCAAGATGCGGTGATTGAGGTCGAATACCAAAGTGAGACGATTGGAAAATATGATTTGGAGTTTAATGGAACGCATTTTATCCTAAAAAATAAAACTACAGCTTGTTTGGCTGCAGATGCCTGTGGGATTCCCGCTGCTAAGCAACCGATGAAATTAACCGATTTGTCGAGTAGTACAGCAAATTCTTGTGATCCTAACTCGGGCTGTTGTTAATATATAGGTTTTTATGTACCCCACTTTAGTCGATTTTATAGGGGGAACTGCAAGCGAATTCGGTTGTTTCAGTTCAACCTAAGAAAACCTTGCAACCCTTGATTGATACGATAGCGCTGAATCAGTATGATGTTGCGGGTATCAACCTGCATTTTATCTGTACCCACAATTCGCGTCGAAGTATTTTGGCGCAGATTTGGGCACAGTTAGCCTGGCATTGTTTTGGGGTTGTCAAGGTTATTTGTTATTCTGGAGTTACGGAATAAATTAGCATAGCATCGACAATCGATAAAGGTGTTGGCGATTTGCAAGTTTCTTAACCCCTTGTTATTTGAAGCCCTGATCAATTTGTTATCAAAATGCGATATATCGCACATCTTCGAGGAACTTTTTTATTCTTGTGTTGGTTTTTTTATTATTCTATATTATTTTAAGGTTAATGTGGTTTTAATACTGCTGTTTTGGATATTTTATATACAAAAAAATGTGTATTTTTGTATAAATATGTTTTTAGTGTATTTTTTATAAAATTAATACTTAAATTTGTACCATCTCAAAACTAGCTGTCAAAGTATTATTTGACGCTAAATTTTATAATTGTTTTTTTATGATTTTTCAGCAATTATAGTGATTCTTTAAAAATATAATGAATGAGTTTATTCAAAATTAATTCAAGTTTACTCAACCACTCAACGATTTCAAAACTCCACAAGAGAAGCTTCGGTATTTTGTTTTTTGGAACTTTTCTAATTGTATTTGAAATTTTCATTCTCTATAAATATAGCGATATTTCGCTATTGTTATTAAATGGAGCCTTAGCTCTGGTTTCGTTAAAATTATTGGATAAAGGTAAGTGGAGTACTATAAATTACTGGTATTTACTTGTACCTTTTACAATATTTATATTATACGTTTTTGCCATATTAAATTTTCCTTCTACGATATTTTGTTATATATATTTGGGTTTAATTTTTGGATATGGCGTTTGGAATTTGATTGCATCATCTAGGTTTGATAATTATATTTTTAGAGTTTGGCTGAATTTGGGGGCTATCTTTCAGATTCTAATTGCCGTTGTCATTTTATCTTTCCGCTTAAATGAATACAATCTCTTTATTACTGAATTCGATCCGCGATTTGTCGTTTCGTTTTTCTTGGTGATGACTGCCGTTCTCAACTTGTTTTTTTATGGCTTTTTATTACATCATCGCTCGCTTTTAAATGAAATGAATACCGAAAATTTATGCAGAGAAACTGTGGATATCAATATTTTGGAAACGGATATCGATGTTCAACGGATTAATACATTTTTCGCGGAGTCCAAAGAATATTTAGATCCCAACTTTAGTTTTGACGATTTTGCTACGGCTTTAAAACAGTCCAAAAAAGATTTGTCAGAAATCTTAAACCACAAGTTGGGTGTAAATTTTTACACCATACTCGGAGAAAAACGCATAGCTGTTGCCAAGCGACTTATCGATGAAAATTATGATAAATTCACCATCGACTTTGTAATGCAGGAATCTGGATTTTATTCAAAATCGGCCTTCAATCGCAACTTTAAAAAATTCATAGGCATGACTCCCTCTGAATATCGAAATTCAGTTAAGTAATCCCCACCACTTATACACGAATCCACTTACACAAAAATCACAGTTTAACCAGTTTGTTTGTCCTTGTATGATCTCCAATCTCTGGTCTTTATGAGTGTTATTTCTTTTTCTATTTCATTTATAACAACAGGAATTATTATTTGTTTTTTTTAGTGCTAGAAATACTAGGCATTTAAAGATAGATATAATTAGTCTAATTGGTTGATTTATAAGGATTTTGTAAGGTGCTTTTAAATTATTTAAGTGTTCCAAATAATTTGACATGCCTTATAAAAATACGTATTCGGACTAGATAATTTTATGAAGCACTTGTCGTTTTTTTTTTATTCAATTTTACCTAGCATTTTGATTTATAGTTCAGATGCTTACTAGTATTCACCGTTTTCCTGTACAAGGAAATAGTAATCACTTGTATTAGTCTGACATAACTTTTGTTGTGCTGAGCATTTATCAAACTTTAAAACGAAGCTAAGGAGCCAAGCGTACAAATGCGTTTGCTATAAATGAAAGAAAAGCGATGAAAATTAATATAAAAAAGAAAAGAAAACAGCTGGTCTTGTTTTTTTTATGGTTGGTTATGTTTTTGGTATTTGTAGTGTTTTGCTATCGAGGTATAATCAAAGAGCCGGAAAAGAAAACATATCTGCAGGAACCCTCTCTGGAAAAATGCGCCCATATAAAAATTAAATGCTCGAAGCGGATTCGAAAAGATTTTCTTTTGAAAGAATAAGTTTGTGTGATTGTTTTATTTGCGATTTTAAAATAGTTAGTCATAATTTAATTTCACAGAATCTTAATGGCGCAAATAAAAGTAGAGTCCAAAGAAGGTAAGCATGTAGATAGTATTGCTGTAGAAGTTTGACTTTTTTGTCTATAACGTTATGATGCAGTAATGCAAGCCTTTCAGATCCGTTAAACTAGCGTTTTGAAAACGGTATTAGTCGGTAATGAATGGCAGAACAATGCAGGCTGTCTATTGCAGTTTGGCAGTCTGTGTTGTTTATGATGCACTTTAGAAAAATGTTTTTAATGCTTTTTCTACTTGTTAACATCAATAGTTAATACGCGTGATTTCGTGAAACACGACAATAATTAGCTATAATAAGTCTAAATAAGAATTAAAAAATGAAAACGATTATACAGATTCTATGTTTTTTTATACTTGGTATAGCAAGTTTAAATGCGCAGGAGCAAGCTCGAGAATTTCATGGTACTGTTTATAATGCAGCTTCTAAAACACCCTTAGCAGATGTAATAATAACACATGGCGAAAGCGGAGCCGTATACTTGACCAATGAAGCTGGTTTTTATAGGCTTATTGCCCGTGAAGGTGATCGTTTACTGTTTAGTCATCAAGGGTTTGAGAATATGGAAATCGTATTAAAAAAGCAAGGATTGGTGATGTACATGATTCCAAGTACTGATTTTATGGATGAAATTGTAATTCGTAAAAACAACAATATCAACGATATTGATATGAGAAAACTGACAGGTACTATAACGACTTTGGACTTAACAGCTTTAAGCCAGCGGACAGAAATGGACATGGGACGCTTATTACAAGGCCAGATTCCGGGGCTTACAGTTCGCTTTAGTGGAGAACTAGGGACTAAACCCGAAATAAGGATTCGCGGAAACCAATCTTTTTCGTACAAGCAAGACGCTAATGAACCCATGTTTATTTTAGATGGAATGGTCATCTCATCAGAGAATTTTTTGACACTGAATCCCGCTGATTATAAAGAAATAAAAGTTTTAAAGGATGCTGCCGCTTCTGCTCTTTATGGTATAAAGGCGGCTAATGGCGTTATTGAAATAACCTCAAAAAGGGGCTTTGAGGGTAAACCAATCGTTAATTTTAGTTTAAAGCAAGGTGTCACATTACGCGGAGAGCGTGGTACACAGCTGATGCAAAGTGCAGAAAAATTGGAATTGGAACGGCGTATAAAAAATCCGATCACACCTGGTTACCGATATTCGGAAGAATTTATAAGAAAGGAAAATCCCCAAGCTCACAATTTGGACGATTTGGTCCTTAAAGGGCGTAATACTCTTGACTCGTTGCGTTTGATCAATACCGATTGGTTTAAGGAAATCATTCAACCCAATTTGTTTAATTCTTATAATCTAAGCATCCGGGGTGGGAGTGAAAAAAGCAGCTATTTTTATGGTTTGAACTACGCCAATCAAGGCGGGAGAGTACCGGGTAATGATATTAATAGGTTATCAGCTCGAGCAAATCTGGATTATATATTATCTCCTACACTTACTATATCACTCAATAATGCGGTGGGTTTATCTACTATTTACAGTCAAAATGACCCGTCATTTGATCCTACGGCTTTGGTGTTTAATTTAAATCCTTATGAACAAAAAAATACTTTAGGGAATCATAAAGGGACAACATTATATTCTTATCCCGATCGAACGTATGAAGATCTAATCAATCAATTCTTTAGTAAGCGAACTACGAAGAGACTGAGTAGTTCTGCAATTCTGCGCTGGCAATTAGCCAAAGAGCTTGAGTTATCGGCAGTCGTTGGTGCTGATTATACTTTAGATCAACGTACAAATCGTATACCCCCAAGGGCTTTTTCTCAAAGGCAATACAAAAGTTATGAAAGTGGTGAATTGCAACAAGATAAGGGCGTAAATTATGAATTCACCTCCAATATTCGGGCTAATTATCAAAAACAATGGAATGATCATGATATCTATTTGGGGGTTAATGTTGATTATTATGTAAACAATAAAGAGCTCATTGGTATCAAGGGATATGGGATTCCAGAAGGAGTCCATACAGCCGCAGGGATTAATCAATCATTGACTGGCGAGCGGAAAGTGAAGTCGTATAGTTATACGTTAAAAGAAGCTCAAATGGGAATAGGTGCAGCTATGGGATATTCTTTTCAAAATACCTACGATATATACAGTAGTGTAAAACAAGATGCATCATCTTTATTGCCCGCGAATAAAAGATGGAATACCGCTTGGTCTGGGGGGCTAGGATGGGCCATAAGCGAATATGGCTTTTTAAATGCTAGTTCTATTATAGACATATTAAAAATTAGGTATTCATTGGGTTATATAGCTAGCATGGCTGAAATCAACAGCTCAGATATCCATCAGACCTTTGCATATAATCAAGCCGTATATGGAGATGGGCGTTTGTTAGACTTAGTAAAACTACCTAATCCAAATCTTAAACCCCAACAAACGATCTCTAGTAATTTGGGTTTTGAAATGGGATTATTTCACCGCATTAGTTTACAGATGAGTTTTTATACAAATACGACAAAACAAGCCCTATTAGACCTTCCCATCGCGCCTAGTAACGGTTTTTCTATGCTTAAAACCAATATTGGTGAACTGGAAAACAAAGGAATTGAATTTCAGTTAACAGGTGATTTTATCCGGTATAAAAATTTTAGGTGGAATGCTGCATTATCTTTTTCGACCAACAAAAACAAAGTCTTAAAATTGTATAATACCAATCAGATTTTTCTGACTGATGAAAGTTTGATGCCAGAATATGAAGTTGGACAACCTTTGGGCGTACTATATGGTTTACATGATTTAGGGATTTATTCTCTTGACGGTATGCCTCGTTTTTTAGGAGCAGACGGTCGCGAAATCACTTATAAAGACAAACTTAAAAGAGCGGATATTCGAAGTTTAGGTTATACGATACCTCCATATAATGGTTTTTTTAATCATGTTTTTAGTTGGAGAGATTTTAGTTTGTCCATGGATGTAAGTTACAGTTTTGGGGGTGTACTTTCCTATAGCAACGTGTATGTCAGGGATGCTGATAATAGTAATAAGAACGCTGTAAAAGGTCAGTTGGAAGAGATGTGGTTTGCTCCAGGAGATGAAAATAAACGCTATGCCGCACCGAATATAGATTCTAGTTTTTATGTGTTCAGTCAATACGCTAGTACGAAAACTACATTTAAGTCAGACTTTATCAAGCTGAATATGCTTCAACTGAGTTATGGTTTTTCCCCAAAATCACAGTCCGGTCTAGCCAATTATTTTAAGACAATAAATTGTAATATACAAGCGGAGAATCTTTATACCTATCGTATTGAAAGCGATAAAGGAGATTTGCATGGGGTTTTACAACCGGTAATATCATTGGGTATAAATGCCTCATTTTAAGGGGGTAATTAAAGTGGAGACAAAAGCTTTAGCCTATGTTGATCAAAGCAACAGTTAACAATATAAAAAGTATTTAAAATGAATAGAACTAAATTTCTAAGCGCATGGATTAAAAATACCTGTATAGTTGTACTGCTGTATCTACTTGGCTCGTGTTCATTAGAGATTTCCGAGGCAGACCAGATATCGGGATCGGAGGCCATAGGTTCGTTGGTGATAGCGGAAGATGTTTTGCGTCAGGCTTATGCAGATTTTCCTGCGGATAAAATGGAATTGACCATCTTATCAGAAGACTTAGTGCCGAGTTATTTGATTGCATATGACATAAATCTGCGACGCAATTATAATTGGGATAGCGAAAATATCCGAAATTTTTCAACAAATTATTGGGAGTCCTATTATAAATCCTTGGCATCGATTAATGCTTTATTGGCGTCAGAATCTGTGTTGCTTGCGAAAACCGCCGACAGATCGAAATGGTCGGAAATAAAAGGCAGTGCCCTAGGTTTAAAAGGCTTGATCTATTTTGAACTCTTACAACTCTATAGTGATAGAAATGAAAGTAACCCTATGGGAATCCTACCCCAATACAGTGTCTCCGTTGAAAATAACAGTAGACTGTCTTATTCGGAAAGCATCACCACCATTGCCCTACTTTTTAAGGAAGCGAGGTTACTTTTAGAAAAAGTAGAAGATGCAAAAATAGCATATATGTCTCTACAGGCAATAGCGTTATTGGAAGCACGATTAGATTTGTTTGCTAAAAATTACGATGGTGCAATTGATAAGGCGGAAAAGGCCTTGTTTCTAAATCGGTTAGAAATCAGTGATTATGCCGATTTATGGCATAATAAAGCATCTTCCTTAATCAAAGGAGAAGTGATTTTAGTTTTTGACCATCAAAAACCACCATTCAATTATCTCGATAGAAGTGGTACAGATGGAGATTTCTTTTACCTGCCTTCTTCCCTTATTTTTGAGGAAGCAGACATTCGATTTGAAAAGAGCTACTTTAATTTTGAGATGAAACACAACGGAAAAGAGAGTGTTTCAAGAAAATTATTGGGAAAATATCGAAATAAACTCATCGGAAATCCAGCAGCACCAATAGTTCAATTAAGGTATGCTGAATATTATTTTATTGCAGCCGAATGTTATTTTAAAAAGCAACAAGATGTCGAGGCTATTGCGGTTTTAAATCGCTTATTACAAGCGAGAAATGCGAGCCCACTGCCATCGTCTCTCCACGGACAGGAGTTGTATCTGCGCATACAGTTAGAAAAACAAAAGGAATTTATTGGAGAATCCCTCAACTACCTTGATTTAAAGCGATGGAATAAAAACATCCGCAGATTTAAAGTAGAGGATGAGAATTCATGGGACGAAATAGATTCGGATAATTTCCGCTGGACATTGCCTTTGCCTCGCCAAGAAATTCTTCAAAATATTCAAGCAATTCAAAATAAGGGATGGTAAAATAATAATAATAAAATGTATATAATAATAAACACCGCAATTATATGAAGTCAAATTTTACAAAAAGACACTTGTCTTTCTTAGCGTTTTTAAGCCTGATCGTTTTTTCGTGTGCAAAAGACGATAATGTCAATGCTCAATATATTGGAGAAAATAAAATCAGCCTCTCGGCTATAAGTTCATCGACCTTAATTGATAACGATCAGAATGAATTACTGATTGATCTAATCTTGGTCAAATCAGAAGATCAACCTATATCTCTGGAATTTGCTTTGGTTGATCATTTGGTTAATCAAACAGAGATTATCTACCTGGAGCATGCCAAAATCACTTTAGAGGCGGGTACAAAAACGGCTCAATTGAAAATTAAATCCCACAATTTACATTTGCTTAAAGAGAACACTTCTATGGGAATCGTTTTAACGCATAGTAGTTTGGAGGGACTAAAATTGGATAAACCCTTTCGATTTAACGTCAAACCCGCTGCGACAATGGAATCGCTGACTGCAGAGCAATTAGCATTATTGGATCATTATAAAACACAAGGATTGGATTTATATCCCCTTATGGGAGCTATAGAAGTAACTACAAGGGTTTATTTCCCGGGTGAGGGTTCTATCGATTTTCTCACTCAAAAATATGAACGAACACTAACGGGAAAAACAATGATTAGCTTAAGCGACAAAGCAACTAAGGACAAGCCGATTTTATCGATGACTCAAAATGCTATGGGTATCGAATCATATCTCTATGAGCTATTTCGAAATCTAACTATTTTGGACACGCAATACTGGTTGAATCCCGATCCTGAAATTGCGCAACCCGCACCGCGAAACATCATTGATTTGATTCAATTAAGCGCCAATTCCAACGAAAATTTCGATCTGTTACTCGACGATATTGAAATCTCATTGAACGATAAAAAAGTCAGTTTTATAGGAGAGCTTACAAATATATTTGACGATACTTATGCAGCTGTACCTTTTAAATATTCCTATACAGCATGGGATCGTTTAAAAGTGCTTATCGATCAAGGAAATCAAATTGCTCTTGAGAATTATCAGCAAGGTGGATCTGTTTATCCTGGACATCACATCAATTCCGACGATATTTTGACTGATAATTATCAAAATTCAACATGGAAAGCCACAACGGCAAATTTAGATGCAGATCAGCTTAGATTTAGTTTTATAATGGATCATAATCACGCAGCGGGTTATATCCGATTTGATGTAACATATCGTTTTTAATGAATTTTTTATTTTGCAGTATTTCAATTCTTTTTGGACTCTGCCCCTTATATATTAATGGGCAAGTCCTTAAAGATACTATTCCCATATCAACCAATGCGATTGAAGGCCAACTTCAAAATGGTTTGCGTTATATAATACATCCAGCAACATCCCCTAATAAAAAGACAGAGTACCGCTTAGTAATGAAAGTTGGTTCGATTTGTGAAACCGACAGTCAAAAGGGATACTCTCATTTTCTAGAACACATGCTGTTTAACGGAACAGTAGATTTTCCTAATCGTTCGCTAATCGAGCAATTACAAGCAAAGGGAATGAGGTATGGCGTGGATTTTAATGCATACACATCTTATGATAAAACCGTTTACATATTGTCGATGCCAGAACAGGAGTCGATGGATTTACCACTGACGATTTTAGAAAACTGGCTTCATAAAGCGCACATAACTGAAATGGATACGGAAAAAGAAAAAAGAATAGTGATTCAAGAAATACGTGATTTCAAAAATGAAGATGTTTTTTTTGCAAGTAAGTTACAGGGGACTATGCATGCAAAACGTTTACCTATTGCTGGTGAACAAGACATTAAAAACATCACTTCAAAAGATTTACAAGGTTATTATAAACAATGGTATCGCCCAGACTTGGCTACCGTTATTGTGACGGGAGCTATTGACCCAGAGTTGTTGGAAAACAACATTATTAAAATGTTTAAACCACTAGCTCTGTCATCGACTCTAACTGTGGATATACCGAAGTTTAGACCTGACATTTCGGGGAAGATTTACGTCGATACAAACGATAAACTCCAAGAAAATATTTTGGATTTGACTTTTTTTATTCCGGTTTTACCGCGCAAAACAATGTCGGATTACAAAAACGAATTAACAGAACAACTGTTTAAAATGATCATTAATAGTAGATTGGAGTTTTATGAATCAAGTAGCGGTATCCGATACAATTATGATTATTATCTCGCAGACATATATAATAGTGGTTTTGAGATTCGGTTTAAAACTCAAGAGCAAATACTGCGTCAAATGGCTCATTTAAGTGCTGTCCTACAGGAGTTAACTAAGCAGGGAATTAGCACCGAAGAGCTCGCTTACACAAAAGCTCGGTTGATGCAGAAAATGAAATTATCGCAATTCGAGGAGGACGCTGTGTCTTTAGCGGAATCATATGTTGACCAAGCGGTTTATGGTGATCGTTATATAAATCCATCCAATAAGAAGATTTGGGCATCTGAACTTTTGGATCATACGAGTATTGATGACGTACAAAAAAAAGCAGCACGCTATTTAGAAGTTAAACCCTTGTGGTTGTTTCAGCAGCTAGTGGACTCCGATACCCTAAAACAGTCGATTATCGACTTGGAAAACGCTTATAAAAAACTCCCGGTACCGTTAAAAAAGTTTGAATTTATTGAACCATTGCAATTGGCCCAGCAAGGATGTATAGCTTTTCAAGAATTTGATTCGTTGAATGTTCCCCGTACATTCTTAGTACCAGAAGGGGGCAATGATAAAAGAGTTTATAAAAATTTAAATGTGACTACATTTCGCTTACCCAATGGTATTCAGGTAGTTTTAAAAGCGATGCCGACAGCCGATTCAACGTTGCAATTAACGCTCTTTGGCAAAGGAGGTTTGTCTACTTTTTCACCCGAACAATATCCTTATTATCAAAATATGGGGGCGTATTTGGACTGGGGAGAACTCAACGGTATGGACGAAGAAACGATTTTAGAACTGTGTGTGGCTAAGCAGTTGTCGGTATTGACCAATATAGAAACCTTTTATCACGAAATTAGCGTTAAGAGTTTTAGGGGGGGACTGACAGATATGTTGAAAATGATTTATTTAAAACTGATAGAACCTACTGTTCCTCATCGCGCTTTTAATCAATATAAAGCACAAGTCAATGCCGCTGTTGATAATTCTGATTCCCAATGGAACAACATGCCTTATTTGAAATTACAAAAAGTAATAGAGGATTATAAAGCTAAAAAACCAGCAGTAATAGAACGCAGCGAGCGGGAAATTTTAGAAGTAATGTCGATAGATACCGTTTTTGCGAAGTTTAAAAATCTATTTAAACAAACCGATGGTTTAGTAGCGGTATTAACCGGGAATTTCGATGTTAATCAGGCGACTTCCGAAATGGTATCTTACCTTGGAGCTCTTCCAACCTCTGATAAAAAGCAACAATACTATGATTTTAAGGCCAAAAGAAAGCTCGGAGTTGTACGAAAAGTTGTAAGCGGAGCCGATACGGATAGATTATATACAAATTGTCTGATTAAGGGGCGATTTAAACCCGGTCTAAAAAAGAGTATGCAACTCTATATGCTACGCGCATGGCTTGAATTAAAATTTACAGAATACTCACGAGAGCAAAAGGGAATGGTGTATTCTCCTTTTGTTGAATTGGATTTTACTATTTATCCAGATTCTTGGGTTTATTATAATTTTGTTTTTTCCTCGAGTAAAAATGATGGAAGCGACTTAGAAAAAACCGTGTTGGATCTGATAAAAAGCGTGCAAAGCAATCTGTTAAAACACAGTGAATTAGAAATGCTTAAAAACGGAATCACTTTGCAAAAAAGTCAATTCTTAAACGAAAATAACACGGACTTATGGCATGCTAAACTCATAGATTTGTATTTGAATTTCGACGGTCTATCGTCCTATGAGAACTTTGATGAATTACTATTTGAAATTACAGCAGAAGATATGCTAAAAACAGCATTAGAAGTCTTGGACACCGATAATTATGGGATTTTCCACTTAAAAAACAATAATTTAAAATAAATGCAACGACATGGTAAAGATAATTCCACTGTATTATTTGGTCTAATTTACAAACTAAATATTTATATTGTGAATTTATTATAAACACATTAATAAATCAAATTGTTTGTTTGTATTCTTTGTGTTTTGTGTTTTATGTAATTATAAAGTAATAAATTTTACTGAATTTGCATTTTAAATGTAATGAGTAAAAACTATCTTTGCACAACATTTGTAGTCGCATTTATAAACCTTAGGATCTACTATTATAAAAAGACTCTAAACTGCGATTAGGTCATGATAAAATCCAATTATCGTATAAATCTTAATAAGTAAAAGAAATCAATTCTTTTTACTAGCCTGAAAAAGTAAACATAAAAACCAGCCATGTTTCATTTAAAAGATGTTTCTTCCATAGTTATATTGTGTAATGCAATATTTTTTATTATCAATTGTTTGCTAATCTGTTTTAACAGTAGAAACAGTAGAAGCAACATTTATATCATTGTATTTTTAGGGGTATTGATGGTAAATGCCTTGTACGACTTTTTGTTTGTATTATTTAGCCCTAATTTGAAGTTTTTTATTTTAGTAGCGCCGTTCGGATTGCTCTATGGTCCTTGCGTTGCATTATATTTGAAATCTCGATTCAATTTTTTAAAAACTTTTAAAAAGAATTATTACCATTTTATCATTCCCATTATTTTTTGGATGGTTTTTATATTGTTGTCGGTAAACCCGTATTTGTACCAAAAATTCGCGCTAGTATATATAGAATTAGTCGTGGTTTTTTCAGGTATACATTTGGCATTCTATGGACTGGTTTCCTTATTTTTATTATTTCGCAATAACATCAACAACAATACCGGGCTCAAAGAAGGAATGTGCTATTTGATCTTATGTCATTTAATTTTAAGTGGTATCTTGATTGGAAGTGCCTTTAACACAAAAATAAATGTTAGCTATTATATAGATTTTAGCATTGTTATGTATTTCTTTATTTTAGTAAAGGTGCTCATTATCAAGGTGATGATTTTTAGATCCTACACGACCAGCAATCCCGACTATTTCTTACTGGCTAAAAAAACAACGAATAGCGAAGCATTACCCAAACTTAAATATGGTCGTTCTAGAATTGAAAGCGAGGTACTCAATAAGAATGCCCATCTTCTAAGTGAATTAGAACTCGGTGTGTTTTTAGATTCGAGTCTTGATCTAAAATCTTTAGCAGTAATACTCGGTATCACAACTTTCGAGTTAAGTCAGACATTTTCGCTACAACTAAACACCAGTTTTTCTAGTTATGTCAACAACAAACGGGTGGAATTTGCAACTTTAATCATGGAAACCGAAGAATATGAAAATTTAGTGGATATCGCATTCCGTTCCGGATTTAATAGTAGAGCTTCTTTTTACAGAGCCTTTAAGGAACGTTATAATCTTTCCCCAGATCAGTACCGCAAAAAAAATATAGCAGCAAGTGAATAACTAAGCCAGATTTCTAAAGTTCGAAATCCGTCACTTTGTAGGGTATTCGTTGTGGTATATATTGATTTATCAACGCTATTTATTGCCAATAGTACAGTTTATGACTCTTTTAATAGACGTATTTACAGGCAAATAAACCAACTTTTAGTTGTTAATGTTACCTTTAAATGAATTTTTAGTTCGTTAAAACCATCCAAAAAAGCCTTTATAAGGCTTTTTTTTTGTCACAAACACCATTTTCTCCAACAGTTTCTTCAAAACTGTTAGTTTTTTAAATATACTGACTAATGACTTTTGTAAATATACATACAGGTATTTTAAATCGGAAAACGCCCGCCAACTTTTAGTGCTGATTTGATCGTGTTTTCATCAAGTCAGGAGATATCAATAATTATTTTAAATCGCTTTCTTATTTTATCTAATGTAAGTGCTGGTTTTTACTGCATCTGATTGCTTTATGACTCTTTTAAAGTGTTTCAGATTTCTAGGTATTCGTTCTACATAATTATTTACAGCCCTTTTTGCACCATTTTTTTCTTCTTTTGCTTGTAACTAAAAAGTAGCATATAAGTTCGAATATTAAAAAGTGCTAATCAAAAAAGCACTGACAACCTTATGGTTATCATGTTCTTCAGTTGGTGCGATAATTTTAAGATCGAGTATCAAACACCACTTGAAAAGACTAGTTAAACCAGCTTAATGGTACAGATGTTAATATCATTTCTGTATTGAAGATACCGATAGCTAGCTAAGGTTTTCCTGAAATATGGGATAGTAGTAGAGTTTATTGATTAACGTCTTGTTGTTTTTTATACAACTGTAAATAAGATAATTATAACATATTTAAAAAAGGAAAAGAATATCATCCACAATTCGAAAGTAAAAAATTAATAACATGAAAAAAGTTTTAATTCCTGCCGCACTACTTTTTACTATTTGGGGTACATATGCTCAAGTAGGTATCGGAACAATTAAACCTAATAGTTCTGCTCAACTTGATGTCGTTTCAAGTAATAGCGGTATTTTGATTCCTCGCGTTAAACTGAAATCAACCATCGATGGTACTACTATTGAGAACGGTAATGTAAACAGTATGCTTGTATTTAACACAGCAACCGCAGAAAATTTAGTACCGGGATACTACTATTGGTATAATGATAAATGGTTAAGAGTAATCAATGCCGAAGATCTGTCAGGATTAAAGCAAGGTACCCAAAGTACCTCACTTCTGGTAGATAAGGGGAATTTACAATTGACAGACAACGAAGGTAACATCATTTCAATTTCAATTTCATCGCTTAATATAGTTACCAAATTGGTCAATAATCAAAATGGTACCTATACCTATACCAACGAAGAGGGCATTGCTGTTACTTTAGATGTGAAGGATAGTGTAATTAAAAATTTTCAGGAAATATTAAATGATGATGATGTTTTAAATGAATTGATTAGAAAATTACAAGGTTCTACTGTCAGCGGAAATTTAATTTTTAACGGAACAACTTTCAAGTATAGCGATAACGAGGGGAACTCCCAAACCTTAACTCTTGCTGAATTGGTAAAAACCCACGAAACCCTAACAACTTTAACCAAGGGGAATGCGGGTACCTATACCTATAAATCGGAAAACAACTCAGAAGTTGTGATTGATGTGGTTGGTGATGTGAGTTCAAACTTTGACAGCATTGCAAACAACCCGGCTGTTTTAGAAAAACTAAAATCGATCATCAAATCCTCTGAGGGACCGGTTACTTTTGACGGAACAGCGTTCAAGTATAGCGATAGCGAGGGGAACTCCCAAACCTTAACTCTTGCTGAATTGGTAAAAACCCACGAAACCCTAACAACTTTAACCAAGGGGAATGCGGGTACCTATACCTA
>NZ_JAHKRA010000014.1 GCF_019345525.1 Flavobacterium sp. NKUCC04_CG | reverse complement strand
TCACTATTAAAAAAACAAGCATAAACACATGTAAATCAAATGTTTAATATATTAACTTAATGACGTGCTCGCGCGATAGCGAAGATTTTATCCTTCGTGCACTAGCGGGGAAAACTATGCTCTTTAAGCAACCTAAATAATTACTTAAGCTACTTTTCTTCATCCTTAGTAGTTCTAAATGATAAAAAATCAACTTCTGGTATAGAGTTGCGGATTTATGGGAGGACTCGCGAGGTAGCCTAGTCGAATGTTTTTAATATTCGCGCACCAGCGGGGGAGAGGACTCGCGCGGTAGCGTAGCCTGGTAGTTAAAGTATTCGTGCGCTAGCGGGGGCAAAAAAATCATTCATAAACTTTTCCTTCACATTCCCATTTAACCTCAATAATCGTATCTTTTTTATGGATAGAAAAATTAAGTTCTCCTTTACGCTTTATGATAGAATCCCCTTTTTCCAAAATATTCTTATAGATATTTAATGCTCGTGTTTCATCTTCACATATACATTTATCTCCTGTAACCAAATGTATTCCTTCAGATTTCATATAAGGACTTTCTAAGGTCGGTAGTTTTTCAAATATTTGAAGACATTCTACTGCTCTAAAAAAGCGAGCATTTTCTTCACAATCTACTCTCAAACAAGATGAAAGAAGCAGTAAAATAATTACCAAAGAAACTCCTTTTCCTAAAACTTCCATGTACTATACCAATTTTTTATATTTCTCATTCCATTACTTAATTTATACGTTTGAGTTTGAGACTGCCCATAACCTCCACCAATTCCAGGGCCAATATTTATAGTTGTTGATTTTACACCTACTCTACTTATTTGTTCTGAATTTGGTACTGCTGACTTACTATAAGAAATTCCTCCAACAAGTACATTTGCATTCCTACCGACACTCTTTCCTCCTAAACCTTCTAACACATCTTTATTTCCTCCGTAATTATCGTGAAAACCTATGTTAGGCCCAAAAGTAAAACCTGGTTTTTCTACATCTGGACCCATAACTAGTTCTCCAGACACCATCAATGCTACATCATTATGCGTCATTGCAAATCCAAAACTGGCACTTGCACTGAAAAAACCACCACTTCCTGAAACACCATAACCAAAACTTACAGCATCAGGAGAATACGGCCCATACTCCCCAGAAGGAGTAGCTCTAAAATAAGGATGCATAGATGATGCTTTAGTAATCGAAACATTTTCCATTACTGTTCCCGTTGGTGGTTTATAACCTTAAACTTAAACAAACGCTTTCCAACGCATTGCAACTATAAAACCCCAACTTTTTACGGTTGGGATTTTTTGTTTATTCGTACCACACAAAGGATTGACTCCGTCGAATCTTCGATTTCGTGCGGTAGCGGGATAATCAAATTCAGCTAATACAAAATTCTATAAAGCATTACCAATCCCATTAGAAAAAGACCTATTCCTCCAGCATATCCCTTTAAGTGCATTACATAACTCGTTGTTACTGTTTTATTTTTATTCTTTTCATCCTTAAGAGTCATTAAAAAGAATAAAACTCCTCCCACCATTAAGATTATTGCCAAAAAAAAATCTCCCATCATTTTTTATTTTGTTCATTAATTACCCTTTGAGCTCCTGTCGCTTTTAATGAAGCTCCTTGTGTCAAAATCTCTGTACCTAAATTAAAACCTTTCTCTCCAAAGCTTTTTCCTGCTCCCGGTAAAGCTTTATTTAATCCTTTCTCCAAAAATTTAGATCCAAGATAAAATCCTATATTAATTCCTGCTCCTTTCATATTTCCTTCAAATAAATCTACTCCAATCTCAATTCCTGAACCAATTCCTGATATAAGATTACCAGCTCCAGCTAACGGAACTCCGATTTCTGCACCTACTCCGGTTAATGTTAGTCCAAAGCCAGCTACTGCAATCCCATCCCCAACATTTTGAAGTCCTTGTGGTAAATCATACATTAGAGCGTTCTTAATATCAGAATCCGCATTGCTAAAATCAAATCCAGGACCTGTTCTTTGAATTGTAGATACCCTTGTATCTACTTTACTTTTATCAAAAACTCCTTCAACAGAATTCTTCTTTAATTCATTTGAATGTTTTGAATCAAGCTTTCCTCCCCAATTTACATCTTGGTTCTTAAAATTAGGAGATTTCCCATCTTTTAATGTATACGACTTATTATCATTTATACCGTCCGTTCCTAAATAGGTCTTTCCATCGCTCCCATAATAATGCCCATCACTTTCCTCCGCACTCATTCCTGTTGGGTCAATGAGATTGATTGGATTGTTGTGTACATAATGATATGGAGTCCATCCTGGGAACTGCTCCGCTAACGGATCCACGCTCAAAAAAATACTAGTTATACCATCATACTATCACTTACTATCATCTTTATTTACAACAATAACTTTTTTGGTTACACGAACTTCGTCTTCAAGTAACCTAACTAAATCATATTGTTCTTTATTTTTCTTATGTAAATCAATTTGAATCAAATCATTAATTACACCATCAATATAGTATGTGCCTCGTTTAGTAAAAGTAGCCATAAAATAAATATTACGATTATCAGATGCACCAAATGTATCTTTTACAATATTTTTCAAATATTTATGATCATAGTTAACGGTATCGGTAGTTAACATTATATATCGTACAAATCTATTAACATCTCTATCTCCAAACTTCGTAATTATAGAATCATAATGGCTTTGATATTTAATTAAACCATAATTCTCTTCCTGAACAAACACCGTATCAGGAAAATTTATTTCATATTTTATTCTAGAATTATTGATTTCTTCTGCTAACACTTTATCTAGATTAGTGGCTGTAGTAGGTTTAGACTTCTTCTCTACACACCCACTAAAAGCTATATGTATTATAAGCAATAAGCTCCAAAAGGTCTTTTTATAAATCATTTTCTACTATTATTTCTAAGGTTTCTAATATTTAGTCTTCGCTGCTCCGATGCCGCACGAAATAAAATTCGACGGAGTGAATCCCTTCATGTGGCAAAACTAACTATATTAATCTATTCTCATCAAAAGAGGAGTATTATTACGAAGCAACCTTATCTATTTTGACAAAGTTAAAACACATACTTTTATAGATAAACTGCCTTTTAAAACACAAAACTCCCAACAGGATTGAGAGTTTTCTATTTAGCATAAATCACGCAAAAGGATTCAAGCGGTAGCTAAGAAAAATTGTTGCAATCACTGATATTAATACTTAATATTTTTTGCTATTTCGTTATAATCTAACATCTCAATCAGTGTTCCACTACGATAATGTTCTAGTGTTAATTCGCCTTTTTTCTTTGAAATAGAATCGTCCAATTTAAACTTATCTTCCCACTCAAAAGGTACTTCAAAAAGACCGTCAGAAGTGTTTAAGACTAAAACTTGACGATCTCCTCTATGTATCGACTTGACTTTACCGAAACAAACTATTTTTACTCTATAACTTAGATAGATTTCACTACTGGTTCTATCATCAGTTATACTTTCCCAAAACACATATCCGAAAAGCCCAACAAGAGGAAAAAACATCATAAAATAAAGAAAAAACTTGACCTTACTGTCTATGCCTTCCATCTTAATAGCAAAAATTATTACAACAAAAATGAAAACTAATCATTCCTCAACTGCTCTTTATACAATTCGATATTCTCCTCCATTCCCGCTTCGAGTTCTCCTTGTTTAATATCGGTATATTTTTGAAGTTCTTCCCATAGTATACCCGCCAACATCAATCTCGATAAAGCTTTGTTGTCAGCCGGTATCACATACCAAGGATTTTTTTCTGTCGATGTTTTATTGATCGCTTCTTCATAATATTCTTCATATTGATCCCATAATTCGCGTTCCTTCAAATCTGCCGCAGAAAACTTCCAATTGTGCTCGTCTTTATTCAATCGACGAAACAGTCGTTTCTTTTGTTCGGCTTTACTTAGATGCAAGAAAAACTTAAAAACAATCATGCCGTTTTCTGAAATATGGCCTTCAAAATTATTGATTTGCTGCATGCGTTTATCCCAAAAATCCGCCGGAACATCTTCTACCTTTTCAATACCGGGCAGGTTTTCGTTTAATAAGTATTCCGGATGCACTCTCGTTACCAACACATTTTCGTAATGGGTACGATTAAATACGGTAAACTTACCTCTTTCGGGTAAAGCAATATAATGACGCCAGAGATAGTCGTGCTCCAGCTCAGCTGAATTGGGAGTTTTAAAACTTTGAACCACGACTCCGCGAGGGTTAAATTCCTTAAAAACCTCACGGATCAAACTGTCCTTGCCCGAGGTATCCATGCCCTGTATACAGATCAAAACACTATAACGGTTATGTGCATACATTTTGTCTTGAAACTTACTGAGTTTATCTCGAAGTTTAGCGAGTTGTTTGATTGCTTTTTCATCGGTCATTCCCAAATCTACTTCAGTCGGGAGTTCTTTTAGTACTATTTTATCCTGAACTTTACAGCGGGATGTGAAATGGGTTTCTTTCATCTTTTTTATTTAAAAGTATAAAAAAAATAATGATTAGTTATTCCCAAATCACGTATTTAAGCCAAAAAATTACCTTATATTTAACATTGATAATAAAAAACCATGAAAAAATTTACATTAGAACTCTTTATTAAAATTTTTGGAATTAGTGCCGCATCAGGCATCGGATATCAACAAGACGTGATCCATTTAATAGCTGACACAGCAGATGTTTTGTATGAATACCAAATCCAAAATGAAAAATTGAGCAAAACTGCCTTAAATGAAAGTGGTAAACTGGCAGAAAACCTCAGTAAAGTAGGGAAATCCGATTTTGAATCAATGACCACAGACGGTATCAATTATTATATTTTTGGTTCGGGCTCTGGAGAAATGCGAAACACCTTAATCGAAATTAATCGCGAGAGCAAAGAAGTCATCAGCATTAATGATCTAACCGTGCTGTATGAATCAATGAAGAGCTTTTCAGGTATAGATTCCGAGAATTTTAATATAGAAGGCGTGAGCCTATACCGTGATAAATGGTACTTTTTAAATCGCGGTAACGGCCCTAAAGAACAGAATGGCATATTTACCATTAGCGGTGAAAATATATTGGAAAGTTTTAATATTGTCTATAACCCAATCAAATTACCAAAAATCAATGGTGTTCGCGCTGGATTTACCGATGCCTGCGTGGTAGATGGGCAATTGTATTTTGTAGCCGCTGCAGAAGACAGCTCCTCCACTTACTTAGACGGAACCGTAAATGGTAGTTTAATAGGGAGCATCGATCTGGAAAAAATGAAAGTCAAATCAACACAAATAATCAGTAAAACGCATAAATTCGAAGGATTAACGCTTTATTCAAAAAACAAAAAAGACCTAACTTTCCTTCTTTGTGAAGATGCAGATAATGATTCAAAGGAAGCTGATATTTACAAGCTTCACTTAAAAATATAAGATATATACCAATTAGACCAACTCTATATTATAAATATAGTGAATTTTAATAAAAAAACAAAGAAATTTGGATGTGTCAATTATTAAAAATATATTTGTAGTTGTTTAAACAACTATTGTTATGGAAACTAAATTAACTCACGAAGAAATATACAATTTATTGACCGGTAGAATTGTTTTGGCCATGAATCGCGCTTTGGTTCACAATTTTCGTTCAAAGAACATCACTTTAAGCAAGGAACAATGGTCGATACTAGCGGTGTTGTGGAAACAGGACGGTTGTTCACAACAGCATCTTGCCGATCAAACACACCGAGATAAACCGAGTGTAACGCGATTGCTCGATAAAATGGAGGTCGATAATTTAATAGTACGTCAAGCAGCTGCTAACGATCGCAGATTGAATTTAATTTTTTTAACAGAAAAGGGGAAATCTTTTGAAGCACCTACTTTACAAGCGGTTAATGAAACCGTTGCTAAGGCCACATCAAACCTAAGTGACGATCAGATGAATCTTTTGAAGGAGACAATAAAAACGATTTACCTCAATATTGAAACGATATAATAAGCTGTTGTTTTGCATAAAAATCGCAACAGCGCTTATTTATAAAAATAATGAAATCGGCATTTAATCTTGGACAAACCAAGCGGTAAAGTATTAAACACTGCAATAGTTTAAACCATTAAGAACGGCCTATTACAATAACAAATATGATCTACAGATGAAAAAAACTTTATTATGCGGTTGTCTATGGGCTTTAACGTTCGTGCCTGCGCAAGCACAGATAGGTCTTAGTAACAGTTTGGAACAAGCTATTGACAAGGCGCTTGAAAAAAGTGCCACTGTAAAGAATCAACAGTACGATATTCAAAAACTCGAATTGCAACGCAAAGGAGTTTTAAACACTTACCTACCCCGAGTAGAAGGAACTGCTATGTATGCTTATTTAGATAATAGGCTAACGGTAGACGTGCCTACGTATTCGACCTTTTGGGGGGCTGAATTATTTGAAGGAAAGAGCTCTTTTGACAACTCTGCTCAGGCTTTTCACGCCGGATTAACCGCTAAAGTTCCCTTGTTCACCGGTATGCAAGTTCCCAATGGAGCTAAAGCATTAAAGCAAAAAATAGAAGGCACGGAGTACCTGCTAGCCTCTCAAAAAGATGATATCATCAAAGAAGTCATCAGTAGTTTTGATCAGATCTCGCTTTTAAATCAAGCTGATAAATTAATTAAAGAGAGCGAAATACGTCTTGATAAAGAAACACAACGGGTTGAAAAAGCGATTTCCTTGGGCTTAGCAATTCCCTATGATCGCGACAAAATCAAATATGCCAGCTTAGAGCTCAACTCCAAAAAAGTAGAAAGCCGCGGAAACCGCAAAGTGTTGTATCAGAAAATACGCTATTTAACGGATTATTCAGACCAAGAGATTGAAAGTGTTCACTACGAACTGACCCCATATTTAATCCAAGAAGCCGGACTTAGCTCGAGTGAAAAACAAGAATTAAAAGCGTTGGAATCGTTTAAGACAGCACTGGATTATCTGCTTAAAAAAGAAAAGGGTACATTTTTACCGACGGTTGGCGCTTTTGCGGGACTATCCTACACCAGTATTTTTGACATCAACGCCTCCTCTAATGCCACTGTTTTGGGAGTGCAAAAAGAAATTGACCTCAAGTTAAACGAATTGACAATCAGTCCGAACTGGATGTTTGGCGTGGCTTTAAAATGGGAGATATTCAGTGGTTTGGAACGCAAACACAAAGTGGAAGAAGCCCAAATCAATATAGCACAGATGCAAACCAAAATCGACGATACCAAAGAGAAATTGGATTTACTGTTGAATCACAACTTCGCTAAATACGAGGTTTTACTGGAAAAAATTGCGATAGCCGAACAGCAAGAAAAAATCGCAAACAACAATCTAACGATGGCTATCAAGCAATACCAACAGGGATTGATTACGGTATCTGAACGACTAGAAGCTGAAAACGATATCTATAAAGCGGCCTTAAACAAGGTCAGTACTTTGATTGAACAACGTTTGTCAGCCATAGAGACCATTACTACGACCGGGCAATTAACACATTATCTTACTAAAAACAACTAAACCATACTACAGATGAAAAATCTATTTTCAATATTTGCTATTTTAACCTTGGTGGTATCTTGTAAGCAACCCTTAGATAATCAACTAAATCAAGGAAAGATCGAAAGAGATCAAATTGCTGTTGTGGGTAAAATACCGGGACGGATCTTAAAAATATATGTACACGAAGGGGATATTGTCAAAAAAGGGGATACTTTGGCATTTTTAGATGCTCCAGAAGTTGATGCCAAGAAAAGTCAGGCAGAAGGCGCATTAACCTCTGCAAATGCCCAATACCAAATGGCCACTAAGGGAGCAACCGACAATCAATTAAAACAATTGAAAGCCAAAGAAAAAGCCATACAGGAGCAATTTAATTTTGCGCAGAAATCAATTCAACGTTTGAATGGGATGATTAAGGACTCTCTGATTTCTCAACAAACCTATGACGAGGCATTTACTAAATATCAAGGCGCTCAAGCGCAGTTATTAGCCGTTCAAGCGGAGATTGCCGATGTACAGCACGGTGTACGTATCGAACAACAAACCATGGCATTAGGCCAAAAAGAACGTGCCTTAGGAGCCCTACAGGAAGTTCAATCAGCTGAAAACGACCGTTATATCATCGCGCCACAAGACATGAGTATCGATAATATCTCTTTAAAAGTCGGCGAACTGGCCTTACCGGGTTATGCTTTATTTAGCGGTTACCTTTCTAATAGTGTTTATTTCAGATTTACCATACCTGAAAGCAAGCTCAACCAAGTACAAAAAGGACAAGAAATCACGGTAAACGTTCCGTACAACAACAGCCAGATCAAAGCAAAGGTCATCAATATCAAACAATTGGGTGCTTATGCTAATATCGCTACAGCCTATCCAGATTACGAGATGCAAGAAACGCTGTTCGAAATAAAAATAATCCCTGTAGACGTAAATCAAGCCAATGAATTACTGACCAAAACCACAGTAACCCTAACCCTATAAACCATGAAGAACTTTTTTTCGCTCTTAAAACGAGAATTTCGCATGTTTTGGGGAAATAAAATTCTCCGCCTGCTCTTTATAGGGGCCCCATTAATGTATGGTATACTGTTGGGGTATGTATATGGAAAGGGAAAAGCAACGGATATTCCGATTATCGTCATCGATGAAGACCGCACTGAAATGAGCGCCAAAGCCATACAGATGTTTGAAGACAATGAGGTTTTATATGTTGCACAACTACTTCATGATGAACGCGGCTTATCCGATGCCACCATAAAATATGATGCTTCTGCCGTGGTTGTCATACCAAAGGGGTTTCAAAATGAAATTTCTACAAAGAAATATCCGGAAATAGTAACCATAGTCAATACCGCAAATATATTGACTGCAAACTATGCATCAAGTGCCGTCCAATTGTGCTTGGGAACTCTAAAAGCGGGAATACAAATTCAAACCTTAATGAAACAAGGAATGCCGCCTGCTATAGCCGCTACGCAATATGAACCTTTTAAAGCCACCTTTATCAAGAAGAACAACCGCAGTACGAATTATATGTATTTTTTATGGCCAGGTGTATTGGCCGCAGTATTGCAACAGGTGCTACTTCTAGGATTGGCTCTGTCCTTTGCCTCTGAATACGAAAACGGTACTTTTGGCGATTTAATAAAAAGAGCCCCATCAATCAATAAGATGTTAGCAGTAAAAATCATTCCTTATCTGATAATGAGTTTTGGCGTCTGGTTGATGTATTGGCTGTTTACTTTTTGGTTTAGAGTACCTTTTTATGAAAACCTCGGCGCACTTACTCTAGTTGCAGGAGTATTTGTGGTAGCCGTCAGTTTTATCGGAGTACTAGTCAGTATTATGGTTCCCAACCAACTAAAAGCGACAGAAATCCTTATGGTTATTGCAACGCCAAGTTTTATCTTAAGTGGTTTTACCTGGCCGCTCAGCCAAATGCGATTATGGGTGCAATATCTAGCAGATATTATACCTTTAACCCATTTCTTAAAAGCTTTCCGAGTTTTGATTATTGAAGAAGGAAGACTCGATCAAACCTATGCCTTTATAGGTGCCTTACTAATTATCATAATAGTCTGCGGTTTTTGCAGTTATCTCGGTTTGTATTACAAAAAGAAATCCTATTTGAAAAATAATCCCGAAATCAACTAACCAATAAATCGTTTGCAAATCTATATATCAGCGCTATATTTCCTTGAGATATGGCGCTTTTTTATACGACAAAACTATCTTTTTAACACAATAAAACACCTTAAAACTGTACCTATTAACTTCTTTTAAATATTTACTTTCGCACCTTATTAAAAAAACTAAGAAAAAATGAGAAAAATTATTACAGCATTAACATTTACAGGTCTTTTATTTCTAGCTATTGGGTGTAGTAGTGACGATAGTAGCACACTTCCTCCTCCCCCTCCTCCAGAACCTACAACTCAAGAATTGTTGATTGGAAAATGGAATATTCAAGAAGAAGGTGAAGTGGTAAACGGAGTCAAAAAAGCGTTCGAAATGGATGCTTGTTCAACTAAGGATACTTATGAGTTTACCAAAGACTTAAAGTATATCAATGAATACCACGAGACAACTGTAAATAACGATTGTTCAACACAAATTGATGACGCTACTTGGGTACTTAAGGATGATCAATCTCTTTTATTGACTTTTATAGCTGACGTGTTACCTTTAACAACCATTACAGCAGATTTAAAAATCACACGCTTAACAACAACAGAATTGCATCTTGAACACATCGAAGACGGTGAAACGTATTACCTACTCCTGAAAAAGTAATTATAAGCCATAAAAATAGGGACTGCCATTGACGACAGTCCCTATTGCTTTTCCAAACAAACGTTCGGTTTATTTCTTTTCGATTTCTCTTAAGTTTTCCATTTTCTTATGTGCCAAGAAACCTTTGATATCTTCAAAATGCTCCCGCACTCGTTTGTTTCCAAATTCGAATACTTTTTCTGCTAAACCATCCAAAAAGTCCCTATCGTGAGATACCAAAATCACGGTTCCCTCAAAATCTTTTAAAGCTTCCTTGATAATATCTTTGGTCTTCATGTCCAAGTGGTTGGTAGGCTCATCGAGTATCAATACATTCACGGGTTCCAACAACAGTTTAATCATCGCTAAACGCGTTTTTTCACCACCTGAAAGCACTTTTACTTTTTTCTGAATATCGTCTCCCGAAAACATAAATGCACCCAATATGTTTTTGATCTGTGTACGAATATCTCCCTCGGCAATTCGGTCAATGGTATCGAATATCGTTAAGTTTTCATCCAACAAAGAGGCTTGATTTTGTGCGAAATATCCGATTTGTACATTATGTCCAATTTCAAGCTTTCCGTCAAAGTCAATTTCGCCCATCATCGCTTTAATCATGGTCGATTTTCCCTCTCCATTTTTACCGACAAAAGCGACTTTCTGTCCGCGCTCAATAACCATATTGGCTTTTTGAAACACTACATGATCACCGTATGTCTTTGTCAACTCCTCTACCACTACCGGATATTGTCCAGAGCGGGCTGCCGGAGGAAATTTTAGGCGCAAGGCCGAATTATCAACCTCATCAACTTGAATGATGTCCAACTTCTCCAACATCTTTACTCGTGATTGCACCTGTAAGGTTTTGGAATAAGTTCCTTTAAATCGCTCGATAAACTCGGTGTTTTCCGCAATCATTTTTTGTTGCTCCTCATAGGCCTTGATCTGATGTAAACGACGGTCTTGACGCAACACCAAATAATCGGAGTATTTCGCCTTATAATCGTAGATTCTACCCATAGTTACCTCTATAGTTCTATTGGTGATATTATCGACAAAAGCCCTGTCGTGAGAAATAACCATAACCGCTTTGGCAGAGGTGATCAAAAACTCCTCTAACCATTGAATACTTTCAATATCCATATGGTTGGTCGGTTCATCCAACAAAATCAAATCCGGTTTTTGAAGTAAGATTTTAGCCAACTCAATACGCATTCTCCATCCTCCACTAAATTCCGAAGTTGGACGTGTAAAGTCTGAACGTTCAAATCCTAGTCCCTTCAATATTTTTTCAACTTCCGCCTCGTAATTTACCTCATCAATAGCGTAAAACTTTTCACTCAATTCTGAAACGCGTTCGATCAGCTTCATATACGCATCACTTTCGTAATCCGTACGAATGGTTAGTTGTTCATTAATTTCGTCGATTTCCTTTTTCATATTGAAAACCGAAGCAAAGGCTTTGGAAGTTTCTTCCATCACCGTACAATCATCTTGTGTCAATAAATGTTGTGGCAAATAAGCAATCACCGCATCTCTAGGCGCGGAAACCGACCCCAAAGAAGGTTTGCTCTGATTCGCAACTATTTTTAACAAAGTGGACTTACCCGCTCCGTTTTTACCCATCAAGGCAATTTTATCATTTTCATTAATCGAAAAACTTACCCCACTAAAAAGGGTTGTTCCTCCAAATTGAACAGCTACATCATTTACTGTAATCATCGAATCGTTTTTTATCTATTTTGCAAATATAGCTTTTTGTAGCTAGTATAATTGCTGTTATTCTGGTTTTGATTTTAACCGTACTTCTCCCTATTCAACCGTAGCGTTAAGGACTGAAATGGCATCCTTTGTCGTAACGATAGTGAAGACAAAGATATAATGAAAGGCCTGACCCGAAGGGAAACGCCCAAACTCCAAAAGTTATTTAGCTTTTCTATTTAATAGTAAAAAACCTATAAGTCCCCCTAATCCGGAAGCTATCAAGATTCCCAATTTAGCTTGACCAGGATATTCGGGATGTAACTGTGCATCAAAAGCCAATTCGGTTACAAACAACGACATAGTAAATCCGATAGCCGCCAAGAATCCCAAACCAAATAAATTGGTATAAGTCATCCCTTCCGGCATTTTTACCAATTTGGTTTTAATCAATAAGGCCGTCAATCCAGAAACTCCTATTACCTTACCTAATAGCAATCCTAACGCCACACCCATGGTCACATAACTCAGTCCTCCGCCTTCACCCATGGAAATTGGAATAGCTGCATTAGCCAAAGCAAAAACCGGCATAACAACAAAACTTACAAATCCATGCATGCCGTGTTCCAAACGGTAGGATAACGGAATTACATCTGTACACAAGGTATCCATTTCTTCGACGATATATACCTGCTCCGTTGTCAATTTTGATATTTTTTCCTTGGGATCTAATCCTCTAAAACGGTCGCGCAAAAGATTCATTTTTTGAACGAAATAACTTTCACCTACTCGTGCTGTTGACGGTATAGCAAAGGCTACCAAAACCGCCGCTATGGTTGCGTGAACACCCGATAGCAAAAATGCCAACCAAACTCCACCTATACCTATTATCGCATAGTATAACACATTTTTAATTCCAATAATATTGCTGATTACCAAAACCAAGAAAAAACCAAGTCCTATTCCCAAATGCATCATCGATAGCTCTGAGGTATAAAAAATCGCGATTACCAATACTGCTCCCAAATCATCTGCGATGGCTAAAGCAGTTAAAAACACCTTTAGCGATACAGGAACACGATCGCCTAAGAGATGTAAAACCCCCAAAGCAAACGCAATATCTGTCGCCATCGGAATTCCCCAACCGTGTGCCGCATCAGTTCCAAAAGCAAAAAAAGTATAAATCAAGGCCGGAACAACCATTCCTCCAAGAGCTGCAATAATCGGTAACATCGCTTTCTTTGGAGAAGAGAGTTCTCCAGAAGTTAATTCGCGTTTTAATTCCAATCCCACAACAAAAAAGAAAACAGCCATCAAACCATCATTAACCCAATGATGAAGACTTAAATTCAAAAATAATTCATTGTCAAACCCAATACCTATTTTGTGTTCCCAAAGGTGGTGATACCACTCTGCCCAAGGGGAATTGGCCATAAAAATAGCGATCAAAGCCGCAAGAAATAAAACGATACCACCTGAAGTAGATTTACTGGCCCATCGACTTAAAGGATTGGTAATCCATCTTTCTATAGGGGTACTCTTAATTTGTTGCTCCATGTTTTTTATTTTATTATTTGCAACGAAGATACTTTTTTTAAGTTTTTTAGACAAATGTATTGTTGGATTTGCTGATACGCAGATACGCAGATACGCAGATACGCAGATACGCAGATACGCAGATACGCTGATACGCTGATACGCTGATACGCTGATACGCTGATACGCTGATACGCTGATACGCTGATACGCTGATACGCGAATGGGCGAATGGGCGAATGGGCGAATGGGCATATTGAAAAAAAAACTACTTTTAGAATTAAATATCAAAAAAAACTTTCGTAATCGGCTACGCTAATCAGTAACAATTCCGTGAAATTGTTTTTACCAGTATAACAGTCATTTCGAACAAGTAATCGATGGACATTAACCTATAAAAACAATAAAAAATGAGAGAATTTTATTTTGAAAAATTAAGGGTTTGGCAAAACGCCAAGGAGTACACGAAAGACATCTATATCCTCACTTCCCGGTTTCCTGAATACGAAAAATTTGGTCTTACCTCACAAATCAGAAGAGCTACACTGAGCATTTCGGCAAACATTGCAGAGGGAACAGCTAGAAATACTCCAAAGGACAAAGCTAAATTCATCAATCAAAGTTTTAGCTCAGCTGTTGAAGTATTAAACTTTTTGATTCTATCAAACGACTTAGAACTCATCAGTAAAGATCAATACATCCTTTTAAGGGAAAAACTTGAAATCATAACCAATCAATTAAATGCCTTGTCCAACAGAATAAAGGAGGATTTTTGATTTAAAGCGAATACGCTGATAGGCGTATAGACACATAGGCGTATAGACACATGGGCATATAAACACATGGGCGTATAAACACATAGGCGTATAAACATATAGGCGTATAGACACATAGGCGTATAGGCGTATAGACATATAGGCGTATAGACACATAGGCGTATAGACACATAGGCGTATGGACATATCGGCGTATAGACACATGGGCGTATAAAAGAATAAACGAAACGAAGAATAGACGTCTAGAAGAATAAAATTAATTATCTTTGCCATAGAAAGAACTTCTTTATTATGGAAACTGTTTTAGAATCAAATATACTCCCGCAAGGGAAACCAAAGTGGCTTCGAGTAAAATTGCCTACGGGTCAAAAATACACGGAACTTAGAGGTTTGGTTGACAAATATAAATTAAATACGATTTGTACATCTGGTAGTTGCCCTAATATGGGGGAATGCTGGGGAGAAGGTACTGCTACGTTTATGATACTTGGAAATGTATGTACGAGATCATGTGGTTTTTGCGGTGTTAAAACCGGTCGCCCGGAAACGGTGGATTGGGATGAACCGGAGAAAGTAGCTCGTTCGATTAAATTGATGAACATCAAACACGCGGTTTTGACCAGTGTTGACCGCGACGACTTAAAAGATGGTGGTTCAATCATCTGGGCAGAAACCGTTCAAGCTGTCCGCAGAATGAATTTGGAGACTACAATGGAAACCTTGATACCCGACTTTCAAGGGATTGAAAGAAATATTGACCGAATTATTGAGGTACATCCGGAAGTGGTTTCTCACAATATGGAAACCGTACGTCGATTGACTCGTGAAGTGCGAATCCAAGCTAAATACGATCGTAGTTTGGAAGTATTACGATATTTAAAAGCAAGCGGTATCAACAGAACCAAATCGGGAATCATGTTGGGATTGGGCGAAACTGAAGCTGAAGTCATTCAAACGATGAACGATTTGAGAAGTGTTAATTTAGATGTATTAACCATCGGACAGTATTTACAACCGAGTAAAAAACATTTACCAGTAAAACAATTTATCACACCCGACCAATTCAAAAAATACGAAGAAATCGGTTTGGACTTAGGCTTTAGACATGTGGAAAGCGGTGCTTTGGTACGCTCCTCTTATAAAGCTCAAAAACACCTTTTATAATCTCATGGGTCGCTTGTAAAAGCGACCTTGCTTTTTTAGTTTTTTTATGCAAAAAATACATATAGCAATCAACGGTTTTGGACGTATCGGTAGAACACTCTTTAGACTATTGCGCCAACACCCTTCCATTGAAGTTGTAGCAGTTAATGATTTAGCTGATATACACACTATGGCCCACTTATTAAAATACGACAGCATACACGGCATACTTCCGGAGAAAGTCGGTCACGACGACGACCATCTTTTAGTCGGTAGCGACAGCATACGCTATTTGCAACAGGCTGACATAGAAAATATTGATTGGAAATCTCTAAATATTGATTTTGTAATTGAAGCCACCGGCAAACGCAAAACCTACGCTTCGCTAGAACCACATTTAAAGCAAGGTGCTAAACGGGTAATACTTTCTGTTCCCCCAGATGACAACAGTATTAAAACCGTGGTATTGGGGGTTAATGAAGACATCCTCCATGGCGATGAACTGATCATCTCCAATGCGAGTTGCACCACCAACAATGCTGCTCCAATGATTAAAGTACTCCAAGAACTCTGCGGTATCGAACAAGCTTATATCACGACTATACACTCGTATACTACCGATCAAAGTTTACACGATCAGCCCCACAAAGACCTCAGACGTGCCAGAGGCGCGGCCCAATCTATAGTTCCAACTACTACAGGTGCAGCCAAAGCGCTAACGAAAATTTTCCCTGAATATGAAGGCAAAATCGGCGGTGGAGGTATCCGTGTTCCCGTACCAGATGGCTCGCTAACCGACATCACCTGTTACGTACAAAGAGAAGTCAGTATAGACGAAATCAATGCGGCGTTTAAAAAAGCAGCAGAGACCACCCTAAAAGGGATTTTGGACTATACCGAAGACCCTATAGTATCGGTAGACATTATCGGAAATCCGAATTCTTGTTTATTTGATGCTCAATTGACTTCTGCCTTAGGCAAAATGGTTAAAGTGGTAGGATGGTATGATAATGAAGTTGGATATTCCTCTCGCATTATCGACTTAATCAAAAAACTATCCTAAGACCTATCAATGGAGGCAATAGTTCTATGGAAGCACAATAAGCTTATTCGCACATTCACAAAACTGCGAATAAGCTACATACCCAAAATCAATTCCCTAATTAATTTTCGCGCATGAGGTTCGGCACCTTGGACTGCTTTTAATACCTCTTCATGACTTAGTTGTGTAATTCCCGTTTCATCACCCATATCGGAGATAATAGAAATACCAAAACACTCCATATCCATATGTCGCGCTACGATAATTTCAGAAACCGTTGACATGCCCACACAATCTCCGCCTAGAATACGGACCATTTTATATTCTGCCAAGGTTTCAAAGGTAGGCCCTTGCAATCCAAAATAAACACCTTCTTTTAAGTCAATTTGATGTTTTTTAGCTATTTCACGAGCATTACCAATTAAATTCGGGCTATAAGCGTGATGCATATTTAAAAAACGAGGTCCCATGCGTTCATCATTTTTTCCACGTAAAGGATGTTCAGGCATAAAATTAATATGATCCAATATCATCATCACATCACCTACTTTAAAATCTGGATTCACTCCTCCAGAGGCATTGGAAACAATCAACTTATCCGCTCCCATATATTTCATGACACGAATGGGGAAAGTCACTTGTTGTAAGTCATAACCCTCATAATAATGAAAACGCCCCTGCATCGCCAGGACTTTTTTAGTACCGATAGTACCTAAAATCAATTTACCTTTATGCCCCTCTACTGTTGATGTAGGAAAGTTGGGAATCTCCGAATAAGGTATGCTGTGTTCTATATTTATTTCTGCAGTAAAATTTCCCAATCCCGACCCCAATACAATCCCTATTTCGGGTTGAAAACCGGTTTTCTCTTTAAGATATTGAACTGTTTCTTGAATTTTGTTCCACATAGTTTAAAAGGATTTGATCAAACGCCGCAGCCTTATTAACAAACGCCGTTTGAATGGGTAAATAATATAATTGATCAGAAGGCAATACCTCTTGTAGTCTCATATAATCTTTTTCGGTGGTAATGATTTTTCGACCAGCTGCGGTTTTTAAAATCAATTCCAAATCGCTATCCGAAAAAGCGTGATGATCTGGATAAGTCAAACATTGCGTTGCACTCGTTTTTAAATAATCAAAAAAACTTTTAGGCTTAGCAATACCTGCAACCAACACCACCTGATCTCTATCTATTAAAGATAGGGCTAATTTTTCTGTTTTAGAAAAAATTTCTACTGCATATTCTATATAAGTGAAAAATAATGCCTGATGCTGCTGCAATTGCAAACGTTGAGCAACGGCTTGTTGCTCGGAGCTGCTGATTTCTTTTGGGCATTTGGTTACCACAACCACTTGAGCGCGTTGGGCGCCCTTTCTTCCCTCGCGTAAATTACCTGTTGGCAACATCCAGTCGTCGCTATACAACTCCGAGTAGGTGGTTAACAATATGTTCATGTTCGCCTTTACCGGCAAATGCTGATAGGCATCGTCGAGCACAATCAACTCCAGTTGGGGTTTTCTCAATTGCAATTCTTCGATCCCGTGTACGCGATTGGCGTCCACTGCCACGCTAATTGAAGGGAATTTTTGAAAATATTGAAACGGCTCGTCGCCTATATCTTCCATTTTGGTATGCTTATCCGCCAAAACAAATCCTTTAGTCTTCCTTTTATAACCACGACTCAGGGTTGCCATGGGGTATTTCTCCGACAATAATCGAATTAAATACTCCACCATTGGCGTTTTGCCAGTTCCACCCACACTGAGATTTCCGACAACAATTAAGGGAATGGAAAAAGTATGTCTTTTAAAGATTTGTCGCTGATACAATATATTTCTAATACTCGTAATCCAACCGTAAAGAATGGAAAAGGGGAATAGTACTTTTCGAATTAAATTCATCTATAGCTATTATATTTATTGAAGAGACCTAAAAATGCAACCTGTTTTCACCCTCGTTTTTTATGAACTTAAATGGCATTGCCCCTAGTTAGATAGTCTTTAGAACAACAAACGCTGTGTTCTTGACCATTTCATATGACGAAAGTAGCATTTTTTTTTATCTTTGAGAAATATCTCCTTGGAGAAGACAACGTTTTATATTACTACAATGAAAATCAAACAAATTATCGATATACTCGAAGAAATGGCCCCTTTGTCTTATGCAGAAGACTTTGACAATGTAGGGTTATTAGTCGGAAATCCGCAGCAAGACATCAACGGCATCTTAGTCTGTCACGATGCATTGGAGACTGTAATCGACGAAGCCTTAGAAAAAAACTGTAACTTAATTGTCTGTTTTCATCCGATTTTATTTTCTGGCTTAAAGAAAATTACGGGTAAAAATTACGTCGAACGCGCAGTGATTAAAGCCATACGCAACGACATTGCTATTTATGCTGTACATACAGCCTTGGACAACCACAAAGAAGGTGTAAACAAAATTTTCTGTGAAGCACTTGGTCTGACGAATACTAAAATATTACTACCGAAAACGGCTTATATCAAAAAACTGATTACCTATGCTCCCCTACACGCAACGGAATCCATAAAACAAGCCTTATTTAGCGCTGGTGCAGGTTGCATTGGCAATTACGACTCTTGTAGTTTTGTGTCGACAGGAACGGGCAGTTTTAAAGGAAACCAAGACAGTATTCCAAACGTGGGCAAAAAACACCAACTAGAACACATTGAAGAATCCAAAATCGAAGTAACCTACGAAAAACATTTGGAACATCAAATTCTCCAAGCCCTATTTGACCAACATCCTTATGAGGAAGTCGCTTATGAAATCTATACACTAGAGAACAGTTACCAACATATCGGTATGGGAATGATTGGTGAATTGGAAACTGCTATGAGTGAAAAGGAGTTTTTAGAACACGTCAAAATTCGAACACAAACTGGAGGAATACGACATAGCGAATACCTTTCTCGTCCAATAAAACGGGTTGCAGTACTGGGAGGCTCGGGAAGTTTTGCCATAAAAGCTGCAATTCAGCAAGGAGCAGATGCATTTATTACTGCCGATTTAAAATATCACCAATTTTACGAAGCTGAAAATCAAATACTTTTGGCTGATATTGGCCATTTTGAGAGTGAACGTTATACAAAAAACTATATAGTTGATTATCTTACGAAAAAAATCCCTAATTTTGCAATTATTTTATCGAGTATAAATACAAATCCAGTTAACTACTTATAGATATGACAAAGAAAAAAGAATTAACCGTTGAGGAGAAATTAAGAGCGCTATTCGATTTGCAATTAATTGACTCTAGAATTGACGAAATCAAAAATATGAGAGGGGAATTACCTCTAGAAGTAGAAGATTTAAAAGATGAAGTTGCTGGATTAAGCAAGCGCTCAGAAAAACTACAATCCGATTTAAGCAACATCGAAACTGGAATCAAAGAAAAGAAAACTTCTATTGACAATTTCAAAGATTCTATAAAGAGATATACTGAACAACAAAAAGACGTTCGTAACAATAGAGAATTTAACTCTTTGACTAAAGAGATTGAATTTCAAAACCTAGAGATTGAGCTTGCTGAAAAGCACATCAAAGAGATGAAAGCCAGTATCGAATTTAAGAAAACCAATGTTGCAGAAACTTTAGAGCGTTTAGGTGCAAAACAAACACACTTGGAGCATAAAGAGTCGGAGTTAAACAGCATTATGGCAGAAACAGAACGCGAAGAGAAATTACTATTAGAGAAATCTATTGAGTTTCAGGAAAACATCGAAGAGCGTTTGTTGTCAGCATACACTAGAATCCGTAATGGTGTGCGCAATGGTTTGGCTGTAGTATCTATCGAAAGAGGAGCTTCAGGTGGATCTTACTTTACGATTCCTCCACAAATTCAAATGGAAATTGCTGGACGTAAAAAAATCATTACCGATGAGCACAGTGGTCGTATTTTAGTTGACAGTGTTCTCGCTGACGAAGAAAGAGAAAAAATCGAAGCGATTATCGCAAAAATATAATTAAATTAAGCCTCTATTTCAGAGGCTTTTTTTATGAAAACATTTTTTAAGAAAATCACCGATATTACCGTTTCCAAAAGCGTTGGTTTTTTTCTAAACCTACTCTATTTTTTTAGCGCACAAAAGAGCACTAATATTGCTTACAGTCTTTTTTCAACCCCCCAATCCGGTCAATTGAGTAGCGCTACGCTACCCGATTTTTTAAAAAAGGCCAAGTTGGACCGATTAGTCTTTAAAAAGCATCAGATACAAACCTACCGCTGGAAAGGTAGTGGCCCGACGATATTATTGGTTCACGGCTGGCAAAGCAATTCGAGTCGTTGGCAACAGCTGATTGAATTCCTCAAATTATCGAACTTTAACCTGATTACTTTAGATGCTCCTGCCCAAGGACTCAGCAATGGCACTGAGTTTAGTCCTCCGATTTACGCATCCTTTATCGATGTGGCCATTCGGAAATACCGTCCAAAAATATTGATTTCTCATTCTTTAGGCTCCTTTACGTCTTTATATCAACTTACTCAAAAACACTATCCCGATTTGGAAAAAAACATTATTCTGGCCTGTCCTAATGCCTTTAAAAGCATCGTAATGAACTACCAAAATCTCATGTCTTTTTCACAACAAAATTACCAAAACCTAGTTCGCCTTATGGAAAACCAAATCCATATGCCCTTGGAAGAATACAACAGCGAACGTTTTATTCAAAAAATAGGTCTGCCCACTTTAATCATACACGACAAAAGTGACGAAACCATACCTTTTTCTGAAGCCTTATCCATTTTAAACGCCTCAAGTAGTGCCTCGTTATTGGCAACAGAAAACCTCGGGCACAGCCTTCAACATCGGCAAGTGTACCAAGGCATTTTGAATTTTATTACTTCCAAAACCCTTGCGGTTGATAAGGATTAAAAAAGATTGTATATAATCCAGTTTAAAATAGTTATTTTTGCAGTATGGAAATGGAAAACAAATTCACGCGGTTAAACAAATACCTATCAGAAGTGGGCTATTGCTCGCGAAGAGAGGCTGATCGATTGATTGAACAAGGCGTCATTACTGTTAACGGAATGTTGCCAGAAATGGGTATGAAAGTATGTGCCGAGGACGAAATCATCGTAGATGGTAAACGCATTCAAGAATCGGGAGACAAGCCGATTTATTTGGCATTTAACAAACCAGTAGGTATTGAATGTACCACCAATCAAACGGTTAGACATAACATCGTCGACTATATCAAATATCCCAAGCGAATTTTTCCCGTTGGCCGTTTAGACAAAGCCAGTGAAGGTTTGATTTTCATGACCAATGATGGCGATATCGTAAACAAGATTTTACGCCAAAAAAACAATCACGAAAAAGAATACATCGTTACAGTTGACCAACCAATTACCGAAGAATTTATCACGCGAATGAGTCGCGGTATCCCCATTTTAGATACCATTACCAAACCGTGTCGAGTAGAACAAGTCAGCAAATTTGTGTTCCGTATGTTCCTAACTCAAGGCTTAAATCGACAAATTCGTCGTATGTGCGACTATCTAGATTATGAAGTTATCGCACTAAAACGCGTTCGAATTATCAACATCTCTCTAGATATTCCTGTAGGCCAATATAGAGACATTACAGCAGAAGAACTGGCTGAATTAAACCGATTGTTAGAACCGTCGCTTAAAACGGAAGAAGCGAGTTTAGACGCCGCAGTACCCACAGAAGAAACCGATAATCAAATAGCGAAACCGCGCAAAAAATTTGACCGTGAAAAAACCACTTTTAGAGATCGTGATCGCGCTCCTAAAAACGAAAGAAGATCTTCTAGAAGAGGAAATTAATAGCTTTATCGATTATACTACACATACAGCTCCTTTTTACTATAAAAAGGAGCTTTTATTATTCGCAAACTCCCTGTTTACTATCGCGTAGTAGCCTTGTTAGAATCCAGCGACACCCTATTGCATAAATTGCTAAAATCACGGTCTATTAAGACAGTATTACTTTATGTAGAACAAACCAATCCCCTATTCAAACCATCCTTCCAATCTTAGAAAATAAAATATTTAATTCTCAAAAAAAAAGAGAAATTATTCAAAATACAAATAAATCGTCTAAAATTTATAGCAGTGTGCTTTTTATTTTTAAGAAAAAAACAATTAAATCAACAACCAAACCCATAGAAAGCTTGTTAAAAAAAGCCAACTTTATTTTTTTTGTGTAAAATATTATGATACTTTTATACTGTTTTAATTAAGTCTAAATAAAAATATTTATAAATGAAGTACTATATTTCCTATTGTATGCTTGTTTTAACTTTTACAAGCATACAGGCTCAAAACAAATCTCAGGATACACTCTACAGCAAAAAAGACCACAGTATCCTAAATGAAATCACCATAACAGGAGCCGGTTATGAACAAAAAATCAAAAATACTCCTGCTACCATTTCGGTCCTTACGCAAAAGGAAATACAAAAGAAAGCCTACCGGGATATTACAGACGCCCTAAGAGACGTACCCGGTGTCATGATTACTGGAGGTGGTAGTACATCTGATATCTCTATACGTGGAGCCAATCCAAACTATACTTTAATCATGATTGATGGCAAGCGCGTAAATTCGCGAGAGACTCGCCCCAATTCAGATAATTCAGGTATAGAACAGGGCTGGATGCCCCCCATATCCAGCATTAAGCGAATCGAAGTAATCAAAGGACCGATGTCGTCGCTCTATGGATCGGATGCTATGGGTGGTGTTATCAACATCATCACTCATAAACCATCCCATACGGCTTGGTACGGCTCATTAGCATCCGACATAACTGTACAAGAAAACGATGATTCGGGTAATATCTATCAAGCTAATGCCAGTATTTCTGGTCCAATAATAGCTGGAATATTGGGGGTAAAAGCCAGCGGATTATACTCTCAAAGAGATGAGGATAAAATACTCGGAGGATACAATGAACAAAAAATGAAAAACGGTAGCGTGGAATTTAATGGACAATTAACCCAAAGAGACAATTTGACCTTAGGCTATAATTACAGCCGTCAAGATCGTATCAGCACTCCGGGTTTATCTGCTTCTGAAAAAAGCAAACCCAGCATCAGCAACTATGAACGCGACAGTTGGGCTTTGACACACGAAGGCGATTATAGTAAAACCAAAACCTTAAATTATATACAATTAGACGAATCGAAAAATCCGGGTCGCGATATGAAATACAAGAGTCTGATTATAAATTCCAACACCAACTTCAGCCTATATAGCCATCGCATTACCGTTGGTGGAGAATTTAGACAGGAAAAACTTGAAGATTTTGGGAATTTATTCACTGGCCCTACTGGTCGCCTTAGCGAATTGGAACGCTGGAATTTATCGCTTTTCGTAGAGGGAAACTGGAATGTCTTACCAGATTTTAACGTAGTCACCGCTGGTCGTTTTGAAAAAGACGAAAATTATGGGACAAAAGTAACCCCCAGAGGTTATTTAATTTGGAACATCAACGAGCAGTTCACTTTAAAGGGAGGAGTCGCCTCGGGTTACAAAGCGCCGGGTCTGCGACAAAGTAGCGAAGCTTGGGGACAAATTACAGGTGGCGGTTCACAACCTATCCCGGGTGTGATTATAGGTAATTCAGATTTAAAACCCGAAACTTCTTTTAATCAAGAAATTACCGCTATGTGGGAAAACAGCAAAGGTCTATCTACTAGTATAACCTTTTACCATACGCGTTTTTACGATAAACTATCAACCTTTAGAATCGATGCCAAAAACGTTGCAGAGCACGGTAATAAATATGCAGTACTCCCTGATGGAAATTTGGAATTCCAAGGAAATCCGTATCGTTTTATCGAAGAGCGCATCAATTTAGATGGAGCCAAAATGTTAGGAATGGAATTAACACTCAACTGGAACTTCACCAATGATTTTAGAATCAAAAACGCCTATACTTTTACACAAAGTGAAATAACCTCCGGAGATGGAAAGGGATATGCTGTTCTCAATTCACCAAAACACATCATTATTTCAACCTTAGAATGGGATCCTTCCAAAGTTGTGCAATTGTGGACCCGAATGAATTTTCAAGATAAAACACCCGTTTCTTGGGGTAGATCGAGCGCCAACAACACTGTTCCGAGTTATGTATTATTAGACTTGGGGAGTGCGTGGAAAGTAACCAAACAGCTTTCCATCACAGCCGGTGCATACAATCTACTCAACAAAGAAATCACTCGAGAAGACCACACTTTTAGATTAGATGGTAGAAGATACCAAATGGGTGCCCTTTTTCATTTTTAAAAAAAATCATTGCTACCAGCCTCATGTCAAACAGCGGTTTTGACATGAGGTTTTTTGTTAAAGAAAAACACCTTAACTTTTGAGTACAAGACACCCCAAAAGACGAATTAGTCTAAATAAGTGCGTTTACTTAGGACTAACAAACGAATTTCACACAAAAACACAACCCCAGCCTTTTTTATTAGGACTGTAACTTTAACAAAAAAATAATTATTCATCAATTTTAAATCTACAAATAAACATAAATATCAGTTTTATCATAAAGAATAGGAAACAATTACATTTTTTACAATCCCCTCTATTCATATTGATTATATATAATAAAATTACTTATTTTTGCAATTGTTTAAATTAAGTCTAAATAAATAATTGCTATGAAAGCTGTATTAACTTTTTTAATGTTGTTTTCTTTAAGTTTTGGTTATGCCCAAAATTCGAAGTTAAAAGGTCGTGTAAACGACGAGAATAATAAACCCGTTGCATTTGCGACCGTTTTTATTGAGTCTGCCAAACAATCCACTCAAACCAATGAGCGCGGGGAGTTTACTTTAAGAAATCTTAAACCAGGCGTACAACTCGTTAAAATACAATTGATTGGTTATGTAAGTATTGCACAAAACGTGACCGTAACAAAAGACGACCAAAATATCAATTTCAGCTTAAAAAATTCGGACAACGAGTTAAATACTATTGAGCTTTTCACTAACGATAATAAAAATCAGCGAAAAGTACAGAATTTAACCCGCTTACCGTTAAAAATAAAAGATCAGGTTCAATCTATCAGCATCGTATCCGATGCGATAATTAAGGAACAAGGAGCCTTGACAATCACCGATGCAGCGAAAAACGTTGCGGGTGTAACCATGTTCAGTAGTTATGGTGGTGTAAAGGAAAGTATGACTATCCGTGGATTCAGAGGAACTCCGGTTTTAAGAAACGGTGTGATGATGGATTCTGATTTTAGAACCGCATCTGCTGTTACAGATATGCAAGGTGTTGAAAGTGTACAAGTAATTCGTGGGTCTGCTGCTGTAGGTCAAGGTTTTGGCGATGGACTAGGAAGTGCTGGTGGTGTGATTAACGTAGTTACTAAAACCCCTAATTTCCGCAATCAAACCGAAGTTGGATTTAGAGGTGGAAGCTGGAATCAGATTCGTCCGACAGTAGATTTTGAACAAATTTTAGACAAAAAAGAAACGGTTTCCCTACGTGTAAACGCCGCTTATGAAAAAGCCGACGGTTTTAGAGTAAATACCGAAAAAGAAAAAATTTATTTTAATCCTTCTCTTGAATGGAAAATAGACAACAAAAGTACTTTAAACGTAGAAATGGATTATTTGGGTGCATCCGTTACTCCAGATAGAGGAACCATTAATTTAGGTGAAATTGACGTAAATAAATTATATGAAATGCCTCATAACAAGTTTTTAGGTTTTAAAAGCGATCGAAACAATGTAGATGCTTTTAACTATTCTGCTCGTTTTCAGAGAGAATTAACCGACAACCTAAGCTTGCGTATTGCTTCGATGAACTCCATTAGCAAAACCGATAATGAAGCTTCTACTATTAGCGGATTTAGCGCCAAAGTTGGAGACCCGTTTATTAGACAACGTGGATTGGCTAAAACATTTACGAACGACAAAAATTCCGTACTCCAAATTGATTTAGTTGGAAAAGACATACAAACTGGTGTATTAAAACACACTTTTCAAGTGGGATTTGACTATAGACAAAACACCCTTATAACTGAAGGATTTGGAACGTTCAATGCTAATAGAAAAGACAATTTAGAAGCGAACAATTCGGTTGATGAAATTAATGTTTCTGGACCAATCTCCAATGATTTACCTGACGGATATTATTTTGTAGGTAAAGGAAGCATAACAACGAATACACCAACAATCGGTGTAATGGCACAAGACTTTATTGAAATCACCCCTTATATCAAAGCGATGTTAGGACTTAGATACAGCCGCCTAAACGGTAATACAAACAAGGACAAAACCGCAGATGCTTGGGATCCTTTATATGGATTAATCCTATCACCTACCAAAAACATCAATGTATTCGGATCCTACACAACAACTAGTAGCAACCGTAGTTCTAACAACAAATTGGAAGAAGGTGGTACAGTAGGAACTTCTAAAACCAAACAAATCGAATTCGGATTTAAATCGGATTGGATGAATGAGCGATTAGGCTTTAACTTTACGTATTTTATCCTTAACAATGAAAACTTAGCTGCACAAGTTTACAAAAACGGTGTTCCTGAATCAACTTATATTTTAGCAGGAGATTTAAAGAGAACCGGATTTGAGGTTGATATTACAGGTAAAATTACCAACGACTTACAAGTAATTTTAGGATATGCTTATTTAGATGCTCAATACAAAAACAGCCCTGCTTATGTTGAGGGTTCTGCTCCGTCTAACGCAGCCAAACACACGGTAAACGCTTGGGCAAATTACCAAGTTTCACAAGGAACTCTTAAAGGATTAGGTATCGGTTTTGGAGCTTATTACATCGGAGAAAGACCGGTAAACGAATATTCTATGGTAACAGATAGTCATGGTACTAAACCGGGAATCAAACCTTTTGATATGCCTTCTTATATTACCCTTAATGCTCAAGTTAGCTATACTTATAAAAATGCTACTTTACGCGTATTCGGAAATAACTTAGGTGAAGCCTTGGGATACACTTCTTACTTTAGAGGAGGTTATATCAACGAAATCGACCCTAGAAATTTTGCGGCTCAATTGACTTATAAATTCTAATTTATAAAGAAAGTCGAACGTTTATATATACGGGTTCTTTTATAAAAAAAACTTTATTTCAATTAAACCTCCCAATCCTGGGAGGTTTTTTTTATTAGTAACTGTCCTAAATCTTCCAACTGTTTTTTACTTTACACCTTTATAAAATTAAAAATAGTTTTATATCTTTCACTGCATGACTATATTTGCAACTTGCTTATCCATTTTTCACTACAAAGATTTACTTACACTAAAAGATACTCATGAGCCTAATTAAAAATTTGCTAACAAGAAAAGATTATAATGCCGCAGCCGCACCTAGTGAATTAAAGAAAGTTTTGGGCTTGGGTGATATTGTTTTTCTCGGAATTGCTTCGATTATTGGAGCTGGTAGTTTTAGCAGTTTGGGCGAAGCGATTTTTGCTGGAGGACCTGGTGTAATTTTTCTTTATATCATTTGTGGTTTTGCCTGCTGTTTTACCGCCATGTGTTATGCCGAATTTGCCAGTAGAATACCTACTGCTGGTAGTGCTTATACCTATGCCTATGCTTCCTTTGGAGAGATAGTCGCTTGGATTATCGGTTGGACACTAATTATGGAATACAGTTTTGGAAATGTTTTTGTTTCCTTCTCTTGGTCCAACTATTTTACGTCCTTGATGAAGAACCTCGGTATCCATATACCCGAATTTTTATCCACGAGTTACTTTGAAGCCCAAAAAGGTATTTTAAGCGGCACCTTAAACGAACGATTAATCAATGCTTGGGAACACGCACCCATGTTGGGAAATCTCAAAATAATCGTAGACGTTCCGGCATTGTGTATCAATCTATTCATCACCTATGTTTGTTACATCGGTATCAAGGAAAGTCGAAATCTCAACAATGTTTTTGTATTGATAAAACTCATCGCCATAGTGCTCATTATCATAGTCGGTTCCTTTTATATCGACTTGTCCAATTGGACACCGCTCAATGCTGAAACTAACGTACGATCGATGATGCCTAACGGTTTTTCGGGTGTTATGGCAGCCGTAAGTGGCGTTTTCTTTGCCTATGTAGGTTTTGATGCGCTTAGTGTGCTCTCTGAAGAGTGTAAAGACCCCAAACGCGATTTACCGCGAGCCATGATGATTACCTTAGTAGTTTGTACCACGGTCTATGTGCTTTTGGTGTTGGTATTGACAGGTATGGTCGATTACCGCGCTTTTGACGGTATTGGCGATCCCCTTTCTTTTATTTTTAACAGCAGCAACGCCAATTTAATCTGGATGGAATTCATCATTTCCATCGTTGGTGTTATTGCGATAACCACGGTTTTACTCGTTTATCAAATGGGTCAACCGCGTATTTGGTATGTGATGAGTAAAGACGGTTTGTTGCCTAAAAAATTTCAAACCATACATCCCAAATACAAAACCCCATCGTTTGCGACCATAGTAACCGGTATTATCGTAGCCATACCTATTTTTTTTACTGAGAAATCGTTTATTCTCGACTTTACCAGTATAGGAACCATCTTTGCATTTTGCATAGTTTGTGGTGGAATTTTATTTTACCCACAACCCAAAAAGGAAAAAGGACAATTTAAAATTCCCTTTGTCAATGCCAAATACGTGTTTCCATGGTTGTGTATCATAGCCGTAGTCACCTTCTATTATTTGTATCCCGAATTTTTTAAAACCATCTTGCAATGGGGAGATCCAAAAGAGGGCGAATTCCGACTTTCAATGAGTATTTATTTAGTGGTTTTATTTGGGCTAAGTATATTGACATTTTTTAAAAAATTATCCCTTATACCGTTGTTGGGACTCGCCTCTTGTATGTATTTACTAACGGGAATGACACACAACAACTGGTTTTGGTTTTTGGTATGGTTTGCCATTGGCATGGTCGTTTATATCTTTTATGGTTATAAGCACAGCGGGCTTCGCCGATCACAAGCGGCTTCTTCCGAACAATCAACTTCTTAAAAACACAAAGCCCTGCTCTAACAGCAGGGCTTTACTTTAGCTATAAAAATGGCTTATTCGATAGGTCTATCGTCGGTAACAGCCGATGATTCCTCTTGATCTATATCAGCATTAATCGGCTCGCGATAGGTTGTCACCAAATCGACAGTTTGGTAATATAGGCCCATCGATCGGACGTCTTTTCGCTGTTGCTGAGTTACACTATATATTAAATTCTTAATATCAATCCCATACTGCCCAGTGTCGATATTCTTTTGTTGTGCATAGTCCAACAATAAAAATTCATTACCCGAATCAATTTCTTTTAAATAATTCCAATCAATTTTATCGGTCATCAAATTGTAACGCGTAATAAGTGCACTCCAATTGAAAACTCCACAAACTAGCAAGCAAACAAAAAATACGATACACATCCGATCCACTAAATAAAAATTAGTCTTCTTATCCTTTATTTTCGAATAAGTAAAAAGCAGTCCTATCACACACAGCATTAAAAACACAAAAACGCCTAATCGTTTATACGTCAATCCCCATGCCACAACGTACTCCAAATTTTTAATGCAAGTGCTTACTACCATGATTGTGTTCAATACAATCCAAGTAAAGGCAAGCCTTCTCAACCGTTTTGCTTTTACATCAAAATTAAAACCACCCTTAAAATACAGCAACAATAATCCAATTGCCATAACAATCGATAAAATAAGTGAATTGACGCGTTGATGCGTCTGAGCACTTAAATTACCTTCAACAAATGGGTCAAAAAATTGTTCGTAATTATAAAACACTAAGAAAACTGCAAGAAAAACATTTAACAATAACAAGGTTATTTCACCACTCCTACGCTCTAGATCCAAATCAACTGACGAGAACATATTTTGAATTTTATCCTTACTGCCCCTATCAAATGTTGGCTTCCACTTGGAGTTATTGGACTTAATCGTCTCTAAAATCCAACAGTCCCAATACACAAATGAAATGCAAATTCCCAACACTACATAAACCAACAAGGACCAAACATCAAATTCCCAGTGAACAGACGAAACTATATGAGATAAATAATCGCTATTACTCGTGTAAATAACTACAAAACCACTTATGAAAATCAACGGAATTACCATATACATCAGCAGCTTTAAAGCATACTGATTTTTAACTTTAAAATCTCCCTCTATCCAGAGGTTTCGCAGAAAAACCCTGTATATAACCGAAAAGCTATTTACGATAAAAACAGCAGGTGCAAACATCCAATTTAAGCGAGCGTCCTCTGCATACATACGCAATAACGTCAACGACACCATCAATGCGAAAAAACTACTAAAATCAGGTAACCAGGCAAAAGAAAATGATGTCAACACTACAGCACTTATTAAAAATTTTCCCCTAGCGGATTGATAAATTGCAGGGAACTTATTTACCGTAAACCCCAATAAAGCTATAGCAAACACCGCAACATTAATTCCCAAACCCTGTTTGTAGAACAAAAAGATAAACAACAATACAGACAACCCGATTAAAATTTGTTTTTTCATTTCTCAATTTTTTAATTATTATTTCAAAAGTACTTTGCAATACAAAGCAAAAGGGTAAAAAAATAAGCCTGTTAAGGTCTCATTAATTTTTCTAAAGCCTCTAAATGCTTTTTAAACACTTGCTTTCCCAGTGCAGTTGCTTTGTAAGAGGTTCTCGGTTTTTTACCAATAAACTCTTTTTTAACTTCTAGATACTCCTTTTTCTCTAGGGCATTGGAATGGCTTGCCAAATTACCGTCAGTTACTTTTAAGAGTTGTTTCATTTCGTTAAAATCCACCCAGTCGTTGACCATCAAAATAGATAGCATACCGAGTCGAACCCTGCTCTCAAAATCTTTATTTAAACCGTCGATAATTCCCATGACTAATTGTACTTTTTATAGAGAATAATACCGTACAACACATGTAAAACTCCAAAACCTATAGCCCAAAATACTAAACCTAACCCTAAATTAAACAGAGCAACTAAACCTAAACTCAATTCTAGAATACCCAAAAATCGCACATCCGCATAAGTATACTTTTCTACGTTAATCAAAGCTAGTCCATAGAAAATCAACAAAGAAGGTGCGATTAAATCAAAATGATTCTGAAACAGCATGGCTCCACAAAAAACAGCACCTGCTACCAAGGGAACACCCAAACTAAAGATCATTTTCTTGGTGGTAGCAGTCCAAATAGGTAAATCCAAGCGGCGACTTTTTTTCACAGTGAAATAAATCCCAAACAAAACGGCAAGCAACAAAACTGACACGGCTAAAATCAACAATTCTACCGTCAAACTACTACTATATGTTTGCACACCCTTTTCAAAATAGTCCAATCCCGACCGTTGCATTAAGAGATAAGCCCCGAATGCACCTACTAAACCTAAACAACCAGCAACAATTCCAGACAAACCACTGAGCGAGATAAATCGAGATGAGCGTTCCATCATCTCGCGGATATGCGCCAGATCATCCATAGTGTTGTTTTTCATATTAAATAGCATTTAAGGTTAAAGACTGTGATAGCTATACTTTGTGCTGCAAAGTTATTTGAAATTTTTAAATACACAACTATTTAGATGATAAATTAACGACAAAAAAAATGGGAATTAAATAATTCCCATTTTTTTCATGATAAAGGTGGCATTTTTATTTTTGCAAATACCGTCGTGTATTTTATAGTCAAAGAAGAGTTCGTCGTCATGCATTTCCACTTCAAAACATTTATTAGTCAAAATCGTCGGATGATCCTTAGTAATTTCACAAACCTCTAAGTCGTGCGTTGCAATCATTCCAAAAGTCTGGTCGTTAATCAATTTTAATATAACTCCTATGGTTCCAGACTGTTTGTCGTCAGAGTTGGTTCCGCGTAAGATTTCGTCTAACAATACAAAACACGGTTGTTCTTTGACCGATTCCACAATCAATTTCAATCTTTTAACCTCTGCATAGAAATAAGACTCGCTATCGCTTAGAGAGTCTTCCAAACGCATAGAAACGAAAATTGGCATCGGAAAGAAACTGGCTTTGGAGCTGCAAATTGGTGCACCTATTCCCGCTAATACCAAATTGATCCCAACGGTTCTCAAAAAAGTACTCTTTCCGGACATATTGGATCCAGTCAATATAACAAAGCGTTGATTCGAAAAATCAATATCGTTAGTTACGCGTTTAGACGCATTGATTAACGGATGTCCTAAGTCCTTAAAAGTCATCTTTGCCTCCGTGTTTACACTCGGAAAGCAATAACCTCTATTGTTATACGAATAATTAGCTAAGGCATTTAATGCTTCTATTTCTCCAATAGCATCTAACCAAATTGGAACGAAACCCGCATGTTGCTTTTTCCATTTCAGCAAGCCTTGTAAGACGTGAATATGATATTGGAAAAAACCGTTAAAAACGACCATCACAAAGACGTTAGCAATGGTGTTTATCTTTTCAAAATAATCGGACAACTCTTTTAGTTCGCGGCTGGCTTTTCGATCACCATTACTAAAAACCTCAATATAACGCCGTAACTTAGCGCCTTTAAATTCGCTTTTCTCTATTTTCCTTATAATCGTACTGTAGTTATTTATGGTTTCGTGTATCTTATCTGCACCAATGATTTCCTTCTGTATATCCCGAGTTTTCGAAGTAGCCAAAATCAGATTGACCGTAAAAAGTAATGAAACCAAATACCCCCAAAACTGCTGTTCCAACAGCCAAGTACCGAGAATTGAAATCAACAGCATGACCGGCACAACAAACGACAAAATACTACGCCAAGTCGACAAGGTTTCCGTATTGCTATTTGCCCACATTTTAATTCGCTCGTATTCTTTACTTTGAATCGGGGCCATTTTCGACAAAGCACTAATATCTTGTCGCCACTCAATTTGAGTAGATAACTCTTTAACCGCTTCCTGATTTTCCAATATTTCATTAGCCGGTAAAACCTTGTTTAAGAGATTTGCTAATTGTAATTTCCCTATATGAGAACGGGTTCTATTAAGAAACTGAAAGAGCGATTTGGATCCAAATATATCTAAATCGTAAGTATAAGGGTGTTGTGTTTCTAAAAACTCCTTACCATCATCGAATGCGGTCTTATCCTCTTTTATAAAGGCTATTTCTTCCTCATTGAGTTCCATCAGGGCTTGTTGGTAACGCATTTTCCACGACATACTCATGTGAATTCGCATCAGTATAACAAAAAACACGACCAATCCTAAAACCATCCATAGATAACTCGATTGTTCGGTACGTAAAAATTTATAAAACAAATAGATTATCGCAAGTACCACGACGAGTCTAACAGTACCAACAATGCGATACTTTTTTCTTAAAAGGTGAAACTTAGCAGCAAACTGATCGAAAAATTTTTGATATAAATCCATGGATATATTCTTGGTTAACAACTACAAATTACATCTAAAAAAAACCATCCTCAAAGAATTAAGGATGGTTTTTCATATATTGAATTTGATTTTTTGTTTATTGTTTCATCAACGCACGTCGCTCTCTAGCCAAAAGTGTGTTTTTCAACAACATTGAAATGGTCATCGGGCCTACTCCTCCGGGAACTGGAGTTATAAAAGACGCTTTTTTACTAACGTTTTCAAAATCGACATCGCCGGTAATTCTATATCCACGAGGAGCATTTTCGTCTGGTACACGTGTAATACCTACGTCGATAATAACTACATCGTCTTTGACCATTTCGGCTTTTAAGAAATTGGGAACTCCTAATGCTGAAATGATAATATCTGCTTGTGAAGTAATCTGTGTAATGTTTTTCGTATGGCTATGTGTTAAAGTTACTGTGGAGTTTCCTGGAAATCCCTTTCTCCCCATCAATATACTCATCGGACGACCAACAATGTGGGAACGACCAATAACCACCGTATGTTTACCTTGAGTATCTACATTATAGCGCTCTAATAATTCCAAAATTCCAAACGGAGTTGCAGGAATGAAAGTAGTCATATCCAATGCCATTTTTCCAAAATTCTCCGGATGAAATCCATCGACATCTTTACTAGGATCAACCGCCATTAAAACTTTTTGGGTATCGATTTGCGGAGGCAAAGGCAATTGAATGATAAAACCGTCTATATCGTCGTTTTCATTCAATTCTTGAATTTTAGCCAACAGTTCGACCTCAGAAGTAGTTCCCGACATACGCACCATAGTAGATTCAAATCCAACGCGTTCACACGCCTTAACTTTACTTCCTACATAAGTTAAACTAGCTCCATCGTTTCCTACAATCACAGCGGCTAAATGAGGAACCTTCTCCCCTTTTTCCACCATTTTCGAAACTTCGGCTGCAATTTCATCTTTGATATCGTTAGATACCTTATTACCGTCTAGTAGTTGCATTGATATAAAATGTTATGTGTTGTTTTCTCAAAATAAATAAGGTCTAAACTTCGTGGCGAACCTTAAACCTTAATTAGTATATATTATTGCATTCCTTTTAAGTTGCCCATCATGCGCATCAGGTTTTTTCCTTTAGCTCCTTGCATCATCTTCATCATTTTACTCATCTGGTCAAATTGCTTTAACAACTGATTGACTTGTTGAATATCTGTTCCAGACCCTTTGGCAATACGCGCTTTTCTTTTGGCGTCTAACAAAACCGGCTTGGTACGTTCTTCTGGAGTCATCGAATGGATAATAGCCTCGATGTGTTTAAAGGCATCGTCTTCGATGTCCACATCTTTTAACGCCTTACCTACTCCCGGTATCATACCTACCAAGTCCTTCATATTACCCATTTTCTTTACTTGCTGAATTTGAGAAAGGAAATCGTCAAAACCAAATTCATTTTTAGCGATTTTCTTTTGGATTTTTCTCGCTTCTTCCTCATCGTATTGCGCCTGTGCACGCTCTACTAAGGAAATAACATCACCCATTCCCAAAATACGGTCGGCCATACGATCTGGATAGAATACATCTATTGCATCCATCTTTTCTCCAGTACCAATAAACTTAATTGGCTTATTAACTACCGATTTAATCGAAATTGCAGCTCCTCCACGAGTATCTCCATCCAATTTAGTAAGGATTACCCCATCAAAATTTAAGCGGTCGTTAAAGGCTTTTGCCGTGTTAACCGCATCTTGTCCCGTCATTGCATCTACAACAAACAAGGTTTCTTGTGGTTGAATAGCTTGATGTACGTTGGCAATCTCGGTCATCATTTGCTCATCAACAGCCAAACGTCCTGCCGTATCGACGATAACGACATTAAAACCATTTGATTTCGCATATTTGATTGCGTTTTGAGCAATCTCTACCGCATTTTTATTACCCTCTTCGGTATAGACTTCTACACCAATTTGCTCTCCAACAACTTGCAACTGATTGATGGCCGCTGGTCTGTAAATATCACAAGCCACCAATAAGGGTTTTTTATTCTTCTTTGTCTTTAGAAAATTAGCTAATTTCCCCGAAAAAGTAGTTTTTCCAGATCCCTGTAAACCCGACATTAAAATAATAGAAGGCGAAGCCGAAAGGTTAATCCCCGCAACATCACCACCCATCAATTCAATCAACTCATCCTTAACGATTTTAATCATCAACTGCCCCGGTTGTAGGGTGGTCAATACATCTTGTCCTAAGGCTTTGTCCTTAACTCTACTGGTAAAGTCCTTGGCAATTTTAAAATTGACATCGGCATCCAATAATGCTCTACGCACTTCTTTTAAGGTATCGGCAACGTTTACTTCTGTAATTTTTCCGTGCCCTTTAAGTATATGAAAGGCTTTATCTAATTTATCACTTAAATTGTCAAACATGATTGTATCGTTTAATACTGAATCGACAAAGATAATATAAACTACTAAAGGCGCAAACGCCTAAATCATTAAAGTTTACGCTAAAATGATAATATTTTAGAATTTGCCTGTTTGTGTCTTCGTCTATACGATTATTCGCAGATTAGTCTATTCGCGTTGAATCGCATAAGTTGTTTTAATGACAGCCAATTGACTAAATCTCACAGAGGTTATTTATTTATAATAATATCCTATATACGGGGTTTACCGCAATGAAATCGATTTTATTCAAAATTGGTTGTATTTTTGTTTATTATAAAACCGCATTATGACTTTTAATCCGTCCGATTCCGATTTAAAATGGGAGGCGTTTACTGCTGATATTTCTACTATAGAATTACCTCAAAAATTCACCTTCCCCTTTTACTACGAACCGCATGCTTTAGCCAAAATAGCCGCAGCAGAATTGCAGCAATTTCTGAATAGGGAATGGGCTCCTGAACTGGGCATTTTCAAAAGTGAGGAAGAAACAGTTGTTGGAAAAATGTTTGGAGTGCTCGTTGTTCGAAATAAGCAAAACCAATTGGGTTATTTAACAGCCTATTCCGGCAAACTTCCCAGCGGCAAACAACAATCGCGATTTGTGCCACCAATATTTGATTTGTTTGCTCCTGATAGTTTTTTTCTCGAAGGAGAAAAAGAGATTAATGCTATTAATTTTCAGATTGAAACCCTAGAACAAGACGGGCGTTTTTTACAATTAAAAGACGAATACGTTATATTGGAACAGCAGGCAAAACAATCGATTCTAGCTAAAAAAGAAGTCCTGAAAAAACAGAAAAAGGAACGTAAAAAACAACGGATTCTACTTGAAGCTTCAACAGACAGCTTAGTATATCAAGAATACAATGCCGATTTAATCAAACAAAGTTTAAGAGACAAGCACGAATTAAACGTTTTAGTAGAAGAATGGAACATTCGATTGGATCAACATTTTGCAGCTTTAAATACTTTTGAAAGTACGATTTGCAAATTAAGAGATTTTCGGAAAAATAAATCCCATGCTTTACAAAATCGTTTGTTTGAACAATATCAATTTTTAAATGCACTTAGTCAACGCAAAGATGTACTAACTATTTTTAAAGAAACGGCACTATTACAACCTCCTGCCGCAGCTGGCGATTGTGCTGCTCCGCGTTTATTACAATACGCTTATCAAAATCATTTAGAGCCCATAGCAATGGCTGAATTTTGGTGGGGTCCTTCTCCCAAATCCGAAATCCGAAAACACGGATACTTTTACCCGGCTTGCCGCGGTAAGTGCGAACCGATTTTAAATTATATGCTGCAAGGATTAACCGTTGACGATAATCCGCTACTCGTTAATCCTGCTTTAGGTGTCGACCTAGAAATTATCTATGAAGATGCCGACATGGTCGTTATTAACAAACCCGCAGAGTTTTTGTCCGTACCTGGAATATATATCCAAGATTCCGTTTACCAACGTATGAAAGAGCGCTATCCCAAAGCAACGGGGCCACTGATTATTCATCGCTTAGACATGGCTACTTCAGGCATATTAGTTATAGCCAAAACCAAAGAAGCTCATCAACATTTACAAGCCCAATTCATTAATCGTAGCGTAAAAAAACGCTATGTAGCCTTATTAAATGGCTTTCCCAAGGACGACAAGGGAGAAATAGAGCTACCCCTTCGTGTGGACCTCGATGATCGCCCGCGACAACTTGTCTGTTATGAATACGGTAAACCCGCTCAAACCCAATGGCAGGTTATTGAACGACGAAAACAACATACTTTAGTACACTTTTGGCCTATAACCGGTCGAACGCATCAATTACGTGTACATGCGGCACACAACTTAGGATTGGGCTGTGCTATCCTTGGTGACGACTTATACGGTCAAAAATCCACTCGATTATTTCTACATGCTGAATCTCTAGAATTAACACATCCGACCAACCTACAAAAAATGATATTCGAAGCAAAACACCCTTTTTAGAATGATATTATACCTTAAAATGCTTTTTATAAATATTATTTACTACTATTTTTATATGATTTAACTTATTTTTGCATTAATTTTATACTTAAAATTTTATTAATTTAAATTCAAGTTTTATGAACGAGGAAATTTACACGAATGACGCCATTGCTGCAGGAGCAGCTGGAATTGGAATGATTGGTTTTATAATCTATTTAGCGGTAATCATACTGATTGTCGCTGCCCAATGGAAAATATTTGCGAAAGCAGGAAAACCGGGCTGGGCAGCTATAATACCTATATACAATATTATAGTTTTATTGGAAATTATCGGAAAGCCACTTTGGTGGATTTTCTTATTCCTAATTCCAGGAGTGAACATAATTTTTATGATATGGACTTACAATCTACTTAGTAAGAGTTTCGGAAAAACAGAAGGTTTTACTGTGGGTATAATACTATTACCCTTTATTTTCTTACCAATTTTAGGTTTTGGAGATGCAAAATACATAGGTCCAGCAGGTGCAGAGGGTACTAATCCATCATCAACTGATCGCGTTTAAACGAACGTAAACTAGAGATTTGCAAATCCCTTTGTAGTTATTGACTAAAAAGCACATAGAAGGATTGGGTCAGTCAAAAAAATAAGATTTATAAAAGTTTATTTGGCTGAGATTTACATCAGCACAGACTCCAACAAACGCAACTCTAAAACAAGAGGCTATCTCAAAAGGATAGCCTCTTGTTATTTTATAACTATTTCAAATATCTAAACATGCCTTTTAAAAACCAATAAAACAACTTGATTTTTAAACAAAGTGTTGTAAAAAATGGCTACCTCCAGCTAGGAGACAACCATTTATATTTAAAGTTATTTTACTTTTTTACTCAAAAAATTCCCCAACTTCTTACCGGTCATAGCATAACTTTCAGACATGATTGAATTTCTATTCATTGTCATACTTTTTCCTTTAGCTTTAGTAATGTCTATAATCAACAACTGCTTATTTTGATTTTCAGTTTCTACAAAAACCAAGCGAGAGTTTAGCAGTGAATTCGTCATACCAGGTACTCCAGGATTTAACCATTCTGACTTAACAATCAGTGTATACTTTGCTTTTGGATTTTTTGAAAATTTAATCTTACTGCTTTTATTAATGCTAGCAAAAAATTTATTCGGAAATTTTTCCTCTTTGTATTCTTCCCAAACTTTGTAAAAATCTTCATTAGGATTCTTCTCTTTTACATCGGCAGCTCTTTTTTTAAGATATTCTGCTTCCGATATTTTTTTCTTACCAACAGTTAAGTCAGCATAATCAAATAGGACATTAATTTCCGTTTGACCTTTTAAAAAATCAAAGCTTCCAGATTTTACTTTTTGAGCAAAGACATTTGTCATTGTTACAACTAGCAACAACAGCGTAATTTTTGTTTTCATCGGTGTTTTATTTTTATTAAAATGCTGCAGCAATACCCAAATACAATCGTTCGTATTCAGCTTGACTACAAATCGGTTCCGAAGATATAAATAAAAACACTAATCCCAAGTGTTAAATTAAGTTAATTCATACCCGTAAGCAAAGGAAACAATGCCTTACCAACACATTTAAACTGTTGTTCTAAAATAATAGAATTTTCAATGAACTTATGAGCAGCCGATTGAACAGCAAATAAACACGAATTAAAACTGAAAATATATAAAAGGTTGCGGCCCCGCAGCTGCCGTAGCAAAAACAACCCAGAAAATAAATCCTAACACAGCTGCCTTTATCAACATCGGCATTTTGTCAAACAATGAACGCACACTGCCCATCCAACTTTTTGGTATAAAATGCCATACAAAGCCAATTGCTATTAATAAAAATACATTTTTATAACTGATGATAATTGTTTGCCATTGTTCTAAATCCCAAGTTAGGTTTCCGATATTATAGATAACATTTAACGCTGTGTCAAAATCTTTTGCTCTAAAGAAAATCCAACAAAATGCGACGAAGTGAAAGGTTAATAGCACTGATACGATATTCCAAAGACCCAAACTATTCACAACTCTAGTTCCCTTTTTGGACGGGAACAGTTCGTCAATCGTTTTGTGAATAGCCAGAGCAATTCCGTGAAGGGCACCCCAGATAATGAAACGCATACTTGCTCCATGCCAAAGACCTCCTAACAACATGGTAGTAAAAAGGTTGAAATTGGTAAATAGTGTGCGCTCTTTATTCTTTGATAATAATATCGTTAATACAAAAACAATTACCGAGGTTATTGCAATTCCCAAGGGAACGATCGTTTCTTCATAGTAATAGATACCCCATCCAAGGATTCCAACAAAAAACAATCCTGGAAACAAAAAACCTGCAAAAGTTCCCTTTCTATTTCCTCCTATTGAGATATACAAGAAGTCCTTTAACCAAGTTGACAACGAGATATGCCATCGTCTCCAAAACTCTGTAATCGATGCCGATTGATAGGGTACGTCAAAGTTGATTGGTAAACGATATCCCAATAGTAAGGCAATACCGATGGCCATATCGGAATAACCCGAGAAATCACAATAGATCTGAATCGCATAACCGTAAGTAGCCATCAAATTCTCAAATGCGGTATAACTGTTTGGTGAATCAAAAACACGATCAACAAAATTCACAGAGATATAATCGGAAATCACTGCCTTTTTAAGTAAACCACCGATGATTAAAAACAGTCCTTCGTTGACGTATTCTCTTGAAATATGAAGGCGTTGATAGATTTGAGGAATAAAGTCCTTTGCCCGTACAATAGGTCCAGCAACCAATTGTGGAAAAAAGGAAATAAAGAATAAATAATCTACAAAACTCTTAGTAGGCTCAATTTCCTTTCTATAAACCTCGATGATATAACTGATGGATTGGAAGGTGAAGAACGAAATTCCCACCGGTAAGATAATATCATTAAGATGATAACTACTTCCTGAAGCGAGATTAAACCCGTCTAAAATAAAATTGGTATATTTAAAATACCCCAGCATCCCTAAGTTAACCAAAACACTGATTGTGAGCAAGGTCTTTTTCTTTACCAGACTCTTTTCACGATAAATAATATTCGCTAAATAATAATCTATAATCGAAGAACCTACCAGCAATAAAAAAAACATACCACTCGATTTATAATAAAAAAAGAGCGAAAATAAAACGACGTAGATTAATCGTAAATGAAAGGTTTTTCTAATACCTATATAAACCAAATAGAATACGAGGAACATTCCGAGGAATAAACCCGAATTAAACAATAGTGGCTCTTTTGGATTAAAAGAAAACCATTTGATGACATCAGCCATCGTGAGGACAGGCAAACTAAAATCGAGTATAGACATTAATTCTTATGAGAAATTTTAAAATTTTTAAAAGCTTCAAGTAGTGCGTTTGCAAATAATTCACCTTTGTATTCGTAACCCGATTTGGAATAATGGACATAATCTCTTGAAACCAAACCCTTGTCATAATTTTCATTAACGCTATTGATACCACCCAATATGTGAAATACATCCCAAACAGCATACTGCTGCGCTACGGCATCTTCCAAAATAGAATCGGCATATCCCTCAGAATAACTATTGGGAATTTTCTTTTGAAACAAAGAAGGTGGAGGTGTTGTGATTAAGATGCTAGCCCGTGGATTATCCTTTTTAATCTGGTCAATAAAGAAGTTCATTTGTTCCTGATAATTGGCTGTACCCATTTTGTCAAACGCTTCGTTCGTACCCAATGAAATGACAACTAAATCCGGAGCAAGTCCCTTAATTTGTTCGAAAAACAATTTGTACTTATTGTAATCCGAAAACTTTGCCCCATTTACTCCTATACTGTGATATATGATTCCAGCTTGTTCATTTTCAAATACCAAACCATTTAAGTTGTAGGTTTCCGCTTTTTTACTAGGCAACAAATAGATCTTGGAAAGCTCTTCAGAATTGATAAATTCCCGGTATTGTTTTTTAGCTACGGTTTCCAAAGGAATAAATTCCGAACGAGCAATCGCTTTGGTTTCTATCAAATTAGAAGGAATATACAGTACTTTTCCCGCCTGAATCAAATTACCTTTTAGACTGTTTGCTTTTTTAATTTGCTCGAGAGTAACGCCATACTTTTTAGCAATACTACCTATAGCCTCCCCTTTCTTAATTCTATGGTTGATTTTTTGTGGCACTTTTTGCTCCACCATAATCGTTTTGGAAGCTGTAGCAACATCAAACATGTTTTCGTTCCCAGGAGTGAAAATTTTCATTTTAGTAAATTGAAAACGCGCATCACGCATAGTGATTTCGATTACAAAATCATCTTTTTTAGCAGCTAATGCGATACCACTTAAACCTACTAACGAACCGTTTAGTGGATAAATATTCCGATAACTATTCCATTCTATATTTGAAGAATACTGAACAAAACTGTTGCCATTGGTTTTAGCCAATTTATAAGGAAACGAAAAACCCAAACCACCATTACCGAATTCGGTTTGTAAGCGTTCCCTGATTTTACCTGTAAACAAATCTGCCTGAATATGGGAATCACCAATGTGTACAATATTTATTTTCCCACTTTGATTTTTCTTTAAGTCGTTTAACTTTTGAAAAAAAGGCTCGAGTACCTCGGTATTCAAAATCTCATTCTCGGCATATTTTGACACAGCCAAACTATCGGCTACTTCAGTAAGCGCCGATGCAGTTTGATTTTGAGCCCAACCCCATTTACAACCGATCAATACCGACAGTACTAATAACTTTTTAATGAACATCTAAACTTACTTTTCTTTTTATTTTCACAGTATCTTTAGGTTTAGGTTTGACTACTGTAGGCTCAACGGTTTGTGGTGCAACTGTTTTACCTTTTTTATAAGTGTCGTAACCCTCTTCTATTTGTTTAAAAATCATATTGGAAATATCTCTTGCTCCCCTATGATTAAAATGCGTATAATCCTTATTTGCCTTAGCAGGTACTTCATCAACCCATTTGACCATAGAACCATCTCCACCCATCAATTGATATAAATTGACAAATCCGGCTTGATTGGAAATCGCGTATTTTCGCTGTGCATTTACTAACGGAACAACAGCCGAGTCTGTTTGCATCGTCAAATCATACTTGGTTGCCTTATCTGCTGTCGAAATTACTAAAATCGAAACACCCGGAAAACAATTTCTCAAATTATCAACTACCCTAGTCATTTGACGCTCATACCAACTGTAATTGTATGAACCGTAATTCAGTACATTGGTTCCATAGTGCAAAATAATCAGCTGATAGCCTAATTTTTGCTGAAATTGATTCATAATACTCGGCTTAAACGTAGTCAATGGCAAACCTGAATTACCTCTATTAGAGAAATTATCGATATGCACTCCTTGCTGGTTATCAAAATTAACTCCGTATATTGGAATGGAATCTGCATGTATAAAATCGGCTTTAAACCCCTTTAAATTGCCTTCTGATAAGGTCAATGTATTGAGCTCATTAACCGGATTCAACTTCTTATACACAGTATCCTTCCCAACAATCATCCGTAATTGTGCTCTCGAATTGTTTGATCGTCCATAAAACAAAGTGGGTTTATTTAGAAAATCCAAGTGTGCAACCGTTGACGATTTATACCGAACCCAAGTACTGTTGACAGTGTCTTTCGCAAAAAACACATGCCCATTTATACCAAAAGGTCTTAGGGGATTTTTCACATTTAAGTACGATTGTACCTTCCAGTTTGGAGAAAATTGATGCGACACCGAACTTCTAGACCCAGCAGATTCTGAAGTTATCGCTACAAAACCAACGCCATCACCTCCGTATTTATTTTGGAAACTTCTGCGCAAATCCTGGACAATCATGTCTCCATCTGTCATCGAATCGCCATAGTAAGCAATCCTCACTTTACCTTTCTGCTCAATTTCTAGTTGGTATAATTTTTCATAGAAAGCTTGCAAATATACCAAGCCTCTAAAGCTAGATGCCGGTTCATCTGAAAACGGCATTCCATCAAGATTTTCTCCTGATAAACTATCCGTTTCTATATTTGATTGCTTGTTATTATGAGCTTCTTTTTCTTCTTGAATAGCTTCTAATAGTAAACTATCTACTACAATATGTTTGTTGTTAACTTCCGTTTCTTTAAATATTTTCTTCGGTAAATAGGTTTTAAATACCAAGAAAAAACCAGTCGCCATTATTACAATGGCGAAAGATTGAAATGCATACGATTTAGATATCTTCACACTAATAAAAGTTACATACGGTCTGGTACAGCAATTCCCAATAGAGAAAAACCGCTTTTTATAATTGTTCCCACTTTCTGAGACAATTGTACTCTAAAAACTTTTAAATCTTGAACCTCTTCACCTAAAATAGGTACGGTTTGATAAAAAGAATTGTATTCTCTAACAAGTTCGTATATATAGTTGGCTAACAATGCAGGGCTGTGAGATTTTCCTGCGTTTTCAATTACTTCAGCATAGGATTCCATCAGTTTTAGCAATTCTTTTTCCTTGCTATCTAAAGCAATTCCTGTTACGGTATAGGAATAATCAAAATTTGCCTTTCTTACAATCGATTGGATACGCGCGTAAGTATATTGAATAAACGGCCCCGTATTACCCGCGAAATCAACCGATTCCTCTGGATTAAACAAGATGCGTTTTTTAGGATCAACTTTTAAAATATAATATTTCAAAGCTCCCAATCCAATGGTTTTATACAAGCTTTCTTTTTCCTCTTCGGTATAACCGTCTAATTTCCCTAACTCTTCCGAGATTTGTTTTGCCGTATCGGTCATTTCTAACATCAAATCATCTGCATCGACTACGGTTCCTTCTCTACTTTTCATCTTACCGGAAGGCAAATCAACCATACCATAAGACAAGTGATGAAGACTTTCCGCCCAGTCAAATCCCAATTTTTTAAGTATTAAGAACAATACTTTAAAGTGGTAATCCTGTTCGTTTCCTACGGTATATACCATACCGCCAATATCATTAAAGTCTTTAACACGTTGAATAGCCGTACCAATATCTTGGGTCATATATACCGAAGTACCGTCTCCGCGTAATACCAACTTTTCATCCAAGCCTTCCGCAGTTAAATCAATCCAGACAGAACCGTCTTCTTTTCTAAAAAACACACCGTCTTTTAAACCGTTTTCCACCACATCTTTGCCCAATAAATACGTATTACTCTCGTAATAGTTTTTATCAAAATCAACACCTAAGTTTTTAAATGTAATAGCGAAACCATCATAAACCCACTGATTCATCTCTTTCCATAAAGCGATAACTTCGGGTTTACCAGCTTCCCAATCCAATAACATTTGTTGGGCTTCTAAAATAATGGGTGCTTCTTTTTTAGCTTCCTCTTCCGAACGTCCAGCCTGTATCAATTCAGCTATTTGCTCTTTATAAACCTTGTCAAATATCACATAAAAATTACCAACTAACTTATCTCCTTTGAGACCGGTGCTAGCAGGTGTTTGTCCTTCTCCAAATTTCTGCCAAGCCAACATAGACTTACAAATATGGATTCCTCTATCGTTTATGATTTGTGTCTTATAAACCTTTTTTCCTGAAGCTTTCAAAATCTCAGCAACGGAATATCCCAATAAATTATTTCTAACATGACCTAAATGCAAAGGCTTGTTGGTATTTGGCGAACAATATTCCACCAAAATCGCTTTCTCATCTGCTACGACTGTTTGAAATCCAAAACGTTCAACGTCTTTTATTTCATTGAAAAAATTCAAGTAAAAAGCATCTGTAACTACTAAATTCAAGAAACCTGAAACCACATTGAACCGCGAAATCACGCCGGTATTTGCTACTAAATATTCGCCAATTTTTGTTCCAATTTCAACAGGATTTCCTTTAATCAACTTTAAGAAAGGGAAAATTACCACTGTTGTGTCTCCTTCAAACTCCTTTCTCGTACCTTGAAATTCAATTTTATCCACAGTGACTCCATATAGTGATTGTACTGCGTTTTCGATTTGAGGAATTAGAATCTGATTTAATGTCATTGCTTATTTATTTTAAGGAACAAAGATAATTGTTATTTCAGTATTTTTTAACTTTTATAGGGATATAATTACAGCCAAGTCCGTATGCTTGCTATTCCATGAAAAATTACTGTTTTAAAATTAATTCAGCGTTAAAGTATAAATACAAATGACAAAATTAAAATACTATAAATATTTTTACCCTCAGCTTTATGGTAAACTTAATTCAACTAATATTGTACTACCTACTTATAATTCATCAATCTACGTAAATATGCCTAGTAAAACTATATACCGCTACTTCATGTACTTTGCGTTTTTTACTGCAAATGCTCAACCTCAAGATATTGAAGCCATACACAAACAAGAGCAAGTGCTGATCGGCGGTATATTGCAAACTATCGACATCAAAGGGAGCGACATCAACAATCCGATATTGTTATTTTTACACGGTGGTCCAGGTACATCGTTGATACCTGTTTCTGAGTCGTTTACTCAAAATTTACAAAAACATTTTCTCGTAGTACAATGGGATCAACGTCAGACCGGAAGTACCCTTATAGCCAATGTTTCACCAGAACCATTGACAACAGCCCTACTTCAGTCTGATGCGCATGAGATGGTATCTTATCTACTAAAGAACTTCAACAAACCTAAATTGTATTTGGCTTCCCATTCCTGGGGTTCTATACTCGGTTTTGACATCGCATCTAAAAATCCCGAACAACTGTATGCGTATATTTGTATTAGCGGCCTAATCGATCAAGACAAAAATGCTCGCCTTACTATAGACATGCTAAACAACTGGGCAAAAGAAAATGCAAATGCCGAAGCTCAAGAAGAGCTATCCCACGTTAAGGTACCTTATAAAACTCCAGATGATTTATTTTATGCCCAAAAATGGCTTTTTATACACAATGGTGTTGAATTTGCAAAAGAAGATAATTTCAAACCCACCTATTACCGTTGGTTAGACGTTTGGTTTCCGACTTGGTTAGCTTCAGTACAAAATAATCGATTTAATCAGCAACAAGAATTTCACTGTCCCATTTATTTTTTTGAAGGTAATGGCGATCAACAGCAATCACATTATATAGTAGAGGACTATTACAACTGGATTAAAGCTCCTAAAAAAGATTTTTTCTGGTTTACCAACTCGGGTCATACCATATTTAATACCGAACCCGATAAAATTCAATCCACACTTATAGAACGTATTTTGCCTGAAACCAATTAGGTATGCATCGAATAAAAAATCCCCTTGTATCACTATAATACTAGGGGATTTTTCTTTTAGAAATATGTTATTAAATTTCTATCAACTACACTTTTTCTGTTGCCTTATCTTTACAACAGTCATCCAATTTAGCATATACTTCCGGATCTGCCTTAACATCATCTGCATCATAACCCATTTTAGAAATCGCTTGTCTAATTTGGTCCAGACTTACTTTCTTTGGACTATAATAAACCGTAATGGTATTGGCTTCTTGATTAATATCAAATTGTCGAACACCACTCAGTTTATATAAGGTACTTTTAAAAGTTTGTCCACATGTTTCACATTCTTTACAATGTTCACAATAAATAGCTGTTTTTATGATTGCTTTCTCATTGCTTTTTGAGCTCTGAGCATTACTCGCGGTAGATAACCCAAAAAACAAAAAAGACAAATAGAACACATTACTGAATTTTATCTTACTGATGCCCCACATATATAAATTTTTTATAGTGATTACTTGTTAAAGCTGCTAATCTAACAAAAACTTTTTATATAATAGAAGTTTTTTCGCTGTTTCCTAAACAGGATTTTTACTTTTATTGGCGCTATTATATGTAAATCATCACTAGCAATCATTCCATTTATAACAACAAATCCCGATATCCTTTATCAGATCTGTATTCTCCAATACCAATATTACAGGATTTTTACAATTATTTTTTTATAAAAAAACGCCTATTTTACTAGCCTTACAGCCATTATTGCAAAAAAATATAAAATTTTATTAAAAATTTTTTTAGCATTTACTTGTAGATATTAAATATTCATTCTATATTTGCAGGAATTAAATAACACAAAAGTAATGCAAGAAGGTACAGTAAAATTTTTCAATGAAGACAAAGGTTTCGGATTTATTACACCAAACAATGGTGATAGCGAAATATTTGTTCACGCTACAGGTCTAATGGATAATATTCGTGAGAACGATGCAGTTCGTTATGACGTAGAAGAAGGTCGTAGAGGTCTTAACGCAGTAAACGTAGTCTTAGCTTAACATACTATATAGATACAACGTAAATTAACACCTAATCCATGATTAGGTGTTTTTTTTTACAGTAAATTTAACTCAACAGATTTAATTACTTCTTCCTCCTGATTACTGCTCACTCTTCAATAGTTCTAAACGTAAGATTTACCCGAGCTGTATGTATTAATTTTGTTGGAGGTAAACGATGTAACCAATGTGTTTGCGTAGTGCCCTTCATCACCAAAAGACTGCTATGCTCTAAGATACGCTCCACCTTTTCCAAACTGCGTTTATGTTTAAACGCGAATTTTCTAACTGCGCCAAAACTCAAGGACGCTATAGCGCCATTCTTTTTGAGATCTTTTTCTCCATCACTATGCCACGCCATACCCTCGTTACCGTTGTGATACAAATTCAATAGACAGGAATTATAAGTTTCCCCTGTTCTCTCTTCTACAATAGCTTTTAATACAAGTAAATCGCTATTCCACGGTAAAGCTCGCTTAGTCGTATTCGAATAGGTATATTCAAAAGGCAAATCACCGTACCAGGCCACTTTGCGTTTGGTAGTAATTTTTTTACCAAAGATAATAGCCTCATCATGGCGCCATTCGATGCCATTTAACAATTTATACAAATACAAATCCGCTTGCTGTTTATCGAACAAGGTTCCAAAATAGTAAACCTCTCCATCAGCGGGCAGCAAGTTGATATTTTCGTCAAGTCGATTATCAAAAAGATCCATTTTTCAGGTTTTTAACGTTATAGGTCTCTACCATAAGTTAGCGATTTAGCATCAAACTACCAACTTTGTCGCTTTATTTTTTTCAAGTTCATTCATCTTGTGAAGCAGCCTTCGCCCCTTCCCAACCGATAATAGCGGTTTTACGATTAATCCCCCACATATAACCACCTAATTGTCCCGAAGCCTGGATTACCCGATGACAGGGAATTAAAAAAGCAATGGGGTTTTTACCAATCGCCGTTCCAACTGCTCTAAAAGCGGAAGGCTTTCCAATTTCCTTGGCTATATCACCATAAGTAGTCAGTTGGCCCATGGGGATTTTTAATAAACTCTCCCACACTTTTAATTGAAAATCCGTACCTTTTAAATGCAATTTAACCTCACATAATTTCGTAGAATCGCTCTGAAAAAACTTTAATGCGGTTTGCTGTATCTCGTCTGATTTTTGCTCCAATACAGCATTGGGAAACCGATTGACCAACTGGGCAATAGCTTGATTTTTATCGACTTCAAAAGCCATGTGACAGATTCCCTTGGAAGTTGACGCTAAAATCAACATTCCAAAAGGACTTTCCACTATATCATAATTAATCATCAGGTTTTCGCCTCCATTTTTAAATTCGGCCGGCGTCATCCCTTCAATCTTAACAAACAAATCATGCAATCTACTACTGCTTGATAATCCCGTTTGAAAAGCCATCTCAGCAAGACTTATATCACGATTCTCCATAAGCAATTGTTTTGCATAGCCGATACTGATGTATTGCAAAAATTTCTTAGGACTGGTTCCCGCCCATTCGGTAAACAGCCTCTGAAAATGAAACGGACTTAAATGAACTACTGCAGCCAATTGTTCTAAAGAGGGTTGTTGTTTAAAATTATTTTGTATATGCTCAATCACCTCTGCAATTCGGTCGTATTGAATCTTTTTTTGCTCTTTCATAACCACCATTTTAGTTGCAGTAAAGATGCTATTACTTCTACAAATATAAAATCCAATTCTTGCTTTATTTAAAAAGGAGTAAAGAAAAAATCTTTACTCCTTTTTTACAAAATTTACGCTCGTCAGTTACTATTGGTTTTTTACCTCTAAGGAATAAAAGCAACTAGCAACAAACATAGCCAACACCTATTCCACTACAGTTTTATGCTATGCATAGCGGCCTCCTGTACTGTCTATTGGAATTCGTTACTTAAAGTTTTATCCTCACTTTTCAAGTAAATAATCTACCCCATAACGAGACCAATTTAAATCTTCTCAAATTTCAAATCTTTTAAAAATAAAACATTTGGTAGCGTTGTCGTAAAACAAATAGAGTTTTCCATCCTCTACAGTATACAACAAACTTCCCGCAAGTTTTTCATGATATAGATATCCATCACCTAAAATTGGCTCGAAGACCTCAGTCGTCACTAATCTGCTTTCATCTATATCTATCAGATGTAAGGGGCGGTATAACTCAAAATTCCCATTTAATGTATTGGTCAAATTTTTCCCCTCTAATTTACCTGATTCTTCTAGCTTCAAACGATAATATGGCTGATCGGTTGGCATACCATTACCATCTTTAGGCAAACGCATTTCTAAAGTATTTAAATCTGCGATTTTTTCCAACACCCAATATCCATAAGGTGTAATACTAGGTTCTAAAATTTCAATTTTAGCTTTTAATTCAAGCTTTTTCAATTTTTGATAGACCACTCCAACCCAAAAAACACCAGCAGGAATACTATTTTTCCCCTTACCGATTTCTAGTGAATAATTTAATTGACGGCCATTTAACACTAAGGTTTGAGTTACCAAAGGTTCTCGATAAAACATCATTTTAGACAGTATAACCTGTTGTTCATCAAAGTTAATAATACCACTGTTCCTCTTATAGAAATCAGCAACCTCTTTGCCTGCGAAGGATTCTAGTTCCTGCCAGGTACTTAACACCTTAGCATCTCCTATTTTAGTATTATTGACTTCAGTACTACTAAAAACCTCTAAGGTTCTATAAGAAAACGCATCTTGTTCGACGTCCTCTTTGTTACAGGCTGCCATTCCTAGAAGAAAGCCCGCGAGATATAATAGTTTTTTCATTTAGTCTATTTTTAATCTACTTTTTAACCGAGTGTCTTATTGAATTTTAATCGAATGTCTTATTGAATGATTAATTTCTTGACATCTATACGTTCCCCATCACTATAAAGCACCACACTATAAACCCCTTTAGTAAAAGCTGAAATATTTATAGTAATTTTATTGTTGTGCGTATCCAACGAAAACTTTTTTCCATTTCCACTAGCCTCATAAATAGGAATAAGCTCTATATAAGCAGCTTTATCTGAGCGAACATCGTATTCTATTTCGACCGAAGTAGAAGCGGGATTAGGAGTAATTATCCCCAAAGTACTTGGTTTCAAATCAATATTAATAAAGTCATAATCTTTAAAACCATCGGCCAATGCCGTTACTTCCAGTTGTAGTCGCGTCGGTTTTTCTATATTCATCAAGAACTCCTTAGAACTACTTACTAACTCCCCTTGATCATCATACCAACGGTAAGCGGCTTCTTCACCGATATCTGCAGCACTTATACTTACTACCTCACCGGCTCTAACGCTATTAACTGCGCCAGCATTAGCCCTAAATATTTGTCGAGAGGTTTTATTAATTACAAAACCCTCTCCGCCAATCACTTTATGATTATCCGCATCAATTTGAACGACATTATAGTGATATTGCCTTTGATCTGTATATGTTCCGGTTAAAAAGTTAAAAGTCAGACTCAACACACCAAACTCGTCTGGATAGAAAACAACATTATCGAGTCTGGCTTCCGGTCCAGCAATCCTAATTGTATTTTCCCTTTCTACCCTTTCTATCTGCTGACCTCTTCTTCCTCCTCGTTCCCATGCACGATACAATACAGGGTCTAATGTAGCGGTAATTTCAGCTTCTCTAAAAAGAGTTTGGTTAACTTCGCCCCTACCTACAAGGAAATCTAAACTATAAACTCTTTTTCCATCAAAAGGATTACCAACCAACACTGAAGCACCATTGTAACCCTCCGGAGTAATATCGACTACACTTAGATTTTTCCACGCGATATTGTTGTTGTTTTGAACATTTTCAACAACATCAGAAGTTTCCATAAACGTCATCGGATCCTCTTCAGACAACACCCTCGCAATTAAGCAAAAATGCCCAGGTTGTTGCGAATCCATAACCACATAATTATTAGGATTCGGCACCCTCCATGGAAATTTAAGAATGGTTTCTTCTCCCGGCTGAAGTATCGGAATTTCATTTACACCTATAACTCCTCCCGTAGGAACACCATTAAACCAATAACTTCCGTTCCAAAATTTTGGCCAAGTTGAAGCAGTACTAGCTTTTGACCAATGTAACTGTACTAAACTGTTTGCACTTGTAACTACTGTTCCTCTATTTTTTACACGAACATATACATAATTTAACTGATACGGATGATGTGTAGCATTTTGATGCACCAAACCATTATCATTAAAATTACGCACCCAAATATCCGGACTTATATACAATTCATTCGCAGGCGTATTTGCATCGGGCTCCACACCACTATCGAACACTGAATTTCGGATGTGAAAATCGCCTCCAAGTCCTGAACTACTATCTAAGTACATCACATTATACTGTAAAGGATCCAACCAGTCTTTTAATCTTCTTTCTGGTCTATTTCCGTCCCAAGACAAAGAAAACTTACCATACCAATCCGGCGCTTCCTTTTGAGTACAACTCGCAGAACCGCCATGTAATTGTCCAATTACTCTCTTATTACTATTCAACAAGGGAGAGCCCGAAGACCCGCCTTCTGTTACACCATGGTTGGTGGCCGTGCTCACCCAGTTAACCATCCAATGATTTGCAGCCTGATTTACATTAGTATTTGAATAAGCTGTTGATTTGGGCGTCATAGTAAAAGTGGCAATTTTTTTTATATCACCACTGGGATGATGTATACCAACACCACCGCTTTTTGGATTCAAACGCTCCCATCCCAAATAAGCAACGCTACTATTCGTTAACTGTGATGGATTTTCATTTAATTCTAACAAAGCAAAATCAGTACTTCCAGCATTGGCTAAAACAACTGCTCCCGACGTACTCTTCCGTACTGGCTCAATTGCTGGATTACTACAATTAGGACTTTCATATTGCCACCAGAACGTCCAATGATCTAAAAACTTATTACTCATTGCGTCGTGCTTAACATTATTAGCCCAACCTCCCAAACAATGATCGGCTGTTAAAAATAGAGCTCTATTATTGTCTGCTGTATTTCGCATCAAGGCCCCGGTACAATATCTATATCCGTTAACTACAATTAAAGCAACGGCATTCTTTTCCAGTTGCCAACCTGCCCCCTCCGGACAATTCACATTGACTTGACAACCTCCTGAATTGCTGAGTGAATTTTTAATATAGCGATAACCCTCTACTACGTATTGTATAGAAATAACCGGTTCCTCTACAACTTCTTTAGGTTGATAATACTCTAAGATAACCGTATTCCCATAAATCAAATCCGTAGCAAACCCACGCACTTCTTCTGCTTTTCCTTTATTATTAGCAGCAGTAAAAGCACCTAGCTTGGTCGTTTTATCCTCATTGTACAAAAATAACATCCCTTTTTCTGGTAGCCAGAATTTGTCATATAATAAGTTAATTGATAGAGCATTGGGAATTGAAATTTTTAACAACCAAAGTTTATCACCGTTTGGAAGTTCCATCCATTTACCTGAATTCTTTGTATTCATGTCCGTTAGATGACGATAACCAAAGCGAGGTGGCACATTCATTTCTAAGTCTTTAGCATCTTCAGATTTCAATCTTTCCCTATTTAGTTCTGGAAATTTTTTCACCTCTAAACCTTCATAAATTTTCTGATCCAACTTGAATTTTTCCGACGCCGGAACAGTTGTTTGATGCAATTGTGCAGAAACCACAAACAGATTACATACAACTACAATTAAAGTGAGTAGCCACTTTCTCCTAATTTCAATTTTTAAAAGGGAAAAATTGGAATCACTTCCTTCTACTTTTCCTCTAAAAACATTGCTGTCTCTAAAATAATTTTCATCACGCTGCGCCTCTGTAGCTTCTTTGTTGTCAGCCACAACTCCTACAATGCGACTCTTGTTAAATAATAGTTTTTTCATGATATAGTATTTATACAATGAAAGGAACAGAAAAAATATAATAATAAAGGAATAAGTCCTTTATAAAAAAGCTAGAGTACTTTTCTAAATTATACTAAAAGTACAAGGCAGGAATAAAACTTCCATTCACTAATCATTGATTTTAAGTTAATAATAATAAATATATACACATAAGTTAAATAAATCAAAAAATATTTAATATTTTCATAACCAAAATATGTTAATTAACATTTTAAACACCATTTTAAAGGGCTTATCAGCTGTATCCATTAAAATCTACAAGTCAATAAAATGCTCAATCTGCAATTGATTCAGAAAAAAACTATCGTGACTTACCACTATTAGAGTACCGCGGTAATCCTCAATGGCTTGAGTAAGAATTTCTAGATTTTGAATATCCAAGTTATTGGTTGGTTCATCCAAAACGATTAAATCTGGCGACTTCCCGCTTAGGGTTATAGCACAAAGCAGTAAACGCATTTTTTCACCTCCGCTTAAAACAGCACAGGATTTACCCCAATCTTCCGCAGCAAACAAAAAGCGATTCAATCGCATGTTCACTTGATGCTCTGGCCATAGTCCAGTATTAAATAGCTGTGCTTGTTCATACACGCTCAGTTCGGCACGAATTAAGGAATAGTCTTGATCGATATAAATCGTATGGATAAGTGATTTCGTCAAGACTCCGGTTGTCGGAATCAAAGTACCCAAAATTAATTTGATTAAGGTTGATTTTCCCGATGCATTGACTCCCCTTATTGCCCAACGTTCTCCGCTGTTAACCAAAAAACTTAAAGGCAGTTTCCACAGTTCTTGTGATGCGTAGGCAAAATTAATCGCTGTTGCCCGAATCAATACTTTTCCATAATGCAAATCGGAATGCTTGAAATCAATTTTCATAGCAGCTAATTCTGGTAATTCCTCTCTCAAAACCCTCAATTCTTGCGAAATGGTCTCGCGTTTATCAGTATGAACTCCCTTTATTTTGGAAGTAGATTTCTCTGCCTTGTTTTTAAGGGTTTTCATCATAATTGTAGAAATACCCGCTTTTTCTTGTTTCTTTTTTCCTCGAGCATCCAATTTTTGCTGACGTTCCATAGATGCTCTTTCTACCGCTTTGACTTTGCGTAAAGCCTTCTCTTTACTCGCAACATCATGACTTACAGCCTCTAGTTCCCGTTGCTTTTGAACAGCATAAAAATCATAATTACCACCATAAACAACCATACCGCGTTTAGTCAATTCAAACACTTTATTGATTTTGTTCAGCAAAATACGATCATGACTCACTACGATTAACGTGTCGCGTGTCGTTTCTATATAATTGTACACCAAAGCTCTACTTTGGGCATCCAAATGATTACTGGGCTCATCTAGCAACACGATTTTAGGTTGATGAATTCGTATTCCAGCCAGAAAAACGCGAGTTTTCTGACCACCGCTTAAGGTTTCCATCTTTTGATGGAGATCAATACCATTCAAAAGCCAAAAGTCAAGTGCTTCTTTAGTACGTTCTTCAATAGTCCAATCCTCGTCAAGTCGGTTAAAATTATCTTCAGTGGTTTCACCTCGAAGTATAGCTTCCAAAGCTTGAATTTTATCAGCTATACACAATGCCTTAGCCACAGTGTCGCCATCAAATTGTCCGAAATGTTGGGGTACATAATAAGGTAACGCCCCTAAGATTAACTGCCCTGTTTCAGGAAGTAAATCGCCAGCTAAAATTCGTAAAAGGGTTGATTTTCCAATTCCATTATTACCAACCAAACTGATTTTATCGTGTTGATTGATTGTAAAACTGATGTCCGAAAACAATACATCTCTATTGAAATGTATATAAGTGATATCTTGTAGATTAATCATGATTTCTCTCTTGTAAAGAATGAATAATAACAGTGTCCAGCGAAATCGCTAGTGCCGTTTATTTTCCGAAAGAAATGATTTACAACATGAAATTGTATTTTGATTAGAATGCAAAGATAATCAATAAATTATAATAATAAACGAATTATGCAAAGTTATGCATCGTCCGAATGCTAACTCAACTGTCTGGATTTCATTCAAAACTTAGAATACGCATAAACCCTAACAACACCAACTTCCCACGGCTTTATAACTCTAAGAGCTTACTGCTAAACACCTCACTTCTTAATCCAAAAACGACTCCATAAAAGTTTGGCATAAAAAGTAGGATAGTCAGCGAAAAAATTGCTCTAAGTCTTTTTAAAAAGGCTTTTGGTTTTTCTTTTTGAAAAAAACTTGGAATGTTTGGGATAACTCCTGTTTGAAGTCATATTATTAAAAACCAATGCCACCAAAAACAAGATCAACGCCCCAGTTAAAACCGGTGAAAAAACATAATAATATCCCAAGCTTTTTACCGCGCCAGTATCGGCTACAGCTATAAGTGCCGTAGCGCCTCCTGGGGGATGTATGGTTTTAGTCATTTGCATGCCCACTATAGATAGAGACACCGCCAATGGCGCTGCGATATAAATCATGTCCGGAAATAACTTAGCCACCGTAACACCAATAATGGCAGACACCACATGTCCTCCAATCAAATTTCGAGGTTGAGCTAACGGACTGTCTATAGCCCCATAAATAAGCACCGATGAGGCGCCAAAAGAACCGATTAAAAACACATTTTCCAATTGAGTAAACCAAAAACTCTGTATATAAGCAATAACCCCTATACCGACAAAAGCACCGACAAAAGACCAAAAATGCTCTTTAGAATCGACCAAGGTTTCTTTATAAATGACATAACGCGTAATTCGAGCCGTTCGTTTGATATTCTTTTTCATAATTGGGGAATACACTAAAAACACAAAGATAATCGGAACATTTGCGTGTTTTAGATTTTAACCGTTAAAATATAACTTACCTATATATGAATATCCTGATTTAGACTAGCCACTGTATGCAAAAAATCAATTTAAAAAATCCAACCCGTCGTATGTTTAAATAGATTATAACAAAAAAAGGACAAAGAAATAAAATTTCTTTGTCCTTAATGGTGGGCGATGAGGGATTCGAACCCCCGACCCTCTCGGTGTAAACGAGATGCTCTGAACCAACTGAGCTAATCGCCCGAATTACTATAAAAGTATTCGGTTTTAATTTTAACGATGATTCATCGTTAAAAAGCATTTCAATATGTGGGCGATGAGGGATTCGAACCCCCGACCCTCTCGGTGTAAACGAGATGCTCTGAACCAACTGAGCTAATCGCCCGAAGTACTTTAAAAATATTCTTCGGAATACTATTCTATAACAACCAACGTGAGTTGTTATCTTTTAAAGGTTGTGGGCGATGAGGGATTCGAACCCCCGACCCTCTCGGTGTAAACGAGATGCTCTGAACCAACTGAGCTAATCGCCCTTTAAAAGCTGTAATCCTTTACTTGATTACGGGTGCAAATATACAACTGTATTTGGATTCTGAAAGCTTTTATTGATTTTTTTTATAAAATTTCTGCAACCACAAACGTACTACCACCTATGTAAATCAAATCTTGCGGTTGTGCTGTTTTCAATGCTTTTTGATAAGCAGCTGATACAGAATCACAAACCTCGCCATTCAACCCAAATTCGGCCGCCTTTACCGCCAATTCAGCTGCTGCCAATCCACGAGGCACTTGGGGTTTGCAGAAAAAATATTTTGCATTTTGGGGAAACAAAGGTAAAATACTACTCAAATCTTTATCATCCACCACACCCAAAACAAAAAACAATTGCTCTTTTTGAGCTTCAGCTAATTGTTTTAAAACAATTTTTAAAGCATGGCTGTTATGCGCTGTATCTGCAATAACCAACGGATGCTGTTGTAAAATTTGCCAACGTCCTTCTAAACCGGTATTACTAGTGGTTTTTAACAAGCCATTTCTTTCATTGTCGGCGCTAATATCAAAATAATCGCGTAGAATAGCTAGGACTTGTCTGGCCGTTCGAATATTGTGCATTTGATAAGCCCCAGTTAAATCGGCTGTATGGGTGCTCTTTTTCATTAAATCGGATGCGAAAAAAATAGGGGCATGCAGCTCCATAGCGCGTTTTAAAAATACCGGTTGCGTTTCAGAATCATACTCACCAATGACCACAGGTATACCTGCTTTTATAATACCAGCCTTTTCATAAGCGATTTCAGCCAAGCTGTTACCTAAAAAAGCTGTGTGATCCATTCCTATATTCGTTATTACAGAAACCAAAGGCGTAATGATATTGGTAGAATCCAATCGCCCTCCCATACCGACTTCAATAACCGCTACATCCACGGCTTGTTGTTGAAAATATTCGAAGGCCATACCCACCGTCATTTCAAAAAAGCTCAGATCATTTTCTTCAAAAAAAGTTTTGTTATTCGCTATAAATTCACAAACAAACGCTGCTGATATTTCTATGCCATTAATGCGAATCCGCTCGCGAAAATCCTTTAAATGGGGTGACGTATACAAACCTACTTTATACCCTGCTTCTTGTAACACAGACGCAATCATCGACGATGTGGACCCTTTACCATTGGTACCCGCAACGTGAATCATTTTTAGCCCCTTTTCCGGGTGCCCTAAATGTTCAACTAATTTCAACGTATTAGTCAAATCTTTTTTATAAGCAGAGGCGCCTTGTCTCTGATACATAGGGAGTTGAGAAAACATCCAATCCAGGGTTTCTTGATAGCTCATCAATGCCATTATTAAGTTATATACTTTACTTTCAGTGTTCTAAAATATTTTCTAATTTTTCTTAGTATATTAAAATATAGAAAATTATCTTTATTGCAAAATTGAGACATTTTTCACAATAAACACTAGAACTACATTATTTATGATGCTATTTTTTTTACAAGCTCAAAACGACACCATTAGCCAGGCTACAGGAGCCATGATTCAAGGAATTTCTGGCGAAAAAGAGATTTCTGTTTTGGACTTTATTTTAAAGGGAGGGGTGTTTTTAATTCCCATTATCTTTTTATTGATTTACACTATCTATGTTATCATAGAACGTTATTTATATATTAAAAAAACAGCAAAATCTGATGCCCATCTGATTCAAGATGTACGTACTCATTTAAACTCTGGAAATCTTGAATTAGCCGCTTCGGCAGCAGATCGAAATGGAGCCGCAGCTGCTCGTGTTTTAAAAGAAGGTGTTTTAACCATTGGGCGACCTATTTCTGAAATAGAGTCTAATATGGAGAAAGTTGCCAATATCGAAATTGGTCAAATGGAAAAAAAATTAGGCCATTTGGGACTTATTGCCGGTATTGCTCCCACTTTAGGTTTTGTGGGAACCATTTCGGGAGTTATCAAAATTTTCTATAGTATCTCCGTAACTGAAAACATCAGTATCGGTAATATTTCTGGTGGATTATACGAAAAAATGATCAGTAGTGGAGCCGGTTTAATCGTTGGTATTATAGCCTATGCCGGTTACCATTTACTAAACGGTATGATTGACAATTTTTCATTGACCGTTCAAAAAAACGTATTAGAATTTGTTAACATAATCCAAAGACCCAATGGCGATCAAAAGAAATAAACGATTTCAAGCAGAAGTAGCCACCTCATCTTTGAGCGATATCATGTTCTTCTTGCTGTTGTTCTTCTTAATCATTTCCACATTAGCCAATCCTAATGTTATTAAAATGACCCTGCCTAAAGCAGCAGCTAATGAAAAAACCAACAAGCAATTAATCAGTTTGTCGGTAACCGAAGACAAAAAGTTTTTCCTAGACAAACAAGAAGTTGCCTTTGAAGAGCTCGAAGCTACTTTATTAACTAAAATAGGTACAGAAGCAGACCAAACTGTAGTGGTTCGCATTCCATACAACCTCCAAGTACAAGACCTCGTAGATGTCTTGCAAATAGGCGTAAAAAACAATCTGAAATTCGTTATTGCCACAAGTGGTAAATAAATTAAAAAAAGAGGCTTGATGGCCTCTTTTTTTTGCTGATACGCTGATACGCTGATACGCTGATACGCTGATACGCTGATACGCTGATACGCTGATACGCTGATACGCTGATACGCTGATACGCTGATACGCTGATATGCTGATATGCTGATATGCGAATAGACATATAGGCAAATAGGCAAATAGGCAAATAGGCAAATAGGCAAATAGGCAAATAGGCGAATAGGCGAATAGGCAAATAGACATATAGACATATAGTCGGGTTGATAATAAAAAAGCGGAAGTCCATATGGACTTCCGCTTTTTTATATCTATTAGTTAAATACTTTCTTTAATTTAGACTAAAATTGTAAATTATATTGCCAATCTGCTTGTCTGGCGCATTTGCACTAGCTTCCCATTTGGTATTGAGTGCCGCTATTTTGGCTTGATCTAAAAGACAACGCGAGTTATTTGTTGTTCCCTTTACTCCTGCTACTGCTGAAGTGGTTACCCCATTTTTATCTACTACGACTTCTACAACTACCTTCCCAACTTCGTTACACGTGTATTTTGGTTGTGGTTTTACCAAGGCTTTTCTACCCCCTAAAGAATATCCGATACCTCCGCCAGAACCACTCCCGGATCCACCGCCTGAGCCGCTACCTGTACCGCTTCCGCTACCCGTACCCGAACCCGTGCCGTTACCACCTCCAGTACCACCACCGGAGCCGCCTGATCCATAATAACCTCCCGAAGTCAAACTACCGTCAGCCTTACCTTTGTTACCTGCTGTTTTATCATCACCATCTCCGCCTTTTTTAGACCCGTTAAGCAAATTGGCCAAAGCATCATCAGTCGTTTTGGAAACCTTAGGCTTTTCTACCACTGGTTTTACCACAACTTCTTTCTTAACTTCTTCCTTTGGTTTGTTTTTTACTGCGGTTTCCCTTTTCGGAATGACTGCGGTTTCTTCTAAAGAATTTTCGCGTGTAATGATGTTTTCTTCATCGGGAACAACTACAGCTTGTTGTGTTTTGTTGTTATCGGTAACTTGAAGCACTTCACTAGTAAAATCAGCACCCGATCCCAAATCACTATCTCCAAAATTCACAGTCACACCTCCGCCACCTCCACCGCCTGCAAAATTTTCTACTGCAGCAGGAGAAATAAAACGAATCAAAAATAAAATCAAAAACAATAAAGTACAGATCGCCAAAGTGATCCCCATTGATTTTTTTTCTTCAGATGTTAATTTCATGTTCATAAAAAGGATAGCTATACGGGATAATTACAACAAAAATACTGAAAATAAGTCAAGTATATACTACTAATACTATACCAATTGTTTTAAGGCAATTTCAAAGGCAGTAGCACTGATATTTTGCTTAGAACTATTGCGTTGGTGTGCCGCTTTTAAAGCCTTACCAATAATAGCAGAAGCATCTTCAAAAATAGCCTCATCGGTCAAATCTACTTTAGAACTCATCAAATACGCAAATACACGAGCCATACCACAATTTGAAATAAAATCTGGAATTAAACTGATTTTACTATCTACCATTTCCATAATAGGTCCAAAGAAAATTTCTTTATCTGCAAACGGTACATTTGCTCCACAAGAAATTACCTCTAATCCGTTTCCAATCATTTGATCCAATTGGTCTTTAGTCACCAATCTTGAAGCAGCGCAAGGCGTAAAAATCTCTGCACCTATGCTCCATATTTTAGCATTAATTTCCTCAAAAGGAATCATGTTATCTGCTACTAAAGTATTTCCTTTTTTGTTGATGTATAAGGTTTTAATTTCTTCAAATGAGAATCCGTTTTCATTGATAATACCTCCATCACGGTCGATAATACCCACTACTTTAGCTCCCATTTTAGCTAAATAATAAGCTGCTGCCGAACCTACATTTCCAAATCCTTGGATGATAGCGCGTTTTCCAACAACAGATCCACCGTAAATCGTGTAATAATGCAAAACCGCTTCTGCAACACCAAATCCAGTAATCAAATCAGCTACTTTATATCTCTTGTTTACTTGTGGAGAGTAAACTTCACTTTCTACATCTTTTACAACACCTTGACGCAATTGTCCAATTCTTGTAATTTTCTCTGCTTCAGTAGGTTTAAAATGTCCGTTAAAAACACCTTCCTGTGGATGCCAAAGACCACAAGCCTCCGTCATTGGAATTACTTCGTGAATTTCGTCCACGTTCATATCACCTCCAGTACCGTAATAATTTTTTAACAACGGAAAAACCGCTTTATACCAACGTTCCAAAACGCCTTTTTTACGAGGATCATTTGGGTCAAAGTTAATTCCAGATTTTGCTCCACCTATGGCTGGTCCAGAAACAGAGAACTTTACTTCCATCGTTTTAGCCAAAGACAGCACTTCATTTTTATCTAAACCTTTTCTCATACGAGTACCTCCACCAGCTGCACCACCGCGCAAAGAGTTAATTACGGCCCAGCCTTCTGCTTCCGTTTCTGCATCTTGCCAATGAAATACAATCTCTGGTTCTTTATCCTCGAATTTCTTTAATAAATCTTTCATTTAAAAAATTTTAGTTTTTGATTAGTTCGCACAAATATAACCCCAAAACCAAATACTTTCCAATCCAAATAGACTAATAATTCCATTTTATGGATTAAACACTACTCCTGATGAGTGATTTTCGAATGCTCCGGTTACACTGGCCAAAACATTAACCTGATTCTCGAGTCTTAACACCCCTAAAAGAGCAAATACTAAAGCTTCCTTATAATTTATCAATTGCGAATCTGGAACGACAATAGCTAAATCGGGTTTATAAAAACGAAGTCGCTCCATCAAAAAAGAGTGGTAAGCTCCACCACCAGTAACCAATATATTTTTGCAAAATTCTGGTATAGAGCGTGCTATTTGAAAAGCAATGTGTTCTACATATGTACAAAGCACTTCTTCAACGGTACAAGAAAACGAGTCTATAATTGGCAATAAAAGTGCATTAACCATTTCTATACCCAAGGATTTGGGCGCAGGCAAATCATAAAATGGCAAGAGATTTAATTGCTTCAGCAAAGCACTATTGACCGTTCCGCTTCGCGCAATTAATCCGCCATCGTCGTAACTCCTGCCCAATTTGTTGGCATAGTGATTTAAAACGGTGTTAACCGCAACGATATCGAAGGCCAGGCGCGTTCCTACTGTATCGGTATAAGACATATTAGCAAAACCACCCAAGTTTAAACACGCATCATAATCGGCAAACAACAAGGCGTCTCCAAGTGGAACTAATGGTGCTCCTTGCCCTCCTAACTTCACGTCTTGTATTCTAAAATCACAAACTACGCGCTGTCGGGTTCCCGTTGCTAGATTGGCTAAATTCCCGATTTGCAAAGTATATCCCAATTCCGGGCGATGAAATATAGTGTGCCCGTGGGAACAAATCGCATCGACACTTTTGATGTTATTTCGAAGCATAAAGTCATTGTAAACCACAACTAATAACTCGGTGTATTCCACATTAAGCGCTTTAACATCCTCTTCAGAGGCAAAAACCGCTTGTCTAAGTCGGTCTTCCCAAGCTGTGGAATAGGCAATAGTTTCACAATGTATGATTTCGCTATTCCATTTATTATCCTGATAATCAAAGACTACATAGCACAAATCAATACCATCCAAAGAAGTCCCAGACATCGTACCGATAACCGTATATTTATTTTTTAGCATAGGTTAAAAATAGTAATTCCTCTTGAAGAATTGATAATTATAAAGTATATTTGAAAGCTTATAAAGGACACAAATAATACTTTCAATAAAAAACGAATTAAATGGATTTTAAATTATCAGAAGAGCATTTGATGATTCAGCAAGCTGCGCGTGATTTTGCTCAAACAGAATTGCTACCAGGTGTAATCGAAAGAGATGAAAATCAAATCTTTCCGACTGAACAAGTTAAAAAAATGGGGGAACTGGGTTTCCTAGGAATGATGGTTGACCCTAAATACGGGGGTAGCGGATTGGACAGTGTTGCTTACATTTTGGCTATGGAAGAAATTGCCAAAGTAGATGCATCAGCTGCTGTAGTTATGTCTGTAAACAACTCTTTGGTTTGTGCTGGACTTGAAAAATATTGTAATGAAGAACAAAAACAAAAATATCTAACCCCATTGGCTTCCGGTCAAGTGATTGGTGCTTTTTGTTTGTCTGAGCCGGAAGCGGGTTCGGATGCGACTTCTCAAAAAACAACTGCGGTAGATATGGGAGATCACTATATCTTAAACGGAACTAAAAACTGGATTACCAACGGAAGTACAGCCTCAACGTATATCGTTATCGCACATACACATCCAGAGAAAAAACACAAGGGAATCAATGCCTTCATCGTTGAAAAAGGATGGGCTGGTTTTGAAATCGGAGCCAAAGAGCAAAAAATGGGTATTCGCGGTTCTGATACACATTCTTTGATGTTTACCGATGTAAAAGTTCCTAAAGAAAACAGAATCGGTGAAGACGGATTCGGATTTGCCTTTGCGATGAATGTGTTAAACGGTGGGCGTATTGGTATTGCATCTCAAGCATTAGGAATTGCTCAAGGCGCTTATGAATTGTCTTTAAAATACGCTAAAGAACGCAAAGCATTTGGTACTGAAATTATCAATCACCAAGCTATTGCTTTTAAATTGGCTGATATGGCTACGAATATATCTGCAGCGAGAATGCTTTGTTTTAAAGCGGCTTACGAAAAAGATAACGGTCAAGATATCTCTATTTCTGGAGCTATGGCTAAGTTATTTGCTTCACAAACAGCTATGGATACTGCAGTTGAAGCAGTTCAAATTCACGGTGGAAACGGATATGTAAGAGAATACCATGTAGAGCGTATGATGCGCGATGCTAAGATTACTCAAATCTACGAAGGAACTTCGGAGATTCAAAAAATCGTTATCTCAAGAGGAATTTCTAAATAAACATTTCTCTAAATTATATCAATCAAAAAAGCTGTATCGAACTGATACAGCTTTTTTTTATGCTATCGCTTATATTCAATTGTTAGAAGCCCCAAAATAAGGCTATATCCCCACCTCAATTAACGACACCATTTTTAATCATTATAGCACTAACGGCATATTCTAGGAAACAAACTGCGCTCTATGCTGTAAAATCTGTTGCATATTTTTATTGGCCCAATCGGAGATTGTCGCCATAAGCGGCAACAAACTTCTGCCTAAGGGCGTTAACTGATATTCTACCCGTGGTGGAATAACCGGATATATTTGTCTCGAAATCAACCCATCTGCTTCGAGTTTACGCACAGACACCGTCAGCATTTTTTGCGAGATATCGCCAATTGCCTTATGCATTTCGTTAAATCGCATTACTTCCTGTTCGCCGAGTAGCAAAATAATCAACATAGACCATTTATCTCCAAAACGATCTAATACATTGCGAACGGGACATTGCTCCGTATTTGAAAATTCTCTTATTTTTTTTTCCATCTAATCCGTTGATTATCACTATTAGTTACTTTAACGTAAGTCAGTAACCTGGAGTTAACTTATTGTTTATTAAAAACTTACTTTTTATCTTTGACTTACCAAAAGTAATCATTAATTTCAAAATAAAAAAGATATGTATTTAATAACTGGAACATCTGGAAATTTTGGCCGCATCGCCGCCCAAACCTTTTTAAAAAACAATCCCGACAAACCCTTGGCTATTCTAACTCGTAACGCAAGTAAAGTAAGCGATTTAGAAGCCGATGGAGCGCAAGTTCGCATTGGAGATTACGGTGATTATCCCTCACTTGTTCGAGCCTTTACAGGCACAGAACGTTTGTTGTTTGTATCATCTAACGATATGGAAAACAGAGATACCCATCATAAAAACGTTATTCGCGCCGCTAAAGAAGCGGGAGTAAAACATGTAGTTTTTACCAGCTTTCAATTTAAGTCAACGGCTCTAGACTCACCCAATGCTGCCTTAATGCTGGTTTATGTGGCTACAGAAAACGCACTTAAAGAAAGTGGATTAAACTATACTATATTGCGCAACGGTTTGTATATGGATATGCTCCCAGATATTATAGGCCCCGCAATTTCAGAGCAAAAAGTGCTTTACGCTCCTGCTGAAAACGGTAAGGTTGCCTTTACTTCTAGAGCCGAATTAGCCGAAGCAGCGGCAACGGTTTTAAGTGGAACGGCTTATGTTAATCAAACCTTGGATTTAACCCCATCAAAAGCAGTTACCTTCGCAGAAATTGCCACTATCCTCTCTGCTATATTAAATCAAAACATCAATTATATTTCGCCGAACATTGCTTCGTATAAAACCGCATTAACAGAAGCGGGATTACCGGAGGCTGTAGTCGGATTATTTGCTGGAATTATGGCGAGTATTGCCGCTGGAGAATTTGAAAAAACAGCTTCATCACTCCAACAAATACTGCAAAGAGAACCGACTAGTGTTGCTTCATTTTTAAGCGCTTTTTACATCAAAAAATAAGTAGGTATAAAAAACTAGGCCGTATTGAAAATTCAATACAGCCTAGAATACCAAACAAAAAACATACCCTAAAGTATCTATTGTGTCAACAAAAAAAAACAAAATCACGGCAATTCACCCATAACCACCATTGCATTTTATTTTCACAATAACTTATTCAAAAGTACTGATTACAAATAAAATACAAGGAAAATAAGGTTTAAAAAACAGCACTTAAAGCCTTTTTTACAGAAGATAATTTACCGCCATCATCCTTCCTTCTCATCAATTGCAACAGGCATTTAAATAAAGATAAAAAGCTGTTTATAGGAATATATTAAATGCTTTTGACAAAAACAATTTAGAGCCCTAATTTAAAATAACCGCATAACCAATAGAAATCAAAAAACCGGGTTGCACCAAATCACAGAATGCAACCCAGTTTACAAAAAAAAAACACTATTTATCTCTACTTTATTCTTTCCAAAACGAGTCTGATTTTGGTCACATTTAACTCATAATTCGGTGCAATATCCTCTGATAAAGGATACTCCAATACCACAACATCGGCATTTAAAGTCATTAGTTCACACTTCCTAGCTGATGCAGTACCTAATGAAAGGTACAAAAAACCTAATGCGCTGTTCCAAGTCCCTATAGCCTCGTTGTAAACCTCGCATTTAGCAAGGGCTAAATCATATTCGTAATCTGTAATTTTAAGTGTATTATCTTCCGAAATTTCTAATACATCATTTGGACAAACCTCTGGAAGTTCTATATAATCCATTTCTACGATTTCACCGTTTTCGTCCAGTGCTATTTATTTTGTTATGTTCCAACTTCCAATTAGCAAATTGTCCGCTAATTACGAAGAATCATCATCACTAGAACAAGAATTCACACCAAAAGCAGCGACCAAAAACAATATTAAAAACTTTCTCATAAAAATATATTCTAAAATTTACGCAAAAGTAATGGCTACAGTAAGCAAAACCCAACTTATAAAATATTTAAAAACATCATTTAAAGTCTAATTTAATTGGTAAACGATACTGTTTGATTCTAAAATGCATGCCTAGAGTTATTCTTTTTTCACTAATACGCACAAGCTCAAAAGGCTACTTCAACTCGAAGTGCACGCCTCACTTAGCGAGAGCTCTTCTATATTAAAACCTTTTTAAAGAGGACACTTTAAAAAGAAATAATATCTTTATACTATGAAAAATTCGAAGTCCATCAAGTTTAAAATTCTAATTGTATATATCGTACTGTTTGGTGCGGCTTTATTTTCCGGAGCTTATATTTTTAGGCAAATGAAATTGATCACACTACCCGAACAAAGCGTGATTGAAGAGAGCAATAAAATCTTTATGATTAGTAGTGCTATCAACAATCTATACTCTTCCGAAGCCTCGAGTCGAAGTGCTATTTTGACTGGTAAAACCTCTGAAATCAAAAAATATCATCAACAATTAGACAGTGTTAACCATCAGATTGAATTGATTAAACTCGATGTAGAAACACCCGAATTGATTTTCAAACTGGATACTATTCAACAGCTATTACACAAAAAGAAAAAGAGTTTTGATGAGATTGTCTCTTTTCGGCAAAAGATGAATAGTTCTGAAAATTACGACTTAGCCATCAATCAAATACATCAAGCTAAGGAGCAAATTGAAAAGGATAACAAACCAATCATACACACCACAGAAAAAGAGAAACGATCGCTTTGGGGAAGAATGGTTAAGGCTTGGAAGGCGGAATCGGATACGGTAAAAACCACAATCAACCAACCGGGTTTAACCGATTCGTTGGCTCGAGCGGTCGAACGTATTTTTGAGCAAGCCGCTAAAAAGGAAACCGTGGTTCAGCAGGAACTCCTTAAAAAAGAACATTCCCTCCTGCAAGAAAATAAAAATTTAACCGACCAGCTGCGCTATATTTTAGAAAGTGTAGAACACAATATATTAACTGCTTCATATCAGAAAATCAGCGATTCACGTACGTTAATAGGTAATGCGACAACCAATATCGCTTGGATAGGTACATCGGCTTTAATCACCGTAGTATTGTTGGGCTGGATTATACTAAACGATTTAAATCAAACACAGCGCTACCGTACAGAACTGGAGAAATTAAATGCCGAAAAAGAGGTATTATTACGCAGTAAAACCATGCTTTTAGCTACGGTTACTCACGATATACAAACGCCCTTAGGTAGTGTTTTGGGATTTACCGAATTGCTCAGCAAAACCGATTTAACAGACAAACAGCGGACCTATCTTCAAAACATCCGGTATTCATCTCAATACATCGTAAATTTGGTCGATGATTTAATTGACTTCTCTAAACTGGAAAACAACAAAATAAACATAGAAAAGAAGATTTTCAACTTTAAAGAGCTTATTGATTCAACCTGTATGCCTTTGCAGCAAAATGCGATTAATAAAAATATTACTTTAAAATGGGTTGTCGATGATTCCTTAAATCAGAATTATGTTTCTGACCCGTATCGCATTAAACAAGCTTTGACCAATTTGATTACCAATGCCATTAAATTCACTCAAGAAGGAACAGTATTGATCTCGATTACTCGCGAATTTGAATGGGTCGAAATAAGTGTCACCGATTCGGGTATTGGAATAGCACCCGATCAAATCAACGATATTTTTAAGGAGTTTAAACAAGCTCATGAGGGTATTGAGAAAAAATTTGGTGGTACAGGATTGGGACTAAACATCTCTCAACGCATAGCAGAACTGCTTTATGGCACGATTAGCGTTAAGAGTACTTTAGGGCAAGGTTCTACTTTTACCTTACGTATACCCATACAGGCATCCAATAAAAAAATATCCAAATTAGACAACGAACTTTCCGAAAATGATCTTCATTTTTTGAAAGATAAGCGTTTATTGATTATCGATGACGATGCGCTTCAATTGCAATTAATGCAAGAGGTTTTTGCCCCTTTAGTTAAAGGCCTAACCGTGTTAAATGATGCATCACTGATTATTCAAACACTAGAACAAGAACGGTATGATGTGATTTTAACCGATATTCAAATGCCAAAAGTTGACGGATTTGAATTGATAACGCTATTGCAAAACCACCCTACTTTTGCATCCATTCCCATTATTGCACTATCGGGCAAGCGCGATTTAAGTGCCGAAGACTTTATCGAATTAGGTTTTACCAATTCTCATCCAAAACCGATCCAGATTACTGTCTTGATTCGCATGTTGCAATCCATTTGGGGAATCACGGTTCAAGATGTTCCTACCGCCGCGTTTACGCATCCGAACGACATCCAAGAACTTTATAATTTAACGGGATTAAGGCCCTTTATACAGGATGATGAAGTAGCGATGAAAAACATTTTACAGATTTTTGTCAATAGCACTGAACAAAACCTGTTAGAACTCCGTGAAGCTGCTCAAGTAATGGATGAAAACGCTTTGAGTGACGTGGCTCATAAAATGCTTCCGATGTTTCGACAATTGGAAATCACTACGGTTATTCCGTTGCTAGAGCCCATAGAAGATTATCAATTGGACTATATTACCGCTGCCGATTTAGAAGCTTATATCGACCAATTAGATCAAGAAATAGAAAAGGTATTAGCACTACTAAAAAAAATCGAGCTCCATTAGAGCTCGATTTCATATAATTTTATTTTGTTGTAAAGTGTTTTTCTATCAATACCCAACAATTGGGCGGCTTTGGTTTTATTAAATTTAACCTTTTCCAAAGCGGTACGAATGGCTTGTTCTTCATTACGTGAAGAAAACAATCGTAAATCCTCCTCTTGATTCTCAATATTAACTGCATTTTGAGTACGTATAGCACTTGCTTCAAACATCTCCGCGGGCAAAACTTCTTTTGAGATCCATTCTTCTTTAGTAAGCAAAACCGATCGTTTGATAATGTTTTTCATCTCGCGAAGATTTCCAGGCCAATCGTAACTCAAAAACAGACTTTCTACTTCCGGACTAAAACCGAGAACACGTTTATCTAAGTCGCGATTTGACTGGTTTAAAAAATGATCTGCAAACATCAAAATATCTTCTCGCCTTTCCGCTAAACGCGGAGCTTGAATACCAAATTCGTTAAGTCGATGAAACAAATCCTCTCTAAACTCTCCGTCTTTAACTGCTTTTTGCAAATCCTCATTGGTCGCTGCTATAACGCGGATATCTACTATTACTTCATGATTACTTCCCACAGGTTTCACTTTGCGCTCTTGTAAAGCACGCAACAACTGCACTTGAACTTCATAGGATAAATTCCCCACTTCATCCAAGAAAATAGTACCGCCATTGGCCGCTTCAAAATGTCCCATTTTATCATTAATAGCGCCAGTAAATGATCCCTTTATATGTCCGAAAAACTCACTAGAAGCCAAATCTTTCGGAATAGCACCACAATCAACAGCGATATAAGGTTTTTGGGCACGTTTGCTCTTTAGATGTATTGAATGAGCTATATTTTCCTTTCCAGTACCACTTTCTCCCATAATCAATACAGACATATTGGTCGGTGCCACTAGATTGATGTATTCGTGTAAGGTCGAAGAAGCTTTACTGGCTCCTTCAACAAATTCAGTTGCCTGTCCGCTGTGGTTTGACTGTGCATTAACAACAGTGTCCGTTTCAGAAACCGCTACTTTCTTGGCCGCTTTCTTATCCAAAGCTTGATGAATGGTAAACAGTATTTCATCGGGATTAATCGGTTTACCTACATAATCGAAAGCGCCTAATTTCATCGCATTAACAGCCGTCTTAATTTCCGTATAACCCGTCATTAAAATCACTTGAGTCGCAAATGATTTTTGTTTAATTGCCTTAAGCAATTCAATTCCATCGCTATCGGGCAAGCGTACATCCGTCAATACTACGTCAAAATTCTCTTTGTTAAAACAGATTTCGGCCTCTTTAGAGTTAAATGCATTGGTGACAATAAAACCTTTTTTCTCCAAAAAGGTTTTTAACATAATACAAAAGGATATATCGTCATCAATCACAAGAATTTTATGGCTCATACAAAACTGATTTTTGTTTCTTTAGATACAAATTTAGTGTTTTTTATCGCATAAGCCCTCAAATAGATTCAAGAAAAACCCTAGTAAACACAAAAGGAGGCTATTGCCTCCCTTTGCATGAAGATTTCTCTTCATCACCTTACTAACGATTTTGCGTTACCTTTTAAGTTGGTAACAAACTTCATTCTATTTTTCTTTTTCAAAGCAATGTCTTAAATTAATATACCCATCACTAGGCGATTAACAAAAAACTATTTTCATAACACTTTTACACTTAATTATACTATCAAAATCATGCCAGATAATTAAAAAGCCCTACAAGAACCTTAAAACACTAAAAACCAAGTAACTATTTAAAATAACAACACAAATTCATTGGAGAAAAGTCGGCACTATTTTTCTACAGTTGTGGAAAAAATCCACAAAAAACAGGGAATTAGAACGGATAACCGATGGCTATATTAAAAATCAAATTGTCTTTTCGCCATTGACTATCGCCAAAATCAACCTTATCTAGGGTCCATCGACTGGCTTCAGGAAGATAAGGCACCCGTATCGGAAATGCTAAATCGGTTCGAATAACCAAAAATGAAATATCAAAACGCAATCCGGCACCGATACCAACAGCCAATTCTTTATAAAAATCCTTTGATATTTTTCCGCCTGGCTTTTCGATATCTTCGTGCAATAACCAAATATTACCCGCATCCATAAACAAAGCACCATGAACAATACTAAAAAGCTTTGCTCGGTATTCTACATTCAACTCCAAGGTAATATCGCCTGATTGATCCGGCATAAATCCGGAAGTATTCTGCGTTGGGTTAAAACTACCCGGACCTAATGAACGCGATCTAAATGCACGAATACTATTGGTTCCACCAACAAAAAACTGCTTGATATAAGGCATTTGTTCGGAGTTCCCGTATGGAAATCCGATTCCAGCGACTATCCTTGTTGCCAATTGCGAATTTTTCGTTAGTCGACGATAATACCTAAAGTCGTTTTCAACTTTTACATATTGACTAAACGGCACTCCCAATATCGATTTTTGCTCTCCGTCTTCTTCACTGGCTTTCATCAATAAACCCGTTAAGTTGGCAGACAAATCCAATATACCTTTGTAATAAATGGTGTTCTTTTTAAACTTCTGCATCGTATTGGTATAGGTATAAGAATACTTAGGACCAAATATTAACTGTTTATCCAAAACATGTTGTAACGAAGGATTGTCAACAATTTCTTGCTGATATAAGTCACTAACCTTCTCTGGACTTACATAATTGATGTCGATGATATTTAACTCGTGTTCTTTTTTAATGTCTTCTTTCCACAAATACCCAAACGATCCCTTAAAAGAATGTAAAGCATACAGTTTGGTTCGGTTTTGAAATTCATATCCCAGAGTAGCCTTAGTTCTCGGAACATAACCACTTGCCGAGTGAAATTTAAAGGGCGAAATAATCCGTGGCCAAATCAGATTGGCTTCGGTACCAAATTTATAAATATCATATCCTTTATTGGCAGAAGACATTTGAAAATCCATTCCACCATAGGCCGAAATGGTAAACAACTCTGCTCCTTTAAAAAAATTGCGATTCCTCCAATTAAGATTGATTTCAGATCCCGTATAACTGGCAGAATTGGTTTTTCCCAACAATTCCAAACGAATTGATTTGGGTTCGTCTGGTGTTAAAAAATAAAATGAATTTAAAGTATGCTTAGTGGAATCCGCAATTACAAATTGATTTTTAACAAACTTAAAAGTTCCCAAATTCACCAATCTATTTAAAGATAAATTGTGATTGGTTCGGTTATATAAATCGCCTTTTTTAAAATACAAGGTTCGGTCATAAATCTGAGGTCGAAAACGTTTTGTTGGATCGACAATAATAAAATCATTATACGGCTTAATCGTATCCCATACACTCGCATTTAGATTGGATTCATTTAAAGAATAATCAGTATATACCACCACCTTTTCTATGGTATAAGGGCTCTTAGCTACAGTAGGTGTCGTTTCTTTTACCTTGACAAAAAGATCTACCTGATTATTACCCACGGTACTATCTACTTGTACCAACAAATAATCGGGATTAAAATAATAATATCCTTTTTCCTTTAAGCGACTATCGATACGGATGCGTTCGTTTTTAACCACCTCCAAATTGAAGGGCTTGCCCTTTTTGAGCAAACTGCGTCTTTTGGTCTTGTAAATCTCCTTTTGTACTTCAGTAGAATCCGATACAAATGTAATATTTCGAATGCTAAATACCTTTTGGGGCTTTACGGTATAAACCACTTCAACCCTTTTGCTTTTCACAATGCTATCCGAATTTACTTTTGTATTAAAATAGCCTTGATTTTCGGCATAATTAGACATTATTGCCTCATTATAGTCCAAATCTACTTTACCATACAATACAGGGGCCTCACCTAACTTATTACGTATCCAATGTCGTATTCCCTTATCTTTTTTTGGTTCTCCCGCTAAATTATAGAAATACAATTTGGGACGTAATCCCAATATTTTGGAATTGGGTTTCGGCCGCACCAACTCTTCTAAACTGCTGCGTAATTCCTTTTTTTGACTTTTGGAAAGCGAATCGTCTTCAATCTTAATGGAAGCACCAACATAGAGCAATTCACCCGATTTTAGATAACGCGTATTACTACAAGAACTTAATCCCATAACCAATACTATCAATCCTCCTACCAATATATAAACCTTATTCATGCTTTTCTACTTTGGTTTGACGTCTTAATGTTTTTCTCTCTTTACTTCGTTCAAACAATTCTCTAAAATGCTCATAACTCATTGTTATTATAAAACCTACCCCCGTTTCAACCACCTGTCCTTGTAAAGCAACTTGATATTGGTTTTTTCGATATGCACGCAACATATAACGCCCGTCTTTGGACAACATATATTCGACAGACAAATCGCCTGCAATATTGGTGGATTGTTCATTCTGACGCTCTGAACCTTCCAAACCAAAAGTACTACCTATAGTTACTTTTAATCGATCGTCTAACATTCTTTTGGAAACACCTACATTTAAATCGGTTCGATTCTCTTTTTCACCAGAGCTATAATCTTCGGTAGATTGCAAATCAAAATCCATTTCTATTCCAGCAATTAAATCTCCTGCCAAATTATTGAGTTGCTCCGATAGTATTTTACTCACACTTTGTCTGGCCATCGACTCGGCACTCATACCACCCGCTTCACTTGCAAATGGATTTTCTCCTACAAAACGACTTAATAGCAATAAGGCAAATACCTGTTTATTCATTTCAGAAGGTTGCAAACGCAACTGTTCCAATTTGGCTTTAGTATTAGATAAAACATCAGAAGAAACCGAGCTATTATCCTCAGGCAGGGTAATGTCGAAACTAATCTCCGGCTTGAGTAACTCCCCCTTCATCTTTAGTAATGTCTGAAAAAGAATTTTTTGTTTATAAGTATTCTTAACCATTGGAGTTAATCCAGATAGCTGACTTTCCAATAAATCAATCGGAGCCGTTTTTACATTATAAATCGCCGTTAAATCAAGCGTTGCCATGGTGGGTTCGCCAGTCCATATTATATTACTTCCCTTTTGAATATCAAATTTTCGTCTTAAAAAATTAAAAGACATCTCGTAAGACCCCTCAGTAAATTCATATTTACCCGTTAAAGTCGTTTTACCTGATGGGTCGATACCTCCCGTCAATTCGGCTTCACCTTTTAATTTCAACATATCACCGTTGGCTTTATCAATCACCAAAATTAATTCCGCTTCTTTATCGACCTGAATATCAACAGACACATCCATTCCCTTCAAATCGGATTCATTAATTTGATTCCCTATTTGTATGGTTTGTAACAGTCTTTGATCGCGTTGATCAATAAATTCGACTATGCCTTCTCGGTCGGCAATCGATGGATCTTGCTGTGGCATGACTACCGTAAACTTGGTGTTTTTATCAATAGCTACTTTTCCAATGACCTCGGGTTTATTTAAATCACCAGTAATTTTTAAATTGGCGTCTAAATAAAGATTACCGTAATAAAAATCATTGTCTTTTTCAGTGGAACTGATCGCTTTAAAATTATTAGTAACCACGGTTAAGTCAAACTTAAAGTCCGAGTAATTTTTAGTATTTACACGTCCATCAATAGCCAATTTATTATTGTCGGCATCCGTAATTTCGAAGCGATGCAGTACAATTCCCGTAGGTGTAAAATCTATGGTTTCGTTGATGTTTTTATAATCTGCATTTAATGGAACTGCATGAATACTGACGTTATTAAATTTAAATTGCCCCAAAACAGCCGGTTTGGCAGCCGTACCTGTTATATCAAAAACTCCAGATAAAAACCCTTCCGAATTGGAAATGTTTCCCATAGAAAAACCTTCTACCGTTGCCATTTGTAATTGATCAATTTTCATTTCGAGTTTAAACGTTTTGTCGATGGCATAATATGCCCCTTGCAATGCCATTTGATTCCCTTGCCCAGTTAATTCTACCTTGGCATCGTATTGATTAGGCAATTCGTTGCTAACGGCTATCGATAAATCACCCACTTTAGCTTCCATTACCTCCAATTCCGTGACTGTAACATCAGAAACAAAAACCAAATCCTTCGTTAAATGACGTAATTCTACTTGACCATCAATAAATCCTTTAGCAAAAGTGACATCTTTTTTGACTATAGCCGTGAGTGTCTGTATATCGAAACGGTTGAAATTAACAACCAAAGGCGAGTCAAAGGCCGTGGTTTGCGACTGTAATTCCATTTTACTGCCCGCTTTGGACAACACAAAATCTTGCGCATTAATACCTGCTGTTGCTATTCTAATTTGATTATTAGGTGTTACTTCCCAACTTTCATAATTCAGTTTAAGTGATTCCGGTAATAACTTAAGCTGTAAATAATCTGGTAAGGTTTCTAAACTTCCAGCTATTCCATATTGAACCTCGTTTTCCGAATCTTTTACCTCCAAATCATAGGTTAAGATGTTATCGTGCACAGCTCCATCTAAAAGCACTTGATTAATAGCAAAGCTTTCGGTTTGAATCTTATCTACAGAGAAACTATAGGCCAATGCATTATTTTTAGGTTTTAAATCAAAACCGATATTCGACACCGTATTTTTCCCATATTCCACATTAGGTATATTGGCACTAAAGGCAATATAGTCTTGCGCAGACACGTATTTCCCATCGGCAACTATATTGTCAAAACGCTTTAATTCCGGTAAGAATTTAGTCAATATGGGGTCGTTTTTCACCAATATCTTTAAATTGACTTCTTGATCCCCTATTACCGCGGTTTCTTTGCCTTTCTTCGTGGTTTTTAAATCCTCATAGCTTTGTTGGTTCAGATTAAAATATTTAGAAAATGTCTTTTTTAAAGCTATAGGCAATTGGGTCAACTGATATTTACCCGTTACCGACACATCAGCCAATTGAGATTTTAAAACCATGGAATTAGACGTATCGTCAGCAATTGCTTCAAGCGAAATTTGATTTAATGCAAACACGTCTTTTCCGTTGGCTAACGCAAAATCGTCTATATTTAGCGTACCGTTTAAGTTATCGGGATTTAAGTCGGAAAAATTAGCCGTAACTAGCCCTTTAAACGCCATAGGTTGATCGGTGAGATGCAACTGTAACAAATCAACTTTAACAAAATCACCATCCATTTCGAGAGTCATTTTCTTTTCATCCAATTGTCCATTAGCTTTAAGAACAAACTGAATGTTAGCATCATTCATTTCGGTTTGCAGCTGATAAACCCCCTCTTTTACTGTACCAGAAAGCAATAAGTCCTTATAATTGTATCCATTGAATTGAGCCTGTAGTAAATGACCAGACAAGGTTGCATTGGCCATTTTAGGGTTAAAACTCTGTCCGGATGCTACAAAATTCAAACTTACTTTACCCACAGAATCGTTTTTAATCAAACGACCTATATCAAAATTTTGAACTACGGCATCTACTCTATATTTTTCCTTGTTTTTATAACGTTGATCGAGTTGCGCTATTAAAGAAACCGCGCCATAACTAGAATTTAATTTTAAATTGGTATTGAAATTACTAATTCCGCCTTTAAAATTTCCCTTTACAGAAAACAGCGCTGGTAATTTTATATTATCGGGTACCACTCCTTTGGGAACGATACTTAACAAATCTTTGGACGTTGTTTGAAAGTCTTTAATATCAAGGTCAAAATAGGCTTTCTCCACATCGGGTAAGCCTTTAATACGCCCGGTAACCTGTGCAAAAGTAGAACCAAATCCCTTGATAAAAAACTTGTTAATAACCAAGTCTTTCACAGGACCTTTTACTTGTGCATCGATGGTTAATACTTCGTTAGGATGGTTTTTAAACAACGGCTGTTTATCCAAATCAGGAACAAACAACAAAACATCTTTAAATCCTAACTTACTATCTACCAATGAGGCGTCAACCACAACGTCTTCTAAATGATTTGTAAAACTATCTGCGTTTTCATACATTAAAACTACTTCGCGTTGCAATAGGGTTTGCGGGGTCTTTAGGTAAAGATCTTTTAAAAAAGCCGTCTGCGCCCCATACATAAAATACGTTCGCATTTCTTGAATTTCTAAACCACATTGCTCTTGTATTTGCGCACTTTTAATGGCTCCAGAAATATTATTGGGTGCAAATTGAAAATCCTGTAATTCTAAATTTAACTTTGAAAAGTTTAAGTGTTTATAGTCTATACCACGCAATTGCTTTACAGCATTTTCGTCGTCGAATTGCACTGCTAATCCCTGTAATTTTAATTCGCCCAAAGCTAAATTCCAAGGATTATCATCAACAGTTACGGTTTCAACTACTGGCGTCTGCGGTGTGGCAATTTTAGGTTTGTTGGATTTTAGTAATCGAACTACAGCTTTGGTATCGTTTATATTTAATGCATCAATAACCACATCGCGATTGGCGAAATCCAATTTATCTATAATAAGCGTTAGTGTTTTTAAATCGACTTTAGAATACAATTGAGAAACGGCATCGTCGTATTCTATATCAATATGCGAAAGATTAATATCTCGCAATTGCAAATCCAACATTTTACCCTCCGAAATCGAATCTGATTTATGAACCACTACTGCTTCAAGCGGATCAACAATACTGCGTTTAAAACGAACATCAACGCCATCTAAATCTATTTTTGGTATATTAAAAACCAGCTGTTCCAAATCAAATCGTTTGACTCTAGTAGAAAATCGATTTAATTTTAAGTATAAATCATTGCCCCCATATTGGTCGTCAAACGTAACAAATATCTTGTTTAAGTCGATACGATCTAGCGAAATCACAAAGGGTTTGGAGTCTTTATCAGGATCGTCTTCTGTGGCAAAAGCATCGATGATATAGTCAAAATTAAAGCGCTGGTTTTGATCTCTTTTTACATGAGCAACAAAATTATCCAATGCAATAGAGTTCAGTTCTACAGTATTGTTTAGCAATTTAAACAACGAAATATCCACCGCTAAATTATCTGCATACAGCAAAGTATCCTTTTGTTGCGATTCCAAATAAAGTCCTTTGATTACTATTTTTTTGGGGAAACCAATCTCAATGCGTTGCAACGCTACTTTAGTTCCTATTTTCCCTTCCAAATAATGAATAGCTTGGTCCTTAATTTTATTCTGAACAGAAGGAATTTGTATTAAAATGATAAGCACGACAAACAACAAGAAAACAGCGAGCATAATCCACGCTATGATCTTCGCTGATTTTACGAATATTTTCTTCAAAATAGCTACTTTTTAAGAACAAAAATAGCGAAAAAGAATGGCTCCTTGTACAAATAGTTAATATAATTAATTTAAGTTGTATACTGAGATTCGAAATTCAAAGTTCGCGAAATGTCCAGCAACTCTATTATTCAATTTTACCAGTAACAAAACAGCCGAAGAACTAGAAGGAGATTACCAATATGATTGCATTTTTTAGAAACAAAAATCGGTATAAAACAAAAAATCTTCCCAAGAGGAAGATTAAAAGATGGCAAGCGACCTACATCGCACCGCTACGACTACATACCTTTGCTGCGTTCCCACCCTGGAGGATTCTATAGGAGCTGGTCGTGTAGGACTTGCCAGTGCAAAGATACAATCTTTTTATATTTTTACAAGTGATTTGTAAGTTATATAGTAGATTTGTATCTTGTACAAAATATAAAATTGAAATGAAAAAACATAACTTTCTTATTGCCTTATCCTTAAGTGCTGCTTTTTTTTCTTGTGAGGACAAAAAAAAATCTGAAGAAAACACATTTAGTATCGATTCGAGTCAGTTAAAACAGGTTTATCACACCAATGATGCTTTAAAATTGTCTATATCCAATAAAAATAATGCCCCTATAGATTCGGTAGCTTATTATTTAAATGATAAAAAAATAGGGGCTTCCAAGGAAAATCAAGTTTTAAATTTCCCATTAGAAAATGAAAAATTAGGCGGTATGACCATTAAAGCCATCATCTACCAAGGTGCTACGCCAATAGAAACAACCAGCCATATCGAATTGGCTTCGTCTGTTGTTCCCAAAATTTTACAATATAAAATCATCAACACCTACCCTCACGATATTAAAGCTTATACACAAGGGCTTGAATTCCTGGACGATATCTTAATAGAGAGTACCGGAAATGGCGCGGGGAACGGAACGGGGAAAAAGGGAATTTCGAGTATTCGAAAAGTGGATTATAAAACGGGAAAGGTCTTAAAAATTGTAGAATTACCAGAAACTGTTTTTGGAGAAGGTGCTACCGTATTAAATAACAAAATTTATCAGTTGACTTACAAAAACAACGAGGCCTATGTTTATAATGCAGAGACCTTAGTGCGCGAACAAACCATTCCGTATTTTGCAAAAATGGAAGGTTGGGGACTTACCAATGACGGAACTAATTTATATATGAGCAACGGATCAGAGCGCGTTTATATAATTGACCCAAAAACCTTTAAAGAATTAGACTACATCAACATTTACACCAATAACGTTAAAATTGGCGCAATCAATGAAATGGAATGGGTTGATGGAAAAATCTACGCCAATATTTATGGAGAACGGGCCATCGCCATTATAAACCCGAAAAACGGTACAGTAGAAGCCGCTGTTGACCTTTCTGAACTTCAAACCCAAGTAACTTATCATCCAGACCTTGATGTCTTAAACGGTATTGCATACAATCCAAAGACTAAAACTTTCTTTGTTACTGGGAAAAACTGGGATAAGATGTTTGAGATTGAAATCATTCAGAATTAGATGCTTTTACAGTCATTAGAAACTGATTCTGTATTAAACTAATAATAGAGGCTGTCTCAAAAAAGGACAGCCTCTATTATTTTAAAGCTCAACAATATTCAATTGGGTAACATTCTTCTTTTTCAAAAAATTTAAATTTAAAATCTTTTATGCTCCTGCAAAAAGCAATTTTTTCAACTATTGACAAAGAAAAAAGATAAGCTTCCGTAACTTTTTATTCCTCCTTGAGCTACCAAACTGGACGTTGTTGTTATGAGTAGCTGCAAAATTTTATTTTACTAAAATCTTTTGAGTGACTTTATGTCCGTCGTAGTCCAGTAAGGCCAATATATATTGTCCGGAAGCTAAATGCCCTAAGCTGACCTCTTGCAATTGAATATGTCCCTTGGCTACTATACGCGCTTGCAAGTCGTAAACCTCATAATACTTCCATAACCTATCCGATTGCCAATATACTTTATCGCTAGTCGGATTCGGATAGAGCACC
>NZ_JAHKRA010000013.1 GCF_019345525.1 Flavobacterium sp. NKUCC04_CG | reverse complement strand
CTTTTAAATCTTGTCAATAATGTGTCAGAGCGTTGTTTCCTTGCGGGTGGCAAAGATACAACTTTAATTATTTAAGAAACAAATTTAATTTTCGTAAATTTTTAAAAGAGTTAAACTCCTTTTATATGTTTCTTTTTTTAACTCCGTTTCTCAAAGAACTTCTGCGGTAATGCGGGTGCAAAAGTAGCCCTTTTTTCTAGCTTTCCTAATCTTTTGTTCTTTTATTTTACAGTTTTTTCAAGCCCCTTTCTTAACAGACTAATACCCCTTACTTTAGCTTTAGTGCAGATACTTAAAAAAGCGGATACGCGGATAGGCGGATAGGCGAATTCGCTTTAAAGTGCTGTGGGTTTAAAATTGCTGTGCTTAGTTAACTATTCTTGAAGGCGGATACGCGGATGGGCAGATGGGCGAATTCGCTTGGAAGCTTGTGAATGCGGATACGCGGATGGGCAGATACGTTTATACGCTTTGGAGCGTTGTGGGTATAAAATTGCTCTTTTTTGTAATTTATTCGCGAATAAGCGAATGCACGAATCAGCGAATAGACTCATAAAAACCATACCTATATATAAAGAGTGCGGATACGCGGATAGGCAGATGGGCGAATTCGCTTTGGAGCTTGTGAATGCGGATACGCGGATGGGCAGATACGTTTATACGCTTTGGAGCGTTGTGGCTGTAAAATTGCTCTTTTTTGTAATTTATTCGCGAATGGACGAATGGACGAATGGACGAATGAACGAATGGACGAATGGACGAATGGACGAATAGGCACATCCTCCTAACTAAATTTTAAAAAAAAAGTCCAATGATTCTCATCACTGAACTTTTATATAATTAAAAGAGATTACTCCTATTTACATCACTAGTTATTTAACATTACCGGCATTACCAACATAGTCACGGTTTCTCCTTCATCTAATCCATCAACTGGAGTTAAAATCCCTGCACGATTTGGCAACGACATCTCCAACATGATTTCGTCAGACTGCAAGTTATTCAACATCTCTGTCAAGAAACGAGAGTTAAAACCAATCTGCATATCGTCTCCTTGATAATCACAAGTCAAACGCTCATCAGCCTTATTGGAATAGTCAATATCTTCTGCCGAAATATTCAATTCTGTACCTGCGATTTTTAAACGAATTTGATGAGTCGTTTTATTAGCATAAATAGCCACACGACGCACTGAACTCAAAAACTGCGCACGATTAATCAATAATTTATTTGGATTCTCCTTTGGAATAACCGCTTCATAATTCGGGTATTTCCCGTCGATTAAACGACAAGTCAAGGTATAATTCTCAAAAGAGAATTGCGCATTAGAATCATTATATTCAATTTTCACTTCCGCATCCGAAGTCATTAAAATATTTTTCAAAATATTTAATGGTTTCTTAGGCATAATAAAATTAGCTTGACTTGAAGAACTAATATCTGCACGAGAGTATTTTACCAACTTGTGTGCATCCGTAGCTACAAAAATCAAACCTTCTGGCGAAAACTGAAAAAACACTCCAGACATTACCGGACGTAAATCATCGTTTCCGGCTGCAAAAATCGTTTTACTGATCGCTGTTGCTAAAACTTCAGCAGGAACTCCTGTAGTAGAAGGATCTTCTAAAGTCTCTGCTTTCGGAAACTCATCTCCCTGCGCATAAGCCAAAACATATTTTCCTAAATCAGAACTGATTTCTATGGTATTATTTTCTTTAACGGTAAAAGTCAAAGGTTGCTCAGGAAAAGTTTTTAGTGTTTCCAATAATAACTTTGCTGGAACCGCGATACTTCCTTGGCTGGTGGACTCTATTTCTAGTGTTGCAGACATGGTTGTTTCCAAATCGGATGCGGATACTTTTAATTCGCTATTATCTAATTCGAATAAGAAATTATCTAAAATGTGTAAAGTATTACTACTATTGATAACACTTCCAAGAATCTGCAATTGTTTTAACAAATAGGAACTCGATACAATAAACTTCATGTTATTTTGCTTTTTTAGGTGTAAAATTACTTTTACATTTTACAAATATATCGGATTATAACCAATTATAAAAGAATTTTTATCAACACTTACGCGCAAATCTTCTCTTTCTATAAAAAGTAAAGCCAAATCCAAAAATTAAAAGGATAAACAGTGGTAATCCGACAGTTATTACTTGAATATAGGTATAACGTTCGTAAACTTTTTGCTTGTCCAATAACGGTAAACTAACATTTTTTGTACGGATGTTAATAAGTCCCGAATCATCTAAAAGGTAATTAACCGCATTCAATATAAACTCTTTATTTCCATAGAGCTTGTTGGTCCACTTATCATAACCCAATTCTAAGGGCTGATAGTTTTGATCTAATTGATTTCGAATAACATCGCCATCCGCAACAACAATCATTTGATTGGCTCCGCTTTGCTCTTGATATGTTTTAGGTTTAAACGGCAATATCCTATTTTGAAATACCGATTTAAAATTTCCTTCCAATAAGACCGCTAAATTATAAAAACCTTTGCCCTGGTAATCTGCAGGACTTACTTCTTCGTTAACCATATCCAAACTGACCTGTGCCGGAGTACCCAGTGTTGCAGAGTTACGAGACGACTGTAACAATATCGTTTTTTTAATATCGTTTTTCAAGGTATCTATAGCATTGGCAAAGTCAAACTTGACTCCTTCGATATTTTTCACAATCGGATGATTGCCTTGCGGATAAGCAAAAGGTGCAAATTTCCAGATAAACTCTTCGTATTGGGTTTCACTGCCCTGACGCCCAACGGCCAATTTAATCGGCGTTGCCTGTTCATCCTTAACCAAAACCGGATTGATACGTACACCGTATTTAAACAACATTTCTCCCAAGCTCTGATCTTTAGGATAAACCATCATGCTTCCCGTAGCATTTAAACTGTCCATGTCGGCCTGCACTTGGTCGATCAACCAAATCGTTTTACCGCCATTCATGATAAACTGATCCAAAACTTCAATTTTATCTTCTGAAAAATTTAAACTCGGCTTGGCAATTATAGCCAGGTCATATTTTTGTAATTCTTCTAAGCTTTTAACCGGATTCGTAGCTACCGAATCCAAAGTGAAAGGTCCTATAAAATAATTCTCACGAACCGACTTTAGGAAGTCAGCTATATAATGATCATCCAATTCACCATTGCCTTTAATTATGGCAATTTTTTTTCGCTTTTCAGTAGTTACCCTATGTATAGCATCAGCTATAGCATATTCCAAATGCTGTACAGAACTCACCACTTTTTCTTCTGTATTAGCACCCATCATGTTTTTCAACAACGGTATCTGAGTATTTTTACCCGCATAAGTAGCAACAGCCCAAGGAAACACCATTTCCTGTACTTGTTTGCCCTTATCGGAAACCGTAATATTAATCGGCTTCATACCGGCTTCAAACAATTTTTTAGCCGTTTCCATCTGCTCGTCCTCCGATTCGACAGGATTGATGAATTGAAAATTGATGTTTGAATTATAGGCTTTAAACTCCTCTAATAACTGTCTGGTTTCGGTTTGTAGTCTTTTGAATTCCTGCGGAAATTGTCCCTCCAAAAAAACATCTACAAATAGCGGTTCTTTGATTCCTTTTATCACTTCTAACGAAGTGGCCGAAAGGGTATAGCGCTTGTCCTGAGTTAAGTCCCAACGCTTAAAGAAAAAACCCCCTAATACATTGATTAAAACCAGTAGTACCACTACTCCCAATAACGATATTATGCGCTGTTTGCGTTTTGTATTCATTACTTTTTGATGGATTTAATTTTAAAAACGGTTGCACTAAGAAAGAACACAGAGAAACTCACAAAATAAAGTATATCTCGCGAATCTAAAACTCCACGCCCCATACTTTTAAAATGCGAATTGATTCCAAAGCTCGCTATAAAGCCACTCCAACTTCCGCCAATTTTACTCCATTCATCTATGCCTACAAAAAACAAAAAACACAATACTACTGCAATGATAAAAGCTACGATTTGATTTTCGGATAAAGTCGATGCAAATACACCAATAGACGCGTAGGCTGCAATTAAAAATAACAAACCAAAATACGATCCCCAAGTACTCCCCCAATCAAATTGCGAACCGGATAACGATAAATCAGCAATTACCCATACATAGATCAAAGTAGGAATGATTGCCATGAGTATTAAAACAAACGCGCCTAGAAATTTTCCCATAACTATTTCCCATATCCGCAAGGGCTTTGTCAAAAGCAATTCCATAGTGCCTTGTTTTATCTCTTCGGAAAAGCTTTTCATGGTAACGGCCGGAATAAGAAATATCAGAATCCACGGTGCCAAGCTAAAAAACGGAGCCATATCGGCATATCCGCTTTGTAGAACATTGAAATTACCGTCAAAAATCCATAAAAAAAGTCCATTTAGTACTAAAAAAACGGCTATAACGAGATATCCCATTATAGAACCGAAAAAAGATTTGATTTCGCGTAGTAACAGTGCGTTCATCTGATAGGTTTAAGGTAAAGTAACTAATTTGTCAACACTCCAAGCCTCAGGCTTGTCTTTGAACAAAGTTTTGACAAAAGACCAAATCTCGCGAAAAGCTTCTGAATGTCGGTAATTTTCAAGATCGCTCTCTGCTGCCCAATAGCTGTAGGTGAAAAACACAGATGGATCTTCTTTATCTTGATACAATTCTAAAAACTGATTACCGGGATAATAACGTATAATTTCTTTTATAGTATCGAAATGTTCTAAAAAAACCGGTACTTTTTCTTTATGAAAACTCATTTTCACAATTCTAACAAACATAATTTTTTATTTTGATTATTCTACAAATTCAATAGTAATGGTATCGCGATATTCCAGTCCCAACAAAATTTTTGGAGAACCGGTAGTCAACGGGTTGGCACGGTAAAGCGAAAACTGCAAATAACCCAACTCATTGAAAATCGCTAACAGCTCCCCTTCTCTAGATTTTAAAGAGGTGGCATCGTTAATTTTAAAGTCGGAAAAATACTTATTTATTCTCTTAATCGGTCGATTTTTAACGTTTATTATAAAGTTTCTTTCTCCCTTAGTTTCTTCAAACATCGTTTTGGTGATATTGCTTACGGCATTGCCAAAATGATCTTCATAAATGATGTTACCGCGTATGCTTTCATTGTCTTTAGAAACCACAGCTTTGAGTTCACTTACATCGATTATGGTATCCGTATCTTGACCCAATTCACTCAATGATGCACCTTGAGCAATTTTTACAGCAGTACTGATAAAAACATCCATAGATGGGGTTCCCATTTCAAAATCAATATAAACCATTTGTTCCGCCTTTTGATCAGCTGTAAGAAAACTCATGATGCCATTATCGGCAGAAATAAAATAGTGTCCGTCTAAAAATACCGCTAATGGTCTACTGGCTTGTGTCAATTCAGCATCAACACCAACAATGTGAATGGTACCCTTGGAAAAGTTTTTATAAGCGGCAGAAATGACATAACCCGCTTGGCTTGTATTGAAATAATCTATACAATGAGAAATATCAACAATCTGACAGTCACGAATATAAGAAAGTATCTTTCCTTTAATCGCGCCGACAAAGTAGTCTTTTGTTCCGTAATCTGTTGTTAAAGTAATGATCGTTTCCATTATATATTTTTTACTATTTGATCGATAGTATAGAATTTTTGTATTAGCTTTGAGTTATGCAAAATTAGTTTATTTTTTAATTAAATCTTACCCCATTTGAACGAAAGAACTATAGAACTAACAGAAATTACCGCTAAAGAATTTTGGGGACCGCAAGATACCCATTTGGAAACCCTTAAACGCTTGTATCCAAAATTAAAACTAATAGCCAGAGGCTCTTTGTTAAAAATTTATGGGGAAGACGAAATTCTAGACGAATTTGAATTGCGATTTCATAGATTGGTCAAGTTTTTTTCAAAATACAACCGTATGGATGAAAACTCCATGGAACGCATCGTTATGGATGATGTTCCACAACAAATGAATCCCAGTGATAAGATATTGGTACACGGTGTTGGAGGCAAACTAATCAAGGCATTAACTCCCAATCAACAACGTTTGGTTCATTTCGTTGAAAACAACGACATGGTCTTTGCTATTGGTCCGGCAGGAACAGGTAAAACCTATACTGGCGTGGCGTTGGCTGTACGCGCTTTAAAAGAAAAGCAAGTCAAACGCATTATCCTAACTCGTCCAGCGGTGGAAGCAGGAGAAAACCTCGGTTTTTTACCCGGTGATATGAAAGAGAAACTCGATCCGTATATGCAACCGTTATACGATGCTTTACGCGATATGTTACCTCCTCAAACTTTAGAAGATTATTTGGCAAAAGGAGTCATTCAAATTGCCCCCTTAGCCTTTATGAGAGGACGTACCTTAGATCATGCCTTCGTCATTTTAGATGAAGCTCAAAACACCACACACTCTCAAATGAAAATGTTCTTAACCCGTATGGGAAAAGATGCTAAATTTATTATTACTGGTGATCCGGGACAAATTGACTTACCTCGAAAGGTTAGCTCTGGTTTAAAAGAAGCTTTGCACATTTTAAAAGACGTAGAGGGTATTGGTATGATTTATCTCGATGATAAAGATATTGTAAGACACCGTTTGGTCAAAAAGATAGTCGCAGCCTATAAAACGATGGAAGAACAAATTGAAATACAGAAATAAGCTGATACGCTGATACGCGGATGGGCGAATACGCAAATGGGCGGATGGGCTGATAGGCATATCAAAAAATAGGCCTTTCTACAATAAAACAGGGGTTGTCTCAAAAAAGACAACCCCTGTTTTTATATTAAAAATGTATGTTTGATTTACAGATAAACATAAGTATCTCTTCGAAACACCATTTTGCGTTCATGATCGATAAACAATTGCAACTCATCTTCTTTTAATTTAAACTTATTGGAATGCTCCAATACACTTAAAAGTTCTCTTTCTTTTAAAAATTCTTCACTTGCCTTTTCAGGAGCCATGATGTTTTTAAATTGAATACTATCCCCTTCACAAGCCAAGTCCCCATAAATAATATGATTTCCGCCACTACCCGAAAAACTCTTTGTACTCACATCAATATTGATTAATGGAATTTGATCAATATTTAAATCTTCAATTTTTTTATCTTCAAAGGACTGTAAAATCCAACTACCAGAAAGGTTAGGGTCAAAAATATAGTAGCCATATCCAGCAAAATCCGAAGCGACTTCATTACTGTGAATATTTCGCTTTAAATGTACCGCAATCGAATGGTCATACTCATAACCTGTAAAGATATCAGAAGTCAATTCTTCGTAAATTACGATTTCAATTTCCTCTCTTTTGGTATGTGTTTTATATACTTTTGTTTCTCCTACTTGTATCGCATCTACATAAGGGAAGACAATGGTTTCATCTGCTTTGTTTGCGGAATATATAATTCCTTTTTTACTAATGGATATATTCCAAAAAGGCTCATTTCCCACTGCTTTAAAAAAAGACTCATCTTCATTCTTTTTCTTTGAACCATTATCCTTCGCATTCTTTTTAGAATCCTTAGAGCGTTTTTCATTGTTTGGTTCAATCCCTGAACTCGGAAACAAAGATATAGTTAGTGCTAATATCATATTACTCAATTTTTCTTTTCATAAATATAAGATTCAAAGAATATACCAAAAGATCCAATATTTTATTTTTTAAGAATTAATTAATATAATTATGCCAAAAACAGCCGATTTAACCCGCCACATCATTTATGTCATATACACCATTAACAAGTATTTTTGTGTTATTTTTCAAGTCTTTGGCAGAAATTTCTATATATTTTTCGTTTTTTAATAAAATTTCTACTTGTATTTTTCGCAATATGATATTTTCCCCAAGCTCTCGTTCCAAAATAAAAATAAAACTTTTATCTTCCTCTGTCACCACGGCTTTTGATGGAATTCCCAAAGCTTGTTTTTGGGAAATGGCGATTTTTGCCTCGGCAAACATCCCACAATATACCCCTTCTTGAAATTCCTTGGGAAAATGCGCCACTACAGATACCGTTCTATTGGCTTCATCTATGGTCTTACCTATTGAAAATACAGTAGCCGAAAAGGGTTTAGAAGCGGCTTCAGTAATATTAAACACCAAAGCCTGGTTTAACTTAATTTTATCGATATCCTTTTCAAATATTTTTAGGTTTAATTGCATGGCACGAGTATCTACAATTTCAATCATGGATACTTCGGGAGAAACAAACATTCCAATCGCTGCGGTTACTTGATTTACCGTTCCTGAAATCGGCGCAACCAAAGATACTTTTGATGAAAACTGCCCTTTAGCTACAGCTTTTAAATCTACATTTAACAACATTAACTTGGCTGCAACACTTTTTAATTTCGCTTGGGCCGTTCTATAATCACTTTGCGCTTGTAAAAAGTTCTTTTGTGAGGCAATGCGCTCGTCAAACAACATTTTTTGCCGTTCAAATTCCGACTTTAAATACCCTATTTGCTCATAGGTTTCCAAATAATCTTTTTGAATGTCAATTAAGTCAGGGTTTTCCATTTGAACAACCACTTGTCCTTGCTTCACTTGCTGTCCTTCTGTTACAAATATCGATTTGACATATCCTCCCAACATGGCATTAACCTTAGCTTTATACTGAGGTGCTACATCGATTTGCCCTGTAGCTGCTACCTCATCGTTAAAGTTATACATACTCAAGGTGTCAAACTTCATTCCTATCGATTTAAATTGATCTGGGGTGATTAAACGCTCATCCGCAGCTAATTTTTCTAAAGGCTGCTCTTCTTTAGTCGCGACTTTATTACACGAAATAAACAAAGTCAAAAATCCGAATAATATTATATTTCTATTGATCATATTAGTAGTTTAAATAGTAAAGATTAAGATTGGCTTGTATATAAAGCAATTGATTTTCCAGGTATTCTTGTCGCAAGGCTAAAGCATTTTCAATACTGCTTATGTATTGAAAGAAATCAATGGCGCCGTTTTGATAACTCATAGCCCCAACCTTAAACAACTCATCTGCCATTTGTTTGCCAAAAGATTTAAAATAATCCATCCCCTCTTTAGCCTTAACAATCTCCATTTGTTGATTTTTGACAAATTGCTCCATACCGATTTGTAGATTCTCCCGTTCCAGTTCCCAGCCTTCCGCTGCGAGTTTTGAAGCTTTTAACTGCGCTTTAGTCTCGCCATAAAACAGCGGAATTGCCAAACCAATTTGAAAACCTGACATGGCTTGAGGCAAGTGTTTGTTGGTTCCCTGAAAGTATTCTAAGGTCAAATCGGGCATATAAGCTTGTCTGTTTTGTTTTATAGTAGCAGACCATTGCCCCGATTTGGCTTCTAACAATTGTTGGTATTGTTGCTGTATCGCTTGATCTTCTATATTAAATTCCCACTCCAAGTGACTTTTGTTTACTTCAATGGAATCAGGATCTTGAACTAATGCTTGCAAACGTAAGTTCTCCATTTGCAATTCTTTTTTTAATTGATTCAATTGTACTTTAACCTGTTGGTATTTGGCTTGTGAGGTTATCTTTTCCAAATAGTTGGTTTCTCCCAATTCAAATTTCCGTTGACTGGCGTATGAAAAGTTTTGATATAAACTGTCTAACTGCTGTAATAAGGCAACTCTGTTTTTTAGATAGATCACTTGATAATAACTATTTGAAACCCCATACGATATTTTAGTTTTATCCCAGTTTGATTGTGCATCTTCTACGCTATAATTAGCCTGTACCAATTTTTTCTTGGCGTGATACACGGTCGGAAAACTTATCTTTTGCTCTACTCCAAAAACGCGTAATGCCTTGTCGTTATCCGCTTTGTTGTTTTCGTCAAAACTGTAATATACATTAGTTTTTTCAATGCTATACGCTGTCTTGATTTCTGCCTTAGCGCGAGCCGTTTTTTTATCCAAGGCCAGAACACCTTTATTGTTTTTTTGTGCCGTAGCGATAAATTGTTCTAATTCTGTTGGCTCTTGAGCCGACATCGTTGTTCCCATTCCCAACAAACAAATTAAGATTAAGGTGGGTAAGGCGTGTGTTTTTTGTTTTTTCAACTGATTTTGTCTGAGTAATTTATACAATACAGGCAACACCAACATGGTTAATATAGTAGCTGTAAAAAGCCCCCCTATTACTACTGTTGCCAACGGGCGTTGTACTTCCGCACCAGCAGAACTCGATATAGCCATTGGTAAAAACCCTAAAGCTGCCGCAGAAGCGGTTAACAATACGGGTCTTAATCGATCGGTAGTTCCCTTAATAATCAATTCATCAATATTTTTCATTCCCGCTTTGGTCAATTCATTAAAGTGTTCTACCAATACAATTCCATTGAGTACCGCGATACCAAATAAAGCTATAAAACCCACTCCGGCAGAAATGCTAAAAGGCAAATCGCGCATCCATAAAAACAATACTCCTCCCACAGCAGAAAGCGGTATAGCTGTATAAACCATAAGGGCTTCTTGAATGGAATGAAAGGCAAAATACAGCAGTAAAAAAATCAATAATAAAGCTATAGGCACCGCAATCATCAAGCGATCTTTTGCACTTTGCAAATTTTTAAATTGTCCGCCGTATTCAATGGAATATCCCGCAGGCATCTGCAATTCCGTTCCCAACTTCTGTTGGATATCTTCAATGACGCTCTGTAAATCGCGATTACGTACATTTACCCCTACTACTATACGTCTTTTGGTGTTTTCTCTCGATATTTGGGCTGGCCCTTCGGTATAACTAATATGAGCGACTTCTTCTAATGGAATTTGCTGTCCCGAAGGAATGGTGATATACAAGCTCTTTAAATCGTCTAATCCCCTTTTATATTGTTCATCCAAACGAACGACCAAATCAAATTTGCGCTCTCCTTCAAACACATTTCCGACTTGTTTACCCGCAAAAGCCAAGGCTATAGTTTGATTTACATCGGCAATTTTCAATCCGTATCTAGCAATTTTCTGACGGTCAAAAACCACGCTCATTTGTTTTAATCCCGCTACTTTTTCGACTATGATATCCGCTGCTCCTGGAATTTTTTCTATGGAATTTCGAATTTGATGTGCCATTTTATTCAACACATCCAAATCCTCACCAAAAACTTTAATAGCAATATCGGCTCTGGACCCTGATATCAGCTCATTAAAACGCATTTCAATGGGTTGTGTAAATTCAATTTCCATATTGGGAATATACTTTTCAATTTCAGCTTTCATCTTATCAGCCAATTCATCCTTAGTCGCAGCAGAAGTCCACTCCCCTTTAGGATGTAGCTTTATAATGACATCGGTCTCTTCCATTGACATGGGGTCTGTTGGAACCTCAGCAGCACCGATTCGCGTAACCACTTGATCTACTTCAGGGAAATTCTTCAGAAGTATGTTTTCTATTTTGGTTGTTGTCTCTATCGTTTTACTGAGTGAGGTTCCCGTTTTTAAAACCGGCTGAATCACAAAATCTCCTTCATCTAACTTGGGAATAAACTCTCCTCCCATTCTCGTAAATAATACCACGGCTATTGCCAATAGCAAACCCGAACTAATTAACACGGCTTTGGTGTGTTTTAAAGCCCATTCAATCAGCGGTTGATACCAAGAAATTAAGCGAGCAATTAGACGTTTGGAAAAAGAATTTTCCTTTTCTACCACTGGTTTTAAAACCAGCGAAGAAATCACAGGTACATAGGTCAAACATAAAATCATCGCCCCAATAAGCGCGAAACTAAAAGTCATCGCCATCGGTTTAAACATTTTCCCTTCTACGCCAGTTAGTGATAGTATTGGAATAAACACAATCAATATAATCAATTGCCCAAAAAAGGCGGAATTCATCATTTTATTGGTGCTCTTAAAAGTAATTTCATCTATTGCAAGCTGCCGGTCGGCCTTGGTCATCGTTCTTAAATCGGCGCCCCCACTAACAATTTTAAAGGCGACAAATTCAACGATAATTACAGCTCCATCGATAATAATCCCAAAATCAATGGCTCCCATACTCATTAGATTGGCATCGATATCAAACAAGTTCATCATCGAAATGGCAAATAACAAACACAAGGGTATCACGGAAGCTACAACCAACCCAGAACGTAAATTTCCAAGTAACAGGACTACGACGAAGATGACGATTAAACAACCTAAAATCAGGTTTTCTGCAATGGTAAAAGTAGTTTTACCCACCAATTCGCTACGTTCTAAAAAAGGATTGATATAAACCCCCTCAGGTAGGCGACTTTGAACCTCAGCAACACGATCTTTTACCGCAGTCAATACTTTTTTAGAATTACCGTTTTTAATCATCATGATTTGTCCCAGTACTTTTTCACCTTCTCCATTCCCGGTTATCGCACCAAATCTATTGGCGCTCCCCAAGCGTACTACAGCTACATCATTGACTAAAATGGGTAAATTGTTTTCATTTTTAACCACTATAGCTCTTATATCATCTAAAGAAGTTATTTTTCCTTCCCCTCTAATAAAAAAACTTTGATTTTCCTTCTCAATATAGGCGCCACCAGCTATGCTATTATTACCTTCCAATGCCGTAAATAACTCATTAACCGATATATTCATCGCTTTGAGCTTTGCCGTATTGATAGCTACCTCATATTGCTTGAGATGACCTCCCCAAGTGTTTACCTCTACAACTCCAGGTATCCCAGATAATTGTCTACGCACAATCCAATCTTGAATCGTTCTTAAATCAGAAGTCGAATACCGGTCTTTAAATTCCGGTTTCACCTCTAAAGTGTATTGATATATTTCTCCTAAACCCGTGGTTATAGGCCCTATTTCAGGACTACCAAATCCTTCTGGAATTTCTTCTGCAGCAATTTTAATTTTTTCCGCTACTAATTGCCGAGGTAAATAGGTTCCCATGCTCTCATCAAAAACCAAAGTCACTACCGACAATCCGAATTTGGAAATGGATCGCACCTCCTTAATTCCCGGTAAATTGGCCATTTGAATCTCTATAGGATAGGTCACAAACTGTTCTATATCTTGAGTAGATAGTGTTGAAGACGTAGTGATGACTTGAAGTTGATTATTGGTAATATCGGGAACAGCTCCAATCGATAATTGAGTGACTGAATACATGCCAAAACCGATAAGTCCAAATGTAAAAAGCAGAATTATAAGCTTGTTTTTCAAGCTAAATTTGATCATTCCTTCCAACATGATTGTTTATTTTTTTACAAAATTACCTTCGATATTGGACAGTTTCCTTAAGCTAAACTTAAGAATGGATTAGAAATGTCTTAGATCCGTTTATTTAGAATAAGTCTTACAACAGTTCCTTGATTTAAAATACTTTTTATTTCGATAGGAATAGCTAATATCTCACTCAGTTTTTTTACAATCGCCAATCCCAGACCTGTACCTTTTACCGGTGTATCTTTAGCATTTTGAGAGCGAAAAAATTGATTGAAAACCTCATTTTCATCCCATTGAGAAAAACCAATTCCCGTATCTGAAATGGAAATTTCAACTTGATCATCACTTTCAGTGAAATCTACAAAAAGAGCCCCATTTTGAACATTGTATTTTATGGCATTTGAAATTAAGTTATTCAATATCATCAAAAACAAATGTTTGTCTGTATATACGCGACCAATTTGACTTGAGTTCATTTGTACTTCAATATTGTTTTGTTGAATGGGTACAGCAAATCGTTGGATGACTTCTATAAATAATTCTTGTAGATTCAATAATTCCATATTGATTTCACTCTGCGTATTTTCAATACGGGCCAACATCAGCAAATCATCAACTAGGGTATTCATTCGTTTGATTTCTGTAATGCAAAAATTAATTTTCTGGCGATACTCTATCTCTTCTCTCGGTTTGCGTATCAATACTTCTAGGGTTCCTTGCAATACCGCCAATGGGGTTCGCAATTCGTGTGAAGCATGGGAAGTAAATTCTTTTTCCCGTTCCAAGGCTTTTTCAATGCGTTCAATAAGGTTATTGATGGTCAAGGTCAACTCATACAATTCGTCCTTGTTTTCCGGTAAAGGCACGCGTTCCGATAAATTGCGTTCCGATATACGTCTGGAAGTTTTAATAATATTCTGTACGGGTTGTATGCTTTTTCCAGCTATGATTCGCGCCAAAAAAAACAAAACCACCAATACAAATGGATAGGCAAGCAGCAAAATTCGCTCGAGATTTAAGATTACCATAACCGCATTTTCCCGAGACATGGCGACTAATAAATACCCTACTTTAATATCATTTTCATAAAGCGGCACTTGTATTTGTCTAATTAAACGGTGATCCAAAGTCGTATCGAACAAATCGCCGTCCGTAAACTCTTGATCGAAAAGCAATTCTTTCTCCTTTAGGTTGGGCGATTTTTCAAATAGCTGTCCCGCTGCCGACACAAATTCTACAAAAACCGGATTGACATCAATGGCGTTGTGCTCTCGCTCCATCCATTCGTCCTCGTATAGCAATTCAATTTTACCGTTGACATATTTGTATTCCGACAAATGTTTGGATACTTCAGTCTGTATGTTATCATCGATATGTTTATTTAACGTAATCGACACAATTTGATGTACGGCAATAAATATAAGCAGTATTAAAAAAGCTGTTCCCAAAATATAATAGAACGCAATGCGATTTTTAATAGACAACGAAATCATAAAAAAGAATTTTAAACAAAAGTACATTTTTTTGTGGATTCCGAGATTCGCGAATCTGCAAACATAAATACAAAAGAATTCGCTATATTTATAATTCACATTATCAACCCGTTTATCCTAAAATTGATTATGACCAATTATTTTACAAGAATCAGTGAATTGATTGCACGACAAGATTACGATGAATTAAGTCGTGTAGTATTAAATAAGCCTCAACACTTTAATTGGGTTAGCGAGGTTTTTGAAGCAACGCATATAAAAAATCATCCAAATAAAACCGCTTTGTTGTGGACTGATGAAAGGGAAACACTTTCGTTTTCTTTCAAAGATTTGCAGGATCGTTACAATCAATTGTTGTGTTTTTTACGCAAAAAGGGCATTGAGCAAGGCGATGTATTGCTCACACAAATGATGTTTCAACCCATTAATTGGATTGCTATATTAGCGACTATAAAAGGCGGACTACAGTTGGTCCCTGCTGCCAGTATATTGGGAGTACACGATTTGGTGTATCGCTTTTCAAAAACCCTCCCAAAAGTGATTATAGCCGATTTAGACAATGCTGCAAAGATAGATGAAGCCGAACGCCTTAGCGAGAGAAAAATCCCAGTAAAAATCATCGCAGACGGTCAACGCGAGGGGTGGATATCGCTTGATGAGATTGCCTTAGAATCAATTACAGCTGAAGCCGCTGAAACTAAACCCGATGACAATCTGTTTCTTTTTTTTACTTCGGGAACTACCGATTTGCCCAAGATAGTATGTCATACCCATTGGAGTCAGCCCATAGGCCATTTGACAACTGCATCGTGGATTGGACTAACCGCCGATGATATTCATTATAACATTTCACAACCGGGTTGGGCTAAATTTGCGTGGAGCAGTGTGTTTGCTCCGTGGAACGTAGGTGCGACTGTGTTTGCACACCATACCACCGAACGTTTTAATGCCGCTAAAACGCTAAAACTGATCGAAAAACATCAAATTACCACCCTATGCGCGCCACCTACTGTATTGCGTTTGTTTATACAAGAAGACCTCAAGTCGTATGCTTTTAAGTTTAGACAATGTGTGGCTGCCGGTGAGCCGCTGAATCCAGAAATCATTGAACAATGGAAAGCGGGTACAGGAATCTTGATTCGCGATGGTTTTGGACAAACGGAAAGTACTTGTATGATTGCGAATTTACCCGGAAAAAAAGTTAAGCTGGGTTCTATGGGAAAACCCACTTTTTTATACGATATACTGATTGCCGACGATGAAGGAAATAGCTTACCCGACAATGAAGAGGGAAACATCTGTGTAAAAACTAGTGCAGAACGACTAAACGGCTTATTTAAAGGCTATTTATACGACAAAGAGCGGGAGAGACAGGTGTTTCGCAATGGGGTTTATTTTACCGGTGATAAAGCTTATAAAGATTCTGACGGTTATATTTGGTTTATCGGTAGAGACGACGACGTTATTAAGTCTTCCGACTACCGCATAGGCCCCTTTGAAGTAGAAAGTGCCTTACTGGAACACGGCAGGGTTTTGGAATCGGCCGTAATAGGTAGTCCTCATGAGGCAAAAGGTTTTGAAGTCAAAGCATTTGTCGTACTCAAAGATTTGAGTTTGGGTTCCAAAGAATTGGCCGACGAGCTGTTTGCTTTTTCTAGAGAACATATTGCACCATACAAAATGCCACGACTCATCGAATTTGTAACCGAAGTACCCAAAACCATCAGCGGTAAAATTAGAAGAGTGGAACTGCGCGCCTTACAAGCAGAACGTATCTCAAAGAATTTAATAGTCGATAGAGAATATACTTATAGAAGATAAAACAGCAGCGGCAGTTGTGAATTCACCTGCCGCTTAATCGTTGAGTAAAAATCCTACGCCGCGTATCGTTTTTAAGCGGGCATCGTCTTTTTTAAGTTTTAATTTTTTTCGAATGGCGTTCATAAAGACATCAATGACTCCTGTATCGTATTCAAAACTCGTTTGCCATACCGCGTCAATAATTTGATTTCGCGTACAAATCTTGCCTTTATTTTCGATTAAAAACTTTAGAAATTCAAATTCCCTTGGAGTAAAAGAAATTTCCTTATCCGCTTTAAAGACTTGATACTGATTTAAATCTAATACCACATCGCTCCACTTCAATAACTCAGGAACATCAGAAACTCTAAAGTGTATCTTAATTCGTTCAAGCAATTCTTCAAAACTAAAGGGTTTTTTAATATAATCATTAGCTCCGGCTCGCAATCCCGTAATGGTTTCAGCTACGGTATCTTTCGCCGTTAGAAAGAGAATGGGTATTAAGGCATCTTGACTTCGTATATAACGACACAATTCTAATCCAGACATTTTGGGCAACATCCAATCCAATAAACACAAATCAAAGGCATTTTGGTCATACAGGTCTTTCCCACTACTACCGTTAGCAGCCACCATAACCGTATAACCTTCCTCCTCCAATCCCTGTTTTAAAAAATTGGTAATTCCTATTTCGTCTTCAACTATTAGAATTTTCATCATTTCATTGTCCTTAACACAATACTTTTAATGCACTTGGTAGTACCTCTATTCTGAATTTGTTTTCTTTAAATAAATAATATTCCCCATCTAACTGAATTACATTGGTTTCAAAATCAGCAATAGTAACTTCCAATTCTGCCACTTGAGTCCATTCTGCCTTAGCAAAACTATCGGTTTTTTTAAGTAAGACCAACAATCCAAAATACAATTTTTGGATGGTGTTTATTTTGGGAACCATCAATATATCTAAAAGCCCGTCTTGTAAACTCGCTTTTGGAGTTAGCGTCATCGAATAACCCATTTCGTTGGAATTAGAAATGAACAACAACAACGGTTTGATGTTCTTAGACTGTCCTGCTATACACAATTGCATATTTTTAAACTCAAATTTCTTTGCCGATTGTATCGCTGCTTTTAGATATGATAGCAATTTGCGAGAACCCGACTTTTCGTAATTCTCAATTATAGTAGCATCGATTCCAAATCCCATATTGCTGAAAAAATACTTGTGATTAATTTTTCCCACATCGATATTTTTTACGTGGCCCTTTCTGATATTCTCCATAGCCGCTTCGACCGTTTTAGAAATTTCTAAATTCGATGCCAAGCCATTTCCTGAACCCACCGGGATAATGCCCAATGCGATATCGGTATTGACCAATTGCGCAGCTACTTCATGAATGGTTCCATCTCCACCACAAGCGACAATCACATCAGGCGCTAGCAGTATGGCTTGTTGCGTTAATTCTATTGCATGCTTTTTATATTGAGAAAAATGAATGACCACTTTATAGTCTTTCTGCGGAAAAAATTGCAACAATAACTTTTCACAAATATCGTGTTTACCCTTTCCGGAAATGGGATTTACAATAAAATGGATGTGCTTCATAAAAACGATTCGAGTTAAAACTCAATTAAATTGAATTCGCAAAGATAATATTTTCATATTTGAAACGAACATTTCTATAACAATTGTATTATTGCATTTTATTACTATTAATTATGATGTTAAATTTATCGTTTTTCAAACCGTTCAAGTACCTATTAACTTGTTATTTGATATTAAATCTCCTGTTGAGATTGGTTTTTGTTTTTCACCCCATCACCACTTCATCCTTTACATTTATGGAATGGTGCAAAATGTTTTCCATAGGAGCGGTCAACGACTTTTTTGTTTTTATCTTAAGTTATGCACTCTTTGGCTTGTATTACCTTTTCTTATCCAACTCAAAATACACTAAACCATGGGGATACATCATCTTTGGGTCGTTGGTTGCCTTACTCATTTACATTGTTTTTTTTAATACGATACTCAATGAATATGGCGGCTCTATACCTGAAATTGCACAAGCTTTTTTAGCTATAAAAGTTTTTTGTTTTGGTATCTGCCTGTTTTTCCCTAGAAATCGACTACAAATTCGTCAAGTTATTTACTTTTTTTCCCTAGCCTTATTTTCGCTTTTGCTGATTCAAAACACGGTAAGTGAGTACTTTTTTTGGAATGAATTTGGATTGAGATACAATTTTATAGCGGTAGATTATCTGGTATATACCAATACCGTAATTGGAAACATCCTGGAATCCTATCCGGTTGTTCCACTATTTATAGGTGTTGGAGTATTAACCTTAACCATGGCGGTTTTTATCTATAGAAAGACCTATAAAAACCTCCGTAAATTAATGAATTTTCCCAGTAAATTGCTTTGTAGTATTAGTTATCTACTACTTGTTTTTTTAGCTATTTACAGCCTGCCGAAGCTCAGTAACTTGGAAAATGCTTCCAATGTATTTACCAACGAAATTCAAGCAAATGGAACCTATAAATTTTACCAAGCTTTTAACCATAGTGAATTGGATTACTTTAAGTTTTTTCCCGTTTTATCCGAAGACAAAATGGTATCCATACTTCGGGACGATTATCCCGGCTACAAGGGTAAATCACTATTGCGTTCCATCAGCAGTGATTCACTGGAGTTAAAAAAGAATGTGGTTTTAATCACTATAGAGAGTTTAAGTGCTGATTTTATGAGCTATTATGGCAATGAAAAACAACTGACTCCCTTTTTAGATTCCCTAGCACAACAGAGTTTATTTTTTACCAATACCTATGCAACTGGAAATAGAACGGTTAGAGGATTAGAAGCCGTCACTTTATCTATACCCCCATCACCTGGAGAAAGTGTAGTCAAACGCAAAGACAACAAAAATAAGTTTTCGACAGCAAATGTCTTTAAACAAAAGGGCTATCAAGTAAAATACCTTTATGGTGGCGATGCTTATTTTGACAATATGCAGGAATTTTTCTCCCATAATAATTTTGATATTGTCGACAAATCCAGTTTTACGCCCGAAGAAATTAGCTTTAAAAACATTTGGGGCGTTTGCGATGAAGACATGTATCTTAAAGCGATTCAAGTGATGAATCAAGAATACCAATCGGGAGTTCCTTTTTTTAATCACATCATGACAGTGAGTAATCACCGTCCGTACACGTATCCTGCGAACAAAATAGATATCGATCCACAATCCAAATCAAGAGATGGTGGCGTTAAATACACTGATTATGCATTAAAACAGTTTTTTAAGCAGGCTCAAAAACAAGCTTGGTTTGCCCATACTGTTTTTGTTATTGTTTCTGACCACTGTGCTTCTAGTGCTGGTAAAACAGAATTGCCGTTGGATAAATATAGAATTCCAGCGATGATATACGCCCCAGGTTTTATCAGTCCTCAACAAAATGCAACTTTGATTTCACAAATCGATTTAATGCCAACGTTGTTTGGATTGCTCAACTTCGATTATAGCTCTAAATTTTATGGGCAAGATGTATTAAAACCAAGCTATTCCCCTAGAGCCTTTATCGCGACTTATCAAGATATGGGTTTTATCAGCAATAATATGTTAACTATATTATCGCCCACACAAAAAATACAGCAATTCCATTTTGAATCTACAAATCCACAAGAGGTAAAAATACCTTTGACAGCTGTAAAAACTATAGACCAACAACAGGTCGATCGCGCAACGGCCTATTACCAATCGATTGCCGAGCAATTAAAGAAAAAATACTACCAACAACTTCCATAAAAAAGGGCTCCTAGGAGCCCTTTTTTATATTTATCCACTATTTAGTGTTTCTTTTCAATAGTAAAAACGATTATTTTAAACACCTTTATTCTTCTACAATTGGACCTGTCCATTCTGTAATGCCCCCTAAGAGGTTAAAGGTTTTATCAAAACCCAATTGATTCATCAATAAACAGGCTTGATTACTACGTCCACCTGCCTTACAATACACATAATAACTTTTGTCTTTATCTAATTTATTGACTTCATCTAAGAATTCCTGCCCTTTGTAAATATCTATATTCAGTGAATTTGGAATAGCTATTTCTTCGAATTCATCTATAGTTCTCACATCTAAAATAACTGCATTTTCATCTTGTTGAAAATTTTCCCACCATTGCTCTTGTGATAGATTCATAACTTTTTGTTTTGAAGTTTTTATAAAAGTCAAATATAAATCAATTGTAGCAATTAATTCTCATTTAAAAACAAACTAATCGAGCCCTATAGGAATTTATATAGATTATAAATTTTAAATTTGTCGGTCTAACCCTTAGTTTAAAACCATGTCATCACATCATATTGTACGAGACGATCAAGAGCCTGCTTTAATTATCGCGAATGGCGAAGCCTGTAGTTCGGAGCTCATGGGGCAACTCTTAGAATGGTCGCCGTTAATTATAGTATTAGATGCCGCTATGGAGCGGGTTATGAAACTGGGAATTAAGGTAGATGTGTTACTCGGAGATTTCGATCACGGTTACACTCCTGAAACCTATTTGGAATACCAATATCCGTTAGAGATTATTCGGATAGAGGATCAAAATTCTACCGATTTAGAAAAAGCTTTTCAATACTTAATTGCACGAGGTATTCCCAGTGCTAATGTACTTTGGGGAACGGGACGTAGAATGGACCATACGATTTCTAATTTAACCAATATGGTTCGCTACAGTGATCAATTAAAGATTGTAATTCTCGACGATTATTCCAAGGTATATCGCCTACCCAATCACTTTGAAAAATGGTATACTGCACAAACGCCTATATCACTAATACCTGTGGGAACCGTGACGGGTATTGTTACCGAAAACCTCGATTATCCCTTAGCAGATGAAAGCCTAATTTTGGGCTACCGAACCGGTAGTAGCAATAGTGTGCAAAAGGACGGTATAGTGAAAATTACGTATAAAACGGGAGATTTGTTAATGATGGAATGTAATGATTAAATAAACTTTTGCAGTAGATTGAATAAAATTGCTTCTACAAAAAGAAAGAGGTAACCTACATAGACACCTCTTTCGTCATAAAAATATTTGTGATTTTACATGTGCTTCCCTTATTTTTTAATGATTTTCTTTGTTAAGAAACCTTCGTTAGTGGTGATATGCAACAAATAAACTCCTGCTTGCAATTGCGACACGTCTATTTCTAAAGACGGTTCCGAATTGAAATCAAAAGATTGAACCGTTCTGCCGTTTAAATCCCTTACATCCACTTTGGAAACCAAAATATTTCCGGAATTGGTCAAGTTAACCTTATTGATAGTTGGATTTGGAAACAGCAAAAATTGAGAAGCTAAGGCTTTATTTATACTGGCAGTTTCCGAACCAACAACTTTAAAATCATCAACCAGAAAAGTGAAAGCATCGAAGGAAACACAATTTATAGAGATATAAACATCTTGACCTGCATATTGATTCAAGTCATAAGAATATTCTATCCATTCTTCGGTAGTTTCTACATAAGCTCCTTCAGAGATTACAGTAAAACTACTTACTTCTGTATCTGTTGTTGAAACCCCTACTTTAAATCGATCTGCACCATCAACAACAGTTGAAGATTTCGCAAAGAAACTTACTTTATTCTGGTAATCCAGCAAGCGTATTTTAGGAGATATCAACCAATCATCATTTCCAAGAGAATCTTCAGGAACGGCGGCAAATGCAGCCATAACTTTTTCACCACTGTAAGCATCCCAATTATTCCACGGGATTGCTGGCGTAGTTGCTCCAGAATTAAATACAATAAATGAAAGCGGCTGTGTCATATTTGGGAATTCGATACCGGGAAAGCCATAGGTAGGCAAATTATCGACATCTCTTAGTGTCCATTGTCCTATATCCGCAATAGCAAAATTGTCGTAAGATTCGAAATCATCTTCGAACAGGGTCTGAACCCCCTCTTGAGCCTTCATTTCCATAAAGCTCAGCATAAAAAACAATACAAGTAATTTTAATTTCATATTTAATAATTTTAAAAGTTATTATCAAACCTAAAAAAAAATAATTACAAAAACACTATCTTTATATAATTAAATTACATAAAAAAGCATAAAAAAGCAAATTATACTCAATTAAAATCACCAAACATTAACAAAACATCATTTTAAAAACAAGATAATTTTTTTAAATAAATAAAAAAATCCGACTTGGTATTAAAATTTTCTATTCAAATTAAAATAGTTTAACATTCAATGTCAGCTAAAAAAAACTAAAATAAGGAGGCGCATGGCTGTAAAACAACAAGAGGCTGTCTTAAAAAGACAGCCTCTTGTTAAATTCAGTTCAATCCAAAATGCCCTCTATAAAAAGCCCATATCTCCTTATAAAATAAAATCGGCTAAAACTAAAGCAGCCATAGCCTCCACTATAGGTACGGCTCGTGGCACCACACAAGCATCATGCCGTCCTTTACCAGAAACCACCACCTTATTGTTATTTATATCTATGGACTCTTGATCTTTCATCAAGGTTGCGACAGGTTTAAAGGCCACACGCAAATAAATATCCATACCGTTACTGATCCCTCCCACTATTCCTCCTGCATGGTTGGTAAGCGTTTTACCACCCGGAAGGATTTGATCATTGTGCTGGCTACCTCGCCACTGAGAACCAGCAAATCCACTTCCGATTTCTACGCCCTTTACGGCATTAATCGACATCATGGCTTTGGCTAATTCGGCATCCAATCGATCAAACACGGGTTCTCCAATTCCCACGGGAACATTTTGTATCACACAGCTAATAATACCTCCTATTGTATCTCCATCCTTTTTAACCGATTTAATTAGATTTTCCATTTCCAAGGCCATTGTTAAATCGGGACAACGAACGGGATTCCGTTCTATATTGGCAAAATCCAATTCGGTATATGGAACTTTAAGCTCTAAATCACCTACTGCAGAAACATAGGCCGTTATTTTGATGTCTTTTAAAAGTTGTTTTGCCACTGCACCGGCCACCACCCTGCAAGCGGTTTCCCGGGCAGAACTGCGTCCACCACCACGGTAATCTCGAATACCGTATTTTTGCTGATATACATAATCGGCATGACTCGGACGAAAAACATCTTTGATATGCGCGTAATCATCAGATTTAGAATTTTCGTTTTTAATGATAAAACCTATCGGTGTTCCCGTGGTTTTTCCGTCAAAAATACCCGATAAAAACTGAACCTTATCGCTTTCTTTACGCTGGGTTACTATTTTTGATTGTCCCGGTTTTCTACGATCTAATTCACTTTGAATAAATTCCATATCCAAGACTATATTTGGAGGACAACCATCGATTACTCCTCCAATTGATTCACCATGCGATTCACCAAAAGTACTTACCCTAAACCTATTACCGTATGAATTACCTGCCATAATATTTCTTATTTTAATTCATTTATGCCACCACTACATTTGTCTTGCTTACTCAAAATTCCTAATAATTCCATAACTTTCCATTAACGCTAGTTTGAACTAAGAAGCTTTTATTTGTTATAATAAAAACTGATCCATTGAAAAAAAGACTCTTAGAAATGGTCGTTATATCCGATGTTCATTTGGGAACATACGGTTGTCATGCCAAAGAATTACTCAGTTACTTACAATCCATTAAACCCAAAATCCTTATTTTAAATGGCGACTTAATCGATATCTGGCAATTTCGAAAATCATATTTTCCCAAATCCCATCTAAAGGTCATCAAAAAAATAATTGATTTGGCTTCTAAAGGAACAAAAGTATATTATATTACGGGAAATCACGACGAAATGCTTCGGAAATTCAGTGATTTTCAATTGGGCAACATTGCTTTAGTCGATAAGTTGGTGTTGGAAATAGACGGTAAAAAAGCATGGGTTTTTCACGGAGATGTTTTTGATTCTTCTGTACAACACGCCAAATGGATTGCCAAACTAGGTAGTAAGGGATACGATTACTTAATATTACTGAATCGATTGATCAATTGGTTTCTAATCAAACTCAACAAAGAGCCGTATTCACTTTCCAAACGCATCAAAGCCAGCGTTAAAAAAGCGGTTAAATTTATTGGAGATTTCGAAAAAACCGCCACCGATTTAGGAATTGATAACCAATATGATTATGTGATATGCGGACACATACACGAACCCAAAATAAAAACGGTTCGCAACGCTAAAGGGAATATTACATACCTCAACTCGGGCGATTGGATTGAAAATTTAACAGCTTTGGAATACAACAAAAAACGCTGGAAAATATACCAACATTCCACCGAAGCAGCCGTGTCTGAGGACGAAGAATACTTTTCTAGAGAAAATGAATTGTCCGATGCCTTGGCTACCTATCTCAACAAGCGGTAAACCGGTCTTCTAAATATAAAAAGGCTGTTTCAAAATTTGAAACAGCCTTTTTACACTATACATCACTGCTTTAGTTTTATTTATTATAAGGATATAAATTTAAAACTTCGGCAGTTTTAAGTCTTAATTCCTTCGCCAATTCGGGGTGCTCATTTAAGAGTAATCCAAAAGAAGGCACCATCGTTTTCATTTTGGTTTGCCAAGCCTCAGAGGCAAATCGGTCAGGGAAACATTTTTCAAGCAAAGTAAACATGATTGATGTAGCGGTTGAGGCTCCAGGAGAGGCTCCTAATAAAGCCGCAATAGACCCGTCTGCAGCACTTACTACTTCGGTACCAAACTGTAAAACGCCTTTTCCGTCGGCATCTTTTTTAATTACTTGAACGCGTTGACCTGCTACTTCTAGAGTCCAATCTTCTTGTCGCGCTGCAGGCATATATTCTCTTAAGGCTTCTAATCGATTTTCGTCTGATTGCAAAACCTGTCCAATTAAGTATTTTGTCAAGGGAATGTTCTTTAACCCTGCTCCCAACATCGGTTTGATGTTGTTGAGTTTGATTGATTCAAACAAATCCAAATAAGAACCGTTTTTTAAGAATTTTGTTGAAAATCCGGCATAAGGACCAAACAACAAGGCTCTTTTACCGTCAATGAAACGCGTGTCTATATGAGGAACAGACATCGGTGGTGCACCTACAGAAGCTTTACCATAAACCTTGGCAAAATGTTGATCAATCACCTCTTGATTGGTACATTTTAACCATTGTCCTCCTACTGGAAAACCTCCAAAACCCTTTCCTTCTGGAATATCGGCTTTTTCCAACAATAGAATAGATCCTCCACCTGCTCCAATAAAGACAAATTTAGCTTTAATTCTCGATTTCTCATTGGTATCTACTTGTTTAGCCGATACCCTCCAACGTCCGTCTTCTTGTTTTTTAAGGTTTTGAACTTTGGTATTAAAGTGCATATTTACACCATCCAAAGTTTGTAGATAAGCAAACAACTCGCGAGTTAATACTCCAAAATTGACGTCTGTACCAAACTTCATAGCCGTAGCGGCATAAGAAGTATTTAAGTCGCGTTCATTCATCAATAAAGGTGCCCATTCCTTTATTTGCTCTATTTTATCGCTAAATTCCATGTCTTGAAACAAGGGGAACTTTTGCAATTCTTCATAGCGCTTTTTTAAGAAAGCAACGTTATCGTCGCCCCATACAAAACTCATATGCGGAACGGCATGTATAAAGTTTTTAGGATTTGTCAACACTCCTTTCTGAGTCAAATACGTCCAAAACTGCCTAGACAATTCAAAAGATTCGACGATATCAACAGCCTTACTGGCATCAATAGTACCGTCTTCTCTTTGGGGTGTATAATTTAATTCACAAAACGCAGCGTGTCCTGTTCCGGCATTATTCCAAGCATCGGAACTCTCTGCCGCAGCTACATCAAGCCTTTCAATAATATCGATTGTAAGATTGGGCTCGAGTTCTTTTAATAAGATACCGAGTGTAGCACTCATGATACCAGCACCTATTAAAACAACATCTGCTTCTGATTTCTGTATAGTTGACATCGCAATAAAATTATTTTTAGCAAAGTTAATCGTTTTTCAATTGATCTGTTTAAACAAAAATATTTTTATTATTGTTTGCAGAAAAATTTACTGTTTTATTTTTTTCCAAGATAATCTTGCAGTATGATTGTTGCTGCAATCTCATCTACCAAGGCCTTATTTTGACGTTGTTTTTTCTTCAAACCACTATCAATCATAGTTTGAAATGCCATTTTTGAGGTAAATCGTTCGTCCATTCGTTCTACTTTCATAGTTGGAAAAGCAAGGCTGAATTTTTCGATGAATTTTTCAATTAAAGGCGCAATTTCCGAAGGTTCGTTGTTCATGCGTTTGGGTTCACCAAAAATTACAATTTCCACGTTTTCCTTTGAAAAATAATCTTTTAAAAAAGCCAATAAATCCGGGGTTGCTACAGTAGTTAAACCCGAAGCTATCATACGGAAATCATCGGTTACTGCAATACCGGTTCTCTTTTTACCAAAATCGATGGCTAATACGCGAGACACCTTATTCGTAAATAAAGGTTCCGTATTCTGAAGAAATGGTCAATTTCTTAGAATCAGCGTTTTCTACTCTTCCGATAAGCTGCGCGTTCACGTTAAATGATTTGCTGATCTCAATAATATCTTGAGCAACTTCTGGGCTGACATACAATTCCATACGGTGTCCACAATTGAAAACGCGATACATTTCTTGCCAATCGGTTTGGGATTGTTCTTGTATCAATTTAAACAAGGGTGGTACGGGAAATAGGTTATCCTTAACGATATGAAGGGCATCGATAAAGTGTAGTATTTTGGTTTGAGCACCTCCACTGCAATGTACCATTCCGTGAATTTGCTCGGCATTGAACTGACTTAATATGCGTTTGATAATTGGCGCGTAAGTACGGGTTGGAGATAAGACCAACTTTCCAGCATTTATGGGCGAATTTTCTACGCTATCTTGTAATTTCATTTTACCTGAATATACCAGACTTTCTGGTACGGAAGGATCAAAGCTCTCCGGATATTTTTTTGCCAAATAATGATCAAACACATCATGACGAGCCGAGGTTAATCCGTTACTACCCATTCCTCCGTTGTATTCGCTTTCGTAACTGGCTTGACCAAATGATTCTAATCCTACGATGACATCGCCGGCTTTGATATTGGCATTGTCTATAACATCACTTCGTTTCATACGAGCGGTAACCGTAGAGTCCACAATAATGGTTCGTACAATATCGCCCACATCAGCCGTCTCTCCTCCAGTAGAATGGATGGTAACTCCGAAATTTTTTAAATCTTCAATTAAACTTTCGGTCCCATTGATAATAGCCGAAATGACTTCACCAGGCACCAAATTCTTATTTCTTCCTATAGTAGATGATAAAAGAATATGATCCGTTGCTCCTACACAGAGTAAGTCGTCTATATTCATAATCAACGCATCTTGTGCGATACCTTTCCATACTGACAAATCTCCAGTTTCCTTCCAATAGGTATAAGCTAAAGACGATTTGGTCCCTGCTCCATCTGCGTGCATAATTAGACAATAGTCTTCATCGCCCGTTAAATGATCGGGAACAATTTTACAAAAAGCTTTTGGAAAAAGCCCTTTATCAATATTTTTAATCGCATTGTGAACGTCTTCTTTATCAGCAGAAACTCCGCGAAGCGCATATCTATTATTAGAATTCATAAAAAGTGTGTTGTTTGTGCAAATTTACTGCTTATATAGAAGTAAAACAATCCCTTTAAAAAAAGAAGATTTTACTCTGTAGTTATTTTTTTTGACTAAAAGCAACAAAAAATCTACTGTTAAACAGTAGATTTCTATGTTATACTCCTTGTAAAACCTCGATTAATATATCGATATCTTCCTCAGTCGTTTCATGACTAAAAGACACTCTTAAGCTCGGTTTTTTCAATTCGGTCTCACTTAAGAACTCCGACAATACATGTGATGGTTTTTGACTACCTGATTGACAAGCACTTCCACGAGAAACCGCAATTCCTTTCATGTCCAATTGAAACAACATCATGGCTGCTTTCTCTTCTGAAAGCGGTAATGATACGTTTACTATATTGTAAAATCCTATTTGATTGCCGTTAAACTTGACTTCGGGAAAAACTTCCATAAGCTTGGTTTGGCAATATGTTTTTATATTCTGAATGTGTTGGCGTTCTAAGTCCAATTTCTCATAAGAAATCTCAAAAGCCTTAGCCATACCAACTACTTGATGTACAGCTTCTGTACCGGCACGCATACCTTTTTCTTGTTCACCTCCAAAAATCATCGGCTTTAAAACGTTATTCTTACGTATAAAAGCAAATCCAATTCCTTTAGGTCCGTGAAACTTATGTGCACTTGCCACTATAAAATCGACCGGAATACTTTTTAAATCCATTTCAATTTTACCTACAGACTGAACGGTATCGCAATGAAATAAGGCCTGATGTTTTTGACATAAATCCGCAACTCTCTGCAAATCCAATTCGGTACCCACTTCATTATTTACATGCATTAAGCTCACTAAAGTTGGCACTTCATCCGCTAACATTGCTTCGAGTTGATTATAGTCAATCTCACTATTAGGCAAGATGTTTACAAACTCCAAATCAATGTTGTATTCCTTCTCCATCTGTTTGGCTGCATATAAAACAGCGTGATGTTCCATTTTTGAAGTAATGATTCGCTGTACTTTTAAATCACGTACAGCCGAACGAATAATCCAATTATTGGCTTCTGTACCGCAAGAAATAAAAATTATTTCCGAAGACGAAACATTTAATTGTTTGGCAATACTCTTTCTTGAAGCTTCAATCAACGATTTTGCTCTTCTTCCCACAGCATAAGTTGAGGATGGATTTCCGTATTCTTCAGAAAGCACTTTGATCATTTCAGCAATTACCTCTGGTCTTAGAGATGTAGTAGCTGCATTATCAAGATATACTTGTTTCATTTTTTATATAGTAGGTAAATTGATTTGAGGTATAATACCCAAAATCCATTCAACCTTTTTTAGTTACTTTTAAATAGTCCGTCTATAGTATATAACGGATTGACTACAAAATTAATAAACTGTCAAACAATTTGAAAGTCATTCCGCATTTCTTTATTGCAAAAAACAGTACTTATTTATGTTTTATCAAATTCAGGGCAAAATTAATCTAATTTACAGAACTTTACCTCCTAATTCGCTGTACATTTTTAAAAAATAAGCTCAATTTTTAACTGTCTAGTGCATCAATATCAATTTGCTGTTTCATCAGAACTTTTTTAACTACTACAGCAAAGACCAATAAGTACACAAAACACAATAAGGGTACCCAATAGGAATTATGGATTCCAATAATATCGGCCAGTTTTCCTTGAATAGGTGGAATGATACCCCCACCCAAAATCATCATGATTAAAAAAGACGAGCCCTGAGCGGTATATTTACCCAAACCAATAATCGCCAGATTAAAAATGGCCGGCCACATTATACTACACGCCAAACCACCAGCCAAAAAGGCATAAATAGCAAGAATACCTTCGGAAAACAATCCGACGCTTATAGCAGAAACACCGAAAATACTAAATAACAATAGGGTTCTTGCTGAGCGGTCTTTACTCAAAAAAGAGAAAATGATTTGAATAATTACACAGATAATATAATAGTACAAGGGCTCCATATCGTTGCCCGCCAAAACGTTCACACCTATGATTACGAAATAAGCCAATAGCGGCACTACGATTAAAGCCATGTTTTTCTTAAATCCCTTTAACGAAAAAACACTTACAGCACCTGCCCAACGCCCAATCATCAAACTTCCCCAATACATAGATACATACGGCGCAATTTCGGATGAATGCAGTCCTCCAAATTCATCTAATTTCAATAACTCACCAAGATTACTTCCAATCCCCACTTCCACTCCTACATAAGCAAACAAAGCAATCATTCCCAAAACCAATTGCGGATACTGCATGGCCCCCCAACCTTCACTTCGTTTTTGACTACCTTTATAGGCGTAAAACAGTGAACCCAAAATAATTACTAAGCCCAAAGCCAACCAAATCATTCTTTGATGTTCAATAGGTTGTTTAACTTCTTTTATATTTTGCTGCAACTGCACTATATCAGACTGGCGTTTGTCCAATTCTTGCGGAATCAAATCCAGCGTTTTAAGCTCCTCTTGTTTGCTCTCCAAAAGAGATTCCATTTCTAGAACTCTTGTATTTGCTTCACTTTTATAGGTTTGAAAAACCGGTATAAAAACCAAAATCAATAAAAATGTCATGACCAATAGAACTTTTAAAGCTTTATTCGCTTTTTCCATCGGTTCTCCCAAAATACCATCGGGAACTTTTTTTGAAAAATAAAACATGGCTGCGGCAATCACAAACAAAATTCCCACAGCGGCGTATAAAAGACTTGTGGTATCTAAAGTCAAATGTTTAATTTGATCATCCGTAATTGACGACGTACTTCCAAATAAGGCAAAAGCTACAATTAAGGGACCTATTGTTGTTCCCAATGAATTGATTCCGCCACCTAGATTAACTCTACTGGCACCCGTTTTTGGGTTTCCCAATAAAATAGCAAAGGGGTTGGCCGCTATCTGTTGTAAGGAAAAACCTAAGGCAACTATAAATAGTCCAATCAATAATCCGACATAGAAATTGGTCTGAACAGCCCAAATCATCACTGCTGCCCCTGCTGTTGAAAACAACAAACCATAAACGATACTTCGTTTATACCCCCATTTGGAAACCAAATCTTTGCCTTTGACAGCACTAAACACAAATAAAAAAAGAGATCCAAAATAATAAGCCGTATAAAAGGCAAAATCAATTAATTGCGATTGGAATTGATCTAGGGAAAAATAGTTCTTACAAAACGGTATAAAAATACTATTACCCGCAGAGAAAAAACCCCAAAAGAAAAATACCGTTACTAAAGTGTATAAGGCCGGGTAATTTGTTTTAATAACAGCTGTAGTTTCAGTAGTCTCTTTCATTAACATAATTTTTAGATTTCAAATATACCGTTTTCTAAAAAAATCTAAGCCTTTAAAGTTGGTATTTCTATCTATAAATAACTTATTTTTGTCACTATATAATTTTACTATAAGATAATCGTTCGTATCCGTGTTTTTATTACCCATATATAGTGATTAAAATAGCAGGAAAAACGGTAAGCTTATAAATAAATATAAACTTTATTATGAAAAGATTGTTGAGTGTGGGTATGCTAGCCTTAATATTTAGTAGTTGTAACGATGGAGACATCGTTTACAAGGAACTCAATTTCGAAAACCAAGCCGTTCAAAAGTGTTATGATAAAGATTTATACTATAAAATCAATGCCAAGGACATGATGATTTTAAAAGTAGATCCGAATTTACTCATTGATTCCAACCTTAAATTGGGTGAGGAAAAAACCTTTGAAATTGGCACTTCCCTAGAGCTTATTTATAGAACTTACGATGAAATGGCCGATAGCAAATCAATTTGTGAGAGTCTACCTCCTGCTAAACCCGTGGTGGTATCGGAAATGATGGCCAATCCAGGAGGGACAGCATTAATCGTTAGAGATTTGAGAATTCAAAAAAATGAACTGATTACAGAACCTACTGTACTTAATTATTTTTATACCATAAACTTTAGAGATATCAGCTTTAAGGATGGCGATACGAATATCAATCAAACCAAATTATATTTTGGAGAATATAAGTACAAAACGAACAACTTAACTTTTAACTTTGACGGCATCATAAAATTTTGTGACGAAACCAAAGCTACGAGACTGGTTGTCAATAGCGCCACAGAAGCGATGGTACTAAACATTGCTGCAGATGTTTTAAAAAACGAAGAAAAAACAGTGAGTTTTAGCTTAAGTGAAACCGAAAACCTTAATTATAAAGCCTATACCATCTCAGGTGGGGCCATTGATCAGGTTAAAGCTTGTAGTGATGAAACCGTGTTTGGAGAAACCATACAAATCGAAAACTGGAATGCTACCACCGGTACACTTAAGGTAGTTACTACCAAAGTGATTCAACCGGAAAACAATCCGGAGCAAAAAGTAGAATACTTACATAAACTCTCATTAGAAAATGTGGTTTTCAATAAAGAAGGCAAATCCTTTGTAAGAGATGTTGTCCCGTTTGGAGAAATCACCACTCAATTATAAAAACAAAAAATCCCAACTTAACGGTTGGGATTTTGTTTTATATATACTTGGGTTGCACCCAATCCGTATTTTTGATAATTAGCATCTTCAAAAATCACTTCTGGATAACGAGCAAATAGGTAATCCAATTCCAATTTCAATACGCCTTCACCTATACCGTGAATAAAAACAACTCGAGGAATCTTATTGCGGATTGCAAACTCCACTTGTCCCCTAGCAGTATCCACTTGCAGTGTTAATATATCGTGATTACTCATCCCTCTAAACGAAGGTACCAATTTCTCTATATGCAAATCTACCTCTAATATAAACTCTTCCTTTTTCGATTTTTTCTCTTTTACAAAAGAGCGTTTTACAGTACCCTGCTTATCTAATAAGGCAGCTGAAATCGACGAAATCGTTGCTGCTTGTTTTAACTCCGAAGTATCGCCTGTTTTTAATAATTCGCGAAGTTGGTATTTCAGTAAAAAACCATCCTCCGTTTCTATAGTAACTTCCGTTTGGTCAATAGCCACCACTATTCCGCTTTGATCTTCATCTAAAACAGAAACTAAATCACCTTTATTTATCATCGTTAGTCGTATTTGAAGGTGCGTTTGGCGTTGAATCTGACGTTGTATTACTCGGAACTTTGGACATCAATCGCATCATCCCGTAAAAAAACAAAACGACTCCAACAATCTGAATCCAAATATTGGGATGCGTTTTGGTTTGTTCTAAAAATGCCCAAGCAATAAAAATCAAAGTAACGATAATGTATATTGTTTTCATAATTATCTAATAGTTTTAAAAAAATGGCCTTGATTCCCTACGCCTTCAAAAAATCGACTTTTCACGATATAAAAAACACGGTTTTACTCCAAATCATATTTTAGCAAAAATAAAGAACTTTAAAAAATTGTACTAATTATTTAATTACATTTTTTTTTTGTAAAATTGCGTTAAATTAAAAAGTTCCCCATGGAAAAATTGATGTTGCCCTGTCTAAATAAATCAATCTTTGGTATTGATTGCTTTGGCTGTGGTACACAAAGAGCTGTTGCTTTAATTGGACAAGGAGAATTTGTAAGAGCCTTTTATATGTTTCCTGCAATTTACACTTTAGTTTTATTTTTCGGGCTTGTCTTTTTAAATTTTATCGATTTATCACGGAATTACCATAAAGCGATTATTATAGTAGCGCTTATCAACGCTATTATCATGGTTGGATCGTATGTTTTAAAAATGTTTATTCTAATTTAACAAATAAAGTAATGGAGAATCAGTTCGTACAAAAGTTACCCAATTCCAATACTGTACTCGTTTTGGGTATCGTATCATTAGTTATGTGTTGTTGTATGGGAGCTGGCTTAATTCCTTCTATTATTGGGCTGGTTTTAGCCAATAAAGACAGTAAATTATACCACTCAAACCCAACGGCTTATTCGGGTTATCAAAACTTAAATACCGGTAAAGTACTCTGTATTATTGCCTTGATAATCGGTATTATCAATTTGTTGTCCAATCTATATATTTGGGCTTTTGTTGGAATGGACAATTTTAAAGAAGCCATGGAAGAGTTTCAATTGCAATTGCAACAACAACAGCAACAGTAAACTATTCTATATGACAATAAAAAAGCATGGCTGCTTTTTTATTGTCATATATTTTTATGGAGCCAAACGCTCTATCTTCCAATCTAAATCCGCTTCTAAAGTATAACGGATACGATCGTGTAAACGATTGGGCCTGCCCTGCCAAAACTCTATGGAAACGGGTTTTATTAAAAACCCACCCCAATGACTCGGCCTAATTAACTCCTTGTTAAGCATCTGACTTTCCAAATCTGTCAATTGTTGATATAAATAAGCGTAAGAAGAAATCACTTCACTTTGAGGTGACACCATGGCTCCCAATCTACTTCCTTCGGGACGACTGTTAAAATATGCATCCGATACAGTTGCTGGAACCTTTTCAGCAATTCCTTTAATAATTACTTGGCGCTCCATAGAAGGCCAAAAAAAAGACAAGCCTACTTGTGGATGTGCGCTTATAGCCTTCCCCTTTTCAGAATGGTAATTGGTATAAAACACAAATCCGTTTTCGTCGTATTTTTTTAACAACACTATCCTCGCTTTTGGAAAGCCATCTAATCCCAATGTAGAAACCGTCATGGCATTGACTTCCTCAATACCAGCATAGGCTTCAACTTCGTGAAACCATTTCCTAAATTGCATCAGTGGATTGGCATCCACCTCGGACTCGATTAAAGCACTTTTTTCATAGGATTTTCTGTAATTACTTAAATCACTCATATTTACTGCTTTTAAAATTCAAATTCTTTTCCGTCATCTGCACAACTCACATATGGAAAAATCGTCTCAGCTTCTTTCTTAAACAAGTTAATATCGGTATATCGGGTCGAATAATGACCTAAAATCAACTGTTTTACCGCTGCTTTTAATGCTATGGTCGCTGCCTCTTTTGCCGTAGCGTGTTTGGTTCTTTCGGTATAGTGCGACTCCGATTCTAGAAAAGTACTCTCGTGGTAAAGCACATCTACTCCTTTTACAAGCGGTATTACCGCTTCATTATACATCGTATCAGAACAAAAGGCATAACTTTTAGGAGGAGCGGGATCGTAAGTAATATCTTTATTCGCTACTACCGTTCCATCGTCTAAAGTGATATCACTACCGTTTTTTATCTTTTGATAATAACAACTTTCAATACCCAAATCCTCTATGGCACCAATTTTTAATTTGCGTTCCCCACTTTTCTCTTGAAATAGAAATCCATTAGTATAAACGCGATGAATTAATGGAATAGTCGATACAACTACTTGAGCATCTTCATAAACCACCTCGCTATCGGGACTCTCCAATTCATGGAAATACAGGTTATAGCCTGTAAATGAATTGGACAACCTCAGTTGCAATAAAATGACTTCCTTAATTCCCTTAGGACCATAAACGTGTAAATCGTTTTGCCTATTCAAGAGCATAAAAGTTGAGATTAGCCCGATTAATCCGTAAAAATGATCGCCGTGTAAATGAGAGATAAAAATGTGGCTAATACGAGAAAATTTAATCTTTTTTTTTCGCAATTGAACCTGAGTACCCTCACCACAATCGATTAAAAACATATGATTTTTAATCTCTAAAACTTGTGATGTAGGGTTGGTCATCGTTCTAGGGGTTGCTGCATAACAACCTAGTATGGTTAATTTCAAGATGAAGTTTTTTAAAGAATCAATGTATGAAAGTACGAAATATATTTTAGGAATAGGTCAAAAAAAAAGCTTAATAATTAAGCTTTTCTTTTTTTTAAAATCCCAAATCTCTTTCGATTTCGTCCATTTCGATAATATCGTGAGCTTCCTGTACACTCGGCACTATAATTAATTCCTCGTCAAAATCGTTATAATTTACAGACGACATGACTAAGACAAGCGATTTCTTGTTTTCAGTTTGCATACTTACCAACTCTAAAAATTGATTTAAGGATTCCAATTCCAGCACTGGCTCCTGGCTTAAGTCAAAAATAAGGTTGTGTTTTTTTAAAGTTTCGTATTGCGTCTTTACTTTCGCAATAAATTCGGTGATAGTATCCTCGCTTTTTTTTATTACGAGGGTATGTCCCTTTTCTTTAATCTTCATTTCTATAAATTTTTATAAAGAGCTAAGGTATGGATTTATTATTTAATTTTTGAAGCTAATAGGTATATCACTGCCATACGCACTGCTACACCGTTTTCTACCTGATCCAAAATAATGGATTGTTGCGAATCGGCTACATCTGAGGTCAGCTCAACACCACGGTTAATCGGTCCGGGATGCATGATTACAATTTCTTTATTTAGCGAATCCAACAAAGCTTTATCCAATCCATACTGTTGTGCATATTCTCTAGTTGACGGAAAATAATTCACATCCATACGTTCATTTTGCACGCGCAATACATTGGCCACATCACACCATTCCAAGGCTATTCTCAATTGGGGTTCTACCTTTACACCCAAACTTTCTATATGTTTTGGTATTAGTGTTTTAGGCCCACAAACCCGTACTTCTGCCCCTTGCATTTGCAAGGCAAAAATATTGGACAATGCCACCCTCGAGTGCAAAACATCACCGATGATAACCACCTTTTTTCCTGCAACCTCACCCAACTTCTCGCGAATAGAATAACTGTCCAACAAGGCTTGAGTAGGATGCTCATGAGCTCCATCGCCAGCATTGACGATACTTGCCTTAACGTTTTGAGATAAAAAATGAGCAGCTCCTGCATGACTGTGACGCATAACAACCATATCCACTTTCATCGCCAAGATATTGTTAACGGTATCCAACAGCGTTTCGCCTTTCTTTACAGAAGATTGAGCTGCAGAAAAACTGATTACATCGGCCGACAATCGTTTCTGAGCCAGCTCAAAAGACAATTTTGTTCGGGTACTGTTTTCGAAAAAGATATTGGCAATGGTAATATCTCGTAAAGAAGGCACTTTTTTAATAGGTCTATTAATTACTTCTTTAAACTGATCGGCAGTTTCAAAGATTAAATCAACATCATTTTTTGTAATGTATTTGATTCCCAACAAATGGTTTACACTTAATTCTTTCATCGTGCAATGGATTGCTCTATGTTATTAATTTTCCTTTTTCTAATCGTTTTGTATCAAAAAAACCCCGTCTTCCAAACTGTTGCTTTCGCCCCAGCTAACCAAAACCTTTTCGTCGTTGATAGCATCCACTTGACGGCCTCGATAATCGGGCTGAATGGGTAAATGGCGACTAAACCTTCTGTCAATTAAAACCAAAAGTTCAATCTCTGCCGGACGTCCAAAAGACTGTATCGCCGTTAAGGCCGAACGAATACTTCTTCCAGTGTACAATACATCGTCTATAAAAATTACTTTTTTGTTTTCAACCAAAAAATCAATCTGCGTTTTATTGGCTTCTAAGGGTTTTTGATTTCTTCTAAAATCATCTCGAAAAAAAGTAATATCCAAAAAGCCCAAGCTGATATCTTGAACAGCATATTCCCTTTCAATAATTGATTTAATTCTTTCGGCTAAAAATTTACCGCGAGGCTGAATTCCAATCAGAATCGTATTCGAAAAATCCAGGTGTTTTTCGACTAACTGACAAGCCAAACGATGCAGTATGATATTGACTTCTTTTGAAGTAAGCAATACTTTAGGATCCATAATGAAGTGTTGTGTTTGGGATGTAAAAGTACAATTTTTTCTGCTTTCAAAATAATTTTTTCAAATAATCATTGTTTGCTAATCTTCTTAAAACCGAATTGCAATTTTTAATTAATTCTTGAGAAATTTATTTTAAAAATCAAAACTTAGTATATTTATACCTTCATATTAATATAAGATTCATGATAATTACAACAACACCCACTATCGAAGGTCACCCTATTAAAGAATACAAAGGCATAGTAACTGGCGAAACCATTATCGGAGCGAATGCTATTAAGGATTTTAAAGCGAGTTTTACCGATTTTTTTGGTGGTCGTTCTACCTCTTATGAAAAAGTTGTCATCGAAGCTAAAAACACAGCCTTACAAGAAATGCAAGAACGCGCTAGACAACTGGGAGCCAATGCTATAGTCGGAATTGATTTGGACTATGAAACCATTGGTCAATCGGGCAGTATGTTAATGGTTACAGCCAGTGGTACAGCGGTATTTATTTAAAAAATAAATCTTGGCAGGCTATTTGCCTATGCTATTCAAAATAAAAAATAGATTATGAGAAAAAGCACACTTATGGTTACTTTATTCACAGTAGTAACCGCAGTAACACTTCAAGCTCAAGTTGTACAGCGTATTTTTATTAAGGAAAACACCAGCCCATGTACAGGTGTAGCCCCGATGAATTGTTTAAATGTACGATTTGACAACGCCACCAACTGGGAATTATTTTACAGCAGTATAGAGGGTTTTGAGTATAAACCGGGATTTCAATATGAATTGTTGGTAGAAGAGACCGCATTACCTAAAGATCAGGTACCGGCAGATGCTTCATCAATCCGTTATAAATTAAAAAAGGTGGTTTCTAAAACAGCCGCCTCAAAAGCGATATGGAACACCAATTGGACCTTAGTAGAATTAAACGGAAAAGCCATACATACCGACGCGGTAAAAGTAGAATTTAATGCGGGAGCAAACAGTGTCTATGGAAAAAGCGGTTGTAATAATTTTAATATGCCATTAAGTGCCAATAAAAAGGGAACTAAGATAGTTACCAAACATGGTGCGGGAACCTTGATGGCTTGCCAACCCGATTTGATGAAGCTGGAAGATGACTTTTTAAAAACCTTAGCGGCTAAAAAAATAGACTTAAAAATAGTAGATGGTCAACTTCAATTGATTCATAAAAAAACCGTTTTAATGAAGTTTGTTAAAACCGTTGAAAAAGACCATAGTGCCTTAAAATTCATTTCTAATAAAAAATGGAAACTGATTCAAATGAACGGCAAAATGATTGAAAAAAGCAATCCTGAAATCACTTTTGACGTCGAAAACAAAAAAGTAAACGGCAGAACGGGCTGTAATAATTTCTTTGGTGCTTTAGATATCACAGACACAAAAGTGCATTTTGGAGCCGTAGGCATGACTAGAATGGCTTGTATGGACCAAGTAGTTGCTAAACAAGAAAATGAGTTTGTGGGCTTATTGAATGAATCGGACTTAACTTATGATGTGGCCGATCAAACTTTTAATATTTATAAAAACAACCAATTGGTTTTAATGTTTGGATTAACTGATAACTAATACTTAGTTTATTGCAGTTCACAATTAATCTTAAACATGCATATATAAACATAAAAAAGCTGCCTTTCGGGCAGCTTTTTTATGTTTATATCAATCCATTTTATCGACCGTTTGTTGCAGTAATTCCCATTGTTTTTTAAGATTTGTGTTTTTGACTTTATCTTTTTCATAGGCTATTTTTTTAAGGTCAGCTGCCGTTTGCGTCATTCGTTTTATCAGAGTAGCCGCCTGTTCGCTTTGTTTTTTTAAATAGGCATAATACAAGCTATACAATTGCACTGCTGTTTGGGTTGCCTCGTCGGTATCGTTACTCATTACCCATATAAAACCTTTTTCCAATTGATCACCAACTGCGGCATCTTGACTTTTAGCAAACAGATAAAAAGCTGTTGTCTGAATGACTAAGTCTGCCTTAGACAGATTGTTTTCAGCTACCCAAACGGGGATAAAAGCCGTAATTAACTCTTCACTGTTTTTAATCACCTCTTCATCTATTCCGCTTTGATAATCCACAAATCGTATAGGATCATTTTTTAAGATGCCATCAATAGCGGCAGATTGTACGCGAAATGATTTGCTTTTAGCGGCCGTATCGAATAGATCTTCATCGAATTCCCCTGCTTGATTCAACGCGATAATAGCTTGTGCTTGAACCAGGGTCTTAAGATCGTTTCTAACTATATTCTTCAAGAGTGGAACCACTGCTTCTACAATCGCTGGCGAAGTCAAATTCAAGTTGTTAATAGCCAAAGCGCGAATACCATCATTATGGTCTGACAAGGCTGCAACCAACCCTTTTAAAGCTTCTCCATCAGTGGTTTGCTGCTCTGCAAAAGCCAATACAGCTTGTTTACGCGCCACAAAATTGGCTGGAGCATATTGATACTGCAAACGGTATTCCGCAATGGACTTAGAGGCCTCTGTAAGGTCAGATAACAATACTTGATCGGCATTATATATAATGACTTCTGGTTTTTTGGAAACGCTAAATTCAATCAAATCACGTTGTTTTGCCGCCACCCATATATGTTGTCGCGTTACTTTACCGTTCACCACTATATCAATAGCATAAGGGAATTCAAAATAATTTTCACCCTGTTGTTCCAATTCGATTATTACTTTTTTATTTTTGGCATCAAATTCCGATTTGACTACCATATTGGGCTGTCCACTACCGAGAAACCATTGATTAAAAAACCAATTCAAATCACGCCCACTAACATCTTCAAGTGCTAAGCGCAATTGTGTATATTCCGCCTTACCAAATTCATTGTCCTTTAAATATTTACTTAAACCTTTAAAAAAAGCCTCATCACCCAAATAATTTCGTAACATATGCAAAATGGCCCCTCCTTTATTGTATGTCACTTGATCGAACATATCTTCTTGGGAGCGGTAATGCATCCGAACTAAATGCTTGTCGAAATGATCACCATTTTTATAGGATTCTATTTCAGCGTCTAAATTTTGATCCGCTTTCTCCTTTCCATACTTATGTTCTACCCATAAGTACTCGGAATAATTCGCAAAAGCCTCATTCATAGAAAGATTGGACCAACTCTCTGCCGTAACCAAGTCGCCAAACCAATGGTGAAACAATTCATGAGCAATAACCGTCTCAGCCGTATTTTCGTCTATAAGTTGTCCGGGTTTCTGCTGTACGCCATCATTGAATAGCGAAGCGGTGGTATTTTCCATAGCACCACTTACATATTCGCGGGCTGTCATTTGCGCGTATTTATCCCACGGATACGGATAGTCGAGCAAATTAGAGAAGAATTCCATCATTTCAGGTGTATTTCCGAAAATATCACGAGCATAGTCTTTATAAGCGGGTTCCACATAATAATCGACATCGATGCTTCGCCATTTATCTTTTACCACAGCATAATCGCCAATTCCTACAAAAAACAGATAGGGAGCGTGCTTTTGAGTCATCTTCCAATAGTCCGTTTTAGTACCGTCATTATTGTTGATACTACTCACCAACAAACCATTGGATAAGGACAGGTATTTTTGAGGGTAAGTCAAATAAATCTCTTGAGAGGTTTTTTGATTGGTTTTATCAATTGTTGGAAACCAGCAGGAAGAGGATTCGCTTTCGCCCTGTGTCCAGATTTGTGTAGGCACTCCAGTTTGTATGCCCTCAGGATTGATAAAATAAATCCCTTTTGCATCGTTGATTGCTTGACTCCCCTCTTGTTTTACTTCATTGGGTCGCGCTGTATATTTAAGGTGTATGGTATAGGATTCGTCCCTTTTATAAGTTCGATCCAAATCAATATTGATTTTTAGTCCATCATAAGTAAACTTTAATTTTTTGGTTTTCGTTCCTACAATCAAATCTACTTGATGAATCAACATGGCTTTGGCATCCAATTCCAAAACTGCAGTTGGATAAAAATGCGGCTTCAGCGTAATCCACGCATCGCCTAAAACCTCTTGTTTGGCATAGTCAAACTTTAAATCCAATTTGGTATGCACCAAATTATTGATGCGTTCCGGTTCTGCGCGATATACTTCCAATGGAGTTACATCATTCTTTAGATAACTCGGCGGTAATGTTTGCACTTGGGCAAAAGTCATGGCACTACATACTACTGCTAACCATAGTGCGATTCTTTTCTTATTCATAGCAATATCTTTATAATTTGACACGGATTTGTACCAAAGGCAGCTTTTTATGATGCTGTTCTAAGTCATTGACAAGAGTTCGTACCAAAAGTACATTTACAATTAAGTTTAAAGGTAATTATCCAATTTATATAAATACCTTATTTTAAGAATATTTTAATTTTGGAAATCGGGATGGCACAAACGAAAAAACCAGTAATCGACAAGATTACTGGTTTTATATGGTACTGTTTTAGTTTATGACTAACCCAAAACTTCTTTTACTTTTTTACCAATCTCTGCAGGAGAATCTACCACATAGATACCACATTCTTTCATGATGCGTTTTTTAGCTTCTGCCGTATCATCAGCACCGCCAACAATTGCCCCAGCATGTCCCATTGTTCTACCTTTAGGAGCAGTTTCACCAGCGATAAATCCAATTACTGGTTTTCTGTTTCCATCAGCCTTAATCCAACGAGCAGCATCAGCTTCTAATTGACCACCAATTTCACCAATCATAATGATTGCTTCTGTTTCTGGGTCGTTCATTAACAATTCAACCGCTTCTTTAGTAGTAGTTCCAATAATTGGATCTCCCCCAATACCAATAGCAGTAGTGATTCCCAAACCTTGTTTTACAACTTGGTCAGCAGCTTCATAAGTTAATGTTCCTGATTTAGAAACAATTCCTACAGTCCCTTTTTTGAAAACGAAACCTGGCATAATACCAACTTTAGCTTCTCCTGGAGTGATTACTCCTGGACAGTTAGGTCCGATTAGTCTAGAGCTTCTTTCTTTAACGTAATTATTTGCACGAATCATATCAGCAACTGGGATACCTTCAGTAATCGTAATGATTACTTTAATTCCTGCATCAGCAGCTTCCATAATAGCATCAGCAGCAAAAGCTGGAGGTACGAAAATAATTGATGTATCTGCACCTGCTTGTTCAACTGCATCTAAAACCGTATTAAATACAGGACGATCTAAATGAGTTGTTCCTCCTTTTCCTGGAGTTACACCACCTACAACATTTGTTCCGTATTCAATCATTTGAGATGCGTGAAAAGTACCTTCACTACCTGTAAATCCTTGAACTATTATTTTTGAATCCTTATTAACTAAAACACTCATGATTTTGTTTTTTTTATTTAAATTTCGTTATACAAAAATAACCATTTGAAAGCAATCTGTGAAACTTTTATTGCTTTAATAATTACTACTTACTAAATTACTAAGTGACTCATCTGGTAGCCGCGATACAGTTGGTTATCTTTTATTTCCCAAGTTGCAAAGAAAGTCGCTAAAACCAACTCTTCATCGGGGTTTTCAAAGGTAGTAACATAATGAGTATAGCGAATGCTGACCTCATTTTCTGCGCTAATTACTTGATGAATTTCACATCGTAAAGAATAATAATTCAATCGAATTTCCTTCGAAAGCGCTAAGATATCCTGTTTATCCAGTTGAATAAATCCTTTAGAGCTGGTCCAATCAAGCAATATATCTTCATGAAGTACCTCTTGAAGATAACTCTTACTTAGAATAGCTACGGATTCATAAAACTTTACAACGATATCTTTTGCGGTCATATATTCTTTACTTTAATTAGAATTTCAGGAAGTTTTTTAATATTGGCCAATTGTTTTAATTTCTCTCGAGACTCTTCTATAGGTGTTCCAAAATAAACCTTCCCCCCTTCAATGGACTTGGTTACTCCTGTTTGCCCTAATACTACTGCTTTTTCACCGATGGTGATACCGCTAGTAGTTCCTACTTGTCCCCAAAGAGTCACTTCGTCTTCCACAATAACACAACCGGCTATACCGGTTTGCGCTGCAATAAGACATTTTTTACCAATTACCGTATCGTGTCCGATATGTACTTGATTATCTATTTTTGAACCTGCTCCAATAGTAGTATCACCGGTTACCCCGCGATCTATAGTACAAGCCGCTCCGATAGAAACTCCATTTTCAACAACCACTCTTCCACATGAAATCAACGGATCGTATCCCTCTGGGCGTTTTTTGAAATAAAAGGCATCTGCTCCTAAAATAGCTCCAGCATGAATCACTACATGATCTCCGATAACGGTTCCATCATAAAGAACTACATTGGGATGTATCGCACAATTCTGTCCAATAATTACACCATTGCCTATAAAAACATTGGGTTGAATCTGCGTTCCTTCACCTATTTGGGCATCGGCAGCAATTGCCTTTACCGCAGGTTTAAAAGGATTAAAATAGGTTGACAACTTATTAAAATCCCTAAAAGGATCATCGGATATCAACAAAGCTTTTCCTTCAGGACAGGGTACATCTTTATTGATCAATATGATAGACGCTTTAGAATTTAAAGCTTTATCATAATATTTAGGGTGGTCAACAAAAACGATTTCTCCTGTGTTTACAACATGAATTTCATTCATACCATAAACTTCAAACTCTGGATTACCTATAAATTTACAGCCTATAATTTCAGCTATAGTTTGCAATTCTTGAACGTTCTTAAATCTCATTTATCTGAGTTAAATATATTGAAAGTTTCTATCAAAAACTAATTATTCTTTAATACGTTCGATGTAAGCACCGTTTGAAGTATCAATTTTAATTTTATCTCCTTCATTAATAAACAAAGGCACGTTTACCGTAGCCCCCGTTTCTACTGTCGCTGGTTTGGTAGCATTCGTAGCCGTGTTTCCCTTAACTCCTGGCTCTGCATAAGTAACTTCTAACACAACCGAAGAAGGCATATCAACAGCGATAGGCATATCGGTTTCCGTATTGATTTGCACCATTACATTTTCTCCTTCTTTTAATAAATCTGGAGCATCTAAGATGTTTTTCAATAAAGTGATTTGTTCGAAAGTCTCTACATGCATAAAGTGAAACTGATCACCTTCTGGGTATAAAAACTGAAATTTATGTGTTTCCACACGGATTGGATCAATTTTATGTCCTGCAGAAAAAGTATTATCCAATACTTTTCCGTTAGTCAAACTCTTCATTTTAGTACGTACAAACGCAGGGCCTTTACCCGGTTTAACGTGTAAAAATTCCGTTATTTTGTATATATCGTTATTGAATTTGATGCACAATCCATTTCTAATATCTGATGTACTTGCCATTTTTTATCGTTTTATAAATTAATAAATTCCCGTATAACCTTTCATAATCCCTCTTGAGGAATTTCGAATAAACATAATAATCTCGTCGCGTTCTGGAGTTGCTTCCAAATCGGCTTCGATGATACTTAATGCTTGAGTGGTATTGTAATTTTTTTGATAGAGAATTCTATAAATATCTTGAATTTCACGAATTTTTTCCGTGCTAAATCCACGTCTTCTAAGACCTACAGAGTTGATACCAATAAAGGACAAAGGTTCTTTAGCAGCTTTAGCATAAGGTGGCACGTCTTTTCTAAGAAGTGAGCCTCCAGAAATCATGGCATGATCTCCGATATTGATGAATTGATGCACTGCCGAAAGTCCTCCAATAATGGCATAATTTCCGACCGTTACATGTCCTCCAAGCAACACACCGTTAACAATAATTACATTATCGCCAATATGGCAATCGTGTGCTATATGTGCTGTAGCCATAACCAAACAGTTCGAACCTATGGTGGTTTTTCCTGAGGCAACAGTTCCTCTATTGATGGTTACACATTCCCTAATGGTAGTATGGTCGCCAATGATGGCCAAGGAATCTTCTCCTCCAAATTTTAAATCCTGAGGAACAGCTGAAATAACAGCTCCTGGAAAAATATTGCAATTCTTTCCAATTCTAGCTCCCTCCATGATAGTAACGTTGGATCCTATCCAAGTCCCCTCTCCAATCTCAACATTATTATGGATCGTTGTAAAAGGTTCAATCACTACATTTTTAGCTATTTTTGCTCCTGGATGAACATAGGCTAAAGGTTGATTCATACGATCTTTTTTTAGTTTTGTTTTTTCACTATTTGCGCCATTAATTCTGCTTCAGTGACAAGTTTTCCATTGGCATAAGCATTGGCTTGCATATGACAAATTCCTCTACGGATTGGAGATAATAATTCCAATCTAAAAGTTAAAGTATCTCCTGGTAAAACTTTATGTTTAAATCTAACGTTGTCTATTTTCATAAAATACGTCAAGTAATTCTCTGGATCTGGAACTGAGCTTAAGATAAGAATACCGCCGGTTTGCGCCATGGCTTCCACTATTAAAACTCCCGGCATAACCGGTGCTCCTGGAAAGTGTCCAACGAAGAAAGGTTCATTCATCGTTACATTTTTCAATCCTACTACATGAGTTTCGGACATTTCCAATATTTTATCGACCAATAAGAATGGCGGACGATGTGGCAGCATAGCCATAATTTGCGTACTGTCCATCAAAGGCTCTTTGTGCAAATCATAGACCGGAACTTGATTTCGCTTTTCCGCTTTAATAATTTTGGATAGTTTTTTAGCAAATTGCGTATTGACAAAGTGCCCCGGTTTATTGGCTATGACTTTACCTCTAATACGGGTCCCAACCAAGGCCAAATCACCAATAACATCCAATAATTTATGACGGGCTGCCTCATTGGGATGATGCAAAGTCAAATTATCTAATATTCCGTTTGGTTTTACGTTAATGGTTTCCTTTCCGAAAACCACTTTAAGATTCTTCATGGTCTCTTCTGAAATATCCTTATCAACATAAACGATGGCATTGTTTAAATCCCCTCCTTTAATTAATCCATGAGACAATAAAGTTTCTAATTCGTGTAAAAAGCTAAAAGTTCTAGAATTGGCAATTTCATCTTTAAAATTACTCAGCGATTTTAAAGTAGCGTTCTGCGTACCCAATACTTTGGTACCGAAATCTACCATAGCCGTTACTTGATACGTATCGGATGGCATTAAGATAATTTCACTACCCGAAGCTTCATCAACATAAGATATTACTTCTTTAACTATATACTCTTCTCTTTCTGCATCTTGTTCTACCACACCAGCTTTTTCAACAGCCTCAACAAAATATTTAGACGAACCATCCATAATTGGAGGCTCTGATGCATTTACTTCAATAATTACATTGTCTAAATCACAACCAACTAAAGCAGCCAAGACATGCTCCGTAGTTTGTACTTTAACGCCTCTTTTCTCTAGATTAGTTCCTCTTTGAGTATTTACCACATAAGTAGCATCTGCTTCGATAACAGGGTATCCCTCCAAATCCATTCGTACAAATGAAAATCCGTTGTTAATTGGCGCTGGTTTCAAGGTCATTTTCACTTGCTGTCCAGTATGAAGTCCAACTCCTTCTAGGGATATTTCATTTTGGATGGTTTTTTGTTTAACCATAGTAGTATATTTTATTTTTAAACATTTTCACACTTTATACGTATTATAAAGTATTATTTCTTTTTCAAATCATCAATTTCTTGAACGATTTTTGGTAAATTTTTAAAATGTATATACGATTTCAAAAAATCGTGATACGGCAATTGCGGCGATCCCTGAACCGATTCATTATCGCTTAAGCTTCTACTGACTCCGGTTTGGGCCTGAATCTTAACATGATCGCCAATCACGATATGTCCTACGATTCCAACCTGTCCTCCTATCATACAGTATTTACCTATTTTAGTTGATCCGGCTACTCCAGTTTGCGAAGCTATTACAGTGTGTTCTCCTATTTCTACATTGTGAGCAATTTGAATCTGATTGTCCAATTTAACCCCTTTTCGAATATAAGTAGATCCCAAAGTTGCTCTATCTATCGTAGTACCTGATCCCACTTCAACATCATCTTCAATGATTACATTTCCGATCTGTGGTACCTTGGTATAACTGCCATCTTCTGAAGGAGCAAATCCAAATCCATCTGATCCAATTATTGCACCAGAGTGAAATGTACAATTTTTTCCGATTATAGTTTCCGAATAAATTCGAACTCCTGCAAATAAAACGGTATTATCTCCAATAACCACATTATCTCCAACAAATGTATTGGGATAAATCTTTACATTGTTTCCAATTTGAGTATTTTTTCCAATATAACTAAAACTGCCCAAATATAAATCGTCACCATAAACAACTCCTTCTGAAAGTACAGACGGTTGTTCTATGCCCGACTTCATCAATTTCACTTGATTGTAATATTCCAATAATTTAGAAAAGGACTGGTAAGCATCATCTACTTTAATCAAAGTAGCTTGTATTTCGTGCTCGGGTTCAAAAGTCTTATTGACAATAACTACCGAGGCTTTGGTACTATAAATGTGGCTTAAATATTTCGGATTGGCTAGAAAAGTCAATGAACCAGCCGTACCTTCTTCGATTTTGGCCAATTTATGAACCTCAATCGTAGAATCTCCTACAATTTCCCCATCTAAAACGCCCGCTATTTGTCCTGCTGTTATTTTCATCACCGCAAAAATATAAAATATTATTGAAATTTAGGTTTCTAATAAGGTTTTTGGGTAACAAACAAAATACTTTGTTACTGGTTTTGAAAGCGCTTTTAGATTTAATTGATCAGAAGCGTCCAAAACATCGACTACTTCCTTGTTTTTTTTCAAAATTCTAATGGGTTCTTCCGATTTTTTATAGGCTTGATTTTTCACTTTACCCTTAAAAATAAAATAACTCGCTTCCTCCTTACTTCTATTGTTTTTTGTCATCCATTGCAAACGCATCTCCTCCACCTCTTCTTTAGAAACTTTTTCCGAAATTAATCTAATTTTTAACAAATCGCGATTAATAATCATCCGACTGAGCTCCGACAACACATAGTCGTCGTGAAATTGCCAACTTTTTAAGGCTCCGATAATATCAGAATCGTCCAAAAGCGCAAATTGCTCCAAGGCATTTTCATCAAAGTCTTCTAAAAAAATTTGATTTTTCAGGAAAAACTGCAAGGCATTACTACACCATAAATCCTTTCCTTTATGAGTTAACTCCTTCGCTCTTTTTAAAACCCGCATAAGTATCAATTCAGCACAGACACTGGTTTTATGCAAATAAGCCTGCCAGTACATCAATCTACGGGCAACGATAAATTTCTCTACAGAATAAATTCCTTTTTCCTCAACAACTAAGGTGTCATCATTGACATTAATCATTTGAATCAAACGTTCAGAATTGATGTTTCCCTCCGCAACACCACTGTAAAAACTATCTCTTTTTAAATAGTCCATACGATCCATATCCAATTGACTCGAAATCAATTGCAACATAAACTTACGATGATATTGCCCTTTAAACACTTGAATTGCCAAAGACAATTGCCCATCAAACTCTTCGTTTAATCGATTCATAAACAACAGCGAAATGGACTCATGAGAGAGGTTCTCAACTATACTGTGCTCCATGGCATGCGAGAAAGGACCATGTCCTATATCGTGTAATAATATCGCAATATAAAGTGCAGTTTCTTCTTCTTCGGAGATTTCTATGTTTTTAGAACGCAATACCTGTACCGCTTTCTGCATCATATGCATACAGCCTAAAGCATGATGAAATCGAGTGTGATGTGCGCCTGGATAAACCAAATACGACATGCCCATTTGAGAAATCCTTCTCAGTCGCTGAAAATAAGGATGTTCAATCAAATCATACAACAGCGTATTGGGTATGGCAATAAATCCATATATAGGATCATTTAACAGCTTTAGTTTATTTATTGTAGTCAAAAGGATTTAATTTTAATCCAAACAAAGATAGGAATATATAAAAAAAAACCACACTTTTTAGAGACAAAAGTGTGGTCTTGTTATACTTTGATACTAAGATACTAATAAAAGACCTCAGAATCTATTTGAAAAGAATTTAAGAAAGATATCGATTTTTGAATATCATAATGCAAAATACGATCTTCATTAACAAACGGTACATCCAATCTATAAATACCGATAAACGATTCGATCAATTCACTAGATTTCAATGGTTTTCTAAACTCTAATGCCTGACTAGCATTCATTAATTCAATAGCCAAAATACGCTCTAAATTCTCGAGTATTCTCAAGGTTTTTGTAGCTCCATTTGCCCCCATACTCACATGATCCTCTTGCCCATTACTAGACACTATACTATCAACACTTGCCGGAGTAGCTAATTGTTTATTTTGACTAACTATACTTGCTGCGGTATATTGTGGAATCATAAAACCGGAGTTTAATCCTGGATCATTAACCAAGAAAGGAGGTAAACCCCTTGTTCCTGAAATCAACTGATAGGTTCTACGTTCAGAAATATTACCCAACTCAGCCAAAGCTATCCCCAAGAAATCCAATCCCAGCGCCAAGGGCTGTCCGTGGAAATTTCCTCCAGAAATGATTAAGTCTTGACTGTGAAACACATTTGGATTGTCAGTTACAGAATTGATTTCTGTTTTAAAAATCTTAGACACATAGTCTATAGTATCTTTAGAAGCACCGTGTACTTGAGGAATACATCTAAAAGAATAAGGGTCCTGTACGTGTTCTTTATGTTGTGCGATAATTTCACTGCCTTCTAAAACTTCAGTAAAGAATTTAGCGGTTAAAATCTGACCTTTGTGTGGACGAACCAAGTGAATCAATTCATTGAATGGCTCTATACGCCCATCAAACGCTTCTAATGAAACTGCACCAATCAAATCGGACAAATACGATAGTCTTTGTGATTTCATCAAGATATAACAACCGTAGGCACTCATAAACTGAGTTCCATTCAACAAGGCTAATCCCTCTTTGGATTGCAACTTAATCGGTTCCCAACCCAATTGCGTTAAGACTTCTTTAGCCGGTTGCTGTACACCTTTATAATATACTTCTCCCTCCCCGATTAAAGGTAAAGACAAGTGTGCTAGCGGAGCCAAATCACCCGAAGCTCCAAGAGACCCTTGATTGTAAATAACCGGTAAAATATCTAGATTGTAAAAATCAACCAAGCGTTCTACCGTGATTAATTGCACCCCAGAATTCCCAAAACTAAGTGATTTTATCTTTAGTAGTAACATGATTTTCACTATCTCTTCAGGAACCAACTCTCCGGTTCCGCAAGCGTGAGATTTTACTAAATTTTCTTGAAGTTTAGAAAGGTTTTCCGTGTCAATTTTTACATTGCACAACGAACCAAAACCGGTATTAATTCCATATATAGGCGCATCCTGAGTTCGCATTTTCTCATCTAGATAAGCACGGCAGTTTTCAATATTTGCACGAGCTTCTTCGGAGAGCTCTATTTTTTTATTTTCTATAATAATTTTCTGAAGTGTTTCCATTGAAAAAACATCAGAACTTATATAATGTATTTCTTCCATTATTGCTCACGTATTTAAAAGTCAAATTTCATCATTAAGAGCTTAAAAAACAACTATTAATTGGAAAATGACCTACTTATTTAAAAATCATTGACTGACAGCTTATTAACGTATAAATACTAATTTATTTTCCGTAGAATTATCCGCACTAAACGCATAACCGTCCGTATCAAACCCCTTTAAGCCTTCAATGGTTTCTATTTGGTTTTCGATGATATATCGCACCATCATTCCCCTAGCTTTTTTAGCAAAAAAACTGATCGATTTTAGTTTACCCGCTCTCAATTCTTTAAAATCTGGTGTTACCAATTGCCCTACTAAGGCTTTTTTATCAACTGCAGAAAAGTATTCTACGCTTGCTAAATTAATCAATAATTCCCCTTTTTTCATCTCCTTATTCAATGCCGCAGCAATCAACGGTTTCCAAAACTCATAAAGATTCGCCGATTCTCCCACACTCATTTTTGTACCCATCTCCAATCGATAAGGTTCAATAAAATCAAAAGGCTTTAGCAAACCGTACAGCCCAGACAATATCCTGAGTTTTAACTGCAAATCAGCACACTGCTCTTCATTTAAAGTATAAGCATCTAAACCGCTATAAACATCTCCATTAAAAGCATAAACGGCTGCCCTTACATTTTGCGAAACGGCAGTGGTTTTTAAAGTTCGCTCTTGATTTCTCGTCCAATTGAGTTCAGCTAACTTAGCTGATATATGCATTAAATCAGCCAAATCCTTTTGACTGTAAGTCTTTAACACCTCATTTACCAACTTGACTTGTTTCTTAAAGATAGGCTCCGTCTTAAAGGAAAACGGAACTGCTGTATTATAATCTAATGATTTAGCAGGTGAAATTAGTATTTTCATTTTTATCTCTTTTATCTTTTCAAAGTTAAATATAATCTCCTAGAGCAACCGTATATCCAAAAGGCATTTGGTTAAAAATTAGTCGCCAAAGATTCGAGTCCACATATTCTTCAGCATAACAACACCATCTCTTTTTTCTTTTTTCACCTCTTGAGCCTCCCAAACGCCATCTGCATTCTCAAACAAGTGATAACTAAACGCAAATTGAGTTTCTTTTGGATAACTCTTTAACAAACCAAATCTCAAGTCGTTAAAATACAGCTGATTTTTTGATTTCGACATGGTAAATTCTCCATTTGACAAATCGATTAGCCGCTCTACAACAGGTTCCTTTTCGATATCCTTAAGGAGTTCCAAATTTTTATCGAATTCCTGATACTCAATTTCGCCTTTATCAAAAAAGGAATAAGTCCCAATCCAGTAACTGGAATCCATTTCAACTATTCCATTCCATAAAACCGTATTAAAGGCAGTAGGTTTTACTGCAAGGGAATTAAAAACCTGCTGTTGTTTATCCAAACTCTCTTCAAATTTGTTGTAGGCTAAAAACTTCAAGATTAAAGTGATCAATAAATAAGCCGAACTGACAACTATACCATAAGTATTCCACTTCATCCTCCGTTTCATATCCTTGGTTTCCCGCATTGATTTGACTAAGAAAAAAATAAAAGGTAAAGTATAAAGTGGATCAACCACGAAAATGGACTTAAAAGCAAAAGAATAATTCCAAGGCCACAAGATTTCCGTTCCCCAGGTAGTAAATGCATCTAAAAAGGAATGTGTTACCAGTCCCAAAAAAACGAGATTAAAACCCTCTTTAAAACTAACACCTTTAGCGCGCTCTATTCGATGTAGCCCATATCCTAGCAAAACCGCCAAAACCGTTGCGAATAAAAAGGAATGCGTAAGCCCCCTATGGATTTCCAACGCGACAATTGGATCTAAAAAGAGACCAAAAACGACATCTAAGTCAGGGATCGTTCCTGCAATCGCACCATATAGAATGGCTTTGTTTTTAATTTTTGTACCGAGAACCGCATTACCAACCGCTGCCCCTAAAACAATTTGAGTTAGAGAATCCATAAAAAAAATTTAAATATAAAAAAAACCGCCCGAAGGCAGTTCTAATTCAATATGATTTATCAACTACTAAAGTTCTTTGAAGATGGTATGCATCAAACGTTTTTTATCGTTGATACTTTCTTCCAAAGAAATCATAGACTCTGTTCTGTAAACACCATCTATATCATCTATTAGATAAATAACTTCTTTAGCGTGACGCGTGTCTTTTGCTCTAATCTTACAGAAAATATTAAATTTACCAGTAGTAACGTGAGCTACAGTAACGAAAGGAATTTCATTAATTCTTTCCAATACAAATTTAGTCTGAGAAGTATTGTGAAGGAAAATTCCAATATATGCAATAAAAGAATATCCTAATTTCTCATAATCTAAGGTAAGAGATGATCCTTGAATTATCCCTGCATCCTCCATTTTTTTTACACGAACATGAACTGTTCCTGCGGATATCAAAAGTTTCTTTGCTATATCTGTAAAGGGTACTCTTGTGTTGTCAATCAACATATCCAAAATTTGATGATCTATCTCATCTAATCGAAACTTACTCATAAATCAATAATTTATCTAATTCTAATTTGAACTACAAAAATACTACAAAAAATCAATGTTCTTTAGTAAATTCGTGGTTTTATTATTTTTTTAGCAATTCATTAACACTTAATTGTCCCAAATCAATCAATTCCAAGAGATTTCCGTCAATTAATTCATTTATATCTGGCTCGGATACTTTCCATTTTACTGGAACATCCACCACTAAATGTGCCTGTAACCCTTCCTCTATATTAATCGCCACTATAGTTGGTGCAAAATTAATAATTTTATCTATTAAAACCTCTTTATATTGCACCCAAACACGATCTTTTTTACCAGAATCCGTATAAATCGACTGAACGTTAGTAAATAACACATCTCGAAACGATTTTTCGTTCTCCGGTATTGCAAGATAATCATTTATTCTTATATTTTTGAAATCTTTGGAATTAATATTTGTTAAAATTGTTAATAGTGCTCGGAAAACCTCGCTTCTAGTAACTTCTCTTTCATAATCCCTAGGAAAATGGCCTGCCTCAAACAAGATAGTAGGCACTCCTCTAGATTGAAAATAGTCACCAATACAGTTCAAATTAAAACCGTCATCAAATCGTCCTATACTATTAGGTAGATACTTTTGCAACTCCTTATTCATAGTAACGATCAATTGCATCGCTTCTAAACGACAAGCATTAACCTCTCGGGCTTCATTATAAGAAGGGGCCAAAAAAGATATAGTAGCAGGATTTTTCGTTTTCCCAGCTGCAAAAATAGTTCTTTGGTCGTGCAAATTAAATGCGTAATGAGGCCTAAATTGATCAAATACATTTCTTAAGCATCGACTCTCCGGTTGAGATAAATTAATTGAATCGCGATTTAGATCCACCTCATTGGCATTAACCCTGGTATAATTTTCAGCACCATCAGGATTAAGAATCGGTATGATTAAAAGCGTAAACTGCGACTTAAAAGATTGCGCCATCGCTTCGTTCGAATTTAAGAAACACAATAAATCCGCAACCGCTTTTGTGGTAGTCGATTCATTTCCGTGCATCTGAGACCACATTAAAACACGGGTCGATCCCCGTCCAACTTGAACCGATTTTATCGCTCGTCCTTCAACACTTATCCCTTGAGTTTCCAGTTTAAAATCAACAGACAACTCCTTATACAAGCCCTCTAAATCTTCCGAAACCACATAGCGCCCATATACCCAAGGCGATTTATAAACAGCACATATTTTATCTATATTCATAGTCCCTATTTGCAAATTACAAAAGTAAACAACTTATTATTTACAAATGTAAACATCTCATATCTTGCTATTGTTTACATTTGTAACAAAGTGGTTTTTTAAAAAACCGCTACACGCTCCTGTTTTTATAGGAGATAATAAAAATTAATATTTAACACATCAATAATCACTAATCCAGCAATCTAAACTTAATTACTTAAAGTAATAATTAATGTATATTTTAGGCTTCGGACTAAGAATTTGTTTTTGTAAACATTATTTTATTACATTTGTAAACAACAACAGTTGTTAAATTTCAACAATTAAGCCATGGATAATTTTGTAAACCGATTAGAATTTTTACTACAACACTATGAGTTTAGTGCATCCACTTTTGCCGATAAAATTGGTGTACAGCGCTCGAGTCTTTCGCATCTTTTGTCTGGACGAAACAAACCCAGCTTGGATTTTATCATGAAAATATACGAGGCTTTTCCAGAACTAAATCTGTATTGGCTACTAAAAGGCGAAGGTGATTTTTTACCGGAAAACAGCCCAGCTCCTCCGTTAAATTCACCCTCTCTTTTTTCTGAGGAATTCCAAAAAACAGCAATCACTTCTCAAGTGGCACCTCCAAAAAGCACTCCTGAAATTACGGAAGAAAGCGTATTAACAACTCCGACTGAAGTAGTCCAATCGGAACCCAAACCCACTTTAGTAACACCGGAAATCTCTAATGAAGTTTTACCGAAAACAATCCAAAAAAAAATCTGCTCGACCAGAGAGATCGAACAGATTGTGATTTTTTATAAAGACGGTTCTTATAGCGGCTATACCCCTAATTCATCGGAATCCGGTTCATAACTATAATTGGCTTTTTTCCCTTTAATTCCGCGATACAAATTTTGTAAGTATTGGATATCGGCATCAGCTTTATCCGTAGGATAAAAAGGTGGAAAAAATTTGACTTCTTTTTTTCCGTAATCAAAGGCAACGGGAATAATCGGAACGCCAGCGCGCTGAGCAATATAATAAAACCCCGTTTTCCACGTACCCACTTTTTTTCGAGTTCCCTCTGGAGCAATAGCCAAACGAAATATTTCTTTCTCTTCAAAGATATCGGCTATAGCTTCTACTTTATTACTTTTTTTACGTCGATCTAATGCGGCTCCCCCCATCCAATTAAAATAATAATTGAACGGAAATAGAAACAACTCCTTTTTGGCTACAAAATTCATATCCATCTCCATAATCCCCCTTGTAAAAACACCTAAATAAAAATCGTGCCAACTGGTATGTGGCACCACAATCATCACGCATTTTTTTATTTCTGGATCAATAGTCCCCGAAATCTTCCATCCCATAAGGTTGTGGAAAATCCATTGGTAAAGCTTTTTCTTCATTTCTCATTTATATGCTGCTAAAATACATTTATATTTGTACTTAACAATTGAAAATATGGTCGCGCGTTTCCTCAGTTTTTTTATTCCAATAAAAGCAAAAGTGTTTTCCTCTAAGATAAACGATACTTTAGAGGTGAGTTGGAACAACGGCAAACTGGTTTTAGACACGCCCCATACCAACTATTCTTACGGCAACTTACAGAAAATCTTAAGAAAAGGATTGCAAACTATAGGATTCCACCAAATCAAGAAAATGCAATCCGTTCTGGTGTTGGGTTTAGGAGCAGGCAGTGTTATCCATACTCTACGTCGTGACATTGGATTTGGCAAAAAAATAACCAGTGTAGAACTCGATCCCACGGTTCTTGATATCGCCAAAAAATATTTTAAGCTAGACGAGTTCGAAAATCACGAAATCATCTTAGGCGATGCTTTTGAATTTGCTTTAAAAAACACCAGGCACTATGATTTAATTCTGGTCGATATTTTTCAAGATGCAGAAATGCCTGGTTTTTTATTTGAAAGTTATTTCGTTCATCACTTACAAAAGATGATGCGCACCAATTCCTATCTTTTATTCAACACCATTACACTGGTATCCGAGCACACGGATAGAAACACAGCATACCTAAAACTCTTTGATTCCAGCGAATATTACGTCCGTCGCTTGTCGAAAATTCAAAATCACAACGAAATCATCATTATACGAAAACTATAACTCGGCCTTTCATTATATTTCTTTATTTTTGAGAAACTAAATTGCTTAAAATGCTTCAAAAACTCACAGTACTACTGGCTTTGCTCTTCACTTGTGTCTTACAAGCTCAACATACCAGCGAAATTAACTCCAACAGACCAAGTCAATCCATGGGTGCTTTTTCCGTAGGAAAGACAGTTTTACAATTGGAAGCAGGTGCCACCTATCACGATGATCCAGTTACAGACCATGTTAAAAACCAATATGCCGCAGAATTACAACTGCGCTATGGCGCTTTCTTTGAATCTTTAGAGCTGGTAGCCGATTTCAATTTCGCCAAACAGCATTTTTACAAACCCGTAGATGGGCAGGCCATCAACACATCAGCGACCACAGGTTTTTCCAATATAGAAGTTGGTGCAAAGTATTTAATTTATGATCCTTTTAAAAACTACGAAGAAAAAATAAATATTTACAGCTGGAAAGCCAATCAACGATTTAAGTGGCGTCGCTTAATTCCCGCAGTAGCGGTTTATGCCGCAGCTACATCAAAGCCAACAGGCGTCTTTTCAAGCCCTGAGGAGCCCGAAATAAGCCCAAAGGTCATTCTTATCGCCCAGCAACACTTTAGCGAAAAATGGGCCTTAATTACGAATTTAATAGCCGACAAAATCAGCTCTGAAGAATTTAGAGGTTATAGTTATATAGTAACACTTACCCATGGCATCAATAATCACTGGTCTGTATTTGCAGAAAATCAAGGTTATAAAAATGATTTTTACAAAGAAATGAATTACAGAGTGGGCACTGCCAACCTAATTGATAAAAACATGCAGATAGACCTAGCCGCTGGTATGAATCAACGCGAAGGGCATGCCTCATTTTTTGCACAAGTAGGTCTTTCTTGGCGATTTGATAAGAATCACCGCGATGTGGAATTAAAATAAACGTGATGATTGAAATAAAAGAAGCTATTAGCAAACGAGAAATGATGGATTTTGTAAAATTTCCATTTGAATTATACAAGGGAAATGCCTATTGGGTTCCCCCTTTGATAAAGGATGAATATAAAAGTTTTAATCAAAAAAATGACATTTTTAAAAGCGTAAGCGTCAAATTTTTCTTAGCCTATAAAGACGGGAAAATAGTAGGGCGCATTGCGGGAAGCATCAATTGGACAGAAGTTAAGGAGTTGAAAAAATCAAAAGTTCGATTTGGTTGGCTCGAAATGATCGACGATATAAATGTAACTCGGGCTTTACTTGAAAAAGTAGAAGAATTCGGTCGTGAAAATCAATTGGCATATACAGAAGGCCCCATGGGATTTTCAAATATGGACAAGGCGGGCATGCTGACCGAAGGATTCGAATATATTGCCACCATGATTGGTATTTACAATTTGGAATATTATCCTCGCCATTTGGAGCAGCTGGGTTATCAAACCGAAGCGGAATGGCTTGAATACAAATTGGACATCAACACTTTTAATCCCGACAAAATCAATCTAATGGCCGATTTGGTTTCCAAGCGCTATGAGGTCAAGCTACTCGAGTTTAAAACGATTAAGGAACTGCTACCCTATGTTGATGAAATGTTTGGTTTACTCAATAAAACTTATGCAAACTTACAGAGTTTTGTACCGATACAGCAATTCCAAATAGAACATTATAAAGAAAAATATCTGTCGTTTATACATCCCGATTTTATATCCTGTGTTATGGATAGAAACCATAAAATGATTGGTTTTTCCATTACTATGCCTTCTTTTTCGAGAGCATTTCAAAAAGCCAATGGCAGTTTGTTTCCGTTTGGGTTTTGGCATTTGTTGCAAGCGATGAAAAAAAACAATCACGCCGAGTTTTACCTGATTGGAATCGATCCAGAATATCAAAACAAAGGCATCAATGCTTTAATGTTTAAAGAGATTTACGACAATTTCACTAAGAAAGGTATCTCCTTAATCGAAACCAATCCGCTGTTGGTCGAAAACAACAAAATACAGCAATTATGGAAACAATTTAGTCCGGTAATACACAAGAGGAGAAAAACGTTTAGAAAAGAGCTCAGCTAGAGTTGTTTAGGATATTTATATTAAGCTTCGCCCCCAAAAATATTTACCTATAAAAAAAGCTTCCAAAATGGAAGCTTTTTTTATTTATAACGACTACTACTTATGATGCATTACTAACATCAACCGTAGTTCTGCTAGCAATTTCCTTATAAGTACCGTTTTCTAATTTCTCTCTAATCGCTTCATAAGCTGCTAAAGTTTCAGAAATATCTTCCATAGTATGTGTCGTAGTCGGTATCATTCTCAACAAGATAATCCCTTTAGGAATCACAGGATAAACAACAATCGACAAGAAAACATTATAATTCTCTCTTAAGTCATTAACCATTACCATAGCTTCCGGAATACTTCCTTCTAGATATACGGGTGTAACACAGGTATTGGTATCACCTATATTAAAACCTCTATCTTTTAATCCGTTTTGCAACGCATTTACATTTTCCCAAAGTTTGGCTTTAAGTTCCGGTTGGGTTCTCAAAAGATTCAAACGGGTAAGCGCTCCTTTAACAAATATCATTGGAAGTGCTTTTGCAAACATTTGAGATCTCAAATTGTATTTTAAATAATCGATGATGTCTTGATCAGCAGCAACAAATGCACCGATACTCGCCATTGATTTTGCAAAAGTAGAAAAATAAACGTCAATACCGTCTTGACAAGCTTGTTCCTCACCTGCTCCAGCTCCTGTTGCTCCTAAGGTACCAAACCCATGGGCATCATCAACCAACAGTCTAAAGTTATAACGATCTTTTAAAGCGATAATTTCTTTTAATTTTCCTTGTTGTCCTCGCATACCAAAAACACCTTCGGTAATCACTAGGATTCCTCCTCCAGTGGTTTCTGCCATTTTAGTAGCGCGTTGTAAGTTTTTTTCAAAACTTTCAATATCATTGTGTTTGTAAGTAAAACGTTTACCCATATGTAGACGAACACCGTCGATAATACAAGCATGTGAGTCCACATCATAAACGATAATATCGTTTTTCGTTACCAATGCATCAATAATAGAAACCATTCCTTGATAGCCAAAATTCAATAAATAAGCAGCTTCTTTTTGTACAAAAGCAGCCAATTCATCTTGAAGTTGTTCGTGCATGGTTGTATGTCCAGACATCATTCTCGCTCCCATAGGATATGCGGCACCATATTCTGCTGCTGCTTCAGCATCAACGCGACGCACTTCGGGATGATTAGACAATCCGAGGTAATCGTTGATACTCCAATTGATAATTTCTTTGCCATGAAACATCATACGATTAGACAAAGGTCCTTCTAATTTTGGGAACACGTAATATCCTTCAGCTTGTGAAGCCCATTTTCCTAGCGGTCCTTTACTTTTATGTATTCTGTCGAATAAATCATTTATCATAATATAGCTATGTTTAAAACAATGTGCAAAAATAATGATATTTTATATGCTATCATAATATTTAGCTATCAATTTTACTGGTCAAAACCCTAGAACTCAAGTTGTATTTACTGAGAAAAAGTTAAAAGCCGGTATAGTTTGTAATTCCTATCCTAAAAAAAAAGGACAATCAGTTAAGCTTTTATTATAAGGTTCTTTTTATCTACTTGTTTCCTAGTAGAAAAGTCCGTACAACACTAGCTCGTTTTTAGCTGCGAATCCGTGTTGTATACAATAAGGTGGTTGCATTATTCCTTAAAAAAGGAACTTAAAATCTTATAAATAAAAAAGGGCTTTTCATAAGAAAAGCCCTTTTTGTACCAAAAATATAATTCGAATTAATATAAACTTGGATATTTGATTGGATTTGCCTCGTTCATTATTGCATAAATTTTTTCAAAAACATCCTCGGAAGATGGTTTAGAAAAATAATCTCCATCTGTTCCGTAAGAAGGTCTGTGTGCCTTAGCAGTAAGCGTCTGAGGCGCACTGTCTAAATAACGATAACCGCCTTGCGTTTCAACGATTTCCTGCAATAAGTAAGCCGATGCTCCTCCCGGAACGTCTTCATCTACCACCAATAAACGGTTGGTTTTCTTTAAACTCGCCGCCACTTGATGTGTTATATCAAACGGCAAAAGTGATTGGCAATCTATTAATTCCACTTCGATTCCCAATTCGAGTAATTCAGCTGCTGCTTGTTCGATTACACGTAGGGTTGACCCATAGGAAACCACCGTGATATCCTTACCTTCTTTCATGGTTTCTACCACTCCAATCGGCGTTTTAAATTCTCCTAAATTATTAGGCATATTCTCTTTCAAACGGTAACCGTTTAAACACTCAATAACCAAGGCCGGCTCGTCTGTTTCCAATAAAGCATTATAAAAACCAGCGGCTTTTGTCATGTTTCTCGGAACCAATACGTGCATTCCTCTGATTGCATTGATAATCATACCCATCGGTGATCCAGAATGCCAGATTCCCTCTAAACGATGACCACGAGTACGCACTATAAGTGGTGCTTTTTGTTTTCCTGAAGTTCTATATTGTAGCGTTGCCAAATCATCACTCATGATTTGAATAGCATATAACAAATAGTCCAAATATTGGATTTCTGCAATCGGTCTTAGACCGCGCATCGCCATTCCAATACCTTGACCTAAAATCGTTGCTTCGCGAATTCCTGTATCGGAAATTCTTGTCGCTCCAAATTTTTCTTGCAAACCTTCCAATCCCTGATTTACATCACCAATATTACCCGAGTCTTCACCAAAAATCAATGCATTTTCATGTTTTTTGAAAATGGCCTCAAAATTATCCCTTAAAACAACTCGCGCATCCACTTCTTCGGCATCGTCGTTGTAAGTTACAGGCACTTCAACAATATGCGCTAGACTGTCTTTGGAATTGGAATATAAATTAGAACTGAACTTAGGTTGAATTTTTTCAAAATAAGCCTTGATAAACTGCGCCATTTCAGCCTGAGGAGCCTCATTAACAACCAGTCTTATTATTTTTCTTGCTGCGGTTAAAATTTCTTTTCGAATAGGCTCTTTTATCGCCTCTAATTCCGTAGCACTTTGTTCAATTACATCGCGATGAGCACTTTGGGGAGCTACTCTTTTTAACAATTCAACGAATTCTGTACGCTCTTTTTTAATAGGATCTATATAAGCATTCCAAGCGGCTTTTTTAGCCTCTAATACTTCTTTTTTAAGAATTTGATCCAATTCATCTAAGGAGTCGGCCGTCGCTATATTGTTTTCTATAATCCAATTTCTCATTTTCAACAAACAATCAAACTCCACTTCCCATTCCAAGCGCTCTTTGCTCTTGTAACGTTCATGTGATCCCGAAGTGGAATGTCCCTGAGGTTGAGTTAATTGTTGAACGTGAATTAAAACCGGTACATGTTGTTCTCTCGCAATTTGAGAAGCGGTATTATAAGCCTCAATTAAGGCAACATAATCCCATCCGGCAACTCTAATAATTTCGTAACCTTTTTGTTCGTCATCACGCTGAAACCCCTTGAGTATTTCAGAAATATTTTCTTTGGTAGTTTGGTATTTGGCGTGTACAGAAATACCGTACTCATCGTCCCAAACACTCATAACCATAGGAACCTGTAGTACTCCAGCTGCATTGATGGTTTCAAAAAACAAACCTTCAGAAGTAGAAGCATTACCAATAGTACCCCAAGCAACTTCATTACCCGATACAGAAAAATTATTTTCTACATCCATATTGGCGAACTCTCTATATACTTTTGACGCCTGTGCTAAACCTAACAATCTTGGCATTTGCCCTGCTGTAGGTGAAATATCGGCGCTAGAATTTTTCTGTGCTGTTAGTTTTTTCCAGTTTCCATTTTCATCTAAACTGTGGGTAGCAAAATGCCCTCCCATTTGTCTTCCAGCCGACATCGGATCGTGGTCCAAATCGGAATGACCAAATAATCCTGCAAAAAACTGTTGCGTAGTCAAAGCTCCAATTGCCATCATAAAAGTTTGATCGCGGTAATAGCCCGAACGAAAATCTCCATTGCGAAAGGCTTTGGCCATAGCTAATTGCGGCACTTCTTTTCCATCTCCAAAAATTCCGAATTTCGCTTTTCCCGTCAACACTTCTCTTCTTCCCAATAAACTACATTCTCTACTGGTACGCGCAATTTTATAGTCTTGTAGAACTTCTTTTTTAAAATCTTCAAAAGAAAGAGGTTCTTTTATAGCCGTTTGATTCATAGTAAAACCGTATGATGAAATAAATAATATTACAGATCACGAATATAATACAATCTAATTAGAAAAACTAATATACCCGCTTTAGAAGTATTCCTAAAAAAAGAACTTTATATTGCATTATTCTTTGTTAAATCGAAAAACACCTCGTTATAGGAGGTAAAAACAGGTAAATCGCCACTTTAATTACCAAATTATCAGTTTGACAAAAAGTCGTTTTTAGTCCAAAAAAAATGATTTTTGGGTAATTTTTAAGCTTTTAAATGAGGGTAATTTGCACATTCGCGAATTCGTTTACGCGCATTGCAGCCTACCACACTTTTCAATTACTACACTCCTTTAATAGGGAATTCCGTGCAGATTGAATTTGTAAACTATAAAAAAAGCTGTCTTAAGACAGCTTTTTTTATAGTTTACTCTATTATGGTCAACATCTTCTCGAGTGGAAATCGCACTTTTTTTAGTGGAGCCAACCAATCGTTTTCTTCATCTCTATAACCTAAAGGAAGCAGGGTTACACTTTTTAATCCCCTTTTATCCAAGCCTAATAAAGTGTCCAAAATCGCATTGTCAAACCCCTCCATAGGAGTAGCATCTACTTTTAGTTCCGCAGCAGCTGCTATAGCCATACCGAAAGCAATATATGCCTGTCGTGCCGCATGCTGAAATTGTCTTTCCAAATCCCAAGGCTGAAATTGCAACAACAAACTGTTCTTATAGTCGTCCATAGTTCCCGCAGCTAAATGCCTTATTTCTTCCATATTGTCGAAAACAGCATCCAATCGCGCTTCGGTATATTGATCCCAAGCTGCAAACACCAAAAGATGTGAACAATCTAAAATTTGAGATTGTTGTGCCGCTTCATTATAAATCTTTTCTTTAAAGCTTTGGTTTTTTACCAAAATCATCTCAAAAGGCTGTAAGCCTGAGGATGTTGGCGCCATACGAGCCGCTTCGATAATTTGATTCACTTTGACTTCTGGAACCACAGCGCCCGTCATTTTCTTAGTAGCATGTCTCCAATAAAGACTTTTTAATAACTCCATACCATCAATCATTAGTTTTTATAATCTGCTAAGAAAGCCAATACATTTTTCTCAATTCGTTCCAATATATTAGCAACATCTGCCTTTTGAAAAGTTTCGCCCATAATCTTCTCATACAATTCAATATAACGCTCCGAAACGGTTTGAATATATTGATCGGTCATTTCGGGAACTACTTGCCCCTCTTTACCTTGAAAGTTATTAGCGATTAACCACTGTCTCACAAATTCTTTAGACAATTGTTTTTGTTGCTCTCCGTTATTTTGACGTTCTTGATACCCCTCTGCATAAAAGTATCTAGAGGAATCCGGAGTGTGAATTTCATCGATTAGAACTATTTTTCCATCTTTAGTTTTACCAAATTCATATTTGGTATCCACCAAAATCAAGCCTCTACTCGCTGCAATCTCCGTACCTCTTTGATATAATGCTCTTGTATATTGCTCTAAAACCAAATAATCTTCTTCTGACACTATAGCCTTACTTAAGATGTCTTCACGAGAAATATCTTCGTCGTGATTTCCCAAATCCGCTTTAGTAGAAGGGGTGATAATCGGCTCGGCAAAACGATCATTTTCCCTTAAACCGTCTTCCATAATAACACCACACAAAACTCTTTTCCCCAAAGCATACTCTCTGGCAGCATGTCCAGAAAGATATCCTCTAATAACCATTTCAACTTTAAAAGGTTCACACAAATGCCCAACAGCAACATTCGGATCAGGTGTCGCTATTAACCAATTTGGTACTATATCCTGCGTGTTTTGCATGAATTGAGTAGCAATTTGATTTAATATTTGTCCTTTGTAAGGGATTCCCTTTGGCATTACCACATCAAAAGCAGATAGTCGATCCGTAGCTATCATGACCAATAATTGGTCGTTGATATTATATACTTCACGCACTTTACCGTGATATACTGATTTTTGATTTGGAAAATTAAAATCGGTTTGTGTGATTGTATTCATAAATATGGGTTTGTTGTGTTGTTGTTATCGGTTTAAATTAATACGCCAGTAAATCGATTAATTCGCTTTCAAATCTTCCCTTCGGTAAATATTGATCTTCTAAGGCTTTTACAAAAGGAATTGCCGTATCCAAACTAGCAACACGTTTTACTGGTGCATCTAAATACTTAAAACAATTTTCCATAATAGTTGCAGCTATATCACTAGCCACACCTCCAAACAATGAATCTTCTTGTAAAACAATTACTTTTCCGGTCTTTTTTACCGATTGATAAATCGATTCCCAATCCAAAGGCTGTAAAGTTCTCAAATCCAACAAATCCGCTTTAATATCCGGATTTTTATCCAAGGTTTCCAAAGCCCAATGTACTCCTGCGCCAAAAGTAACAATGGTTACATCGCTACCTTCTCTTAAAAGAGCAGCCTGTCCAAACGGAATCGTATAATAATTGGTTGGCACTTCTTGATAAATACTTCTATAAAGCATTTTATGTTCGAAAAACATTACCGGATTAGGGTCGTTAATTGCGGTGTTCATCAAACCTTTAGCATCTAAAGGAAAGGCTGGATAAACCACTTTTAATCCTGGTGTTTTAGTAAACCAAGCTTCATTGGTTTGCGAGTGAAAAGGCCCTGCTTGCGTACCGCCTCCACAAGGCATTCTAACCACTACATCGGCTTTTTCATTCCATCTGTAGTGAATTTTAGCCAAATAGTTTACAATAGGATTAAAGCCCGTCGAAACAAAGTCACCAAATTGCATTTCAACTATGGCTTTTTGTCCGTTTATAGACAATCCCATAGCAGCTGAGACTATAGCACTTTCACAGATTGGTGTATTTCTGATTCGCTCTTTTCCAAACAAATCCACAAATCCGTCAGTTACTTTAAATGCTCCTCCATATTCTGCAATATCCTGACCCATAATCACCAAATTAGGATGGCGCTCAAAAGATTGTTTTAAACCCTCTGATACGGCGTCCACAAGTCGAATCTTATGTGTTTCTTCCCCCATCTCAAACACTTGGTGTTCATAGGGCGCATACATATCTCTCAATTCTTCATCTAAATCGGCTTCGATCAACGGTTCACTTTGAACTTTAGCCCAATGCTCGTCTATCTCTTTTTTAAATGCAGCTCGAATCTCAACATCGGCTTCTGCACTTAATACACCTAATTCTAACAAGTATTTTTTATAGTTCTCCAAAGGATCTTTAACCGCCCACATATCCATCAACTCTTGAGGAACGTATTTGGTTCCGCTAGCCTCTTCATGACCGCGCATTCTAAAAGTTTTAAACTCGATTAAAACCGGATGTGGATTTTCTCTCATCGACTTGACAATGTCCGTCAATTTTGTATAAACCTCTAATATATTATTTCCATCTATAATATGGCTTTCCATACCATAACCTACAGCTCTATCCGCCAAGTTTTCACAGCGATATTGTTCATTGGTCGGCGTTGAAAGTCCATAACCGTTGTTTTCTATAACAAACAATACCGGCAAGTCCCACACAGAAGCTACGTTTAATGCTTCGTGAAAGTCCCCTTCAGAAGTTCCACCCTCTCCAGTAAATACCGCAGTAACTTTCTTTTCATCTTTTAACTTATGTGCCAATGCAATTCCATCTGCCAATCCCAATTGAGGACCCAAATGTGAAATCATTCCTACGATATTAAATTCTTGTGTTCCAAAATGAAACGAACGCTCTCTTCCTTTAGAAAAGCCATCTGCTTTACCCTGCCATTGTGAAAACAAACGGTATAGCGGGATATCTCTACTGGTAAAAACCGCCAAGTTTCTATGCATAGGCAACACGTATTCGTCACGATCTAATACACTAGTAACCCCAACTGAAATCGCTTCTTGCCCTATACCTGAAAACCATTTTGAAACCTTTCCTTGACGAATCAAGATTAACATTTTCTCTTCGATTAATCGAGGTTTAAGTATTTTTTTATACAAATCCAAAAGGACTTCATTAGTCAAATCTTTTTTGTCGTATTTTATATTTTCCATAGTAAGTCATAAAGGGGTTAAAATTAATAATTCTTTAAAGAATAACTAAAAAAAACACCGCTTAAATATTTTTCCTTAAATATTGATTTTCAAGCCTATAAAAAAGAACTGCTTTACAATCGAAATCACAGTGAAAATATCAGCTGTTAATCGCGATTTATTAAGCCGTTAAACTCAAAAAAAAGCCACGGCTATGCTTTCTTTTTTTTAAAATGAAAAGCTGCGGCTTTATCTCCGACTTTAGCAGCGCAAAATTTTAACAATTTTAAGCAAAAACAGCCTTAATTATCCCCCTAACAAACGGAGATGAAAAATCAAAAAACCAGTATTTTCAAGGCTTTTCTACCCGCTGAGATTTCTAGATTTTCTAAAAATTATTAATTTTATCACAAAAAACACAACTGCGTATTCCGCAAAGAAATTATATATTAATTTCACTTTACAAAATCAAAGAATGATTTTGAGTCATTATTACCAATTTAATACTAAAAATTATGAACATTAAAAATTCAATCGCTCTTACTGCTTTACTAGCTGTATTTGCATCAGCAAGCACAATGGCTCAAACAGGCGAAAAGCTAAAAGCAACTGTAAATCAAGAAGGTGCTAAAACACAAAAGAAAATTGAAAAAGCAGAAGGCAAAGTAGAACAAACCAAAACTACAGAACAAGCTAAAGTCAACACTCAAGTAGCCAAATCAAAAAGTAAAATAGAAGAGGTAAAAACCAAAGAAACCGCTAAAGTAGACGCCAAAGTCAGTGATATGAAAAAAGAAACTGCAAAAGCGGAGGACAAAGCAAATCAAATGAAAAAGAAATAGGAAATTTTCTATTTAAAGTATTCATCAGCAGTTACCTCACGTAGTTGCAAAAAAAATCACCTCTAGCAATTTGGAGTTCAAACTCAAATTGGAGAGGTGTTTTTTTTATATTAAACAAAGCCTTAATAGCCTTAATAGCCTTAATTTGTAAACACTATAATCCTATTAATTACAAACCAGCCGCGATTACTTTATAATCTGTAATCTTTAAATCTTTACCTTCTTTGGATAGATATAGGATTTCTTCCGATTTTCCATTGGCATATTCAACATTGTATTTTAAAACATAATGAGCGTCTGCATTGGACTCGTCGGTGGAAGTATTCTTTTGCCAATCTTTAATTTCGAAAGTTTTAATTTCGCCTAACTTGGCTTCTTTTTCCAATAAATAATTTTTTAATTTCTCTTTAGAAGATTTTGCGAAGTAATCGTCGCCCATTAAGTTATAGATAGAATCATAATTTTTATTCATCGAATAATAATACAACCATCCGCCTACAGCTTCGGCTGCTCTTTCATCTTGTTTAAGCCCTCCTTTTGTAACATTAGAATTACAAGCAATAAAAAAAGGCACTGCCAAAAAAAGTAAAAGTTTTAATTTCATAATTGTTATTTTTAATGTTATTAATTATTTTACATTACCGCATTATCTATATTAGTAAATATAAACTTTTATATGATAAATGGCAAATTATATTTACTATAATTTTCAATTATCGAATTATTCTTCACCTACAAACTCAAATCAGCTTTGTATTTAGCGACTATTCTGTTAAAAAATAAGTTTTTATTATACATACAATTCCTTGATAACTCACACACATCAAGAGACAGAATGTCCTTCACAGCACACGGTAGCTCTTTTTTATAGTTTAAAAAATTGCTGCATTAATTGCAAAATCACTTCGAGCCACTCCAAACCAAAAACACAAGCGTACCCAACATTTAAGAACCGAATCAGAGCCACTAATAAAAGTCCTTAATATAGATAATAGTTGTAAAATTCGAACCCAGGTATTAAAAAATATCAGTAAATTTGCTTCACTTATATTAAGTTTTTTTATTAAACAAATTATAACAATGCAAAACATTCCCAGTGTTGACTTGCGTGATTTCCTATCGGACGACCCGATACGTAAACAAAAATTTGTAAATGAAATCGGAAAAGCCTACGAAGAAATTGGATTCGTAGCATTAAAAGGTCATTTCCTAGATGACCAACTCGTTGAAAACCTATATACAGAGGTTCGCAACTTCTTTAGCCTTCCCCTGGAAGTCAAAGAAGGCTATGAAATTCCAGGTATTGGTGGACAACGCGGTTATGTCTCTTTTGGAAAAGAGCATGCAAAAGGGCGCAAAGAAGGAGACTTAAAGGAATTTTGGCATTTTGGACAATATGTTCAAGACAACCCAGAACTAGAAGCGACTTATCCAGCGAATGTTCAAGTGAGAGAGTTACCTCATTTCAATACAGTAGGAAAAGAAACCTACCAAATGCTTGAGAAAACAGGTGTTTACGTATTGAGAGCCTTGGCTTTATTTCTCGGATTAGACGAGTTTTATTTTGATGCTTTTCTCAAAAACGGCAACAGTATTTTACGTCCTATTCACTACCCTCCCATACTGGAAGAGCCCAAAAATGCTTTGCGCGCTGCAGCCCATGGAGACATTAATTTGATCACGCTGTTAATGGGAGCTCAAGGAAAGGGATTACAAGTACAAAACCACGATGGTCAATGGATTGATGCCATTGCTCAACCGGATGAATTGGTTATTAATGTAGGCGATATGTTGTCCCGTCATTCCAATAACAGATTAAAATCAACCATACACCAAGTGGTAAACCCCGTCCGTGAACTATGGGGAACCTCTCGATTTTCAATCCCATTTTTTATGCATCCAATTAGTGAAATGCCGCTAAACTGTTTGCCTGAATGTATTGACGAAAATCACCCAAAACAGTTTGATGACATTACTGCTGGCGCATATTTACATGAGCGTTTAGTTGAATTGGGATTAATTAAAAAATAAACACCGTAATGAGTAAAAAAATCAGTAATTTAGAAGATTTAGGCGGCTTTGTATTTTCGACCAATGCCTCTTTTTCATATGAGGAATCCAACGAAGAAAAAACTCCGCTAAAAGCTAATGAACAGCGATTGGAAGCTCATTTAGATAAAAAAAATCGAGGTGGCAAAGTAGCCACCTTGATTAAAGGTTTTCAAGGTAGTGATGAGGATTTAAAATCTCTTGCCAAACAACTCAAAACCCTTTGTGGTGTAGGCGGTTCAGCAAAAGATGGCGAAATCATTATACAGGGAAACTTTAGAGATAAAATCATGGAGTTCCTCAGCAAACAGGGATACAAAATCAAACGCGTAGGCGGATAATTTAAAAACACACACCATGCCCATCAAATCATCTGAATTAATTTTAAATCCGGACGGGAGCATTTATCACTTAAACCTTCGTCCAGAAAACTTGGCCAAAGATGTGATTTTTGTTGGCGATCAAGACCGTGTTGAACAGATTTCTGAACATTTTGACACCATTGAGTTTCGCACTCAGAAAAGAGAGTTTAAAACGCATACCGGCACATTTAAAGGAAATCGCATTAGCGTCATTTCAACGGGTATCGGTCCTGACAATATTGATATTGTTCTAAATGAGTTGGATGCTTTAGTCAATATTGATTTCGAAACGCGTTTACCCAAACAAAATCACACCTCTTTAAACATCGTTCGCGTAGGTACATCCGGATCACTTCACTCCGACCTAGCTGTAGATAGTTTTTTACTATCGCAATACGGAATCGGTATGGACAATATGTTGCGTTCTTATGAACTGCATGACATCTGCGAAGAAGAGATGGAAGATGCTTTTATTCAGCATACCCAATGGGACTCTAGAAAAGGCCGTCCTTATATCATTGGTAACAGTCCGTCATTGGAAGCCCGCTTAAGCGGTACTCAAATGAACTATGGAATTACCGCTACTGCAAGTGGTTTTTATGGAGCACAAGGAAGAGTATTGCGACTGGCTTTGCAAGACAGTTCGCTAAATCATAAAATAGATACTTTTACTTTTGATTCTTATAGAATAACAAATCTCGAAATGGAAACTGCGGCTATATACGGATTATCAAAACTATTAGGCCATCAGGCGGTATCGCTAAATGCGATTATCGCAAATAGGGCCGACGGCACCTTTAGTACCGACCCCTACAAAGCAGTACGTGCATTAATCAAATACACTTTGGAAAAGCTAACCGAATAGGTTAGCTTTTTTGCTTTTTAGCCTTATATTTTAAAATGATTCTAAAATAGGATGGAACTTAAAATAGGGAAGGTATAATTTTCAAAACTCTCAAAATAACGCTAAATTTAGCGCTTAATTTATTTTTAAGATGATTGAAGAAAATTTGCCACTAGAAAGGATTAATTTTGAAGCATATAAATCAAAAATTATCACTGCTGAGCAAGCAGCTCAATTGATCCCAAACGGCGCAGTAGTTGGTGCGAGTGGGTTTACCAAAGCTGGAGATAGCAAGTCTGTATTGCCGGCTTTCGCAAAAAGAGCAGCCACAGAAGATGTAGCAATCACCTTGATAACTGGAGCTTCTTTAGGCCATACTACCGACGCGGATTTAGCCGCCAATCATGCATTAATTCGCAGGATGCCCTTTCAAGCAGACGCTACTTTAAGAAAAAGCATCAATAACTACGAATTAAAATACGTCGATCAACACTTAAGTGAAACGATAGAACAACTTCAATGCGGTCATATACCCGCTGTAGACATCGCCATCATCGAAGCTTCCTTTATCAACGATCAGGGTTTTATAATACCTACTACTTCAATAGGTAATTCTGCCTATTTTGCAGCTGCCGCACCTAAAATAATTATTGAAATCAACACCTTGGTACCGACTTCTTTTAGAGGAATTCACGACAATTGCGTACCACAAAGTTATCCAAACAGAGAAATTATACCGATACAAACCGTGAGCGATCGCATAGGAGAAGCATTTATCCGCCTGAATCCAGAGCACGTAATCGGAATTGTTTTTACAGATATACTCGATACACCGGCAGAATTGACACATCCCGACGAAAAAACAACTGCTATATCACAACATTTACTGCGTTTTTTTGAAGGAGAAATCAAAAAAGGCACTTTAACTCCTTCTTTACTGCCTTTACAGGCTGGAATCGGAAAAGTGGCCAATGCCGTACTCACCGGATTAATCGATGGCCCTTTTGAAAACCTTACCATGTATTCTGAGGTATTGCAAGACAGCACCTTTGATCTTATCGATTCGGGTAAGATGAATTTCGCCTCAGGCTCCTCTATTACAGTTACCGAAAACTGCTACCAACGCATTTTAAAGAACTTTGACAATTACCAAGATAAATTGGTATTGCGCCCTCAAAACATCAGTAATTCACCCGAGGTGATTCGTCGCCTGGGAATTATTGCCATCAATACTGCTATAGAATTCGATATTTATGGAAACGTCAATTCCACACATATAGGCGGAAATCGCATGATGAATGGAATTGGAGGCTCGGGTGATTTTGCCCGAAATGCCTATTTAAGTATTTTTGTAACTCAAGCAGCTTCAAAAGATCATAATTCCATATCTCATGTTTTACCGATGGTATCGCATGTGGATCATACCGAACACGACGTCGACATACTCGTTACAGACCAAGGTTTAGCCGATTTACGCGGTTTATCGCCTAGAGAGCGCGCAGAGGTCATCATCGAAAACTGTGTACACCCCGACTACCGCCCTTCAATTCGCGATTATTTCGAACGCGCTAAGGCTGTAGGCGGCCACACCCCTCACCTTTTAAATGAAGCCTTTAACTTTCATATAAAATTCAAAGAAACGGGCTCCATGAAATAAGCGACACCAAAATCTCCATCTAATAAATGGAGATTTTTTTTGCGTTTTAACCAAAAATTATTACAAATAACGCTTGCAATTCCTATCTTAGCAGTTAAAATATCAGAGATGAAAACAGTGAGGATTGCAGGAGTACCGGAACACTTTAATCTGCCTTGGCATTTGGCCATTGACAGTGGTGATTTTGACGCTGTCGATTTAAATTTAACCTGGACTGATGTACCCGAGGGCACAGGAAAAATGTGCCAGATGCTACGAGAAGACACCACTGATCTTGCCGTGATTCTAACCGAAGGTATTTTAAAAGATATCGCCTCAGGCAACCCCTCCACCATTGTACAAGAATACGTAAGTTCACCGTTGCTATGGGGAATACATGTAGCTCATGCTTCTCCTTATAAAGACCTAGCCGATTTAAAAGGCAAAACTGCCGCAATTAGCAGACTGGGTTCAGGCTCCCATCTGATGGCGTTAGTAAATGCCAAACAGCAAAATTGGAATTCTGAAGTCCCTTTGCAAATTGTCAACACCATCGATGGTGCTGTTACAGCATTATCCGAAGGAACCGCAGACTATTTTATGTGGGAGCGCTTTATGACACAACCCTTAGTCGATCAAGGAATTTTTAGACGGATTGGATCATGTCCAACACCGTGGCCCTCATTCGTTATTGTTTGCCGCAATGAATACCTAGAAAAAAATCGCGCTGTAATAGAACAAATACTGGAAATCATCAACATTACTACAGAAGAATTTAAGCAAATACCGAGTATAGACCGTACCTTAGCTTCCAAATTCAACCAAAAGACAACAGATATACAACAGTGGCTTGAGCTGACAAAATGGTCGCAGAAACCACTAGACCAGGCCGCCTTTGATGCTGTTCAACAAGAGCTTTTGTCCTTAAATTTGATTGATAAAACTATTAACTACCACCAAGCCGTAAAGTCATAAGCGCGAGTCGATGAGCGAAATTAAAGAATCCCAATATAAGAAAATCATTTCTAAGCTTACCATACCTAAGCCTTGGGACTCTATTATTATACTCGTACTTAACGTACTAGTAATCATACCTGTATTTATAATTATTCACCAGAACATTATAGATCCAGACTGGCCCTACCATATCGATAGAATATTGTTATTTATCGCTCTGGTATTGCTATTTCAATTGCTGTTGCGTTTACTCAAAACTTTTCTATTTGTTTGCGTTTTTATTTATATCGCATTTTTAGTTTGGGGCACCTTATTTCAAGGCTATGGCTTTACCGCGGTTTATGACGATTATCGCGCCATGATTTATTCCATGTCTGATAGTCCAAACCCCCAAGACGTTATTATTTCTAAATTATTGCCGTTTCCCAACAAATCGAAAATCATCAATGCCGTTGAATACAACAACCCCAAGGTTCGAAATTTTGCCTTACTAGCCACTACCAAACACTTTACCAATATAAAAGGACACAGTGAATACCGTCAAATCATACAGTGTTTTGCTATTTTTAAAGAGATTCGCAACCGATGGAATTATGTAAATGACCCTAAAGGCAGAGAATATATCGCTACAGCATCGGAATCGTTACAACACTTTTCTGGTGATTGCGACGACCACGCTATCTTGATGTCTGCTTTAATACAGGCGATCGGTGGTACACCCAGAATAATACATACCAAAGAACACCTGTATCCCGAGATGTTAATAGGAACTAAAGCCGACTTAGAAAACATCAATTACCTGATAAAAGAGGTTCTTTTTAAAGAAGAGAGTCGCGGTAAAGAAATCCATTATCACATTGACGAACGCGGGCAAATATGGCTTAACCTAGATTATACCGCTCGATATCCCGGTGGTCCCTTTATGTCTGAAGAAATACTCGGAGCCTTAACTTTAAACTAAAATATATACATGAACGAAACAGCCCTACTATTTGGAAGTATCTTTGGCGGAACTGCCGTTATATTTGGTGCCTTTGGCGCCCATTTTTTAAAGAAACGCTTTAATAAAGAACAACTCGCCAATTTTGAAACCGGTGTTAGATACCAAATGTATCACGCCCTAGCCCTTTTAGCTATAGGCCTATCGAGTTTACCCCCAAACGACTACTTAATCAATGCCGTTCGATTTTTTATCATAGGCACATTACTCTTTTCATTCAGTATATACGGACTCACTATCAGTAGTGCAATGAAAAGCAAAATCAAGATTTTAGGCCCAATAACACCCATAGGAGGATTATTCTTAGTTGCGGGGTGGTCTATGATTTTGATTTTTTTTATCTCCATAAAACCGTAATAAAACAGCTCCATTTTAATTTACCAAAGAATTGGATCATAAATTAACAATTTATTAATTAGGGTTCTAGATTTTTCGGTATATTTGTATTGGCGTATTCATTTGTTTTTACGAACACAAAAAACAACTAATACATTGAAAATCAATTAAATCAACCTAATTAAGAATAAATTAATCAACACAAATGAAAAAAATCTTTTCTCTAGTCGGTGCCCTAGCACTTATGGCTTCATGTAACAACACACCAACGGATAGTTTCACTATTAGTGGTAATGTAAAAGGCATCGAAGATGGAACAAAAGTTTACTTAAAAAAACAAACCGAATTGGACGTAGTATCTGTTGATTCAACAGAAGTAAAAAACGGAAAATTTGAAATTAAAGGAAAAGCAGGTGAGACTGAAATTTCTTATATCGCTTTTGGAAAAGAAGGAAATTTAGGCCTTCCATTTATTCTTGAAAACGGAGATATCAAAGTAGATTTCAATAAAGATGATTTAGAGAATTCTAAAGTTACCGGTACAAAAAACAACGATTACTTTGTAACTTTCAACAAAGAAGCTGGTGTTTTACAGAAAAAAGTAGTTGAATTCCAACAACAAAATCAAATGTTGATTATGGAAGCTCAACAAAGCAATAACGAAAAAGTATTGGATTCACTTTATGGTATCAATGAAAAATATACTAATGAATTAAAAAACTATACATTATCATTTGTTGAAAAAACTCCAGATGCGTTTATCTCTATTTTGATTTTGAATCAAATGACTCAAGGAAGCAGTATAGAGCCAGCAAAATCTCAAGCGTTATTCGACAAAATGCCTAAAGAAATAAAAGAATCTAAACAAGGTAAAGAATTGGCTGAATTGTTGGCTAAGGTTGGAAAAGTAAGCGTTGGGAAAAAAGCTCCTGATTTTTCTGCTCCAAACCCTGAAGGTAAAATGGTTAGCTTAAAAGAAAGTTTAGGAAAAGTAACTATTGTTGATTTCTGGGCTTCATGGTGTGGTCCGTGTAGAGTGGAAAACCCTAATGTGGTTAAATTGTACAACAAATTTCACGAAAAAGGTCTTAACATTATCGGAGTATCTTTAGACAAAGACGGAGACAAATGGAAAGAAGCAATCGCAAAAGACGGATTAACTTGGGCTCAAGTATCTAATCTTCAATTCTGGCAAGATCCTATTGCTGCAGATTATTCTGTAAAAGCAATTCCTGCCACGTTTATCTTAGATGAAAACGGAGTTATCGTAGCGAGAGATTTAAGAGGCGAAGAATTAGAAGCTAAAGTTGCTGAGTTATTGGCAAAATAAATTTTACTCGTATAAAAACGCAAAAAGGAGTTCCTATCGGAACTCCTTTTTGCGTTTTAAATATAGTCAGTTCTATGTATATTATTTGATTTATAAAAAAACTTACCATTCCACCGCTGCTCTACCCGATTTTTTTAACAGTTCGTTCGTTTGACTAAAATGCTTGTTCCCAAACCAATACCCTCTATTAGCACTCAATGGCGAAGGATGACCTGCAGTGAGTACAAAATGCTTATCTCTGTCTATTTTCCTCCCTTTTTGAATGGCATAATTACCCCACAACAAAAAGACCACTCCCGTACAATGCTCTGATATATATTCAATTACCGCATCAGTAAATGTTTCCCAACCCCGTTTTTGATGACTCCCTGCCTTGCTTTCTTCTACCGTTAAGGTTGCATTTAACATCAAAACACCTTGATTGGCCCAACGTTCCAAATTGCCGGATATCGGCAAGGGCTCGCCTAAATCACTTTCTAATTCTTTAAAAATATTTACCAAAGAAGGAGGAAAACGCACCCCATCGTTAACCGAAAAACACAAACCGTTTGCTTGACCGAATCCGTGATATGGATCCTGTCCCAATAATACTACTTTGACCTCTTCTGGGGCTACGGCATCAAAAGCAGCAAAGATTTGTTGTTCAGGTGGAAAACAGCGCTTTAAACCGTATTCATCCGCCACGAATTGCAACAGTGATTGGTAATAATTCTGTTGTTGCTGTTGGTCAAAAAAATCTTTCCATGTAATAGGGCTTTCCAATGTCATCGCTACTCGATCGTTTTATAATTAAGGTACTATACCGCTACTACTTCACGGCTGTATCGATTTGGAATCGAAAGAATCGCACTTAAAGTTAGTCGTTCTTTGATTTGCAACAAATATAGAAATTTTCACTATTATTTTCTCTTTCTTATGCCATTGAGTATAGAAATAGCCCTTGATAACTCGCAAAATAGTGGTAATTTTGTTCTTTATTACGAGAACTATTCTATGACATCCATACAAACGAAAACGCTTCAAGATTTAGAATTCCAGACAGTACTCCAAACCATATCCGAACTTTGCGTAACGATAATGGGAAAAGAAAAAGCCCTAGAGGTTGTTCCGTTCAAAACTTCGGAACAAACCATCGAAGGTCTTTTGCAAACCTCTGAATATTTGTCCTCTTTCACGAATAATAATGTGATTCCCAATCATTATTTTGACGAAATCCATTATGAACTAAAGTTTTTAGCCATTGAAGACAGTTACCTCGATGTAAGCAGTTTTAAAAAAATCGCAACTTTGGTTGAAACGACGTTAACCCTGCTCGCTTTTTTAAATAAATTTCAGGAATACTATCCTACTTTACAAGCACAAACTACTGACTTAGAAATCAACAAACAGATTTCAAAAGAAATTGATGCTGTATTAGATAAATATGGAGAAGTCAAAGACAATGCTTCGCTAAATTTGCAAGAAATACGCAAGCAAATCAACGGTATCCGCGGTAAAATTAATCAGAGTTTTGTTGCCGCCTTAAGCAGCAGTAACAGTGCGGGCTATTTGGATGATATTCGCGAATCTGTGGTTGACAACAAACGCGTATTGGCCGTAATTGCGATGTACCGTAAAAAAGTTAAGGGAAGTGTATTGGGACAATCCAAAACCGGAAGTATTGTCTATATAGAACCGGAAGCAACCTTGCGATATTCACGTGAATTGAACAATCTAGAATTTGAAGAACGCGAAGAGGTTATGCGTATTTTAAAACGCCTAACCAATGTTATCCGCCCTTTTCAATACCTAATTTCCGATTATCAGGACTTTTTAACGCATATCGATTTGATTGCGGGAAAAGCCAAATACGCAGAGAAAATAAACGGAATTAAACCGCATATTACCGAAGAGCGTCGGGTGTATTTCAGAGATGCTTACCATCCGGTTTTATTGCTTAACAATAAAAAGAAAAAGAAGCCGACCTATCCCCAAACGATAGAGCTGGAACAAAACAGTAGAATTATAGTTATTTCTGGTCCGAACGCCGGAGGAAAGAGTATTACCTTAAAAACGGTAGGTTTATTGCAATTGATGCTGCAGTGCGGTCTATTAATACCGGTACACGAACGCAGCGAAACCTTTATTTTTGACCGTATACTAACCGATATAGGCGACAATCAATCGATAGAGAATCATTTGAGCACCTATAGTTATCGTTTAAAAAACATGAATTATTTTTTAAAGAAGTGCAACGACAAAACCCTCTTTTTAATCGATGAGTTTGGAACAGGTTCCGATCCCGAACTCGGTGGTGCCTTGGCCGAAACTTTTTTAGAGGAGTTTTATGAACGCGAAGCTTTTGGAATCATTACCACCCACTATACCAATTTAAAGATATTGGCTAACGAATTGCCGTTTGCCACAAATGCCAATATGTTGTTTGACGAAAAAACCTTAGAACCGCTATACAAGCTACATGTGGGTCAGGCAGGAAGTTCCTTTACTTTTGAAGTCGCTCAAAAGAACGGCATTCCCTACAGCTTAATCAATCGAGCAAAGAAAAAAATTGAGGGCGACAAAGTGCGTTTTGACAAAACGATAGCCAACCTCCAAAAAGAGCGTTCCAAGTTAGAAACCACGTCAAAAAACCTTAAGGAAGAAGAAACTAAAGCACGTGAGGAAAGCAAAAAAATGGAACATATTAATGTTAAAATTCAAGATAAATTGGAACGGTATCAAGAGCTGTTTGACGCCAATCAGCGTTTGATTTATCTCGGTCAAAAAATGGACGATTTATCGGAAAAATATTTCAACAACAAAAGTAAAAAAACGCTTTTTGGCGAACTATTACGTGTGGTAGAAATAGAAAACTCCAAGAGAAAGCCCATACCGGTCAAAGAAAAAAAGGTCAAGGAAAAACAGCAGGAAGTGCTGATTAAAGAGGTCGAACAAAAGGTGGAAAAAATTCGAGTAGAAAAGAAAGAGAAAAAGGAACAAGTAAAACAAGAATTAGCCAATCAGCCTAAAATTACTTTAAAAGTTGGCGACCGCGTAAGAATGATCGACGGCAAAGCCGTAGGAACACTAGACCAAATCGAAAAGAAAAAAGCTACTGTAAATTACGGTATATTTGTATCGAAAGTTGATTTGGATTCTTTAGAATTGGTAGAACGAATGAAAAACAAATAAGATGCTAGACCTCCCCAAAAACAAAAAAATAATACTCTTTGATGGCGTTTGTAATCTGTGTGACAACACGGTACAAAAAGTTATCAAAGCAGATATACACGACCAATTTCGATTTACTCCATTGGATTCTGAAAAGGGTGTGGAAATATTAAATTACATAGGCGTGGAAGCTGGAACTATCGACAGTATTATACTGTATGAGCCGGGCCAAGCCTATTATGTTAAAGCCGAAGCAGCTTTAAAAATAGCGGGTTTTTTAGGTGGAAAATACAGTTTTTTGACATTGCTCAATATCTTTCCTAATGCCCTACTCAATCGCGGATATGATTATATAGCTAAAAACCGCTACCGTTGGTATGGCAAAAAAGACCAATGCATGATTCCGACTGCAGAAACATTAAACAAATTTATTTAACACTAGTACATCTATTGATAACAGCCTATCCGAGACAGGACAAAACATATCCCAATAGAAGGTTCATTCTCTTTTAGAACTGTTAATTGCGAACCCGATTTAGGTTTATTTTTTTATCGTTAAATATCTCAAATAATTTCACTTAAAAATTGGCATTGCGTATATTTGCCTACTTATAAAATCGAAACTAATGCATATTTCATACAATTGGTTAAAACAGTTCATTAAGTTAGACATTACCCCAGAAGAAACCTCCGAAATACTAACCGATTTAGGTCTTGAAGTTGAAGGACTTAGCCGTTACGAAAGTCTTAAAGGAGGCCTACAAGGTGTAGTAGTTGGACATGTTTTATCTTGTGACGCCCACCCGAATGCAGACAAATTGCGAATTACCAAAGTAGATATCGGAACGGATACGCCGTTACAAATCGTATGTGGTGCTCCGAATGTGGCGGCAGGACAGAAAGTCCCTGTAGCTACTATTGGCACGGTACTAACCGATGGTGAAGGCAATGCTTTTACCATTAAGAAAGGCAAGATTCGCGGCGAGGAAAGTTTTGGAATGATTTGTTCTGAAGAAGAATTGGGCTTGGGTCAAGGGCATGATGGTATCTTGGTATTAGATAATAAATGGGAAGCTGGAACTACAGCGGCTACGCTTTTTAATATTGTGACCGATGATGTTTTTGAAATTGGATTAACACCCAATCGTTCCGATGCAATGAGTCATTGGGGAGTTGCACGTGATTTAAGAGCCGGTTTGCTACAAAATCCCGCCTACACCCATAACAATGAAATCATTACCCCATCTGTAAGTAAATTTAAGGTGGAGAAACGTACGTTAAAAATGGATGTAGTCATCGAAAATGCTAAAAAAGTACCTCGTTATTGTGGGGTAACTATTTCAGACATCGATGTTAAACCCTCTCCTGAATGGTTGCAAAACAGATTAAAATCAATTGGAATTACTCCAAAAAACAATATAGTAGACGTTACCAATTATGTTTTACACGATTTGGGACAGCCGCTACACGCTTTTGACATTGCAAAAATAAAAGGTTTAAAAATCAAGGTAAAGAACGTTGAAGCAGGAACAAAATTCACGACTTTAGACGGTGTTGAACGCATTTTACACGAAGACGATTTAATGATTTGCGACGAAACCGGACCGATGTGTTTGGCAGGCGTTTTTGGTGGACTTAAATCGGCTGTGTCGGAAAATACCACTTCTATCTTTTTAGAAAGTGCCTATTTCGACCCGATTGTCGTTCGTAAAGCAGCAAAAAGACACGGACTAAACACCGATTCTTCTTTCCGTTTCGAACGTGGAATTGACCCTTCTATAACCGAATATGCCTTAAAACACGCTGCCCTTCTAATCCAAGAAGTAGCTGGAGGGGAAATCACTTCGGATATTATCGATTTTTATCCAAAGAAAATAGAAGATCATTCTGTATTCTTAAATTTCAATAATGTCACTAAAATTTTAGGCGAAGAAATCTCCAAAGAAACCATCAAGAAAATTTTGGTTTCTCTCGATATTAAAGTCAACAGCATGAACGACTTGGGTCTGGGAATCCTGATTCCGGCCTATAGAGTTGATGTACATCGCGAAATTGACGTTATAGAGGAAATTTTAAGGGTATATGGATACAACAACATCAAAATACCTTCTAAGCTTAACGCTACGATTTCTAACACCTCTAAAACAGACGATTTCAAGGTTCAAAACATTTGCGCTAATCAATTGGTTTCTCAAGGATTCCACGAGATTATGAACAATTCTTTGACCACACCGGCTTATACCGAACTTACGGCAGATTTAAAATCGGCCTATCAAGTAGATATACTTAATCCTTTGAGCACCGAACTCTCTGTAATGAGACAAACGCTGTTGTTTGGTGGATTGGAAACCATATCATATAATATCAACAGAAAACAATCGGATTTAAAATTGTTTGAATTTGGAAAAAGCTACCTAAAACTTCCTTCAGGATATGAAGAGTCAAAACATTTGGCCCTTTTCTATACGGGAAACAATGCTGCTGAAAACTGGAATACCACTCAAAAACCGTCTGACTTCTTTGAATTCAAAGGATACATCAACAGTCTATTAGAGCGTTTGGGAATCAATCACTCCCATACTCAACCTGTAGAAAATGATGTGTTTTCAGAAGGAATTTCACTTTATCTCGGTACAGAACTGATCGTGGAATTGGGTATTTTGAAAAAAGCACTTTTAAAGAGTTTTGACATCAAACAAGAAGTGTGTTATGCCGATTTCAAATGGGATGCTGTTTTAAAAATGCTTACTACAAAGATTAAATTTAACGATATCACTAAATTTCCAGTGGTACGTAGGGATTTAGCTTTATTAGTCAGCAATAACGTATCGTTTGAAGCCATCTACAACTTGGTCAAACAAGTGGATAAGAACTTGATCCAGGAAGTGAGTTTATTCGACGTCTATCAAGGCGATAAATTACCCGAAGGCAAGAAGTCTTATGCCATCAAAATCAAGTTACAAGACGTCAACAAAACCCTGACCGATGTACAAATCGATAAGATCATGGGGAAAATACAAAAACAATTGGAAACGGAACTCGATGCCCAATTGAGATAAAAAATGAAAGCGGTCTTTGACCGCTTTTTTTATAGCTATTATCCTCTGCGTTAAGGACAGCAGCGGCATCCTTTTGATGAGCGGCAGCGATTCAAAAGATATAGCGAATGGCCTGACCCGAAGGGAAACGCCAAAAAAAAACAGCTCCAATACTGGAGCTGCTCATATTACTTATTTTAAATGGGGTTTAGTACACGAACATCGCGCGTTCTCCCATCATATCATTTACTTCTTCTGCAACCGCTTCAATCACATCCTCGTCGGTATGATTGGTCAAAACGCGGTCAATCAATTCCACTATGGTTACCATATCTGCTTCTACCAATCCTCTTGTAGTTACTGCAGGAGTTCCGATACGGATTCCAGAAGTTACAAACGGTGATTTATCGTCAAATGGAACCATGTTTTTATTTACAGTGATTTCCGCTTTTACCAAGGCTTGCTCTGCATCTTTACCACTGATGTTTTTGTTTCTCAAATCGATCAACATCATGTGGTTGTCTGTACCACCAGAGATAATATCATATCCTTTAGCAACAAATGCGGCTGCCATAGCTTTGGCATTTTTTTGTACTTGTAACATATATTCAAAAAACTCATCAGAAAGCGCCTCTCCAAATGCTACAGCTTTAGCAGCTATAATATGCATTAAAGGACCTCCTTGATTTCCTGGAAAAACAGCGCTATCTAAAAGTGACGACATCATTCTCACTTCGCCCTTTGGTGTTTTCAATCCGAATGGGTTTTCAAAATCTTTCCCCATCATGATCATTCCTCCACGAGGTCCACGAAGTGTTTTATGCGTTGTTGTAGTTATAATATGACAATGAGGCACTGGGTCATTCATCAGTCCCTTAGCAATCAATCCTGCCGGGTGAGCGATGTCTGCCATTAAAATAGCACCTACGCTGTCTGCAATAACTCTAAAACGCTCAAAGTCCATATCACGAGAATAGGCTGAAGCACCTGCAATAATCATTTTCGGTTGTTCTCTCGTAGCTATCTCCTGAATTTTATCGTAGTTTAAAACTCCTGTTTCTTGATCAACACCATAAAATACAGGCTGATACAATCTACCGGAAAAGTTTACCGATGAACCGTGGGTTAAATGCCCTCCGTGAGAAAGGTCAAATCCCAATATTTTATCTCCGGGTTTTAAACAAGCAAAATACACTGCTGTATTGGCCTGTGAACCTGAATGGGGTTGTACGTTTACATATGCTGCTCCAAACAAAGCTTTAGCCCTATCAATCGCGATCTGCTCAATCACATCGACAACTTCGCAACCTCCATAATAGCGTTTATTGGGATAACCCTCAGCGTATTTGTTGGTCAATACTGATCCAGCGGCTTCCATTACTTGCTCACTTACAAAGTTTTCCGACGCAATTAATTCCAATCCGTGTATTTGTCTGTCTTGTTCTTCAAGAATCAGTTCAAAAATTTGTGTATCGTTTTGCATTTTATTTGTTTACGTTAAAATGATTTCAAAAATACGAAAAACGTTTGTTAATTACACGCTTAATTATATATTTGATCTACTTATAAAACCAAAATCATTTAAAAATTGTAACTATGATAATAACTGCTAATGACCCGAAGAGAAAGTCTTGGTTAGAAGTTGCGCCAGATTGCGACTTCCCCATTCAGAATCTTCCCTTTGGAGTTTTTATAACCAAAGAAGATGTTATCACTATTGGTACTCGAATTGGAAAGTTTGCCATTGATATGAATGCTTTACACCAATTGGGGTATTTTGAAGGAATCGATTTGACAGACGATCTTTTTATGCAAGACACCTTAAACGATTTTATTTCGGCAGGAAAGAAAACATGGAGAGCGGTACGCAATCGCTTGTCCGAAATATTCGACACCAACAACACCACACTTAGAGACAATACCAAACACCGCGATATTGTCATTTTCAACATAGCTGATATCGAAATGCAATTACCGGTTTTAATCGGTGATTATACCGATTTTTATTCCAGTAAAGAACACGCTACCAATGTGGGTATGATGTTTAGAGACCCTGCTAATGCATTATTGCCCAACTGGCTTCACATTCCTGTAGGTTATCACGGTAGAAGTTCCACCATAGTACCATCAGGTGTTCCAGTACGCAGACCTTTAGGACAAACCTTACCCAAAGGAGCGTCACAACCGGTTTTCGGTCCCTCAAAACGAGTGGATTTTGAATTGGAAACGGCTTTTATAACTACAGATGCCAATGTTATGGGCGAAAATATTCCCATTGCAGAAGCAGAAGAGTACATTTTCGGTATGGTGCTTTTAAACGATTGGAGCGCTCGAGATATACAAACCTGGGAATATGTGCCTTTAGGTCCGTTTCTCGCCAAAAACTTTGCCTCTTCAATTTCGCCTTGGATCGTCACTATGGACGCGCTAGAACCCTATAGAACAACCAGTCCGAAACAAGATCCAAAGCCATTTCCGTATTTACAACAAGACAACAATCGCACTTTTGATATTAATTTAGAAGTATATATAAAACCTGAAAACAGCGAAGCAACACGGGTTACGGTTTCAAATTTTAAATATTTATATTGGACGATGAGTCAACAATTGGCACACCACACCATTAACGGTTGTCGTATTAATTCAGGTGATTTAATGGGATCAGGAACCATTTCCGGTTCCACTCCAGAGAGTTTTGGTTCGTTGTTAGAATTGACTTGGGCTGGACAAAATCCAATTGCCATGACCGACGGTTCACAGCGTACTTTTATAGAGGACAACGATACCGTAATCATGAAAGGGTATTGTCAAAACGGCGAAGTTCGCATTGGTTTTGGAGAAGTTTCTAGTCAACTACTAGCCAATACACTCAGTATATAAAAATTATTAAATAAAAAAGCTCCGAATTCGGAGCTTTTTTATTTAAAACCAGCTGCTTTACAGTTTGGCATTAACCGCTTTAAACACGGTATCTGCATCAATATCACTGTGAGATGCGTGATAAATTACCTCGTTTTTATAGATTGCAATCAACTGAGGCGACTGATGTTCTACTTTATAGACTTCCGCTATTTTGTTTGATATAGCTCTATAGGCAATAAGATCCAAAAAATAGGTTAACACCATTTCTTGCTCTTGGTAGCTATTCTCAAAATTCTTTAATACCGTTTTACTTATATAACACTTAGTACTGTGCTTAAATATCAATACAGGTGCTTGCTCTGACAGCAATGCTAACTCCTTCAATTGACCTTCAGATTCTAGTTGTATCCATTTCATAGTTATCGCTTTTAAACAAAGTTAGGCTTTTTTTTGCAAATTTCTCTATAAGCCTATTTGCACATACGCCCTAACACGTAAAAAGGGTTCAGCCTATCAGCCTATCAGCCTATCAGCCTATCAGCCTATCAGCCTATCAGCCTATCAGCCTATCAGCCTATCAGCCTATCAGCATATCAGCATATCAGCATATCAGCAT
>NZ_JAHKRA010000012.1 GCF_019345525.1 Flavobacterium sp. NKUCC04_CG | reverse complement strand
ATCTGCGTATCTGCGTATCTGCGTATCTGCGTATCTGCGTATCTGCGTATCTGCGTATCTGCGTATCTGCGTATCTGCGTATCTGCGTATCTGCGTATCTGCCCATCAGCCCATCAGCCCATCAGCGTATCAGTTTGTATGTTCCATATATTTTGCTAGTTTTACATTAAAAAAGGAGTAAAATCGTTTTTTTATACAAAAAACCCCTTTGTATGGTTTTCCAAAACTAAAATATATAATATGAAACTACTCCACTTGTTTTTTCTACTATGCAGCACGGCCTGCCTGTCGCAAGAAAATAAAATTTTTGAGCGGTTAACTGCCCTCAATAACGACGGTACAAAATGGTATAACATTGATGGATATACCGTTACCAGCGAGTATTTCACCTATCCTTTTGATGAGAAAGGCCTGAAAAAAGTGTTTAAAAAATACCGAATTGCAAAAAGTGATCTCAAAGTTAAAGACGGCGATATACCGTTTAACAACTTTTGTATATCCAAAAAACAGAAGGTAACCGATAAAAGCGTTCAAACAGATAATTACTATTTTGTCGAAAACCTCAACAAAACCATTACTGTAATCTGGTTTATAAAAAACGGAACTACCGACCGCGAAACGGAATTAGAATTGCTAAATGCAATTATTAAAGCAGAAGTACCCGAACAAAATTTTGTTTCGATGCCTGCGACAACACTTAATTTTACCGGACGAGAAATCAATCTTGACTCGCGTTGTTATTGGACTTATATAAATACAGTGCAATGCCCGTATTTAGGAGAGATGAATTGGAGCATTCACAGAACCCTCGCAGACGCTAAAGAATCCGTTGAGAACCAGCTGTCCCTTACGAAAACGAGAAAAAATGGAAAAGTGATATCAGAAGAATTAGTAGATATTGAGTTTGAAGGTGTTCCAACAAAAGCGAAAAAAGTGATGTATGATTTCACAGGTATATCGGCTGCTATAGTAGGTATGACCGGAGGTAAAAATTTGACCATTTATTATGTCGCTGAAGTGGTGAATTCTAAAAACATCAGTTGTGTTTTGAGTTTTTGGAATAATGCAGTAATAAACCCAGAAACCAATCTTACGCCGCTTTTAGAACAATATATGGTTTTAAAATAAGCTGTTTTTGTACAATTTGTAGTAACATAGCTCGTAGCCTGATACTGGTACGAACAATCATTCGAAATCAATACAATACATGTTGGCAGAAGCAAACATCAAATACCCCATTTGCTTTTACAAAAAAAGGCCGCTTAACTAAGCGGCCTCTTTCATACTAACTAATCAACTTTATCTTTTTGCTATTTCACTATATAAGTCGGTGTTTTCCAATTCCTCCGAGTTCGGAATTCTGTATAGGTAATATTTACTATTAGGTACAAAATTACTTTGATCAGGGAATACAAATATGCGATGCCCTTGTGGGGTTAAAGCAACGGTTTGCGGTTTTCCTTCTGCATCGGTATAAGTATAGTCGATTTTTGGATTTTGAGGATATTCTTTACGAACTACCGTTTGTTGGTTTCTAACGATATCCGTTAAACTAAAGCCTTCTCCAAAAAGTTCTTTACGACGCTCCAACCAAATGGCATCAATTAAATCTTGACCGCTTAATCCCTGTGCAGTAACCGCTCCACGTGCGGTTTTTAGTTGGTTTAATACATCCAAAGCATCTCCCTCACCCAATCGAGCCTTAGCTTCCGCATTGATCAAATACATTTCTGCCGTACGCATCAAAACAATATCGGCTATACCACCCGGTTTAAACTTGAATTTGGCTACACGCATCCATACAAAGGCTTCTTTCTTCGGGTCTTTTCCAGGATCCGTTGCCCAGTTGATAATTTTTTTACGGTAGTCGGAATCGTCAAATAAGGTTCTGAAATATGGATCGGCATTAAAACTATAGTAATAACTCTCTTCTGTAGTCGTGTCCAAAAAGTGAAATTGGTAACTCGCATCACTCTGCGCCGTGGTTTGAGGATGGCCCCAAATCCATTCTCTATTTTGTATGTCGTTAAAGCCCGCTTTGTACTCGGTTTCGCTCATCAAATAGTGCTCTGTTGCCAATAATTGATCGGAATAGGTTTTGGCCTTCTGCCAATCTCTAGCATATAAAGTAGCTCTAGATAATAATCCCAACACCACTTGTTTATTGATTTTATATTTGGAAGAACGCTGGTAGTTTTCTGGAATTAATTGCAATGCCTGCTCCAAATCGCCAATCGATTGCACATATACCTGACTAACCGTAGCAGCCGGTCTGCCTATAGTGTTCTCATTTGATGGCTCGGTGTAAATAGGTACCGCCAAAGCATTGGGGTCTTTGTCTATGGCAAAGGAATAGCTCGAAGCCAAATGCAAATACATAAAACCACGTAAGGCAAAAGCCTGTGCTTTGATTCTGCTTTTGTCGGTTTCCGATCCGATAGCGTAGTCGATGTTTTTAATAACGGCATTCATGTTATTGATGGTTTTATATGCCAATACCCAACTCAAACTGTTGGTATTTCCCTTAGCATATAAGGCCGAAAAAGCATAGTGCGAACTGAACCCGTAACGGGTGTTCAGTACCACATCTGATCCCATAGCATCATTAGCTCTTAACATGGCTCCATAACCCGGATTAGCAAAGGTGTTAAAAGTTTCCATCAAGTAACTCCACGAGCCGGTCAATACTTTATCGGCATCTGTAGTGGTTTTAAATACTTCAGCAGCATCCACCGCTGTAGTCGGATCCGTGTCTAACTCACAAGACACCACCAAAAAAGAGGTGAGCAATACGAGTAGTCCGTGTTTATATATTTTTTTCATCAGTGACTATTTTATGTTTGTAATTCGCTGTACAGCCTTGTGATGTTTTATGTCTTACATACAAGGCCGGTCTGAATTGTTGGTTTATGGTTTGTTATAGTTTTACGTTGACTCCAAAGGAAATGGTTTTCATCGATGGGTATCTGTAATAGGTAGTTCCATCGAGGTTTTGCTCCGGATCCAAACCTTGTTCTTTGGTAAATGTCAATAGGTTCTCCGCTTGCAGATAAACACTCACACGCTCTAGTTTTACTTTTTGCATCCAGTTTTGAGGCAAGTTATAAGATAAGGTGACCGTTTTAAGTTTTAAAAACGATCGATCTACCAAGAAACGATCGGATTGACTCAGCCAAGAACTCTTCGGATCGGTAGTCAAACGAGGCACATCAGTAATGGTGTTTTCCGGTGTCCAACGATCTAACATATCCGTACTCCAAGTTGTTCCCTCTGAACCCAAATGCTGCAAACTCTGTTTGTCACCATTGTATATTTTTCCACCGATTGAATAAGTAAACAAAGCGGATAATTCAAATCCCTTGTACGACAAATCCGATTGGAACCCACCCGAAACATCGGGTAAAGAGTTACCGCTTTTAACCTTGTCGGATTCTTTGGTAGAAGCATAGTCTTCCGTAATAACCTTAGTCCCATCTGCCTCATAACGATACCATTGTGCATTTCCGTTTTGTGGATTGACTCCCGCCCATTCCACTAGATAGAAATCGTACAAGGAACCGCCCTCAACCCATTTCTTAGCACCACTCCACATTTCTGCAGACGGCAAGGATACAATTTTGTTTTTGTAGGTGGTGGCATTTAACGAAAGTCTCCAGTTCCAATCCGGTGTGGCAATAGGAGTTCCTTCGATCGTAAATTCAAAACCGTAGTTTTTAATCGCCCCAATGTTTTGACTGGTTGACGAAAATCCGGTTGATGGCACCAACGATTTATTAAATAACAAGTCTTTCGATTTGCGTTCAAAATATTCTATGCTCCCCGTTAAACGGTTATTAAAGAATCCGTAATCCAAACCGATGTTTAGATTAAGATTGGTTTCCCAACTCAAGTTTGGCGTTGCCAAACGCGAAGCGATTAAACCGGATTCGCCCAAGTTATTTTGAATGGCATACAAGGCTTGGTAAGCATAATAACCGATGTTGTCGTTGCCCTGTGCTCCATAACTCATTTTTAGGGATAAGTTAGACAAACCGCGGTTGCGAAGGTTTTGAAGAAAGTCTTCTTCAATTACTCTCCACGAAGCCCCTACAGACCAGAAGGTTCCCCAACGGTTGTCTGGATGAAAACGAGACGAACCATCAGAACGAACCGATCCCGAAAGGAAGTATTTTTTGTCTAAGGCATATTCTACATTTCCGAAAAAACTCAACAGTTTGTATTCGTCACTATTACCCTGAAAAGCACTCAATACCGATGCCGCATCGGGTTCGTAAAAACCATCGGTAATCAATTTTTCACGAGTCCCCTCAAAGTTGGATGTATTAAAATGGTAGAATTCCTGACCCACCATTGCACTAATGCTGTTGCGGTCGTTGATGTCTAAATTGTAGTTTAAAACGTTGTTAAAGGTCATTCCTAAGGTACGTACATTAGATTTGGAAACACTTCCACCGTTTAACGCAGCTGGTCCGTAAGTTGGATTGATATAATTGTGTTCAAAACGACTGTTGTAATCGACGTTTAAAGAGGTTTTAAATTTTAAGTTATCCAAAAATTTCACCTCAGCAAAGGTTCTGATTGAAGCTGCATCGGTTTTGATTTCATTTTTATCATGTGGCATGGATCCCACCAAGTTGTATTTGGCATAAGATGTTGCTCTATAATTACCATAGTCAAAGATGCGCTCTCCAGTATTGGGATTGATTAAGTAATTTCCGTTTTCGAGATTGCGCTCGTATATCGGATAAAAAGACGGCACTCCACGGCTAAAACCAATGACATTGGAAATGGCCGAATCGTCTTGTTTGGGGTAGTTTTGTATCGAATGACTTCCTGATACATTTAAGCCTACTTGCAGCCAATCTTTAACATCTGAAGTGATATTGGCACGGAAATTATAACGTTTAAATCCCGACTCTATAACGGCTCCTTGGTCGTCTAGATAACCTCCAGAAATAAAGTATTTTGCATTTTCACTCCCCCCACTAACACGTAGATTAATTTCTTTGTAATGGGCACTTTGCGATAAGGCATCGCGCCAATCGTCGTTCCATAAAGGTTCTAAACCAGGGGTTAATTTACCGTCTAATCCTACGGGTTGTGGATTATTGGTTCCGTAAGGGTTTATTCCAATACGACCTACGATATTGTCCGTGGCATATTGAGCGGCCTGAGCGGGTGTAAATTGATTGTCTAAACGGCTGTTGCGCAAGGCTTCCCAATACAATTCAAAATATTGATTGGTGTTGAGCTGGTCGTAATCGCGACGCGCTAAACTGGAAAAACCGTATTTAGAGTTGATTTCGATACTGGTAGGACTGTTCTTACGCCCTTGTTTGGTGGTGACCATAATAACTCCATTGGCAGCTCTAGACCCGTATAAGGTGGCTGAGGCCGCGTCTTTTAAAACACTAATGGATTCAATATCCGATGCTGCAATCGAAGATAAGGTTCCATCATACGGCACACCATCTACTACATATAGTGGCGAACTCGACGCATTGACCGAACCGATACCTCGAATTCTAATTGTAGCCTCGGATCCGGGTTGACCACTAGCCGAAAAGGATTGCAAACCAGCAACGGTTCCTTGCAAAGCTTTGGTCACGTTACTCACCTGTGCTTTTTCAATGTTCGCACCACTTACTATACCAACCGATCCCGTGAAAGTCGATTTTTTAGCAGTTCCATAAGGAACGGTAATTAAAACTTCCCCCAGTTCTTCTGAGGTTGTTTTTAAAATAATATTAATCTGTTGTCGGTTTTTCACAGACTCGTTTACCATTTCATATCCTAAATAAGAATAAGTTAAAAGCCCTTGGGCATCTACCCGAATTTGATAATGTCCGTCTAAATCTGTCATGGTTGCCGTATCAGGCGAACCGGGTACGGTAATGGTTACTCCGGGAAGCGGCCCTTGATTGTCGCTAACGGTTCCGCTAACAACTAATTCTTGAGCGCGTAAACCATTTGAAAACAGCACGCTCAACAATAATAAGATATAAAGTTTGTTCATAAAAAACAGTTTATAACAATAGACATAGCCGTAAGCTTTATCTTTGCTAAGGTTAAAAAGCCCAATCAGGCATCGATAAAAATAAATAGTGATAAAACTCCCGTAGAATTACTTTCGGAGTATAGCGGGTTGTGCTATTGGCAACACAGGTATGGACAAGCCATCATAAGATTTTGACGCATTGATTTTACAGATGGTGTTTTTCCATCAAACTTTGAAGAAAGGACTGCTACACTCAAATCAATTGTACTCATAATTTCTGTACTTTAAATTATTGGCTCCGGCTTTTATTTCGCCTTTAAGAACTGTACAAATGTAGGGTTTCGCTTTTTTGAAAATATACCATAAATATGGTATATTTTGAGAAGTTGAAAAAAAGCTCTTGTTTGACTCCATTAATTTTGACCATTGGCCTAGCATTTCGATAATAAGTCTAGCGTTTTGATAGCTTTTTTATCGGTTAACAAAAAAAATAAAAAACCACATATACCTAATAAACAACTACTTAAGCACCTTCGTTTTAATATGGAACGAAATTGGTCTGTTGTCCTATGAACCAATAAATGTTTAAATGAATCAACTCGAAGTCGGTGATGAAATCACCAGCAATATTCCGGAATTAAAAAAAGAAATATCAAGAGCCATTCGCTTTAAAAACTCTTATGCCTTGATTCGTGTGATCACCAAATATACGCAGAAGATGGTGGAACAAAGGCGCGGTGAAATGGTAGATACCTGTTTGAAATTAGTAGGACGCTGTTATAGCCAAGGCGATGCAACAGTCAAAAATGCGATTGAAAATGTGTTTGTTTTTTCACTGGACAACATCCTCTTTTCCTATAATTATATGGAGCGAAAAAAAGTACTCCGTACTATACCTACTGGCTTGTATAAGGCTTATCTCAAGCAGGTTTACGCTTCTGGAGTTTAATCCCTTTCCGTCTTATTGATTGGTAAATCTAAGCACTAATCTCCATGCTTTACACTCCTCTTTTCAGCGCTCTTAAAAGCGCTGGGGAGGGGAAATTAATTAACTCTATTATTCTCTTCTTGATTTCCGAAATTTCGTTTGGCCACCTTTAATTTACTATTGCCAAATGTATAATTTACAGCTAGCCGAATGCTCTGAGAATCATAATAATTTCGGTAACTGATTTTCACCCCGTTTGTCTTACTTGTTGACAAACCACGTTGACTGCCCAATACATCATTTGCACTGAGATTTAGAGTTAATTTTTTGTCTAAAAAAATCATCTTAAACGCCAAATCTAAACTCGAACTTCCCGATTCGGTATAAAAAGAACTGACACCCGGGAAATCAATCCAATAGTTTACAGACATCAATAACGTTTTATTTTGGTTAAGTATCAAGTCATTATTGGAACTGAAGGCGGTTTTTGTTCCTTCATTCGTTTCGGCTGTCTGCGGAATCGATGATTTGGCATAGACATACGATACATCCACGGTATTCATACTATTCCACCACGACCAAGTATTGAATGTAAAGGTCTCCGTCAATCCAACGGCATATTCCTTAAGGTAGTTTAATGGAATAATCTGTGTGATATTCGTATTTAAATCAATGATGGACACCTGCTCAAAACCATCGGTTTGCTTGGATAGGTATAGGGAATTAATCCATTTGTCTTTATAGGTATATGAAAAGCTTAAATTGTCTCTTAAAGCCGGTTGCAGTATCGGATTTCCCTCAATATAAACAAAGGGATTTTCATTGATTCTAAATGGATTCAGTTGTTCATAATTTGGTCTGCGTACTCTTTTGCTGTAATCTAATGCCCAGCTGTTGTCTTCATTGGAATTATAAACGAGATAAAAAGTGGGGAACCATTTTATATAATCCTTTTTAGTGGTTTGATTGTAATTGAAAGAAACACCTTTGGTCTGGGTCGCTTCCAGTCGCAATCCCAATTGCGCCTCCCATTTGGGATTGATTTCTTTGTTTATTCCGAGATAAATGGCTTCATTGATTTCGGTATAATCAAAAGTGTTGGTTTGCGATAAATCTAAAATGGGCATACCGCTTTGTTTGTCGTAAAATGCCAATTCATTTTGAGTGGTGGTTTTCGAAAACTTCCCACCGAAAGTCCAATTGACCCAGTGGGTCGGCAACGCGATGTCTGTCTTAGCCGAGATGTTATTAAGTTTTTTGAGATTGGTATTTAATCCCGCAAAATAGGTGTTGGGAATGATTATTTGGTCAGCCCTCCATTGGTTTCCCATATAGTCTCTTTGATCACGACTTTGATATGTAAAATAATCCAAATCCATAGTTATCTCCCTACCAATCGTATCTATTTTGTAGGTATTATGCCAATTAAAGGAATTTAGATCGGGAGTAGTCCGAGACTCCGATAGCGATTTGATATAGGAATTGACCTTATCAAACTCATAGTCCGAACGCGTTGTTTGCGAATCCTCGTCAATATTCATTTTGTAAAAATTCCCCAAATAAAGCAAGCCGGTATTCCACTTAGGCGATAACTGATAGTCTATTCCCAATCTGGCACTAATATAATCTTGTTCTATTTTTCTGGGATTATTGGTTGACCAAAGTTCTTCTTCAAAGTAGGTTTTGCCCTGATCGACATTTCTTCTGGTAGCACTACCTCCATTGATCGCCGCCTGAATTGTAAAGTTGTTCTTGTTGTAATTAAAACTACCCTGTAACGAAGTACTCGGATAAAAACGCTGTAGGTATGCCGTTCCTATCAATGCATTCCAACTGTCCTTTTTTGCTGTTTTTAGTTTTATGTTGATCAATCCGCTATTGCCCTCTGCATCATATTTTGCAGGAGGTGTAGTGATCAGCTCAATACTTTTGATTTGATCCGAAGGAATGGTTTTTAGAAAATTGACTAAATCATCACCAGAAAGTTGAATCAAACGATCGTCGATCAGCACTGCCATACCGCTTTTACCAACCATAGTAATTTTTTCATTTTGAACTCGGATGCCCGGCGTGGCTCTTAGCGCATCTAAGGCATCTCCACCCGTTGCCATTATGGCATTTTCGACATGAAATACCATACGATCAACCTTGCGCTCGATTCGCTTTTTCTGCGCTTCCAATACAATCTCTCCCAATTGGGTATCGCCTATGATCTCAATAAGCCCCAAGTCAAAATCAGTATCGATTTTCAATTGTTTTTGATAAGCTATTTTACCGAAATATAAGACCTCCAAAATATAGCTTTCCGACCGTACATCCTCAAATACAAATTGCCCATTGAGCTGCGTATTAGTCTGTTTGACCACCGTAGAATCAGCCGTTTTCAAATAGAGCTCTGCCCACTCAATCGCTTGCTTATTCTGATCAATTAAACTGCCCGAAATGGTAAATTGCTGAGCCTGAATCGGTAAAACGACCGCTACTAGTAAAACTAAAAAATAATAAAACTCTTTACTCATATTTTCCTTTATAAGTTTAATAGGTATTGCTACCTATCACTGTAAAGGAATTTCATGCCAATAAAATATAAATGACTAATCAGCTCTTTTTTAAACTCTTATGTTTTGAATTCAATTGCTGTTGTTCGAATACGCACACTAAGTGTCCGTTTATACCCTACAGACGGCGTACAACAATCCTTAAAAACGAGATTGCTATAAAAAAGCTCGCCATCGCTTGACTACATAGATTACTAATACAAGATATACCTTGAAATATGATTAATTAACTAGACCAAACGGTTTGTAAGTTTTCGCTTTCAAATACATCTTGTGGTGCTATTACCGGTTCCTCAAAAGGGATGTCGTTTCCGTAGCGCTCTTTTAGTTTTTTTTGAACTTCGGGATGAGTCAAGTCAAAATCCCTTAATGTTTTAAGTTGTCCCAATTCGACCTGAGTGGTTTTTTGATACATTTTCCAAACCAATTCCGAACAATAAATTTTATCATCCGACCATTCAAAAGCCCAATCGTAGTCCTTTCCCTGCCAAGCTTCCCCAATGTTTTTTATCTTTTTTAAAACGGCAGATGTCAAAACTTCATCTGCATTTTTAAGGCGCTTGACTACAAAATGCTGCTCTTCTCCCCTAGCAATCCACTCCTTCAATGGGGTGCGCTGCACCTGATCACCAGCTTCAAAAACAAAATAATCCTCACCATCTAAAAAGATAATACCGCAATGAGAATACTTCGAATTGGTAGCTATTTGTATGGCTTTACTCTGTGAAGAGCGCGAAGTTTGAAAGATGACATCTCCATTTTTCCATTGCTCCCCGCTATGCATCTCTCGATTTGTTTGTTCTGTAGAGCTAACGTGGCTAAGGTTGTTTTTTGGCTTATCCTTGCAACTGCTCGCTATAACTACAAGTAGCAGTACAAACATTATATTAAATTTTTTCATCCTGATTGTTTTAATATTTATTTTAAAATACTTTATAAAAACCCATCTATTTGATTACAAATTTAATCAATATAACTCAGTATATACCTAAGATTATCAGCACACTACAACTTACAAACCGCATATCTCTTATTCTTTTTTTAGCGAATTGACGTTTTATATTGCTTATCGCTAACTAGAAAAGCTTATTGCTCCTTACAAATCAGGAATACGACTACTTTATTATAAATATTGCAGTCGAATAGAATTCAAAAAAAGCGATTAATATCCGTGTTTTTACTCCCATACCCTATCTGAATACGGTTATAATTTAGGAGTTACTTCTTCCAGAACCTCGAGCGATTGCCTCTTTTCAACGATCAACCATGCAGCGCAATTCCATAATTTTACAGTACTTTTGTGTGTAGAACGATAAAAGTAAACATGTATTTACCCAACGATAATTCCCATTTATTCTGTCTCGAAGCTGTGTCTGATGTTGAAAACGAAAGAGACAGTGCTGTATTTCCATTTTTGGAGCACCTGGCCTTGCGCTACGGTATTACCAATGTTTATAAATCTTGTGATAGCATTGAGGGATTTGAGGAGAGTTTAAATATTTTACTGTACGAAGATCGCAATTTTAAAGATTATGAAATTCTGTATTTTGTATTTGAAGGTAGTAGGAACAACATTGAAATAGACCGCTATAACTATTCACTTGAAGAAATCGCCGAGCTTTTCGAAGGCAAATTGACCGATAAAATCATCCATTTTGCCAATACTAAAACTTTGGATATAGACACCGAAACAGCCCAGTATTTTTTAAGTGTAACGGGAGCAAAAGCCCTATCTGGCTATACAAAGAAAGCTCCTATTTCGAGTGCTGTATTGGATTCTAGATTCTTTGGACTGTATCAGGATATAGATGATTTATCCGAATTAGTTGAGTTTTTATTTGATGAAAACTACAATTTGTGTACAAGCTTGGGTTTCGAGCTTCACTATTAACTTGGATTGAATATTGCCCATTTTGCTTATAATTAACTAATTCCCCAACCGCAATATGTAGTTCAATTCTACATTATGTAGTTCTGCACCTCTTCAAACCCCCTTTTGAGATCACAAAATGGCACGGCACAGTAATTGAATCTCATATTGTAATACCGTGACAAAAAGTTTTCTATTTTAACTACCTTAATTTTAGACATTGATTTAATCATATCAAATAATTAACTGTTGAATAAGGCAATAGATTCGTTTTTATCACACCAAGGTATTGGAAACAAAGTACAAACTCTAGGCCTTAAAACAATGAATAAAAACAATCCAAATAACTCCGGGACAGATACAGCTGTCATCTTTTCCGAGTTGCCACCAGTAACTCGAAATCAAACTAAGATCTTAAAAAAGGTAGTCGCTCCAAAGTTAAAGAGCCGAGATTATCTCATACTAATTGGTACTTTTATACTTTTATTTGGTGCTACCTTTTTAGTATTTGAATTGCAACCCAGTTTTCAGCAAATCCATTTAGAACGCATGCGAACAGCGTGGGGACCCGTTTTGATGACTTTAACCGCTACCTTACTCGCTTCACAGATTGCTTTTTTACTATATATCTTTTATCTATATCTTCGTTATAAAGCGGTTCCGTCTGTTTCGGACGACCTCTTACCTACCTGTACGATTATCGTACCGGCATATAACGAGGGGAAATTGGTTTTGGAAACCCTTAGAAGCTTAGCGGCTAGTAATTATCCACAAGACAAAATACAACTGATTTCCATTGATGATGGAAGTAAAGACGATACTTGGGAGTGGATGCAAAGAGCCAAAAGAGAGTTGGGCGATCGTGTAGCGATTTACCAACAACCAAAAAATTTGGGGAAAAGACATGCTTTATACCGTGGGTTTAAACTGGGCCAAGGCGACGTTTTTATAACGGTTGACAGTGACTCCATTGTAAAGGAAGATACCTTAAGAAATTTGGTTAGTCCTTTTGTTACTAATGAAAAATGTGGTGCCGTTGGTGGAAACGTTCGTGTTTTAAACAATAAAAAAGCTTTAATTCCAAGAATGTTAAATGTGAGTTTTGTATTTAGCTTCGAGTTTATCCGTTCGGCACAAAGTGTTTTGGGTACCGTTTTGTGTACTCCTGGAGCCTTAGCTGCCTATCGTAAAGAAGCGGTAATGAACTGTTTGGAAGATTGGATGAACCAAACTTTTATGGGACAACCAACCGACATTGGAGAAGATCGCGCCATGACTAATATGATTTTAAAACAAGGTTTTCACGTATTATTTCAACGCGATGCTTATGTATTGACCAATATACCCGAAAATTATACCAGTCTATACAAAATGTTTATTCGTTGGGAACGAAGCAATGTTCGTGAAAATATTATGATGAGTAAGTTTGCTTTTAAAAACTTTAGAAAAGGTCCAAAAACAGGTTCGAGAATTTTACTTATCAACCAATGGATTAAAGTGATTATGGCTTACCCGATGATTCTTTTGATGCTGTTTTTTGTTTTTACACATCCGATCTTGTTTTTGAGTTCTGCTTTATTAAGTATTTTTATATTCTCGAGCATTCAAGTGTTTTTCTACTCGAAACGCTATACAATCATCGAATCGTTTTGGGTATATCCCTATAGCATATTCTACACCTTTACGCTGTTTTGGATTACACCATATGCTATCGCAACCGCCAATAGAAGAGGTTGGTTAACGAGAGGCTTACCACAAAAAAAATAGCCTAACTTGTATTGATTTTAAAATAAAAGAATCCACTCTAAAATAGAAGAAGCTGTCTCAAGTATTTTGACAGCTTCTTTTTTCGTTTAAATACTTTTTTTAGTGAAAAAGACATTGCAATAGCTACTTCCGTTTTTTTCCGAAACCAATCGCTTAAAGACTATTGACTTACCAAATATTGATTTTTATCAAAACAAAGGAGTCAATAAGCCCCAATCGACCACAGTTAAATTGCCTATTTAAAACTAGCCAATAATACTAGATTTGGATTGCAAACAATGCTGGCATACTTTGTGCAATTAACAAATCATCATAAATTAAAATAGCGTTAATTATTAAAACAAACATCATAATTAACAAACATATTTTTATTTAAAACCATTATTTAACTAAAAAAAATATTATGATTTTACAGATGAGAACTTTATTACTATTATTTTTTGCCGTTAGTACAGCTGCCTTTGCTCAACAAGGAAACTGTCGTGAACTTCGGGGTTGCGAACGCAAATTATGCGAATTACAAACCCAATTAGAATATGCTAAGCAATATGGTAGAACGGATAAAATACGCGGTTTAGAAAAGGCTATACAAAGAGTTCAAACTAAGTGTGGTGCGGGATCTGTGGCTTATGCTCAAGATGTTGATCAAAAGATTTTAGAGAAGGAGAAAAAAGTAAGCGAACGAACATTTGAACTCAACGAAGCAATCCGAGAAAATCAGCATGCTGAAAAAATAGCGAAACGCAAAAGAAAACTCGAAGAAGCCAAGGCTGAACTCGAAGCGGTAAAAAATGCAAAATAATGACCTAATTTAAAAGTGTAGTGCAGGACTGTCCTTAGTTGGTCAGTCCTTTTTTTTTATTTTTATTGGGCTGGAAATCCAAAATAAGATGCTATTAACGAGTCGCTGCAAACAATTGATTTAATTTTATCCTTCTATAATCAAAAATATTTTCAATTTTCTTTTTTACTAACACCCGATGTGCGAAAGTCCCTAAAACACCAAACGGAAGTTCATAGTCGATTTGATCGGTCATTAAAACACCTGCAGCGTTAGGTTCAAAAATATGATGATGTGACCACAGTTTGTAAGGGCCTTTATTTTGAAAATCGGTAAAACTCTTTTCAAAATCAACCTGTATAATCTCGGTTTGCCACTTTAAAGGAATATGAAATAAGGGCGATACGGTATAATCAATTTTCATCCCCTCATAAATTTTATCATCTTCAAACTGAGATAATACCGTAAAATTCATATCGGGAGGCGTAATATCTGAAAGATTATTGGCAGATGAGAAAAAGGTCCAAGCCTCCGCAAGCGAACATGCCAATTGTTGGGTGGTTTTATAAGTATAAATCATCTTTTTATTTTTTAAAGATACCGTCTTTTTTGTAACGGCTACATTAATTTTAATAAAATTCTATTTTCGGTACCTATTTTTAACCTAAAACTTCAAAACGTCATCAATTTCATTAAATAACAAGCAGTTTGTCTTTTATAATACAGCAATTCGATAAGCACAACGTCGAGCGCCTGATATGATATGATCAACACGAGATATAGCTACCTCACTGCCTAAAACCGATTTAAAAATTTGTAATTCCGACGCACAAAACCCCTGACATATCGTAGCAGCAGCGCAGATGGGACAATGATTTTCAATCAATAAATACCCCTTTTCGTCCTTGGTGTATACTGCCATATATCCCTCTCTAGTTCTAATCGCTACCAAACAAGCTAATTTTGCTTCCAAATCTGTTAAGGAATCCATCTCTTCGTGGTATTTTTTCTTAGCTGTGGCTTCATTAATATTAATCACCGCTTGCATCGCCTCTTCTCCCATGGATTCTTTGATAATCGAAATCAACTTAACGGTTAATTCCGCATGCGTATCTGGAAATTTGCTATTGCCGTAATCCGAAATTCGAAAAAACTTTTGAGGACGCCCCACTCCTTTCGATTCCTTATCCACTTCAATCAGTCCCTCGTCCATAAACTTTACCAGCTGTAAACGAACCCCTTCTTTGGTGATTTTTAATTCATTAGCAATGTCGAGAGCCGTTAACGGTCCTCGCATTTTAAGTAACATTAAAATTCGGTTTGTTGTCATAAAATAATAAAACAAGTATTTGATTGTTTTATTATGTAAAAGTACTACTTTTGTACCACTTATCAAAATGGTGATTTCCAATGCTGCGTTTGCTGTTATCCCAATTGATATTCGTTTCATTGAGCATCGTAATAATTATATTTTATGTTTACCAAAAAAACCAAAATATACCGTTTAAGGCAAACTTGTTTTAACGCCTCTTTGCCTTACCATCGTACTGTTCCCTTCTGGAATGTGCTGACGAAGTAGTCCACTACAAGGGCGGATAAAAAACGCTTTTCATTCTCAAATTATTTTAATTCATAGCCCCAACCCAGAACAAGGTTTGAGCGGGGAACGGACTCCTTATGTCTTTTAGTCAATGAAATTTTGATGTTATAAGCTGTCCGCTAAAACAAACTCAATCCACCAAATCACAACCTTATATAGTTATCATCATGAGAAAAAACACGCTTTATTTATTAATTGCCTTAGCGGTAATCACCACTGCTTGCGACACCAAAAAAGAAACCGCTACCGTTGCTATAGTCGAATACCCTATCCTCGTTTTGAGTAGTCAAAAAACGGTTTTACAATTGGAATATCCCACTACTTTAGAAGGTATAGAAACCGTTGAAATTCGCTCTAAAATAGACGGCTATATCGAAGCGGTTTACATAGAAGAAGGCAGTATGGTTAAAACTGGTCAAAAACTATTTAAGATTGATGCTGATCGGTTTATACAAGAAGTTAACCAACGTAAAGCAGCAGTGAAGGCAGTTGAAGCAGCATTGGAAACCGCGAGTATTCAAGTGAATCGCACAGCGGCTCTAGTCGATAAAAAAATAGTCAATACGTTTGAATTAACCACAGCCAAAAACCTGGAACGCGTGAAGCGCGCAGAGCTTCAACAAGCTCAGGCAGCCCTTACTGACGCACAATCTCAGTTGGCTTTTACACAGATTACCAGTCCGATTACAGGTATAGTTGGACGTTTACCGTTTAAAAAGGGCAGTTTAGTAAACAGTACTTCCGAGCAAGCGCTTACTACCATTGCTAATACACAGGAGATGTTTGCCCATTTTTCGCTAAGTCAGAAACAACTCAATCTTTTTATCGATCAATATCCAGGTAATAGCCGGGACGAAAAAATAAAAAACATGCCCCAACTAAGTTTAACACAAGCCAACGGAGAAAACTATCCCCTACTCGGTAAAATACAAAATCTTAGTGGAATATTAAATGAGCAAACCGGTTCGGCGAATTTCAAAGCTTTATTTCCAAATCCGGATGGTATTTTGTGGAGTGGCGCGAGTGCAACCTTGCACATTCCAACGATTATCAATCAAGCTATTCGCATACCTAAGAAAGCGGTTTTTGAAATTCAGGGTAAGTTTTTCGCCTATATGGTCGATTCTCAAAATACCGTTCACGCTACCGAAATCGACTTATTACCTACTGCATTAGAGCTCGAATTCGTTGTACGAAAGGGGCTTAAAGCTGGTGATGCCATCGTGATTGACGGTATCGAAAGCTTGAGAAATGGTATAAAAATCCAACCATCCCCTATTTCCCATAAATAATTACAGACGATTATGTTAAGAAAATTTATAGAAAACCCCGTATTATCAACCGTTATATCGATAATTATAGTATTGCTTGGAATATTGGGACTGTTCTCCCTACCCATTTCCCAATATCCAGAAATTGCCCCACCCACCGTAGTGGTCACTGCTTCCTATCAAGGTGCCAATTCCGATGTGGTTATGAAAAGTGTTGTTGTACCCTTAGAAGAGCAAATCAATGGCGTTGAAAACATGACCTATATGACTTCTACCGCTACCAATGATGGTAGTGCCACTATAACCGTTTTTTTTAAACAAGGAACAGACTCAGATATGGCAGCGGTCAATGTACAAAACCGAGTGAGCAAAGCCACCAGTTTACTTCCTGCCGAAGTTATTAAAGCCGGAATTACCACCAGTAAACAATTGAGCAGTACCGCTTTTAGTTTTCTTTTGTATAGTACCGATGGAAAATATGATCAAAAATTCCTAGACAACTATTTGAGAATAAACATCATGCCACAAATGAAACGCGTTGAAGGTGTTGGAGGTACAGAAATCTATGGCAATCAGGAATATTCCATGCGCATTTGGTTAAAACCCGAAGTGATGGCAACTCACAGGTTGATTCCCGAAGACATCATTGCGGCTTTAGAAGAACAAAATATCGAAGCGGCACCAGGAAAAATTGGAGAAAATAGTCGGCATTCTTTACAATATGCTTTAAAATTTACCGGTCGATTAGAAAATCCAGTACAATTTGAAAACATCATTTTAAAAAGCGGCGTACCCGGCGATTATTTATTGCTAAAGGAGGTAGCCGAAATCGAATTTGGTGCCTTAGACTATACCTCAACTTTAATTACGCAAGGTCATCAATCTTCAGGTGGTGCCATCAGTCAAATTTCGGGATCCAATGCTCGAGAGTTAATCATTGCTTGCGAAAACATTTTAAAAGAAGCTTCTGTGGATTTCCCACCCGGTGTAGCATACCATACTTTTCTAAATGCCAATGATTTTTTAGATGCCTCTATTGAGAAAGTAATTTATACTATACTTGAAGCCTTTATACTGGTTTTTATAGTGGTATTTATCTTTTTGCAAGATCTGCGTTCCACTTTAATTCCAGCAATTGCCGTACCCGTAGCCATTATTGGAACCTTTTTCTTTTTAAAACTCTTTGGATTTACCATTAACCTGCTTACTCTCTTTGCCTTAGTTCTGGCTATAGGTATAGTGGTCGACGATGCCATTGTGGTGGTCGAAGCAGTACATGCCAAACTCGATCAAGGAGCCAAATCAGCTAAAAAGGCGACTATACACGCGATGAGTGAAATAAGCGGAGCCATCGTATCCATTACTTTAATCATGTCGGCAGTATTTATTCCCGTTACTTTTATTACGGGATCGGCAGGTGTATTTTACAAACAATTTGGTTTAACCTTGGCAGTTGCCATCATTATTTCTGCTATAAATGCGTTAACGCTAAGTCCCGCCCTTTGTGCCTTGTTGTTAAAGCCACACTTAAAAAATTCGGAAAAACCACAGGGTTTTTTACCTAAATTTTTTAGTGGATTTAATGTAGCCTTCGAAGTGATAACCCAAAGATATGTAGGCGTAGTACGTTTTTTAATACGGAGGAAATGGATCTCTTTTGCTGCTATTGCTGGATTTTCTTTATTGTTTTATGCCTTAGTAAAAACTACACCAACGGGATTTGTGCCTAATGAAGATGGCGGTGCAATTTTTGGTAATGTGGTTTTACCTCCTGCATCAACCTTGGAACGCACGGAGCAAATTGCTCACGAAATTGATAGTATTGCTCGAAGTATTCCCGAGGTAGAACTCGCTTCTACTTTATCCGGTATGGATTTACTTCACGGTTCAGGAGGCTCGTATGGAGCACTTTTTATTCGTTTAAAACCGTGGAAAGAACGGAGCGCAAAAGATCAAAGCGCTGCGGCTATAGTACAGCAATTATTTCAAAAAACCGCTCATATCAAAGGCGCTCAAATTATCTTTTTCGCTGCACCTACTTTACAAGGTTTCGGAGATAGCAACGGCTTTGAAGTTCAATTATTAGATAAAACGGGGGGTAATTATTCGAAATTCAACGATAACATTGAGGCTTTTATAACCGCTTTAAACCAGCGTCCCGAAATTAATTATGCTGCAAGTTCATTCCAGAATGGATTTCCCGAATTGGAAATTAATATTAATGTCGCACAATGCAAAGCTGCTGGTGTAAGTGTTAATAGTGTATTGACTACTTTACAAGGCTATTTTGGAGGAATTTACGCTTCGGATATCAATCGATTTGGAAAGCAATATAGAGTAATGATACAATCTCATGCCGACTATAGAGCTAAAGAAAACGATATCAATAAAATTTATGTGCGAACCTCAAACGGTGAAATGGCTCCTATTTCCGAATTTGTAACATTAAAGAAGACTTATGGACCAGAATTTATCAAGCGTTTTAATTTGTTTACATCGAGTACCATTACCGGCATACCCAACGAAGGTTATAGTTCTGGTGACGCGATTAAAGCCATAGAAGAAGTAGCAGCGCAAACGCTGAATCGAGGCTATACTTATGAGTATTCTGGATTAACTCGAGAAGAGCTATCCAGTGGTAGTCAAACTGTACTGATCTTTTCCCTTTGTTTAATTTTTATTTATTTTCTGCTCAGTGCTCAATACAAGAGTTATATCCTCCCTTTTTCAGTATTGTTGTCCTTGCCTATCGGTTTAGCAGGAGCCTTTATTTTTGCTAAATTATTTGGACTTGACAATAATATTTTTTTACAGATAAGCCTTATCATGCTCATTGGGTTATTGGCAAAAAATGCCATTTTGATCGTTGAGTTTGCGTTACTGCATCGCTTACAAGGTAGAACACTCGTACAGTCGGCCATCAATGGCGCAAAATCGCGTTTACGTCCTATTTTAATGACTTCATTTGCCTTTGTTTTTGGTCTAATACCGTTGATGTTAGCCACAGGAGCTGGTGCTTTAAGCAATCGATCCATAGGTACTGCAGCGGTTGGAGGTATGTTGATAGGAACGCTGTTTGGCGTGTTTGTGATTCCCGTTTTATTTATAGTGTTTCAAGCCTTACACGAAAGTATTTCTGGAATAAAAACACCGACTCGAGCTCCTAGAACTCTAGATGAAAACGCATAAAAAAACAACTGCCGAACTTCGAGTTGGGCAGTATATAAAAACACCGCTGTATCGCACAGTATAAAAATTAAAAACATGAGAAAAATTAAAATACTTCTATGGGGCTCGTTGTTTGTTCTTGCTATAACTACCTGGAGTTCTTGCCAAATAACGCATCCCTATTCCACGCCAGAAAATCATTTAGACCTTTCATTTAGAGGCCCAGAAACAAGCTTAGACACGATTACTATAGCTTCTTTACCTTGGACAACCATCTTTACGGATACCTTATTACAATCTCTCATTCACGAGGGATTAGCCGCTAATATTGATTTAAAAATAGCCGTTGAACGGCTTACGGAATCCAAAGCGCATTTGCGCTTGCAAAAGTCGGCTTACTTGCCCTCTTTAAGCAGTGGAATAAGCGTTAAGGAGTTTCAATTACCCCATTCGCAAAGTTTTGGAAATTCGCGCAACAACACTCAATACGATTTGGGACTCCAAAGCAATTGGGAAATCGATATTTGGGGAAAACTAGGCAGTTCTAAACGCGCGGCCTTAGCACAACTATTGGCTACAGATGCTGCTAAAAAAGCAGTACAAACACAATTAATTGCAGATATAGCCTCCGGATATTTTCAATTACTGGCTTTGGACCAAGAGTTGCTCACAACCCAAAAAACCGCAAAAAACCGTGCAGATGATGCGGCGGCAATTGAAATGCTTTTTGAAAATGCTTTGCTCAATGGGGTGTCGGTAGTTCAAAGTCAGGCCAACTACTACGAAGCCGAATTGGAGATACCCGATATCGAACAGAGAATTAAAGCAACAGAGCACCAACTGTGCTTTTTACTCGGGCGTAACCCCGAATCCATTGCAAGACAAGATTTGGCACAGCAAGATGTAACTTCCGATTTAAAATCGGGTATTCCCGCTCAATTACTCGCAAATCGCCCGGATGTACAAATGGCCGAATTAAACTTTAGAGCAGCTTTTGAGGAAACCAATGTAGCTCGAACGTATTTCTATCCCGCCTTGACCATTACAGCTGGTGGAGGTTTCTCCAATTTGGGTTGGAGTCAATGGTTTTCTAGCCAAAGTCTTTTCGGATCCATAGCCGGTGGCTTAACGCAATCTATATTTAACAAAGGTATCAATAAAGCCCGTCTAACCGCAGCTTTATCCAGACAGCAACAAGCGCTGTTGCACTTTGAAAAAACCTTGCTAATGGCGAGTTTAGAAGTGTCGAATGCCTTGTTTGAATACGACACAGCCCAACGAAAAGAGTTAACACGGAAAAAGCAACTCGAAGCACTTACTAAAGCGGTTGACTTTAACAAAGAACTGTTTTTACATCATCAAAACACCAATTTTACCGATGTCTTAACCGCCGAGCAAAATTTGTTACGCGCTGAATTAAAAAACATTGACGATCAGCGTCAAAAATTATCGGCCGTTGTTCAACTGTATCGCGCTTTAGGTGGCGGTTGGAATTAAGAATTTCCAAACGGCCCTTAAATCAAAAAAAACCGCCAAGTTGTATGATACAAACTGGCGGTTTTTAAATAGTATTTTTACCGTATATTTTTAAAAGACTAAGCTCCTAAAAAATCTTTTTCCAAATCCAATGGAGCTATATAGGTACCGTTTTTATATACTCTCATATTTCCTCCAGAAATCTCATCGATTAACAACAGGGCTCCTGTAGCTTTATCCCTTCCGAATTCCAATTTAATATCGTATAATTCCAACTCTTTTTTAGCCAATTCCGCTTTGATGATATGGCAAATTTCCTTTGTCAATACTTTTAATTCTTGATAAGCTTCTTTGGATAGGATTCCGAGCATTTCCAAAGTGTCGTCAGAAATCGTTGGATCCCCTCTTTCATCGTCTTTAATCGTAATTTCAACTAAAGCATCCAAAGCATCACCTTCTTGACAATATGCCCCGTAACGTCTGTAAAAACTACCAACAGCACGGTATCTGCAGATAACTTCCAATCCCTTTCCAAAAGTAGTTGCTTCTTTAACCACCATACTTACCTCATCCAGATCAGCACTTACATAATGTGTAGCTATACCTTTTTCAGCCAAACGCTCAAAAAAGAATTTGGTCATTTTAAGTCCCGATTTTCCAGCACCATCAATGGTCAAGCCAATGGTATTGGCTCCTGGATCAAACACACCGTTTTCTCCGGTCACGTCGTCTTTAAACTTTAATAATACTTGATGGTTCTCTAAACTGTAAACATCTTTGGTTTTACCCGTGTAAATTAACTTCATAAAAAATAAGAATATAGGTCGAAATAATCCTTCAAAAATACTCTAAATAGCCTTAAGAAAGTCAGGTTTTTTAAATAATATTTGCTTTTTCTGAACTCGTACTGCTATTCTTGTCTAAGATTTCCGATACAATTCTACGGTTATATGCTCGTCGCAGAACTTTAGACTAGCGTGAATGGTATTGAGGCATTTGGTACCATTTGAAGTTCGAGCGGTACAAAATATCTTATCGCTTTCTAATTTTATTTCCCTTTTTGTTTTTACTACAGCTGGTGTTTGCAATATGCTGCTTTCACCGACATTATAGGATTTTTTTTGAGTTCTTTTACTATCGGTAGTTTTAGAGGAATGCTGTACGGCATTGTCGTGTTGCACAGGATCCCTTTTATCGGTAGCTGTTACATAGACAGCTTGAGCAAAAGTTGTGTTCCAAATAAAACAATAGAAAAAAAGGATTAGTAAGCTGTTGTTTACAGGCCATATCTTTGCTGTAGTTATAAATATTTGCCGCATGGCTGATTTTTTAAATTAAATGCAAACATACGTTTAAATACCAATTGTTAAAATGTGGTTTTCCTCATTCGGTTTTCCACATATTTTTAAATGATTGACCTATAAAAAACAATATGGGCAAACCAATTAAGGCTTGTGCTATCCAATTAAACGAGCTGCCTAAAAACTCCGGCTTTCCCTGAGCTAAAAACATGCTTTGAAAGATGACCATGGTAATAACGGTACTTAATGCCAATTTTAGACAGCGAAACATACGCATTACAATCTTTAATTGTACCGCCAATTTAGGTTTCGACAGTGATTTATTAGCATGGAAAAGCTCGGGTTTCGTTGTTAAAACGCTAAGTCCCCAAAATACTATTGTTGCCAAAGCCCCCATAAAAATAATAAACAAGCGATTTTCCATTCCCATCGCGCCTTTTGACCAACTGTACTTGTTCGGAATTAACTCCGGTAAACTGTTGTAGTTTATCAATATTCCAATCCACATGATTATAATGACCAATAGACCCGCTATTTCTATAATAATATCAACAAGGTTTAAAGGTGGTTTTTCCGAGCTGGTTTGCATAGTGGGAATTTTTATTGTGCTAAAGCAATTGTATATTTATTGATCGACTTCTACCGGTTTTAATTCAAACAGGAGTTTTTCTCTAGAATTATATGCCTTAATAATTTTTATAATCAGTAAGCCTGCAATAATAGAAATTATACTTTGACCGATATAAAAAAGACTTTCATTAGACAAACTCTCTACTTCATCTGCTTCTGGAGATACCTTGTTCAAGATTTGAATCATCGCATTATTGATAAGCCAAAATGCCCACCAAGCACTTAAATATAGAGCGGGAAAAGTCTTTATATTTTTTATTCCGTTTTTTGCTAGTAAATAGCCATTCAAATTAAAGAGTTCTTTCATAATTTGGAAAGGACGAAACAAATTTAAAATGGGAACAAACCAAGCTCCAGCAGCCCAGCCCTCCAAAAACCTTACGTCCTTATGACATTGATGTAGGTTGTAATAAGCCCGACGAAACCACATAATAAAAGTGATACCCGACATAGCAAAAAAAACACCATAAATAATGGTCACGAACTTTACCCGCAGATCATTGTTTTCCAACTGTTCTGTGGTGTATTCTACTCCATTGGAAAAACACTGCAACAGGTCGTATTGCATATAATTCGAAATTATACCAATCAGTTCTAGGACAATAACAGCCCAAACCATCACTACAGCAGCGCGAGCTCGATCTTCATTAGGTTTCATCGTATTCATATTTACTGTACGCTTCTATTTTCTTCCCTTAATACCTATTACCAATGCCCCTTTTTTATCAAGAACAAGATCGCTATCCAACAAGCCACTAACAAACCTTCTTTTTACAAAATCGGAAGACTTAATAGATAAAGACTACGTTATGATTAGTACAGTAACTCCGTCGTTTTTTTAGCTGATCTATCCACACTACAAACTTAGTAAATAAGTCGAGGAAGCCCTTCAGTTTTTTTATGAATAATCCAAAAAAAAAACAGCGCTTAAACGCTGTGGTAAACCTAAATCAAAGTGCCAAAATTCGTTGTAATAACAAGGGGTCATGCAGAAACTATTTGAAGAACCTCTAAGAGTTACATCATCAAAATAGCACGAATTAGAATAGTGTTTAAACCCCTTATTTACTTAGTGAATATCAATATGGCTATCGGTGTACTTTTTTATATGTTAGGGCTACAATCAAAGAAAAAGCAGACAAAAAGGTAAGTATAAGACCGAGATTCTGAGTCAATCCCGACACGACGAGCCCCACTGCTATCATGGTATAGTACATCAGACCAAATAAAGCTCCCGCCGTGCCCGCAACCGCCGTATACTTAACCAAAGCTTGACTTAAAATATTAGGAATAGCTATGCTAAATCCAACAACCACAAAGATCATGGGAATCAAAAAAAACAGGCTTTCCTGCAATAACAATGTCCCGATTCCTCCGACACCCGCAATTGCAGCAGCAAAAACAATCAATACAGTTGACGATATATTCTGGTCAACCATTTTTTTATTGATCAGCCCACCCATCAATGAGCTCGTTGCTAATAAGACACCACTATATCCAAATTCTGTGGAGCTATAACCAAGTTTGTCAAAAATAAACGGTGCTAACGAGTAGTAACTAAATAGCATAATATTAAAAGCTGCCACCAAAATCGCACTTAACCAAATTAATTTATCGCCGAGCAATACAACAATTACCTCTTTTATAGCGGGTGCAGTTCCTAAGTCCTTTTTTGTTTCTGGTAGAAATTTAACGGTAGCAAGTAGCAAAACTATCGACAAAAAAACCAGGGTTGAAAAAACACCTAATACGCCATATTTCTTCACCATTAAACCACCTATTAGTAATCCAATTACCGGACTTATAGACAATGCTATACCTATAACTGAGAACTTTTTTCCAAGTTCCTTTTTATCATACAAATCTCTAAATACAGTTTGAGTAACCACAGAGCCCACCGCTATTCCAAAAGCGGCTATCATTCGGGCCAGTATGATTACGCTAAAATGCAAAGCTCCTAAAGCAAGGCTAGATCCGATACCATAGGTTATTAAACCGTATATCATGGCCTTTCTTCTCCCCATTCGATCCGCTGCAATGCCCCAAAAAATCACGCCGATTGCAAAAGCGAAAAAATAAACTGAGATGGTTTGCGACGCTTCTTCATCGGATACTGTAAATTCCGTAGCAATACTTGTCAAAGCTGGGCTATATATGGTTTCGACAAACTGAGGAAACATGATTAGAACAATTAGTAACAGCAACTTGGGTTGGGTTTTCATGACGATTTATTTCTGTTTTAATTTTTTTTGACAAAAGTAAAACTTACATTTACGTCCTTAGTAATGATGTTAAGACATAAAACATCGAAATACAGACACATGGCATTTCTATCTCAAGAGCGTATTTTTAACCCTGATCAGATTGACGCAGCAGTAATTGGCATTGCGTCCGATTTCACAAGTCATGATTCTGGGTTGCATCAACACCAAAGAGCGCAACTTTTGTTTGCTCCTATCGGATGCATGACTATTGAAAGTGATGACCAACAGAGCATACTACCTCCGACCATGGCAGCTTGGATTCCGCCACATTTCGCACATAGAGTCAGTATGCGAAATGTCGTAGCCTATCGGTCGATCTATTTTGCCCCCTCTCTACTGCCCGATAATTCCTTCGAATTCACTATCTTAAATGTAAATGGACTACTGAAGGAGTTGATCGAACGCATGTCTTTTTGGCCTTGGGATATGCCCATTGATTTACAGCAAAATACCTTAAATCTTTTTTGGGAAGAATTCCACAGTGCTCCAAAACAAAACCTAACGCTCTTTATACCCAAAGATACTAGAATTAAACAGCATGTTGAACATTGGAATCAGGGAAAAACACTACCGTCCTTTCTCAAAGAATTTGCGAAAGACGTAGGTGCTAGTGAAAAAACGATCACCCGAATCTTTTTAAAAGAAACCGGTATGTCGTATCAAGAATGGCGACAGCAATGGCGGCTTCAAAAAGCGATTGAATGGCTAGCTGAAGGTAAAAATGTTCGGGAAACAGCTTATGATCTGGAATTTTCCAGCGACAGCGCATTTATAGAGTTTTTTAAAAAATATCAGCGGCAAACACCACATAAATATTTTAATAAATAGCCTTTTGTGCAACAGTTCCACCTTTTTAATGCCTGTTTGGAATTTTCAGATTTTAAAAAATTCAAACAAAAATGCCGCCATGAAATATTTCACAGCGGCGGGAGTTGATCGTGTTTAAAACGCTCAATTTAATTATTAAATGCGTTTTTATATTTTTCTAAAAAGGCACTGAGTTGGGCTGTATTGTTAGCATTTAGTAAATACCAAGCATCATCCATTTTTACTCTATTTCCTTCTGTCCAAATAAATACCGTCGTAGAAACGGACTTGTCCGATATGAGATTCAAACTGTAGTCTGGTGTTTTCATTTTAACCATCATACCGGTCTTATTCCATTTTTTATCGTAGTTTGCCTTTTCCAATAAATCGATTATCGTAGAAAAATCGTTGGGCAAAACGGTTACTTCATCGGAATTTAAAATCCGTAAATCTATAGTGGTTATGGGTTTGTTTAGCTTCACTTTTTTAGGATTTGTAGTCTTAGTAGAAACTTCCGTTTCACTAAGCGGTTTAGCTGTACTACAAGATTGCCATGCCGTTGCCGATAGCACAACAGAAAACAATACGACAGAACGAAAATAATTTTGCATCAATTAAATTTTAAAAAGTTATTTTATACACTGGGACATCTGATAAAATCAGAAAATTAGACCTTCCTGTTTTTTTACGAAGATCGTTTTATTTGACTAAATTTAATTTAAAATCCTCATTATATTTTAACTGATTCGGGTCTGCAAAAACTACTTTTCCATCTTTCTCAATTACATCACCATATCCTTCTAAAAGCGAATCGTCTTCCATTTTAAATACAACTTGTCTGGTCGATTTAATACCCTCAGACATAAAGTCGTAATCAGCAATTAGAACATCATTTTTAATAATTCCTTTAATGGTACCAATATTTTGATCTTTTTCATTTAAATGATACTCTAATTTCCCTATCAAGCTATCTCCGGAACGCGTAAAAAACAAACTAATTTCGTCCTTGTTTTTACTGTATTTATACGAAAATTCTTGCGGTACTATTACCGCATCCGTTATTTCGATTAAGTCGCTGTCTTGCTCTTTTACTGTTTTCTTACATGAAAACAGTACTAATGCTATAGTCATTAGACCTAAAGTTCTAAAAATGGCTTTTGAATTCATGGTTATAGTTTGTTTAGTTATATTTTATATTACATACAATAATCAATCCTTTTTTTTAAAATAGCTCCATTTTTTATATTTTTTTTGCTGTTAGTAGGTAACTTTCACAGCACTATTTATAAGTTTTCAATAATAACAGTTGTAGAGGCACCTCCTCCATTACAAATAGATGCCAAACCATAACGGGCTTTGTTTTGTTTTAAAACCTGAATTAAAGTGACGAGTATTCGAGCTCCAGAAGCTCCTATTGGATGCCCTAATGCTACCGCTCCACCATTTACATTTACGCGATTCAAATCCAATGACAACAATTGCTGTAGGGATAGAATAACCGATGCATAAGCTTCATTAATTTCAAAAAAATCAATGTCGTCTATAGTCAGTTTTGCTTGTTGTAAGGCTTTTTTTATGGAAATAGCAGGTGCTGTTGTAAACCATTCTGGCTGTTGTGCTCCGTCGGCATATGCAACAATTCTAGCTAAGGGAGTAACTCCCTGTCTTTGAACCGCGGCTGCAGATGCTAAAACAATTGCCGCAGCACCGTCGTTGATGTTGCTGGAATTTGCAGCAGTCAACAAGCCCTCGATTTCGAATGCCGGCTTTAACAACGGCATTTTTTCAGGAATCATTTTATCAATATCCTCATCGGTAGTCAGTAACAATTCCGCTTTCCCCTTAAGAATTGTTATCGGAACAATCTCCTCTTCAAAGCGTTTTGCTATAGTGGCCTTTTGTGCCTTTTGATACGACTCCAAAGCATAGTTGTCCAATTGCTGCCTCGATAAGCCAAAATGACGCGCACCCAATTCTGCGGCATTACCCATATGAAAATCATTATAAACATCCCATAACCCGTCTTTAATCAAGCCATCAGTCAAAGGTAAATGCCCCAATTTATTTCCCTTGCGAATAGCCGCATAATAAGGAACATTGCTCATGCTCTCCATACCTCCCGTAAGAACCAATTCATCCATGCCGAGCTGAATTTGTTGCGCGCCCAATACCGTAGCTTTTAAGCCCGATGCACATACTTTATTAATCGTGGTTGCATCCTTGTCATAAGGTATGCCTGCCAAAATTGCTGCTTGCCGTGCCGGTGCTTGTCCTAAACCCGCACTTAATCCGTTGCCTAAATAGACACTAGACAAGGCACTAGGATCGAGCGCTAAGGTGTCTAAACATCCTCGAATCGCTATAGCGCCTAACTCAGGAGCTGTAAAAGTTGCTAAATTTCCAAGTAAACCTCCTATAGGTGTGCGCTTTGCCGCTACAATAAATACTTCTTTCATCATATTAATTTTTGATTTGAATGCAACTCTATAATTTTCTGCCGTTGTTTTCTAAACGATGCTTTTTTAATCCGGTTTATTAATTATATACCAATCGGTATATTTTTGTTCAAATTTTTTTACTACAATAATTCTTCCTTTATAATTAGATGTATGCGTTGAACTGCCGTAACTATATGTTTGGAATCGCTACTCATTTTACTTAACAAGACCCCGCCCTGAATTAACATAATAAATGTATTGGCCAATTCTTCTGAATTGACGGTGGCTTTAAATTCTTTCTCCTTGACCCCCTTTTCGATCAAATACACGATTCTCTTGCTCCATAAAATAAAACTGTGTTGTACTGCGGCTTTCATAAAGGGTAAATTATCGTCGGCTTCCACTGCGGCATTGAGCAGCGGACATCCGCCATTTAAAGCAATATCTTGCCAATTTTCTTTATGAAAATTAAACAAAGCCGACAAATTCTCAAAAGCCGACGCCTCCATGCGCTGCGTTTTTTTTAAGCCATCAAATACGCGTTGAACACTAAAATCAAATGCCGCTAAGGCTACCGATTCTTTATTGGAAAAGTTGCCATATATACTTCCTTTGGTTAAGCCCGTTGCTGAAGTCATGTCAGATAAAGAAGTACCCGCATATCCTTTGACATTAAACAATAATGCCGTCTTTTCAACTATAAACCGTTTCGTCTTTTCAGCTTTCGTCATCTTCACTAAATTATAAAAACAAATATAAAAAAAATACCTTTCGGTATAAAAATAATTGTATTAAAATTTCGGCTCCTAGCTGTATGTCTAAAACAGTAATAAAACTTATAAAACAACCAAGAATACATCGCTTAAAAAAAAGTCACCATGCAGCTATAATTCTTATATTTGCAAAAACATATTTAGATGGAAAACTTAAGGAATATCATAGAGAATGCTTGGAATAACAGACAATTACTTCAAGAAGAAGCTACTCAAAATGCCATTAGACAGGTCATTGATTTGGTTGATGCGGGAACTTTGCGCGTCGCAGAGCCTGTTGGAAACGATTGGCAAATCAATGAATGGGTTAAAAAAGCAGTAGTGCTCTATTTTCCAATTCAAAAAATGGAAACTTGGGAGGCAGGGATTTTTGAATATCACGATAAAATGCCGTTAAAACGCGATTATGCCTCAAAGGGAATCCGCGTAGTGCCTAATGCGGTAGCCCGTCATGGTGCCTATATCGCATCCGGAGTTATTTTAATGCCCTCTTATGTTAACATTGGTGCTTATGTAGATGAAGGAACCATGGTTGATACTTGGGCTACAGTAGGTAGTTGTGCACAAATCGGTAAAAACGTACACTTAAGTGGCGGTGTTGGAATCGGTGGTGTATTAGAACCGTTGCAAGCAGCTCCGGTTATTATTGAAGACCATGCTTTTATAGGTTCTCGATGTATAGTAGTTGAAGGTGTTCGCGTAGGTAAAGAAGCTGTTTTAGGAGCCAATGTAGTACTGACTGCTTCTACCAAAATTATTGATGTTACGGGTAGCGAGCCCATAGAAACCAAAGGATATATACCTGAACGTGCCGTAGTGATACCGGGTTCGTATACCAAACAATTTCCTGCTGGAGCATATCAAGTGCCTTGTGCCTTAATCATCGGAACTCGTAAAGCTTCTACAGATTTAAAGACTTCCTTAAACGATGCCTTACGCGAATATAACGTTGCCGTTTAATATTTTATAATCCTACAGAACAGCACTACCGCAGTGCTGTTCTATTTTATATGTCACTTTGCTTATGAATGCAACTTCTCTATATAGTTTGAAATTATTTGTAAAACGTTTGTTGGTCCTTTTGTTTTTCTACCAACTTAGTCGCTTTGCTTTTTATATATACAACTATTCATTTTTTACAGATTTACTGAATTTCAAAGTGTTTTTAGGGGGTATGCGTTTTGATTTAGCCGTTATTGGATACGTCAATCTGTTGTTTGCCTTTTTGCATTTAATACCCGGGAAATTTCAGCAAAACAAGCGTTATCAAAATTTTCTATTATACAGTTTTTACGCGGTCAATACCTTTGTAATTTGTTTAAACTTCGTTGACTTCGAATATTTTAAATTTATCGGACGACGCAGTTCATTTGCCATGATTACCGCCAGTGGTATGGAAAATGAAATATGGGGTTTGCTACAGTCCTTTGTAGTCGAATATTGGCAGGTTCCCATGTTGATGGTTGTTTTTGCTTTATTAATTGGGCTTTCGTTACGCCAAATCAATTACCGTAAAGTAACTTCTCAATTTACATGGGGCGCAATGGGAATTTGCTTGTTGACTGTCGGAGTTTTATTTTTATGTGGTCGTGGTGGATTTCAACAAAAACCCTTGAGTATAGTCGATGCTTCTAAATATAGTCAGATTGGAAATACTGCCCTTATATTAAACACGCCTTTTACCGTATTTAAAACCATTGGAAAAAAAGAAACCTTAGAAAATGTTCAATTCTTCTCTGAGGAAGAGAGTCGTGCTATATTCGATCCGGTACAGGAATTTCAGTACGAAACCACCAACAAGAAAAACGTAGTATTATTGATTTTAGAGAGCTATGGACGCGAAAACATACAACGTGGACAAACCCCCTTTCTAGACTCTTTGATTCAAAAGAGTTATTTTTTCGAAAATGCCTTTGCCAATGGAAAGCTGTCTATCGACGCTGTTCCATCCACAATTTCAAGTATTCCAAACCTGATGAACAACAGTTATATTTCATCGAGCTATTCACTAAACAAGGTTTATGCCTTACCTGCAATTCTAAAGGACCACGGATATCAAACTTCTTTTTTCCACGGTGCATTTAACGGTAGCCAAAAATTTGACCAATATGCAACAGTAGCAGGATTTGAAAAATATTACGGTAAGGACGAATACGTAGGACCGGAATCTTTTGATGGGAAATGGGGTGTTTTTGACGAAGACTTTTTACAGTTTTTCGCCAAAGAACTCAATCAATTTAAAGCACCTTTTTTTACAACTTTATTTACTATATCGTCCCATTCACCCTATACCATACCCGAAAAATATAAAGGCAAGTTTCCAAAGGGAACTACTCCTATACACGAATCAGTTGCTTATACGGATTATGCTTTAAAACAGTTTTTCAAGACTGCCGCTACCATGCCGTGGTACAACGAAACTATTTTTGTAATCACATCCGATCATACCTCTTCCTTTGGTGAAGAACCTCAATACAAAAACAATATTGGTAAATTTCGAATTCCAATTATGTTTTATGTACCGGGAGATGATAGTATGGTAGGTGTATCGGAAAAGAACTTTCAGCAAATTGATATCTTACCCAGTTTGATGGATTATTTACAATTAAACACCAAACTGATTACTTATGGAAAATCGTATCGTTCGGAAAAAGACTTTGTAGTCAATTACCTAGATAATGTTTACAATTACGAAAAGGGCGATTATTATTTGGCTTTTGACGGAAAGAAAAGTCTGGGTTTATTTAATTGGAAAAAGGACCCTTTATTACAAAACAACTTGATGAAATCGCAACCGCAACTGCTCCAGGAGATGGAAACCTTTATCAAAGCTTATATCCAATCTTTTAACAAACGGGTTAGAGACAATCAATTAACCCTAAATAAATAATTTTAAAAACGGCTAATTACATCGTATTAGCCGTTTTTATTTGCAGTACATTTTTTTAATTTTTACTATCCGTATCGGTTATTTCCAGAACGTCCATTCGTTTCCGTTGTAGATACAAACCAACTTCTTTACCTTATCATAACAGATAGTTCCCGGCATGGGGTTCACAATATTAAGATGCGGTGAAACTACTTTTGGAAGAATTAAAGCTTTGTCCGAAGATTCCAATACGAGCACACCTGCCACGCTACTCATAAGAGCACCGATAACGGTTCCCCTTTTTATAGATTCTGGCACTAATTCTTGTATAGTCAAATCGACTTGACCAACTCTTTTGGACAGATCAACCCAATTGGTATTGTCGTAATAGAGTACTTTTCTCAAGTTCGCATCAAATATCATTACGCCTCCGGTCAAGGCAGATTCTGTTGGTAAAGTAGTTACCCAAGGCAAAACAATACCCGACTTTCCATCCGCTTCAAAATCCAATATACCTGATCCATCTGGAGACTCCTTTTTCCCTATACTGGACTGCGCATTTACAGCCAGACCTATAAACAAAATGCCGATTACAATTAGAATTTTTTTCATCATTATTCTTTCACTTAATGGTTTACTATCAATTTTATTTTTAAAAATCTTATGTAGATTTTAAAATTTAATCATTTGGACAACTCTGTACTAATTCTTTCCAAATAGTACCGTTGTACAATTTTATCACATTGTTTACGGTATCATAGACTAGCATTCCCTCAACAGGATCAGTAATAGTCGTTTCTGGTGAAGCCATTCTAGTAAGTACTAATCCCTGTGTTTTGGATTCTAATATTAGATTTCCCGTTCTGTAATCAGATAAATCGCGAGGCACAGCATGTCTGTCTAAAGTGGAAATAATGGTAAGTGCCGGTTCTGATGATCCTGTGGTAACGGCAGGTTTATAACATATTTCACAAGTTGGATCATACTGTACTTCTAAGGTGGCTTTAGGCGACTCACAATCATAAAGAGACGAATAGAAATATACGGTATAAGTTCCTTCAATCGTAACATTAGTCGGATCTGCGACTTCAACGCCATTTCGCTCCCAAACCGCCTTAACACCAAAAGGAGGTAAATTAACCAAATAATCATTTAAATTAAAAGCTGCTCCTTTACAAGGCTTGACCAAAGTTCCCGTTAAGGACGGTGCATTGTCTCCTGCTTCACAGGAAAAAACAATAGCGTTACTACTAACATAAGCTCCTGGTGTAGAGCCAAAAGCTATAGAAATAGCAATAGCATTATCCGTATCCACATGGGTATCTATGTAATTATCAAAAACCATATAAGGAGGTACTGCGGCGCCTAATCTGTTATTCATTATATGGAAAAATCCAGAAAAATATCCTGACCATGGTACACCTCCTTTAAAATGGAAAGCTTCGTAGGAAGGCAATTTCTTAACTCCCATCACAAAATCAGGAGCTGTTCCCAATACAAATCCAGGCCCTGTATCCCCTCTTTCCAAATAGGTATCAAAACCATGTGCAAAATTCACTGGCTCTGTATTACCAGCAGGTATGGTGACGGTATAATCAATTAAGAAGCTATTGTCAGGATTCCGGTAGGTATATTTAACGTCTAAATAATAAGTCAAACTCCCTTTTCTCGCATACAATTTAATGATGTTTATAAAATTCCCAGACCCCTGAGGCGATTCAATAAGGTGTTGTGGAGTACTACTAATCATCTCCAATTTGGGTCTCTGTACCGATCCTGTTGCAGGAAACACACTCCCACCGATAAAGGCAGTATTTCCAACAGTAAGTACAAATCCATTTACTGTTCCTGGTGGTAAAGTTGGATTCGTGGTACCGTAGATAATATCTTTATTTGTAGGATAAATCTGCCCCGTGTTTCTTCTAAAAATCTGCATGGTTCCCGTCCCGGACAAACTAATTCGCAGTCCAGTTTCAGTTCTTCCTCCAGTTGGGTTCATTAGCGTCTGTCCATAATACGGACACTCACCAACAGCAGTGAATCGATACAATTGCCCACTCTGCGGCTTGGAAGCAACAGGCCTACTTAATGTAGTCGAAGTAGTTGGATTTGCGACAGCATCAGAAGAAAGCCACAATTGCGCAATCATCTCCGCACCGTCGTTATTGTACAAACCAATTGCCGCATTATAAGCCGGTCCTCCACCAATTGGATTTAACTCCCTATCATATAGGTATTCTACCACATTGGTCCGCTCGTATATTTTAACTTGAAAACTGATGACATTCCGTGTTTGACTATTCCATCCCCAATTTTTCCACTCTGCCGTTAAAACACGATTCGGTGCTACACCAGTTGTACTATAAGAAAATACACCATCAACCCCACTTAAATCGGTCCATAAAGGTGCCAATATAGGTGTGTCATGGTGTATAGCAGGAATATTAGACAGTACGGCATTATTAAAAGAAATGGTACCGTTGGAACTCGCATAAAATGAAGTAAAATTCGCACAACCTATAGTAAAAGTAAAACCTATAGGTAAGGCAGCACTCACCGCCTCGTCCGTCGCCAGTGAATTTACGACTACACCGTCATTTAAAGGTATAAAAGCACTGGATCGAGTAGCTAATCGATAAACTATACTTGTAGTTCTTTTAGCTTGCGCCTCTTGCGCCTCAATCTCTGTGGAGAAACACAACGAGAGTATGAAAAGAACCAAAAAATGAAAAACCTTTTGTCTTTCTGTAATAAAATTCTGCATTATTTTTACAATTTAAAAATCTAAAAATAACAACAATAAACAACCTGATACTCCCAGATAAACAACAATTTGTTGACCTAATAATTTGGCACAAAATAACAGCTTTTACCACCAAATTGTTCATTAATAAATCAAATTAAGATTTACTAATAATCTATAAACTAAACAATTTAATTTTTAAAAAAGCTTTAAAAACTCAATAAATCACTATTTTAATAAAAATTATTAGTAAATCCCTAATAAAACACCTAATTAAAAAATAACTATTCCCAAATTAAGTTTTTTTATAAAAAGCATGTTGAATTAGTGAAAATGATACAGAATACAACTATTTTTAAACGGAATAAATAGTCCATTCACCTTATAAAAATCGGTTAAAAAAGAGAAATCCCCCATAATTAATTTTAATCGAATTCTCTATTTATTATAGCTATTGAAATAGAAAATGTAGGCTTTTAATCCAAAAAAAAGCACCCTTTATAAAAGGGTGTAAAGGAGAAATTATTCCTGTATTAAATTGTAATAAGAACATCAATCCATAACAAGCTGACTCTTATAACAACAACCACTACCAATAATTTATTATATATATGATCGATTCGACTAAACCGAATCCTCTAGTGTTAAAACAGTAGTACGATAAGCCATTCTTTTAACCTTTAACTTTTTAAGGCTATTGAGATGTCTTTGCAATTCGAATTGATTTTCCGCTTCTAAAAAGCGTAAATCCGATTTCCAAAACGAAGCATTTTTGAGATTAAGCTTGGGGTCGGAAAAGGAAAAAGCAGTATAAAGAGCGGCTTTCCATCCCCATTGATAAAGCGGTCCATTAAAAAAAGACAGGCTACCACCTTGTTTTTTTAGCCACTTATTTTGAAAGGCGACACCTGTGTATATACTTTGTTCATCAATCCGATTAAATACAGCCTGAGAAACTTTATCCACACTCCCCTGCAACCAGTAGCCTTCCTCTCTGTTTTGAAAATGTTGTGCAATAAAATCTTGTCTTGGGATACAATTTCCTTCAGAAATAATCAAAAAATCTGTTGTCACATTTTCGATTATTTCCTTCATCGCTAGTTGCTTTTCGGAAATCAAGATATGAACAGGAAAAAAAACTTGTTTTTCCATAGCAGCCAATAATTGACTTACTTTACTTTCATCGCGGCTCGGCACCACAACAATTAACTCAAAGTTGCGGTAAGTTTGCGTACAATAGCCCAAAAAAACTTTTTGAAGGCAAGCCGTTGACAGGTAATCACTGATTATTATAGAGACGTTTCTTTGCATACAAGAGCAAATATAATCTATTTTCTCAGTGTACACTCCCATTTATACCCTGATATAAAAAAATGGATTTCAGTTAAAATAGCGGCAACTACTTTCTAGCTCCTTTGAAACCGCCATTACAAGTTCCCTAATCCAAAAAATCTCATCTCAAGTTACTTAAAAACAAATAAAAAAATCGAAAACGCGAAAAAAAAATTCTCACAGCTTTCTGAATATGTTATGTTATTTTGGGTATTTTTGCTTTTTTTACAGCGCATGAAATTAAGTGTCATCATTCCGACCTATAATGAGTATCCCTATTTGGAGGATGCTGTGCATTCTGTATCTTTCGCAGATGAAATTATCGTGATTGACTCTTTTAGTACAGATGGCACGGCTGCCTTAGCCGTTGCTTTGGGATGTAAAGTAGTAGAACGAAAATTCGATAATTTTTCAGCTCAAAAAAACCACGCGATTCCTTTGGCTAAAGGCGATTGGATTTTGTTTTTAGATGCCGATGAACGCATTACATTAGCCTTACAGGCAGAAATACTGTCAAAAATAAATCAATCCAACTACGGAGGGTATAAATTGCGTTTCCCACACTTTTTCCTCAATCGTTTTCTCTACCACAAGGCTGATCGTGTTACGCGTTTAGTGCGTAATAATGGTATTTATTTTACGGGAGATGTGCATGAGAAACTCCATATACCAGAAGGTAAGATTGGTATTTTAAACAACTATGTGTTGCACTACACCTACAAGGGCATTTTTCACTTTTTAAGTAAAAAAGAATCCTATGCTTGGTTTCAAGCAGGTGAGTTTTATAAGAAGAAAAAGAAAATCACCTATTTTCACTTGGCCTTTAAACCTTTTTATCGGTTTTTCTCTACCTATATACTTAAACGCGGTTTTATGGATGGCGTAGCTGGTTTTGCTGGTTCAGCAACTGATGCATATGGTGTTTTTGCCCGTTATGCCAAAGCCATGTTATTGGAACGCGGTTTAAAATAACTTTCCAAAACGCAGTTTTAATTTAAATTTAAAAAGCGATTCCCCCCCTTTTACATCCAATCGATTAATTTCATAAGACTCTTTAAATGGAAAGCTATTAATTTTATTTCCGATTCTAAAACCCATTTTCATTCCATTTTGATGCATCAGCTTAAAAAAGACCGAGCGTTTGGGCTCCTTCTTAGGAAAATTCCCATAAGGATAAGCAATCGCCGGATACACGGCTAATTGATTATTTTTGACAACTTCCATACAACGCTCAAAATCAACTTTAATTTCGGCTTCCGACAGGTCTGCAAAACGGCGGTGCTCGTAGGAGTGAAATCCCAATTCGATATTCGCGGGCAATCCCTGAATTTGTTCTAAGCTCATTATAGACTCTTCCCCTCCAGCATTCCAAGAATCTACTTTGCCCAAGTATTTAAAGGGGATAAAAAAAGTGGCTTTCATCTGATATTTCTCCAATAACGGTAAGGCATAGTTCAGTTGATTTACCGTGACATCATCAAAGGTTAAAACCACAGCTTTAGCAGCTAATTTATCTAACAGTTCCAATTCACTTAAATGATAGGTTTGGTAGCCTTTTAATTTTAAAAACCTTAATTGAGTCTCCAACTTTTCTGTTGAAATCGTCAAATCATTACTGTTTTTTTCCTGTTTGCATATGTTGTGATACATCAAGATCGGTAAGTGGCTCATCTAATTATTTCTAAAAATTAATTCCAACAAAATTATTACATTTGTACTAATTACAACCAAGTCTTACAAATAATTTGAATGTCAAAAATAACGGTCATTATCACCCGCCACACTATAGAAAAACAATCAGATTTGTTTCAAAAAAGTATTTCTATAGCCGATGAAGTGATACTCATAGATACTTTTAATTCTGAAGACTCTAAAGAAAACCTCGTACCGTCTGTTGACTGGGTTCTAAAATGTACCCCCGAACAAGAAGAGCAAACCAAATTAAAGGCCACGCAACAAGCTTCTAATGAATGGATTTTATTTTTAAACCACAATGAAGTAATTACTCCTGAACTGCATAAAGAATTGTTTTCTATCTTGGCGGACTCCCGCGGTTTTGGTGAATTTTACACCCGTAAAAAAGGACTTTTTTTTATGGGAAAAATTGTGCGTTTTGGCGGATATACTTCACGAAAAAGCTTGCTTTTACAACGTCATCCTCAATACGCTAAGTCCGATTTGGGTATTGCCTTTTTAAAAAACACCACTTTAGATTACAGTTATACCACTTTTGACCAGTACAATAAAAAACTCGATCAACACAGCCTTCGTTTATCCGAAGCGATGTACAGTAGAAACATACGTCCGAATTTCTTGCATTTTACCCTTCGTCCCCTTAATGAATTTGTCTACCGTTATTTTGTGCAAATAGGATTTCTCGATGCCAAAGAAGGCTTTATACTCGCGTATTTACAAGCCTTTGCAACCTATAAAAAGTATCTGTTTTTATGGATGAAATATCGTAAAATCGAATTTTAAAAGCTCGATAATTGCAAACTTTTGCCTATTTTTACCAAAAAAGAAGTATATGCGTTTCTATTCTCTTTCCTTTCTTTCGCTTTTAATAATACTCTTGGTTTCCTGTAGAAAAGATTTTGATTTTGAGCCACATCAATCTGGTCAATTAAGCTTTTCTAAGGATACCGTTTATCTCGATACCGTTTTTACCAATATTGGATCGAGCACTTATATGCTCAAGGTATATAATCGCTCCAATAAAAACATTAAAATTCCACAGCTACAACTCGCTCAAGGAGAAAAATCGCACTATAGACTCCTGGTCGATGGTCAAGCGGGAAAAGTATTCCAAAACGTGGAACTCCTAGCCAAAGACAGTATGTTTATCTTTATAGAAACAACTATAGATTACAACCAATTCAAAAATCAATCCTCGGAATACCTCTATACCGATCAAATCAAATTTGGCAATGGGTCGGGATTACAACAGGTTGAATTAGTAACTTTAGTTAAGGATGCCCATTTTTTATATCCGCAACGCAACGCTGAAGGTATAACAGAAACCCTACCTTTTGACGATGAAGAAATTTACGGCTTCTACCTAAGTGAGGCCAATCACAACAAAGAAAACACCCTGCATTGGAAAAATGACAAACCCTATGTTATCTACGGATATGCAGCAGTACCTTCTACTAAAACCTTACAAATAGACGAAGGAGCAAAAATTCACTTTCACAGCAATTCTGGATTATTAGTAGCCAATAAAGCAACTGTATTAGCGCGTGGAACTATTGAAAAGCCTATACAGATTCAAGGCGATCGCTTGGAACCCGAGTTTGCCAATATCCCTGGTCAATGGGGAGCGATTTGGTTGACCGTAGGAAGTACGGGAACTTTTGAAAATACAATTATCAAAAACCCAACCGTAGGTTTGTTGATTAATAAAAATACGGAGACCGTGCAATTGCATAATGTACAAATATACAACGCTAGTCAAAATGGAATTTTGGGTAGAGCAGCAAAAATATATGGGACTAATGTGGTAGTAGGTAATGCTGGAAGCGCTTCTTTGGCCTGTACGTTTGGAGGCGAATACGAGTTCTTGCATTCCTCTTTTGTCAATTACTGGAATAAACCCAATCATACGGCTGTTTCCATAGATGATTATGATGGATCTGCTGAATTTCAGATCGTGAAAGCTTTATTTGAAAATTGTATTCTATACAGTAGTGCTACGGAGAGTTTGTTGATGCGTGCCAAAAGTTCTCCTGAAAATTTTAAAATCCACTTTAAAAACAGCTTGATTAAATATTTTTCAAGTGGTAACGGTTCTACGAACTTCCCCTATGATTTTAATAATCCCAGTCGTTTTTCAGCAATTTTATTAAGTACGGGAACCGACTTATACAGACCTTACTTTTATAACATCTCTAAAAACGAACTGATGATAACCGATCAATCGGTCGATATTATAGGCAAAGGAAACTTAGAAACCGCTCAAAAAGTACCTTTTGACCTCAGTGGGAAAGCGCGAAATATCAGTCCGGATTTAGGTGCTTATCAGAATGTCACATCCCCTAAAGAATAATTTTTTAATTGACTTTTTTTAAATTATTTTTGCACTATACAACAACAACTAACACCTACAAAAAAAATGATTCATTTCTTTGAAAACCCTTCGAAAAAATTCTTTGCCGTACAGGTACAAAACGAATTGACCTCTGAGGATATTACTAAGCTCAATTGGTTATTTGGCCAAGCTCAAGTTTTAAAGGAAACTACACTTATTGCTGAGTTTGTTGGTCCACGCGCCACCATGATTACACCTTGGAGTACCAATGCCGTTGAAATTACTCAAAACATGGGCATTCAAGGAATTCTTAGAATTGAAGAATTTGAAAAAAAAGAAGGTTCTGTAACCTTTGACCCGATGCTTTCGCAAGTATTTACAGAACTGAATCAGTCGATTTTTTCCATTGACTTGCAACCTGAAGCAATCTTAGAAATTGAGGATATTGCAGCCTACAACAAACAAGAAGGTTTGGCATTAAACGACGAAGAAGTCGTTTATTTAGAAAATCTAGCTTTAAAAATCGGTCGTAAACTTACCGATTCTGAGGTTTTTGGTTTTTCTCAAGCGAATTCCGAACACTGTCGTCATAAAATTTTCAACGGAACCTTTGTTATCGACGGAGAGGAAAAACCAACTTCATTATTTAAATTAATACGTAAAACTTCCGAAACGCATCCTAACGAAATTGTTTCGGCTTATAAAGACAATGTGGCTTTTGTAAAAGGCCCGAGAGTAACCCAGTTTGCTCCAAAGTCGGCAGATAAACCCGACTTTTACGAAGAAAAAGAGTTTGATTCTGTGATTTCATTAAAAGCAGAAACACATAATTTCCCAACCACAGTGGAACCGTTTAATGGTGCTGCAACGGGTTCAGGAGGAGAAATCCGCGATCGCTTAGCGGGCGGACAAGGCTCCCTTCCCCTAGCGGGTACTGCAGTATATATGACTGCGTATTCGCGATTGACTGCAGATCGTCAGTGGGAAGAAGGCATGACAGAACGCCCTTGGCTCTACCAAACACCTATTGATATTTTAATCAAAGCTTCTAACGGAGCTTCTGATTTTGGAAATAAATTTGGGCAACCCCTAATCACGGGTTCCGTATTAACCTTCGAACACGAAGAGGAATCACGTAAATTGGGTTACGACAAAGTAATCATGCAAGCCGGTGGGATCGGTTATGGAAAATTGGAACAAGCACAAAAACACCACCCTAAAGAAGGCGATAAAATTGTTATTTTAGGAGGTGAAAACTATAGAATTGGAATGGGTGGCGCTGCAGTATCTTCTGCAGACACGGGAGCTTTTGGATCGGGGATTGAGTTGAATGCCATTCAACGTTCCAATCCAGAAATGCAAAAACGCGCAGCCAATGCCGTAAGAGCTATGGTTGAAAGTGACATCAATCCTATAGTATCCATTCACGATCATGGTGCAGGCGGACATTTAAACTGTCTTTCTGAATTGGTTGAAGATACCGGAGGATTGATCGATTTAGATAAATTACCTGTTGGGGACCCAACCTTATCCGCTAAAGAAATTATCGGAAATGAATCTCAAGAGCGTATGGGCTTAGTTATTGCACCTGAAGACATCGCTATATTGAAACGTGTAGCAGAACGCGAACGCGCTCCTATGTATGAAGTCGGTGAAGTAACCAACAACCATCGCTTTACCTTTGAATCTAAAAAAACCGGTGCTAAACCAATGGACTTTGCTCTGGAAGACATGTTTGGAAGTTCTCCAAAAACCATCATGGCAGACCAAACCATCCAAAGGGTTTACCAAGAACTAGACTACTCTACTTCTCTAGTACCACAATATTTAAACGACCTTTTACAATTAGAAGCTGTTGCTTGTAAAGATTGGTTAACCAATAAAGTTGACCGTTGTGTTGGCGGTCGTGTAGCTAAACAACAGTGTACCGGTCCGTTACAATTACCTTTAAACAATTTAGGAGCTATGGCTCTAGATTACAAAGGAAAAGAGGGAATTGCAACAACTGTAGGCCACGCTCCTATAGTTGCCTTAATCGATCCAAAAGCAGGAAGTAGAAATGCGATCGGAGAAGCTTTATCCAATTTGGTATGGGCTCCGTTAAAAGATGGACTTGCCAGTGTTTCCCTTTCCGCAAACTGGATGTGGGCTTGTAATAATCCGGGTGAAGATGCTCGATTATACAGTGCTGTCGAAGCTTGTTCTGCGTTTGCTATTGATCTGGGAATCAACATTCCTACTGGAAAGGACTCCCTTTCGATGAAACAAAAATACCCTAACGATCAAGTTATCGCTCCGGGTACCGTAATTATTTCAGCAGCTGGAAACTGCGATAATATCACAAAAATCGTAGAGCCGGTTTTAAAGAAAAATGCGGGTTCTATCTATTATATCAACCTATCTCAAGACCGTTTTAAATTGGGAGGTTCCTCTTTTGCACAGATCTTAAATAAGATTGGAACAGAAGCTCCAACTATTCAAGATAGTGCCTACTTTAAAAAGGCATTTAATGCCGTTCAAGATTTAGTTAAAAATGGACATATTGCAGCAGGTCATGACATTGGAAGCGGTGGATTAATCACAACGCTTTTGGAAATGTGTTTCGCCGATGTGAATCTAGCTGCCGACTACGACTTGACAGTGTTGGGTGAAACCGATGCAATCAAAGCGCTTTTCAATGAAAACATCGCTTTGGTTATTCAAGCACAAGAAGACCTTGCCTTTGAAGAAGCTCTTAAAGCTCAAGGTATCGAAGCAATCCAAATTGGTACGGTAAATGACGGTACAACAGTACTTTTTAAAAACTATAGTGAACAATGGGAATTTAACGTTAGTGAATTAAGAGATACTTGGTTTAAAACCTCATTCCTTTTAGATCAAAAACAATCTAAAAACGGAATGGCGCAAGCGCGTTTTGACAATTATAAAAATACTCCATTACAATTTAATTTCCCTGCACAATTCACTGGAAAAAAACCGGTTTTAGACGCTACTAAAGTGAGACCTAAAGCGGCTATTATTCGAGAAAAGGGAAGTAATTCTGAAAGAGAGATGGCTAATGCCATGTATTTGGCTGGATTTGACGTTAAAGATGTTCACATGACAGATTTAATATCGGGTAGAGAAACCTTAGAAGACATTCAATTTATTGGTGCTGTTGGAGGTTTTTCAAATTCAGATGTATTGGGTTCTGCCAAAGGATGGGCTGGCGCTTTTCTATATAATGAAAAAGCCAATACCGCACTTAAAAACTTCTTTAAGAGAGAAGATACTTTATCCGTTGGTATCTGTAACGGTTGCCAATTGTTTATGGAATTGGAACTCATTAATCCAGAACACTCCGTTCACGGAAAAATGCTGCACAATCAATCGCAAAAACACGAAAGTATTTTTACATCGGTTAAAATCCAAGAAAACAAATCCATCATGTTGTCTTCCCTAGCCGGAAGTACTTTAGGTGTTTGGGTTTCTCATGGCGAAGGTAAATTCAATTTACCAGAATCAGAAAACCGTTATGACATCGTTGCAAAATACGCTTACGACAGTTATCCTGCAAATCCAAACGGATCGGACTATAACACCGCAATGATTTGTGACACAAGCGGTCGCCATTTAGTGATGATGCCGCATATCGAACGTTCGTTGTTTCAATGGCATTGGGCAAATTATCCAGATGCCCGTCAAGATGAAGTATCGCCTTGGATGGAAGCGTTTACCAATGCTAAAAATTGGATTGACAACCAATCTAAATAATTTTTTTTCAAAAAAGCACCTTTTATAGGTGCTTTTTTTTATGCAAATACGCACATACGCGGATACGCGGATACGCTCATGGGCGTATAGGCGCATCAACCTATAGGCCTATAAGCAAAAAAAAGCTATCTTTATAACAAACAAGGAGCTTTATGACTGACAAGAAGAAACAACTCAGAAAACACAAACGTATTGCAACAGGCCTCTTTATCGCCATGATGCTGATTTATTTTTTGATGGTCTTTTTGTTAAAACACCAACCACAAACCTGGATGAATTATGTACAAGCCTTTTCCGAAGCAGCTATGGTTGGTGCCTTAGCCGATTGGTTTGCAGTTACAGCTTTATTCCGCTATCCTATGGGAATCAGAATCCCGCATACCAATTTGATTGAAAACAGCAAAAATTCAATAGGAGACAATCTGGGTAATTTTGTTACCGACAACTTTTTAACCTCTGAAAACATCCGACCTTATATCGAAAAAATAGATTTGGCACTATTTGCATCAACCTGGATGGAAAACCCCAAAAACCAACAAATCTTAGAACGTGAAATCAACCATATATTACAGAAAATAATTACAAACCTAGACGACACAACTGTAGTCCATTTTTTGACCATAAAAGCACACGAAGGCATACGTGCTATTCCCATCCAAAATTTGGTATCACAAGGCCTTATCTATGCCATAGAAAACAATGAACACAACCGCTTAATCGACTTAATTTTACCCGAAGCCAAAAACTATGTTGAGCAAAATCGCGAAGAAATTTACCATAAAGTTACAGAGAAAAAACCCATACTCGGATTGATTGGCGGCAAAGCAGTTACCAATCAATTGATTAGCGGTATACTGGCTTTCTTTGATGAAATAGAAAAAAATCCAGACCATAAAATCCGTATAGAACTCACATCCCGATTGCTAGACCTGACTCAAGAGATCAACAGTTCAGAAAGCTGGAAACAAAAGTTCGACGATATACTCGAGCAATTTATAACCCCAGAAAAAATCAGTAGTTATTTATCCGAGTTAGTCGACACCTTAAAAGAGGAGTTATTAGATCAATTAAACGACCCCAATTCTCCCGTGTCAACCTATATACACAACAACATCAAACAACTGACTTCGCAACTTAAAAACGACGAAAACACTAAGGTTAAGATCAATACTTGGGTGCAACACAGTCTGTACAAGATGATTTTAAACAATACCCAAGAGGTGGGCAACCTTATTCGAAAAACAGTAGGAAATTGGGACGGAAAAGAACTCAGTGAAAAACTCGAACTTGAAGTAGGCAAAGACTTGCAATTTATTCGAATTAACGGTACCCTCGTTGGTGGACTGGTAGGATTAATAATTTATATGATAACTCACTGGATAATTAACTAAGCTAAAGCCTTCTAAAAAAACCAATTAAATCTCAAAAAGCAGAGATTGGCGTCATTTTTGATTTTAACTATGCAAATGGTTCTATCATGAATTACAAATTTCTTTACCTACTGATTCCGTTAACGCTATTGATGTACGCGTGTCAACAAAAAAACAATACAAACCTCACAAGTTCCCTTTCTTCAACTGAATCAAACAGCGCTTTAATGGCTAAATTAGAAAGTGAAGCTGCCTATGTTTACCAATCGAATAAGGGCGTTTTATACCGTGCCTACTATCAAACAGACCAAAACGTACTAATACAAACACCAGAAAAACTACTTATTTTACCGCAAAAAGAAGCTTGGGCAAAAGGGGCATTATATAAAAATGAATCGATTTCATGGGAAGCACAAGCCGATCAAATTATCTTTAAAACAGCAGGGAAAACCGAAAAGTTATATCAGGTTAGTCCGCTAGTCAAAACCTATGAAAACGAGCAACAACAAATTAAAATTACTACGACCTTAGAAAACGAACAAAACTATGTATTAGTGGAACGTAAGGATGCTCCAAACATCAAACTCAAACAAAATGACAAAACGGCCAACGCCTCTCTTTATAGTAATGACAGTGTGCAATGGATTGAAACAAAGCAAGGTGCTACTTTAATAATCAACGGAATTGAAAACCGATTTGAGCCAAAAAAATAATACCTTTTAACACAAAAACCCGCAAATTCCATTTAGAACTTGCGGGTTTTTGTAGAGTTTTATCTAAATAGGCTGATGCACAACCTTAGTGTTTAATTTCTGGTATTGCTTCTTCGACCACATGTTTATGCTTAAACAAAAGCGCAAAAAACACTGCAATTATCAAAGAATACAAGGCAAAAGACAACCAGATTGATTGCCAATCACGCAACATTAAATCTTGACTAAACATACCTTGAGCCGAAACCACAATTTTATTATTCGCTAAAAGCGAATTCAATGTAGCATTTGCCGTATCCGTTTCTAAATAAGTTGCCAAGGATTGGATATCTTTAAAAGGTATTGTAAAAAACTTATCGATCATCCATCCCGAGGTAACACTACCTAATATGGCACCAAAACCGTTGGTCATCATCATAAATAAACCTTGAGCAGATGAGCGCATTTTAGAATCTGTAGAGGTCTCTACAAAAAGGGATCCCGATATATTAAAAAAGTCAAAAGCCATACCGTATACTACACAAGACATGATAATCATCCAAAGTCCATTAACCGGGTCTCCGTAAGCAAAAAGAGCAAATCGCAATACCCATGCAAACATCGAAATCAACATCACTTTTTTGATACCAAATCGCTTTAAGAAAAACGGAATAGCCAAGATAAACAAGGTTTCTGAAATTTGCGAAATCGACATCACTATAGTCGAGTGTTTTACAACAAAGGAATCTGCATATTTGGGGAATTTTTCAAATTCACTTAAGAAAACATCTCCATAAGCATTGGTAAGCTGCAGTGCTCCACCCAAAAACATGGAGAAAACAAAAAAGATTGTAATTTTATAGTTAGCAAATAACTTAAAAGCATCCAATCCCATTAGCTTAAAAAACGAAGCATTGCTATCTACTGTCTTTTTAGGTGGGCATTTAGGCATTGTAAAGCCATACAGTCCCAAAAGTACTGCGCCAATACCTGCTATATAAAACTGGTATTCAGTGGCTTTATTTCCCGTTAAATTCGTAACCCACATGGCTGCTATAAAACCGATTGTACCCCAAACTCGAATAGGAGGAAAATCTTTAACAACATCCAAATTACTCGATTTTAGAACGGAATAAGAAATGGAATTATTTAATGAGATCGTAGGCATATAAAAACACATCGCCAACAGCATAACATTAAAAAACATAGTGGGATCATCAATCTGCGGAAGGTAAAAAAGAGTGGCAGCATAAAGTAGGTGTAAAACTCCATACAATTTTTCGGCATTTACCCAGCGATCAGCAATAATCCCAGAAAGCGTAGGCATAAAAACCGAAGCGATTCCCATGGTACCAAAGATTAATCCAAACTGAGTGCCATCCCAGTGTTTTGTTCCAAACCAATAATTGGCAATTGTAATCAACCATGCTCCCCATACAAAAAATTGCATAAAGTTCATGATAGTCAGTTTTATCTTAGAAGACATCATGTATAAGGGCTATAAATTTTACTGTCCGCGTTAGCATAACGCAAACAGGACCATATTTTTTTTGTTGTAATCCGACAAAAGTACCAATTTATCGGTTTCTCACAAAACAATTAGCGGTTTTGTTCTGTTTATTGTTGGTCTAAAACTTCTTGAGCTAAAGCGGCTATTTGTAAAAATTGTGCTTCTTTATCTACATTAGTGTTATCAAATTCCACGGCATCAAAGGCTTTTACCAACGGAGAATCTTCTCTAGTGGTATCAATTCTATCGCGTTCCACCACATTGTTATAAACATCCTCAAAACGAACTTTCTGACCCTTTTCCAAGAGTTCTTCGAAACGTCTTTTTGCGCGTATTTCTGGAGATGCTGTCATAAAAATCTTAAGCTCTGCATCTGGAAATACCACTGTACCAATATCTCTACCGTCCATGACTACGCCTTTACTACGACCAAAACTCTGTTGTTGCTCAACTAGTTTTTTACGTACTTCTGAAACTTGCGCAATCTGACTTACAAAACTAGAAACCTCTAAAGTTCTAATAGCTTCCTCAACATTTTTTTGGTTTAAATGAATTTCTGCAAAACCACGAACGGGATTGTATTGAAATTCTAATTGAATTTGATCCAGAGCATCTATCAGTCCTTGCTGATTAAAATAATTCGCTTTTATCAGTCCCTTTTGCATAGCAAAAAAAGTCACTGCGCGATACATTGCTCCCGTATCTATATAAACATACCCTAATTCTTTAGCCAATTGTTTTGCTAAAGTACTTTTTCCTGTTGATGAATACCCATCAATTGCAATAGTGATTTTTTTCAAAAAAATAGAATTAATTATTGTAAATCGACAGCCAAACCAAATAGACTGGTGTTAGCAGCGACTGTATGCCTTGAATAAGAATAATCTAAACGGATTCTGTTGAAACGAAATCCAAACCCGGCAGTAATACCTGAGAAATGCCTTTGATCGACGATGCGTAGCTCTTCACCTTTTCTAAAATTATATCCCAACCTCAAATTAAATTTTTTATCGGGAAAAAGCTCTGCTCCTATGATTACATGGCGTAAAGCGTTATTAAAAAAGCCTACTTTCTCTTCGGTAATTTCACCTTCTAAATTGGTTTCTGAACGCGATGGGTTCGAATACGACAAGTCCCATTTTTGCAAGTTATCTAAAGTAACATGCCAACGAATAGGTACGTTTTCCAACTCTTTGGAAACGCCTATCAATACATCCAAAGGTAATTTCTCTCTATGATCAGCATAGGTTGATAATTGAGCTCCTAAATTGCGAACGGTAAAGGCAAAATTCCATTTGCTGTCTTCTTCGACATATAAAACACCCAAATCCATAGCAGCTCCAAATGAGTTATAGGATTCCAAGCTTGACGATATCAATTTTACATTGGCACCAACATACCAATCCGACGACACGATTTGATAAGAATACCCTACAGACAATGCAACCTCAGTCCCTGTAAAACGTCCCGTTTCAATTCCATTTTCGTCATAACCTTCAAAATCGCCATAATTGACATAATTGACTCCTATATGAACGTTTTTTCGGTTGTCGAATGTTTTGGCATAAGCCGCAGTACCGTAGGTTACTTCCCCAAAATACTTTCCAAAATTAAGAGACAACTGATTGTCCATCTTTGAATTTAACGAGGCTGGATTAAAAAAAGGTTGATTGACGTCACTGTCCCAATTGGTAATTACTTTTCCGCCTAATGCCGCTTGTCGAGGTGACGGAGTCATATTTAAAAATTGATAGGTATAATCCCCTCCCACCTGTCCAAAGACCTGAAACGATATGGCAACAAAAAGGAATAGAAAAATATGCTTTCTCATCTTTTAAAGGGAATTCGTAAATTGATAATCAAAACGCTAAGATATTATTTTTTATTAAAGCAGAACAAAAAAAGAAGCGCAAAGAAATAAATCTTTACGCTCATATTCTTTTACTACTTACGGTAAAAACATCACTAAAGAACTTTAGCCTGCTTTACTTTTTGGTCTATAATAGCAATATCCAAAACTTCACTCATACGATCCACAAAATGGAAGGTCAAACCCGTTAAGTATTCGGCCTTAATTTCATCAATGTCGCGTTTGTTTTGCTTACAAAGTATGATTTCTTTTATATTGGCACGTTTTGCCGCCAGTATTTTTTCTTTAATACCTCCTACCGGTAAAACTTTTCCTCTTAAAGTAATTTCACCCGTCATCGCTAAGTTCTTTTTTACTCTTTTTTGAGTAAATGAAGACACCATGGAAGTCAACATGGTAATACCTGCACTAGGACCATCTTTTGGCGTAGCTCCTTCAGGTACATGTACGTGTATTTTATAGGTCTCTAAGATTTTCGGATCAATTCCCAGTATTTCAGCATTAGCTCGAATATATTCCAAAGCAATTGTAGCCGACTCTTTCATTACCGTTCCCAAATTCCCAGTCATGGTCAAATTGCCCTTTCCCTTAGAAATAATGGATTCAATATACAATATATCCCCGCCAACACGAGTCCAAGCCAAACCGGTTACTACTCCTGCTGTATCGTTATTTTCGTACATATCCGCATCAAAACGCGGTGTACCTAAGATTTTAATAATATCTTCTTCGTTCATTTTCACCTGGTACTCCTCTTCCATTACTATAGCTTTCGCTACACCTCTGGCCAAGTCTGCCAACTTTTTATCTAAACCACGAACACCAGATTCTCGAGTATATTTAGAGACGATAAACTCCATTTGTTTTTTGCCAACACTCAAGTTTTTAGACGTTAGCCCGTGTTCCTTGATCTGTTTTGGCAACAAATGTTGTTTGGCAATTTCGACCTTTTCCTCAACGGTATATCCGTTCATTTCAATAATTTCCATACGATCTAAAAGTGCCGGTTGTATCGTACTCAGACTGTTTGAAGTAGCTACAAACATCACTTTAGATAAATCGTACCCCATTTCTAGGAAGTTATCATAGAAATCCGAATTTTGTTCCGGATCCAAAACCTCCAATAAAGCAGACGAAGGATCACCGTTATAACTGGTCGATAATTTATCAATCTCATCCAATAAAAATACGGGATTGGATGTTTTTGCCTTTTTAATACTTTGCATAATTCTACCGGGCATAGCACCGATATAGGTTTTTCTATGTCCTCTAATTTCAGCTTCGTCGCGTAAACCTCCTAAAGATATTCTAACATACTCTCTTCCCAATGCTTGTGCTATGGACTTCCCTATGGAGGTTTTACCAACACCAGGAGGACCATATAAACATAAAATAGGCGATCTTAAATCATTTCTTAATTTGAGTACTGCCATGTGTTCCAATACCCTTTTCTTAACCTCTTCGATGCCATAATGATCTTTATCTAAAATCTTTTGGGCATTTTTTAAGTCAAAAACGTCTTTAGAATACTCACTCCAAGGCAAATCGAGCATGAATTCGATATAATTTCGCTGTATTGAAAACTCAGCAACCTGAGGATTCATTCGTTGAAATTTATTCATTTCCTTTTCGAAGTGTTCTTTAACCTTAGCAGTCCATTTTTTTGTCAAAGCTCTTTGACGCATTTCCTCAAACTCTTCTTCATTAGAAACACCTCCCAATTCCTCTTGGATGGTTTTCATCTGTTGTTGAAGAAAATATTCTTTTTGTTGCTGATCCAAATCAAAACGCACCCTCGACTGAATGTTGTTTTTTAACTCCAATTTCTGAAGTTCCACATTCATTATTTTCAAGGTTTCTAAAGCGCGCTCTTTTAAATCGTTGATTTTTAAAAGACTTTGCTTCTCCTCAACAGTCAAATTCATATTCGAAGAAACAAAATTGACTAAGAATGAATTACTCTCAATATTTCTTACTGCAAAAGTAGCCTCTGAAGGAATATTAGGACTCTCCTTAATGATTTCAATAGCCGATTCCTTAATTGATTCTATGATCGCTATAAATTCGGTATCGTCTTTTTCTGGTCGCGACTCTGATACTTCACGGACACTTGCTTTCAAATACGGTTCCTCGGTTAGGCGTTTTTCAATTTCAAAACGCTTTTTACCCTGTAAAATAACTGTAATATTTCCATCAGGCAATTTTAATACCCGTAGAATCTTAGCAACCGTACCCACGGTATAAATATCATCGAAGCCCGGCTCCTCAACTTCTTCATCCAATTGTGAAACCACACCAATTGTTTTGTCGTTATTGTAAGCGTCGTCTAACAATTTTATCGATTTATCCCTACCTGCCGTAATTGGAATAACTACTCCAGGAAACAACACCATATTGCGCAATGGCAATATAGGCAGCTCCAAAGGAAGTTCTTCATTATTCATCTCTTCTTCATCCTCTGAAGATAAAAGAGGAATAAATTCTGCATCCGTATCCATATCGTGAAGTGACAAATTGTCTATTGTAATAATTTTTTGGTTTGCCATATTATTTTTAAGTCATTTTGTCATTAAATATTCTCATATAAATTAAAGCTAGCAAACAAAAAATCACTAACTTACTGAATACCAATGTTACAAAATTATTATAGATTAATTATAGTATAGTTAAGTCAATCATTATGCCATAAAAAAATCCTGTAAAATACAGGATTTTTAAAACGTCATAAGTATTTGGTGGGTAATTAATATGCTACGTTAAAAGAGCCGTCTGTTAAATTTACGGTTTGGCTACCAGAAGCATTTTTCATTTTTAAATAAAAACTTCCTTTAACCTTATTATTGCTATTTTGATCTATTTTCAAACTACTTCCTCCCAACTCTACATTAGTAGCATAGGCAACTCCAGCAGCAGAAACATATCTAGCGGAAAAATTATTGAGGTTATAACTACCCTCTTCTAAATTTTGATCAAAAGCAAGTTCCATCAATTCTTCGGTTACTGTATTGGTAGTAGTAATGACAACACGTCCGTTTTCAACGCGAACCGAACGGTTTTTATATACCCAATTATTTCCTTCAATCTTTGTTTCAAATATATCTCCAGCAGCTTTTACAAATCGCAAATTTCTAAACTCCCCTTCGACTTCAAAAGGTTTGATAAGTACTGCAGAAGTAGTTCCAGGATCTACAGGTGGGTAAATTTTTACTTTAAACTCACCACTTACCACATTTGCAATGGTATTTATACTCGTAATTCGTACCCATCCCGTATTGGTTAAAGGATTTTTAGTATCTACCGAAGTTCCCAATTGATTAATACTACTAAAATAGTAAGAAGCCATATTGATGTTTGAAGGAAAAAGTCCCTCTTCAAATCTCATGGTAGTCAAATGTAAAATATCTTCTTTTTTCGCTTTAATATGGAATGAAAAAACGCCTTTTTCATCTATTTGCGCAACGATATCTCTTTTTATAATTAAAGTATCTTGATAAATCAATCTAACTATTGATTCGCCTACTAATTCTTGGTTCAATAAAGTTGGTTCTATACTCTCTTCATCACAGGAACTAAATCCAACAATTGAAATCATTGCAACGAATAAAATGCGAAATAGATTGGTATTTTTCATATTTGGTTAAATTATCATAAAGGCTCAAATATAGAATTTTTATTTTATCATCGCAATAAAAATAAAAAAAATATACTTCTCGTAAATTTTAAATCATTTTTAACAAATAATCGTTCCAAGTTTGGAGTGAAAGAAGTCCATATTTCTTTATTGTTAAAAAAATTTAAGTTAGAGATTTTAAAAAGAACATCGACCTATATATATAGACAACACAAAATCCCCCACTCTTTACACACTACAACTCATATGCGGGTCTCTTTAGGCATACGCACCAATAAGAAAACGCCAAGAATAAAAAATACGATTAAAAACAAGATAGCATTTTGCATTTTACCGGTAATATCGGAGATTAAGCCATATAGAAACATCCCAATTACAATACCTATCTTTTCCGTAACATCATAAAAACTAAAAAAGGAGGTCGTGTCTTTGGTTTCTGGCAACAATTTTGAATAAGTTGATCGCGATAAAGATTGTATTCCACCCATTACCAAACCAACCGATCCCGCTGCGATATAAAACTCTACCGGTGTCACCACAAAATACGCATAGACGCAAATAAATATCCAAAGTACATTTATCACTATTAAGGTATTGATATTTCCAAATAAAGCTGAAAGTCGTGAAGTCAAAAAAGCTCCAAAAACCGCAATGATTTGAATCAACAAAATACTTACAATTAAGCCCATTGTTCTCTCTTGGTCACCGCCCCAAGCCACTTCCTTTTCACCGAAATAAGCCGCGATGATCATCACTGTTTGCACAGCCATACTGTAAACGAAAAACGCAATGAGATAACTTTTTAGAGGCCCGTAATTTCCGAGTTCAGACCATACTTTCTTTAACTCCTTATATCCAGAAAAGAAGACCGATGATGTGAATTTTCTTCCATTTTTAAAATCGGGTAAATGCCTGTAGGTATATTGACTAAATCCCATCCACCATAGACCTACGAGAAGAAAAGAAAAACGCATTGCCGTCATTTCCGATTCAAATCCAAAGCTTTTGTAATTCATTAACATGGCCAAATTAATAAGTAAAAGCACCACACTTCCTATATAACCTAATCCATAACCTTTGGCACTGATTTTATCTTGTTGTTCGACAAAAGCGATATCAGGTAAATACGAATTGTAAAAAACCAAACTTCCCCAAAAGCCAATTAAAGCAAATAAATAGAACAATAAGCTCCATATCAAATAATCCAATGAAAAGAAGTACAACAACATACAAGAAATCGAACCTACATAACAAAACAGTTTAAGAAAGAATTTTTTATTGCCCAAATAATCTGCTATACCCGACAAAAACGGAGACATCAGTGCAATGATAAAAAAACCTAAAGCCGTTACATAGCTTATGATGGATTCGCTACGAATTTCAATACCAAATATAGGATATGCTTCTATGTCTTTGAGGCGAAATAATGCACCGTAGTACAAGGGAAAAATCGAAGAAGAAATCACTAAGGCATAAACGGAATTAGCCCAATCGTAAAACGCCCAAGCGTTTAGCACTTTTTTACTACCTTTTACAAAGTTAGCCATAGCTTTAAAATGGAAAGATTAATATTTTTCACACAGCATTCGGAGTTAAAACTTAACTCCAAATTTAGCTGCTTCAGCCTTTGCTTCAGGTATTAAACGTTTTAAATTATCAATTCTCGATTGATTACTAGGGTGTGTACTCATAAATTCAGCAGGCTCACTCCCTGAAGAATTCGCAGCCATACGCGCCCAAAAATCAACTGCTGCATCCGGATTATAACCCGCAATGGCCATTAATGTTAGCCCGATTTTATCTGCTTCTGTTTCGTGATTTCTACTAAAAGGCAACATTCCCAACACGTTGGAGCCACCGCCATAAGCCGACATCAATAAATCTTTCGTTGAAGCTTTCGTTTTTGTAGTTGCCGCGGTAAGCACTTCCGCACCTGCCTGCTGCAACATACCCGCACTCATTCGCTGTTGCCCGTGATTGGCCAAGGCATGCGCCACTTCGTGTCCCATTACCGTCGCCATACCGGCATCATCTCGACATATCGGTAAAATTCCAGTATAAAAAACGATTTTACCACCCGGCATACACCAAGCATTAACTTCTTTGTCGTCAACTAAATTATAATCCCATTGGTATTGAGACAAATAGCCCTTATACCCATTAGCATCCAGCCATTTTTCAGCTGCTGCTTTTATTTTTTTACCCACGTTCTCTACGCGTTGAGCATCTTTTGTTCCTTTGATTACTTTATGTTCTTTTAAAAAGCTGTCGTATTGTTGAAAAGAGGATGGAAATAAAGAGCTATCGTTAACCAAAGCCATCGTTTTTGCTCCAGTAAATGGATTTGTAGCACATGACACCGCTAAAAGCACTGTAGCTGTCAAAAAAATCTTTTTCATCATTTTATTTAATTTGATATCAAAAATAGTGCGAATTCCCATATTCTTCAAATAAATTCTTATATTTTTTTTAGCATTCTGATAAATTGAGGCATTGAAATATTGCTTAATTTTATAAAAAAAAGTTATGGCTTCAAACGCTACTGCTAAACATCGTCAAAATTTAGAAATTCCAAAACCCATCAGACTAGCGGGCAAGACTTTACAGTTTTTCTCTTTACAATGGGCTACGCGTTTTGCGATGAATTTATTTACTACTCCTTTAAAGTTTAAAGCTCCGAAGCGCGAACTAGAAATGGATCAAAAGAGTGAAAAAACTCGAATATGGTTACCCAAATGTAAAAAAGATATCATTGCGTACCATTATGGTGCACCCAAAACTAAGAAAGCCCTTTTGGTCCACGGCTGGAACGGTAGGGGAACTCAATTGGTGACCATCGCTAATATGTTGCTAAAAAAAGATTATAAAACCATTAGTTTTGACGCTACAGGACACGGAAGATCGCCTAAAAATAAAAGCAATATGACCGAATTTATCGAGGCCTGTTTTGTTTTACAAGAAAAACACGGCCCCTTTGATTTGATTATTGGTCATTCCCTTGGCGGCATGGCAACCATCAACGCTATCAAGCAAGGCCTAAATGTCAAAAAAGCGATTATCATCGGTAGCGGTGATGTGGTACAAGACATCATTAGCGATTTTGTAAAACAGCTCGAATTAAGTCCGCAAATTGCCCCGATGATGCAAAGCCGTTTTGAAAAGCACTTTAATCAAACCATGGAAAGCTTTTGTGTACATCAGGCAGCCGCACATATCGACATACCCGTTTTAGTTATTCACGACGAAAACGACTTGGACGTACCGGTTACTGCCGCACAACGCATTTATGAAAATCTAAAAAACGGAGAGATTATGATTACTAAAAACCTAGGACATCGAAAGATTTTAGGAGATAAAACGGTCATCGAAAGAATTAAAACATTTATAAACCCTTCGCAATTATGAAAACCTACTCCCTATTGCTATTATTACTATGTTTCTCGTGCCAACAAAAATCTTACACTCAAATACAACAGCCTATGAAAACAGACCAAACCACAGACCAACAATGGAAGGAGCAATTGACTCCTGAAGAATATTACGTATTACGCCAGAAGGGAACCGAACGTCCATTTTCAGGAGTTTATAACGATTTTTATGAAAAAGGCATTTATGTATGCGCTGCTTGTGGCAACAAGATTTTCGAATCGGACAATAAATTTGATGGTCATTGCGGTTGGCCCTCCTTTGACCAAGCCGTCAAAGAATCGGTACTATATGTAAAAGATATTTCTCACGGGATGCAACGAACCGAAGTTATTTGCGCTAACTGCAAAGGACATTTAGGACATGTATTTGAAGACGGTCCAAAGGACACTACCGGTAATCGTTATTGTATGAATTCCGTATCCATGAAGTTTATACCGCAGAAAGAGATTAAAAAATAATTAATACAACATTTTTATTTCCTTTAGTCGAAATCGATGAACACTTTGATCTTCCTTAATTAATTGTAGCTCTCCGATTGGGGTTACGGACTGAATCATTCCGAGAAACTTCTTTTTGGAGGGCAATTCAAACATGATGGGAACTTCTCTTTTAAATAAAGCAGCGTGGTAGTCGTTCCAAATTTCTACTGCACCATCGTTCCGCAATTTATTACTATAGAAAATAATTTTTTCAACAACAGCAACTAAAAGTTGTTCCTTGTCAAATTCACGACCTGCCACCACAGCAAGTGAACTGGCTTGCGGATAATCAATAAAATTTTTTTGATTGACATTTAGTCCGATTCCGACAATAGAAAGTACATCTCCGTTAGATTTAAAAGTATTTTCAATCAAAATACCGCCAATCTTCTTATTTCCCGCCAAAATGTCATTGGGCCATTTTATGGCTAATGAATTAATTTTTAGACTTTCTAAAGCCTTAAATATACTAACCGAAATCATTATATTTAAACTAAAAATATCTTCTACTTTTAACAACAAATCCTTAATTAATACGCTAAAGGTTAGATTACTACCCACTTCAGAGACCCATTTAGAACCGCGTTGTCCCCTTCCCTGAGTCTGATTTTCGGCTACAACAACCGTATAGTTTTCCAATGGCAATTGAGAAACTAATTCCTTTAAATAGATATTGGTGGAAGGAATGGCATCGAGTTTGATAATATTCATTAGAAATAATTATGGGAATGTTGCAAGTGTTTCATTATATTTGAAGTCAAAATTACTTACAAAAATTATAACTTTGCACAAATTATAAAAAAATAAATGACAGATAAAAAAATCAACAATGATGAGCTATTAGCTAGCATCATAAAAGGAATTGAAGAAGTAAAAGGAGAAAACATTGATATCTTGGACCTAAGAGCCCTCGACAATACCGCCTGTGATTATTTTATAATTTGCGACGGAAATTCAAATACCCAAGTAAATGCCATTTCCAACTCGGTACAACGATTTGTATCTAGAGAACTACATGATAAACCTTGGCATGTTGAAGGACAAGAAAATGGAGAATGGGTATTGATGGATTACGTCAATATCGTAGTTCACGTTTTTCAAAAACAAATCAGAGATTACTACCGAATAGAAAGTCTTTGGGGAGATGCTAAAATAACTTCTCTGTAAACTGATTTCTAAATACTAAATATTAATTTTTTAAACATATTATATGTCTAAAGATATTAAACCGAATTCAAACAAACCTAAATTCAATTCGTGGATTCTATACGGAGGCGCTTTAGTAATTATACTGGCAATAAATTTTCTTTCCAACGGAAGTGGATTTAGCGATTCCAAACAATTGAGTTTATCTAAATTCTATCAGTATTTAGATTCAACTTATGTTGAGAAGGTTGAGTTCAATAAAACGTCGGCAAAGGTTTACCTTACCAAAGAAGCCTTAGAGAGCAAAGAGTTTGAAGGTTTACAAAAGAAAACCATTTTAGGTAAAGAAAACACCGGTCCGCAATTTGTTACGGACATCGGAAATTCGGAGCTATTTCAAAAACGCATTGGAGAAGCAGCGAGTCTAGGTAAACTTAAAGATTACAAATCGGAACCCGAAAGTAACTGGGGGGATATTTTCTTTAATTTTTTACCTATCATCATCATCATTGGATTTTGGTTCTTTATGATGCGTCGTATGACGGGAGGCGGAGCTGGCGGTGGCGGTGGACAAATTTTCTCTATTGGAAAATCCAAAGCCAAATTATTTGACGAGAAAAACGACGTCAAAATCACTTTCAAGGATGTCGCTGGATTAGAAGGTGCTAAAGACGAGATTGTAGAAATCGTTGAGTTTCTAAAAAACCCTGAAAAATACACCTCTATTGGAGGGAAAATCCCAAAAGGAGCCTTGTTAGTAGGACCTCCAGGAACTGGAAAAACCCTATTGGCTAAAGCCGTAGCTGGAGAGGCCAAAGTACCTTTCTTTTCTTTATCTGGATCGGATTTTGTGGAAATGTTTGTAGGAGTTGGAGCATCTCGTGTACGTGATCTTTTTAAACAAGCTAAGGAGAAATCGCCTGCTATTATTTTTATTGATGAAATCGATGCTGTGGGTAGAGCTCGTGGAAAAAGCAATATGTCTGGATCTAACGACGAAAGAGAAAACACCTTAAATCAATTATTGACTGAAATGGACGGTTTTGGATCCAATACCAATGTAATTGTTATTGCCGCAACCAACCGTGCTGAAATTCTAGATAAAGCTCTTTTAAGAGCAGGACGTTTTGACAGACAAATTTATGTTGATCTTCCCGATGTTAGAGAACGTCAAGCTATTTTCGAAGTTCACTTAAGAAAGATTAAAAAGGTTGACGATTTGGATATTGACTTTTTAGCAAAACAAACTCCTGGGTTTTCTGGAGCAGATATTGCGAATGTTTGTAATGAGGCTGCACTTACAGCAGCTAGAAAGGACAAAAAACAAGTTGATATGCAAGATTTCCTCGATGCGGTTGACAGAATCATCGGCGGATTGGAAAAGAAAAACAAAATCATCACACCAGAAGAGAAATATGCCATTGCCATACACGAGGCTGGACATGCAACGGTAAGCTGGATGTTAGAACACGCTTCACCACTTATCAAAGTAACCATAGTTCCTAGAGGACAAAGTCTAGGTGCTGCTTGGTATTTGCCGGCAGAACGTTCGATTGTTAGAACCAATCAAATGTTGGATGAAATGTGTGCTACTATGGGAGGTCGTGCTGCTGAACGCATTGTTTTTGATCAAATTTCGACTGGTGCATTAAGCGACTTAGAAAAAGTGACCAAACAAGCGAAAGCGATGATTACCATCTATGGTTTGAATGAAAAAATTGGGAACGTAACTTATTACGACTCCTCAGGTCAAAATGACTATAATTTTTCTAAACCTTATTCAGAAGAAACCGCTAAAATTATTGATAAAGAAATTTCCAATTTAATTGAAGAGCAGTATCAACGAGCCATAGCTTTACTTGAAGTAAACCGTGCTAAGTTAATCCAACTAGCTGATTTGCTTTGTGAAAAAGAGGTGATTTTCAAACAAGATCTAGAAGATGTCTTTGGCAAAAGACCTTTTGATAAAGAAGAAATAATATTAGAAGAAACAAACTAAGCGTTTTTTCTTACAACACTTGAAAAATCTTAACTTAAAGCCATTTTAAGTTAAGATTTTTTTTATCTTTGGATGTTTCTAGCGTACTAACTAGGTTGATTTGACAATATGAGTTTTTTTAAAAAGATATTAGGGGGATTATTTGCAAATTCGTCGGAACTATTAGGTCCGAAGGAAAGCCAATATCTTCCAGAAAAAGAATTACCGATTGATGAAGAGTTTACTTTTAACTTTAAAAATAATGGAGGTAAATTTCTTTATTGCGAAACCGAAACCGAAGTACAAGATACTTTTGTCAGTATCCTTATGGAAAACGATTGGTTTGAAACCGAAGCCATTACTTTTGAATCTAATTTGATTCCGATGCTAAAGGACAATCGAATCAATTACAATCATCCTAAAAACCCATTATTTCTTCTAACCACTTGCGAAAGCCTAATTGCAGATGAAGGATCAATTCTATTCTCTTCGAAACAAGTGAGTCATTTAAAACCGTTAGAGCTCCCGAATAACATCGTAGTTATTGCGACTACAAGTCAAATAACTCGAAGTAAGAGTGATGGTCTAAGAGAAATTAAAAAGAAGTACCAAACGGTATTCCCAACGAATATAACCACTTTTAAGTGCTTTGAACCCAGTAAAGACGACCACTTCTTAAACTACGGAAGTACCCCTAAAAACTTATATTTACTTTTATTAGAAGATTTATAATATGTCTGAAAGTTTCGTTCGTGCGATATCAGGTTCTGTTTACATCATCCTACTACTGGCTGCAACACTTTATTCACAAGTTAGTTTTCAAATCTTATTTGGTTTATTCTTACTTATAGGTATTTACGAATTCTCTAAATTGACGCGTATTTCGCTCGTCTGGAGTTTCGCATTAGGAATTACAATCACTGCTGCTATTTATGCCTTAAAAGACAGCGCTGCGTTTTTTTACCTTAATTTTATTGGAGTTGCGCTACTGATTTATTTATTTGTCGACTTGTTTTCTAAAAAAAGCAAACAAGACAAAACAAACTTAGAAAAATACCTCTTGCTACTGGGCTATATAATCCTGCCTTTTAACGCCATTTTATACTTACCATTTCTAAATCAGATTTATCATCCCAATATCATAATTGGAATATTTATCTTAATATGGACCAACGATACTTTTGCCTATATAGTGGGAAAAAAATGGGGGCGTCATAAATTATTTGAGCGTATTTCTCCCAAGAAAACGATTGAAGGTTTTGCAGGTGGCTTGATTTTCACCGTAATAGCCGCTACTATACTCAGCAAATATTTCACAGAATTTAATGCTGTACTTTGGATAAGTAGTGCTATTTTTGTCAGCATTTTTGGTACAATTGGCGACTTGGTAGAATCCAAATTTAAAAGACAAGCCGGTGTTAAAGACAGCGGAGCCATAATGCCTGGACATGGAGGAATACTCGATCGCTTAGATAGTATTATCTTTGTATCGCCATTTTTATATTTAATATTTCAAATTTTAAACTAATATGTTTCACAAAGAAGGATCAAAAATAATTTTAGTAGCGTTAGTCATCGCAGTAGCGTTAATCTTTTTATCAGATTACTTAGTCACTTTAGCGTGGTTAAGAACAACTGTACAAGTTATTATTTTAATTTTATTACTTCTGGTTTTACAATTTTTCAGAAATCCATCCCGCCCAGTTGCGGTTACTGACCATAGCATCTTAGCACCAGTTGATGGTAAAGTTGTTGTAATTGAAGAAGTTTACGAACCGGAATATTTTAAAGACAAACGATTGATGGTTTCTATATTTATGTCTCCTATCAACGTACACGTAACCCGTTATGCCTTAAGTGGAATTATCAAATACAGCAAGTACCATCCAGGTAAATATCTGGTAGCTTGGCACCCAAAAGCTAGTTTAGAAAATGAGCGTACAACGGTGGTAGTTGACAATCCCATTTTTGGTGAAGTAATGTACCGTCAAATTGCAGGAGCTTTGGCCAAACGTATCGTTAATTATGCCAAAGTCGATTCTCAAGCTATACAAGGTGATGATGCTGGATTTATAAAATTCGGATCTCGTGTTGACTTATATTTACCGTTGGGAACTGACATTCAAGTCGTATTAAATCAAAAAGCCATTGGTGCTAAAACATTAATCGCTCAAAAATAAAACTGATTACACGTCCTTTACGATATATCGTAAAGGACGTTTTTTAAAAAAGCCTTCTTAATTCAACACCATAAATTTATGAATAGTTTAGACAGAGAGTTTCAACTGGCTTATCAGAAAATTTCGGAACAGGCTACCGACTTGCCTCCAGACACCATGTTGAGTATTTATGCTTACTATAAACAAGCTACAGAAGGAAAAAATCACGTGCAATTTGATTCCTTACCTAATGATTTAAGAAATGCTTTTAAATTCAATGCTTGGTCTCAGATTAGTCATTTGACAAAAGAGGAAGCCAAACAAGCCTATATCGATTTAGCCCATTCAATTTTATCAAAATGAAACTAAAAGCAATTCCGGTTTTCGTATTAACATCCTTTGTGATTTTATCAACTTCATGTCAAGAAAAAAAAGAATTGCAGGAAGTTCAAATTCCCGATGCTATCATCTTTCAAAAAGAGGCCAAGTCCGTATTTCCCAATCCAAAAACAATTAAAACCACTACAGGTCCCTTTCAAATGGAAGGACTAAAATACCAGTATGAAGATTTTAAAGATTTTTTAGATCCCGAAAACATCTATTTGCATTATGCCAAACACCATTTGGGATATGCTCATAATTTAAACAGAACCCTTATCGGAACGCCTTTAGAAAAGAGATCTATAGAGATTGTTCTTGGCAGCACAGATATCGAACACCCCCTTTTAAAGAGCTATAGCGGTGGTTACTACAACCACAACATCTATTGGAAAAGCATCTGTAAAGAAACAGACAGCAAACCAAGTGCAGAACTACTAACATTGATTAACCGAGATTTTGGATCATTAGACGGCTTTAAAGAAAAGTTTAAACAATTGGCCAATCAACAAATCGGGTCCGGTTGGGCTTGGGTTATGTTTAGCAACGACAAACTCATTTTGTTAAGTACTCCTAACGAAGACAACCCCTTAATGCCCATGTACAAGGTTGCTGGAATTCCAATTTTGGCGATAGACCTTTGGGAGCACGCCTACTACCCTACACATAAAAACAATAAAAAGGAATATATCGACCGCTTTGTTGAACACATTAATTGGGCAGAAATGAGCCGATTAATTGCTCCAGCCGCAGAAGTTGTACCGACAACGGAAACCATAGAAACAACTGTACCCAAAAAGCCTGCTGCACGACCAAAACCGGCAACAGCAGTGCCCAATCCGGATGCCACAACGGCAACCTAGTAAACAATAGAGGCTGTCCTTTTGGACAGCCTCTATTGTTTACTAGGTTTTAAAACCAAATCAATAATCGTTTCACCCCTACGGGGTTTAAAAATTGTTAGTCATTGCGAATTCGATTAAAAAGGCACATCGTCGTCATCAGGTGCAGAACCAAAAACGTCTTGACTCGAAGGTAATCCTTGTGTAAAACTGTTGGAGTCTTCTGCATTCATTCGTGATGGCAATTCGTCAAACGACATAAAGTTATCCTCCAAGTTGTCGAATTTACCCAATTTTCCAATAAATTTAAGTCGGATGTTCTCCAATCCACCATTTCTGTGTTTGGCAATGATAAATTCCGCTTGACCATCTGTAGGACTGCGCTCTTCATCATCCCATTCTTCGATTTTATAGTATTCTGGTCGATAGATAAACGACACAATATCCGCATCCTGCTCAATCGCTCCAGACTCCCTTAAATCCGATAATAACGGTCTTTTAGAGGTCCCACGGGTTTCCACCGCACGCGACAACTGCGAAAGTGCAATCACCGGCACGCTCAACTCTTTTGCCAAGGCTTTTAAGTTACGTGAGATGGTTGAAATCTCCTGCTCACGGTTTCCTCCTCCTTTTCCATTTCCTCCTGCAGTCATCAACTGCAAATAGTCAATTACAATTAATTTGATTCCGTATTGCGACGTTAGACGTCGTGCTTTGGCACGTAAATCAAAAATGGATAACGAAGGGGAATCATCTATAAACAAAGGGGCCCGCTCTAAATCTTTTACTTTAACATTTAATTGCTCCCATTCGTGTTTTTCCAATTTTCCGGTCCTCAATTTCTCTGAGGACAATCCAGTCTCCGATGAAATCAAACGGGTAATTAACTGTACCGACGACATCTCTAAAGAGAACAAGGCTACGGGGTGGTTCGACTGGATAGCGATATTTCTAGCCATCGATAATACGAAGGCAGTTTTACCCATACCCGGACGTGCAGCAATAATAATTAAATCACTGGGTTGCCATCCTGAGGTCAATTCATCCAACTTGTGAAAACCAGTGGCAATTCCACTTAAACCCTCTTTGTTTCCGATTTCTTCAATCCTTTTCTTTGCCTGAGCAACCAATGACTGTGCGGTTTCGGAACTTTTCTTAATATTCCCTTGCGTCACTTCATACAAACGAGATTCGGCCTTATCTAAAAGATCAAAAACATCGGTAGTTTCATCATAGGAATCTTCAATGATTTCATTGGAAATCTTAATTAAACTGCGTTGAATAAACTTCTGTAAAATAATACGGGAGTGAAATTCAATATGTGCAGAAGAGGTGATTTTCTGAGTTAATCCAATTAAATAATAATCGCCACCAACTAATTCTAATCGGGCATTTTTTCTCAATTGGGTAGACACGGTCAATAAATCTATCGGTTGATTTCCGACAAACAATTGATCAATAGCTTCAAAGATATAACGATGTGCTTCTTTATAAAAAGCTTCCGGTTGAAGAATGTCAATTACTTCATCGATACCTTTTTTATCAATCATCATGGCTCCCAAAACCGCTTCTTCTAACTCGACGGCTTGAGGAGGTATTTTTCCCTTTTCCAGAGAAATAACATTTTTATTGACAGGTTTAGACTGCGTAAAATTTTTGACTTGTTCCATATTACGAAAGTAAGGCTTTTTTCATTATTAATCCCATGGAAAATATTCACAAAAGGACGTTGAAAACTCTGTTGCAATTGTTCACAACAAAAAAATCCGAAGCAAGCTTCGGATTTTAAATATAATTTTTAATCAATTACTCTTTAAATTCCCCCATATTGGCGTATTTATCCATACGTTGACTAATTAATTTTTCTGTTGATAACTTTTTCAGTTCATCATAAGTTTCCACAATATATTCCTGAACGGTTTTAAAAGTTTTTTCGCGGTCGTAATGAGCACCACCTAAAGGTTCTGGAATGATATCATCAATCATTCTGTTTTTCTTCATGTCGAAAGAAGTCAATTTCAAAGCTTCAGCAGCTTGTTCCTTATACTCCCAGCTTCTCCACAAAATTGAAGAACAAGACTCTGGTGAGATTACAGAATACCAAGTGTTTTCTAACATAAAAACACGGTCTCCAACACCTATTCCCAATGCACCTCCCGAAGCACCTTCTCCTACAATAACAGTAATGATTGGCACTTGAAGTCTAAACATCTCAAAGATGTTTCTGGCAATAGCTTCTCCTTGTCCGCGTTCTTCTGCTTCAAGTCCTGGGTATGCACCCGGTGTATCGATCAAGGTAACTACAGGAATACCAAATTTCTCAGCCATTCGCATTAAACGTAAAGCTTTACGATATCCTTCTGGATTAGCCATACCGAAATTACGGAATTGACGCGTTTTGGTATTAAAACCTTTTTGTTGTCCAATAAACATATACGATTGATCTCCAATCTTACCTAAACCACCAATCATAGCCTTGTCGTCTTTAACATTTCTGTCTCCGAAAAGTTCTAAAAAAGTAGAACCACATAAAGCGCGAATATAATCGAGCGTATAAGGACGACTTGGATGTCTTGACAATTGTACTCTTTGCCAAGCGGTTAAGTTTTTATATATATTCTTTTTGGTTTCTTCTAGTTTTTTCTCAATCTGCTTGCAAGTAGTTGATACGTCAACGTCAGACTCTTCACCAATTAAATTGCATTTATCCAATTGCTCTTCAAGTTCTTTTATTGGCAGTTCAAAATCTAAATATTCCATTCTTAGAGAAAAATTTTTAGTTCAGTTTAAGCGACAAAGATAAAGTTTTCCTCCTCATTGCAAAGACTAATTTTTAATTACTTTGCTTTTTTTTACATTCTTAACGATTCCGTTTAGAATTACCGTTGACAAAATCAACAAAGCACCTATATAAAAAGCGGGGGTCATTTTCTCGCTATCTTTAAAAATCAAAACCGCTAATAAGATTCCGTAAACCGGTTCTAAATTAATGGTCAACATCACCGTATATGGCGATAAAAACTTCATAACCTTTACCGATGCCAAGAAAGCATAGGCCGTGCAAAAAGACCCTAACAATATCAACCACAACCAATCCGACGATTTAACCGTAAAAAATTCCTGATTAAATCCTCCTGAAATTCCCAAATAAATCGACAGTATTAACAATCCACCAACCAACTCATAAAAAGTGATGATACTCGGCTCGTGTTTCTGTGCAAATTTTCCATTTATAATAGAAAAAACCGCCGATAAAAAGGCCGAAATCAATCCCAATACGATACCTGTAACATATTGTGTTTCTACACTAAAAATAATACTCAATCCAAAAACCACCATTAATCCAAATAACACTTCATACCAAACTATTTTTCTCTTATAAAAAATAGGTTCTAAAATAGAAGCAAAAAAGGCACCTGTAGATATACAGGCCAAAGTAACGGAAACATTAGAGGCTTTTATAGCGCCAAAAAAGGTTAACCAATGAACGGCAATCACAATTCCGGCCAAAAGAAAGAGGCTTATATTTTTTTTGCTCGCCGTCATTTTCTGACGCATAATCAAAAAATAAACAAATAAACAGCTAACCGCAATGGCTATACGATACCATACTAATGGCAAAGCTTCTAAAGAAATCAATTGTCCTAAAACGGCTGTAAAACCCCAAATAAAAACAATGAAATGTAAATTTAGGTAGCTCTTGAAATTATCTCCTAGCATTTCTCAATAAAATTATAGCTAATATTCCGAAGGAAATATTGGAAAACCAAACTGCAAATAACGGTGGAATAGTTGAAGCTTCCGCCAAGGTCCCGAAAATTTTATCAAAGAAAATATAGGTAAAAGCCAACGATATTCCCACGGCAAGATTAACTCCCATACCTCCTCTTCGCTTCATTGAAGATACGGATACAGCAATAATTGTTAGGATAAAAGTAGAGATGGGCACACTGTACTTTTTGTATTTAACCACCAGATAAGCGTTGATATTTGCCGATCCACGCATGGTTTCACGTTCAATAAATTTATTTAGTTCACCTAAGGTCATTGTTTCGGCCGCATAAACAGCCGGTGTTAAATCTTCAATATCAAAATCCAACTTCAAATCTTTTGTTTCTGCTTTTTCCAATTGATCTCCCATCGGGCCAATAGATCGCTTAAAATAAGATGAAAGGGTGTAGTTTTTTTGCTCAGGATTCCAAGTAATTCTGCTGGCTCTGATTTTGTAAAGCAACTTATTGTCCTTGAACTTCTCCATCGTAAAGTTAAAACCGGTTTTGCTTTGGAAATTAAAATTACTCACATATATAAACTCATCAGGACTGATTTGTTTATATACATTTTGCGTTTCTCGAACCTCAGAATTTCGCTTAAGATATTTGTACTTAAAATCATTGTAACCCACACTAGCTTTAGGAACCAAAATCAATCCCATTAATAAAGCAAATAAGGAAATCAACGTTGCTCCTACTATATAAGGCCGTAAAAAACGATTAAACGAAATACCCGAACTCAAAATAGCAATAACTTCAGTGTTATTTGCCAACTTAGAAGTAAACCAAATAACAGAGAGAAACAGCAATATCGGAAACAACATATTGGCAAAATAGATGGTGAAATCTAAATAATAAGCCAAAACACTAGACAACGGTACTTTATTCTCTAATATTCGATTGATTTTTTCCGATACATCCACCACTATTCCAATAGGAATAAAAAGCAGTAACATTACGGTAAACGTTCCTAAATAACGTTTTAGAATGTACCAATCGATTATTTTCATAGATAGATTATATTTTTATATTACAATTCTGCGGTATTGGTTATCACCCTGGTTATTAATTAGAAAAACCGAAGCATCTAGCCCAATTCACAGAAAGTTATTTATTAAAAAAACGACAGCTCTGCTTTTAACTCGTTCTTACAGCAAACCGCTACCTAACAATTTTTTAGCTTATAAACTTTATAAGTTAAATACCGCTTACTTTTCACCGTCAATACCCAAAAAACTATTGACAGAAATTGACCTTGCAGCAAGTATTAAATATATAAAATTGAAAATTCTTAAACTATAGTCTATAGCCTAATTGTTTTACCATTTTTTCTTTCCATGGTACAAAGGTACCCGCTAAAATTTGTCGACGTGCTTCACGCACCAACCACATATAAAAGCCCAAATTGTGAATGGTAGCAATTTGCTTACCCAAATACTCATTGGCAGCAAACAAATGACGCAAATAGGCCTTAGAATACTCTAAATCCACATACGTATGTCCCATTTCATCTATAGGAGAAAAATCATCTTCCCACTTTTTATTTTTGATATTTATGATTCCGTTTGCCGTAAATAACATCCCATTTCTAGCATTACGCGTAGGCATCACACAGTCAAACATATCAATACCCAAAGCGATATTTTCCAAGATATTAATTGGAGTTCCTACTCCCATCAAATAGCGAGGTTTATCTTTAGGCAATATATCGGTAACAATTTCAGTCATGGCATACATTTCCTCTGCCGGCTCTCCAACAGACAAACCACCAATAGCATTACCCGCAGCACCTGCATTGGCAATGTATTCTGCTGATTGTGCTCTTAAATCTTTATAGGTACTACCCTGAACTATAGGAAAGAAGGTTTGGTCGTAACCATATTTCACAGGTACTTTCTCCAAATGTGATATACAACGATCCAACCAACGGTGGGTCATATGCATCGAGCGTTTTGCATAACGGTAGTCACATGGATAAGGTGTACACTCGTCAAAAGCCATAATAATATCGGCTCCGATAGTACGCTGAATTTCCATTACATTTTCAGGAGAAAAGAAATGATAAGACCCATCGATATGCGATTTAAACTTCACGCCTTCTTCTTTTATCTTTCTATTAGCAGACAAAGAATACACTTGAAACCCTCCACTATCTGTTAGGATATTACTATCCCAGTTCATGAATTTATGCAAACCACCTGCTTTTTCTAAAATAGCTGTTTGCGGTCGTAAGTATAAATGATATGTATTTCCTAGAATAATATCCGGCTTGATGTCGTTTTTTAGCTCGCGTTGGTGTACTCCTTTTACAGTAGCAACAGTTCCCACTGGCATAAAAATTGGCGTTTCAATAACCCCGTGATCAGTAGTTATTTTTCCAGCCCTAGCTCTGGATTGCGGATCGGTATGTAATAAATCGAATGTCATAATGCCTTTTTACAATTCGCAAAGATAATTGAAATCTACACAATCTACTGTTTTTTTTAAGCAGATTCTTCTCGTGTTCCATTCGTCTAGTTACAGCTTCACTTTCCAGCGCATAAGATGTTCTAATTGTTATTTATTTCAAAGCGGTGCCCATTGCTAATTGCAGCTCGCTTTATTTATAGTTACGACTTATAAATTAATTTTTTTTCAAAATCAACCAAATAACAACAGGAGCTCCAAGAATCGAAGTTATGGCATTAATAGGCAATACAAAAGCTTGCCCAGGATATTGAGTAATCATATCACAAATCAACATAAGTATAGCGCCCAAAAGCATAGAAGCCAGGCACAACACTTTATGACTACTGGTTTTAAACAATATTCTTGCTATATGAGGTACAGCCAATCCGACAAAAGCTATAGGTCCGACAAAAGCAGTAGAAACACCAGATAAAATACTCGTTGCCAAAATAATTAAAATACGTGCACGTTTGACGTGTATTCCCAAACTGGCAGCATACCGCTCTCCAAGCAACAAAGAATCTAATGCTTTAAAAGACATAAAAGTAAAAGCTAGTCCTACTAAAACGGCTACAGTAAAAAAGAAAACAATATTCCAGTCTAAATTCCCTAAACTACCCATGGCCCAAAACGTATATCGCTTAAGTTGTTCTGCTGTACTAAAATAGGTTAACACACCTACTACGGCGCTAGCAAAACTACCAAACATCAAACCAATAATCAATAAAGTCACCGAATCTTGTACTTTTCGAGCTACTAATAAAATCAATAATAGAATACAGAAACTACCCAAGATGGAAGCAGCTACTATTCCTCCAGAAGAAATAAAAAAACCTTGAAGATAAACCGGTAGAAAGGATGCACCTAAAATAACGATAGCCACACCTAAACTAGCACCTGAGCTCAGTCCCAACACATAAGAGTCGGCCATTGGATTTCGAAATAAAGTTTGCATCATCAGCCCACTGACCGATAAGGCTATTCCGACCAATACCGCAATTATGGCTTTGGGAAAGCGATAATTTAAAATAATGTATTCCCAACTTTCGCGCTCTATGCCCTGCCCCATCAACAAAAGTAGAACTTGTTTAAACGGTATATAGATAGCTCCCATACAAATATTGGCTATAAAGCAAAAACACAAAACGATTAGTAATACTATAATCCAAAAAGATGTAGACGAGCCGTTATTTTTACTGGAGTCTTTCATAAAAAGTTCGTTGATAATCGGGGAATATTTCGGGATGAATAATAGAGATTAAATCTTTTAAAACTAAATCGGGTCTGGTCGGTCCCAATTCATAAAACAACACACCTCCTGTTTTTCCCTTTTTTCCAACGAAAGAATAGACTTCTTTGTTTTTAAAAGCTTCAAAATTAGCATAATGTGGATTGGCTTTTTTCAATTGCGCTAAGGTTTCGAATTGAGCTGGATTAATCCAAAAATCTGCATTTTTTGCCCGGTCGTAAACCGCTTCAAAAGACAGTGACAAACTCCCTGTACCCTCACTTGATTTCCACAGGTAATCGGCTTGAGCATCGTTAAAAAAAACTGCAGCCCAACTTTGACCTTGTGGCAAATACCAAACGTCTTGATACATAGCACCACTTACCACTGTAGGTTTGGTTTTAGCTGTACTGATTTTTTCTAAGGTTTCCTTATAGTTGTTCTCAATGGTTGTAAAAGTTCGCTCTGCTACATCACCTTTATTAAAAAGGGCACCAAAAAACTTTATCCATTCCGCTTTACCCAGTGGTGTTTGCTCGGCCCAGTCGCCATTATAAACCACTTGAATTCCAGACTTTTCCAAAGTGTTTAGCACCTGATTATTTCCGTCCATTCCAAAGGCTACTAGCACATCCGGATCCACATCTAGTACTATTTCCGTATTTAAGGTTTCGTTTTTACCGATTTCACGAATACTACCCGCTTCTATCTTAGCGCGAACCAAATCGGAAGAAATATAATCCAATCCAGGGAATCCCTTTAAAGCAGTTAATTCATCTAAGATTTCCAAAGCCGGTAAATGAGTCGTAGAAGTTACTAAAACCGATTTTATTGGAACCGAGATCGTTGGAAACTTAGAAAGGGAATCCGGTATAGCAACAGCATTCTTTTTTAATATATAAGTCAGATTTTCAGTTGCTCCAGGCCAAGGTCGTGTGACCTTAAGCACCGAGAAATTTTTGTATTCATACAATTCAAATCCATCGGCATAACGAATGGAGTTGGTCGCCGTTATGGTCTTTTCGGTTGCTTCTTTCTGCTTACAACCAACGGCAACTAATAAAAATAAAACAAAAATACTAGGGAAAAACTTTTTCATCGGCTATGATTTTTACAAATGTAGGCTTATTTTGCGAAAAAATATATTGGAATTCAAGCTTGATAGCAGGTAAAATCGGTCTTTATTTTAACTTTAGAATCGAAAAACCCCTTTAAAAGGTTAGTTTTTGAAGTTAAAAAAACAAAATTGACGATTATCGGTAAAAAAAACCACAGAAAACTTGTTATTTTAATAATTCAGTATAATTTTGAAAAAGCAAAATAATGTTTATATTTTGTTAAAACGAAATTTAGCATTTAGCATACCAATATTGATTCAACACAAAACCAATTTTTAAAATGAAAAAAATAATTCTTTTAGCACTGTCTGTCTCCTTTTTTATTTCATGTAGCAAATCGGATGATGCCTTCGTAATCGATCCAATAAAGGACAATTACAGCAATACCATTTTAATGTTAAATGAAGGAGGTTTTGGTGCATCCAACTCTAGCGTTGACGCTGTTAGTAATAGCCTTACCGACATAAAACGCAATATCTACACCAACGACGAATCGGTATTGGGTGATGTAGCTCAAAGTATGGGGTTCTTAAACGATAAAGCTTTTATTGTAGTCAATAACTCCAACAAGGTAGAAGTTGTTAATCGCTATAGTTTTGAAAAAGTTGTTACCCTACAAGAAAATATCGACCAACCGCGTTCTGTTGCATTTGCAGCTGGTAAAATTTATGTAACCAATGCAGGCAGTAAATCCGTTACGATTTACAACAGTGAAAATTATCAGTTTATTAAAGAAATAAAATTAAACGGTCCTGTAGAACGTGTTGTTTCCGAAAACAATAAAATCTACGTTCAAAAGGCAGCTTTCGGTTTTGGAAATGAAATCGTTGTTATCAATGCAGCTACCGATGAAATCTCCTCTACTATAAAAGTAGCCGATGCCTTACAAGATATCGTTGCCAATACCGGTTTCGTATATGCGATAAGCAGTATTGATACTCGTACTAATTATTATAAAATCAATACTGAAAACGATAAAGTAATTACTTCTTTTACTTCTACAAAAGTTCCCAACGGTCAAAAATTAAGAGTGGATCAAAACATGCTTTATTATGTATCTAACGGTACCGTATTTTCATGGAAACCTTTAGCTACTACCGTAGATTACAAACCTTTATTTACCGTTAAAGGATCAGGATACGGTTTCCTTTATGCTTTTGACGTGATTAACGGACGTGTATTCACTGCCGATGCGTTAGACTTTAAATCAAAAAGTGCTGTAGTGGTATATGATTTACAAGGTAAAAAAATCAACTCTTTTGATGGCGGAATTAACACCAATAACTTCTACAAAAACTAAACGTTTTAGAAAAAACCATAAAAAATGCTTTTCAGTAGTGAAAAGCATTTTTTTATGGCAAAGAATTTGCTTATATTACTATAGGAGTAGCTAAGAACTTTAATTTTTAAAAAAAACGAATATTTTGAATACCCAAAAAACAACATCATCACCTTCTAAAAAAAGCTTATTGATAATTGGCTTAGGTTTGCTATTTCTAGTACCAATAGGATTGACTTATATCAATATAAAGAAGAAAAAAGAACAAACACTAGAAAACACGACCCTTATGCCGGATTCTCAATCTATTGTTGAAACCGAAAAAGCATTACATTTACTATCGACACAAGTAAACAAAGGTCTGGATTCTATTAAAAAAAACAATCATGAAAAATAATTACAAAAATATCATAAGCGTTGTGAGTTTCTCTTTAATGAGCTTAACCGCTTTTGCTCAAGCGGAATTTAATAAATTTGACGACAACGATAAAGTGAGTACCATCAATGTCAACAAAAAGATGTTTGACATGATGGCTAACGTAAAGATGGATACGTCAAACAAAGAAAATCAAGCCTATTTAAGCCTGATTAAAAAACTGGAAACGCTGAAGGTTTACTCTACAAAAAACAGTGCCTTAAGCGCCGACATGAAGTTGGCTACCGATAATTTTGTGCAATCAAAAACCTTTGATAACTTGATGACCATAACCGATCAAGGTGCTAAGGTTAAAATATATGTCAATCCAGGAGCAACAGCCAATAGCATCAAGCAATTATTGATGTTTTCTGATGGAACTGGACAAGCAGAGACTATTATATTAATGTTAACTGGTAATTTTAGCCTTAATGAAATATCGGCTATTACAGATAAAATGAATCTTCCCGGCGGCTCTGCTTTGAAAAAGGCTTCAAACCAATAAAAAACGAACTCCCACTTAGGGAGTTTTTTTTTACGCCTCGTTCTCGCTGTTTAAAATCGTTTTTAAACGAGGTGCAAAATCTAACCCCCATTGATTAACTGCCTGAACAATGGGTAATGCCTGCATACCTATTTCGGTAATCGAATATTCTACTTTTGGCGGTACTTCCGGATAAATATGTTTAGAAACGATACCGTGAAATTCCAATTGTTTTAATTGCTCGTGTAACACCCGTTTAGTAATATCCGGAATAGCTTCCATCAAGTCTTTTGGTCTACTGATTCCCTTATTGATTTCTTGTAAAATACAAAACTTCCATTTAGAAATAATTACTTCGATAGCGATACCTGTTCCACAGTCGAAATCCAAGGGTATTTTCCTTTGATACATATAACTCTAATTTTGTTAAAAATACAAATAATAAAACAAGGTCCTACGTACTTATGCCTAGCATATATAAAATATTCACGGTGCTAATTTTATCACTTAGATAGAATTTTACCTCTTATTGCCTATCCTATCAAATGCTCTTAACTTTGTAGTCTAAATAAAATGCTTATGAAAAAACTGGTTATTATTACTCATCCTAATATGGAGAAATCCTTAGTAAACAACCTCTGGATGAGGGAGTTGAAAAAACACCCCAAACAGTTTACGGTTCACCCCTTATATGAGAAGTATCCCGATGGCGTAATAGACATCAAATACGAGCAAAAACTCGTTGAAGCACATGATATTATTATATTTCAATTTCCCTTGTATTGGTTTAACTGTCCTCCTTTACTAAAGCAATGGCTCGATGAAGTATTGCTACACGGTTGGGCCTACGGTTCTACTGGAGACAAAATGAGGGGTAAAAAATTGGCTTTAGCTATTTCTGCTGGAATCAAAGAAGAAGATTATCGCGAAGACGGTTTGTATGGCGTAACCATCGAACAACTTTGCTTGCCTTTTAAGGTTACCGCTCAATACATAGAAGCCGAATTAATCGATATTTTTACTTGGTACGACGTAGAATACCACCCCACTCCAGAAGTTGTACAAAAAAGCGCAAAAGCCTATATCGAATTTGCCCTAGACCTATCTTAAACTTCGGTTTTTACAAGCTTATTTAACTTTTAAATATTGACTGAAAAAACTTTTAAAACGTCCTATATTCGTTAACTTTGATAGCAAAACAAAAAACGATGTCGATTTTAGCACTTTTTAATGCTTTGGTATTCGCTCTATTGGGCGGTATCCATATCTATTGGGTACTTGGAGGTATATGGGGAATGAATGCTGCAGTACCCACTAATGAAAAGGGTATAAAAACATTTCAACCGAGTAAGTTGGGAACTTTAGTCGTCGCTGTAGGCTTGTGGTTATTCGGGTGGATTAACCTAACATATACAGGGTGGGTTTCTATGGAACTAGACGTAGCATACTTAAAATATGCCATCTTTTTTATCGCTGTAATATTTGCTTTACGCTGCTGTGGAGATTTTCGGTATGTTGGATTTAGCAAACGATTTAAAGAATCTTACTTTGCCCAGATGGACAGTAAGTACTTTAGTCCTTTGTGTTTATTTTTAGCGGTTTCACATGGTTTACTTTTTTTCCTTTAACAACCGTAACTTCCTTATGTATTATATAAAAAAACAGCAAGGGATTCCAAATATCAGAATCCCTTGCTGTTTTCTTTGTCTAACCATTTAGTAAAAAAGTACTTTAAATTCCCAAAAACTTAAATGCTTCCGCTACTTTAAAGTCCTTATTGGTTTTTCCATTATAGGTTTTATAATCATCTAAACTCAATTTCATTACCTTCCCTTTTGTACTTAAATCAAAATCTTTAAGATCTACCCAAAAAGTATTTGGCGTTTGTACAGTTTCAAAATAGTACACCAAATTCTTTTGATCGGAAACCGAACGCCAACGCGTTGAAGAAATATTAGGCTCTTGTTCAGACGAAATTCCAAACGGCACCGAACAATTTCGAATCACACTAAACACACTGGCTATCGCATTGCGCACATGATCTGTTTGAGGAATGGCGTTGATGTAATAAGAAGCTCTTACAAAACGGTCTGCTGCACGATTGGTGCCCGGTAACATAATGGTGCCCGGAATTCCCTTCCAATAACTATTCAAAGCCAATTGCTCGTTAAATACAGGAGAATTGGTCATTACCGTATAAGATGGATCGTGATGTATCATCAATTTTCCATTGATGTATTCGAAAATGGCATTATCGCCTTTCGCATCAGAAATAGATAAATGCAATGTCGTAAATTTTTGAGTTCCGGGTATATAATCACTAACCACTACAAAAGGTTCTTTTTCCAAATGCTTTACAGCTTCATCCACCGTTGCAAAATTATCTAAGACATATTGTGCCCATGTAGCAATCGAAATCCCCTTTTTATTGCCTTTTCCATCGAATTTAGGATATTCCGATTCAACCAACCACAAAATATTGGCCACCAAACCCTTTTCATTCATACCGTCTGCTGTAGCAATATCCCAAGCTGTACTAATAACACTGCCGTATTTAGATTGCCAGTTAACAGAATTGGGTCCAACTTCCCCACTGCGTTGCATACCTTTCGGAAACACCCACAAATTGGCTTGTATATCGTCTTTCCAATCCATCGAACGCGCAGTAATTACCGTTCCGTTAGGTCCTTTATAGACAACACGGGTACAAGCTTCAGCAGCGGACCAAAATCCAGCAACTATAAAGCACAAAAACAGCGACAAAAGTGATAATTTTTTCATAAGGAATGTGTTTTGTTATTATAATAGTAAATATACCTATAATTAACGGTGAGTTACAAATGGAAACCACACTTTTAGTTAAATACTTCTAAAACTAACTAAGTTGTTATAAAAAACAAAAATTATTACAAGCGATTAACTATTAAAAAAATAAATTAGTAAACCTTTAATCGGGAAATGTTGGACATCCATTGTAAAATCTTTGTGTTGGGCGGGGTTGTGAATTTCGTATTTTTGTGCATTAATGCCAAATGCCCAGAAGATGAATTTGATTGCTATCATCGAAAATTTTTCCACTAAAACATGGATCATTTTTAGTCTGATTTCCAATGTATTTCTTTTTTTACTATCTATCTCCTTATATGTATTTATCGACAAAAGCTGTCGCAAAAACAAATTGCAGCCACTGGACCACCCTATCAACCGCTCCGACATCTACCTGAGCATATTAACCGTATCTCTCAATTGTCTGCTGATGTTGCTAGCTGTTTACCTCTGGAAACAAGGTTTTTTAAACTGGAAAACCCATCATTCCGTTATTACAACTAGCTTAGAAACGCTGGCTATAATCTTTATCATGGATTTTTTGATGTATGTTTTCCATTATGTTGCGCATACGCCTATAATCTACAAACTATTGCATCGAAAACACCACGAACACAACAGTACTAACTATTTAAGTCTGTTTGTACTACATCCGTTTGAAACGGTCGGTTTTGGTCTTATGATGATTGTGGTTTTTTCCAGCTATAGCTTCTCTGTTTACGCGCTGTCTCTATACATCATCATCAATCTCATTTGGGGAACCCTAGGTCATTTGAATCGGGAGTTCTTTCCCAAATGGGCTGACTATAGTTTTTTGGGAACCACCAAATTCCACAACCAACATCATCAGTACGAAAGCCGCAATTTTGGTTTTTACACCTCGATTTGGGATCGACTTTTTGGAACTTACAAATAGTCTTTTTACGGTAGTTCCACGCTGCTATACAAGCACCAAAAAGCAAGCTTAACACAAAGTACTATCCATAAGATACACGAGACTAATTGTTTTTAACTGCGCTAATAGCAACAGCACTGAGTTAGAATTCCCAAACCATCGTTTTTTGTTGCCGTTAAAAGGAACGTTTCTAAATAGAAATAACATGAAGCAGTACTGACTTTATTAGTCTATTTTTGTTGCAAACAAAGTAAACTCAAACAATATGTCAAAAACAAAACTTACTATAAACAACAACGGTTCGGTAAAAATCGAGGGTGATTTTGAAATCGTAGATAGAAATGGAGACACTTATGGATTACAGGGTAGAACTGTACTTTCTATTTGTCGATGTGGGCTTTCTAAAAACAAGCCTTTTTGCGATGGGGCTCACAACGGTCATTTTGAGCATGAAGCCATCGCCTTTGATCTACCTCCGAAAAAAGTATAAGTGTATTTTTTAAATATATAGATTCGTGCTAAAGAACTTCATTGGTTTTTCCAAAATGGTTCTTTAGCACTTTTTTTTTGCAAATAGTACACTTATTATAACTCCATTTAGAGTTTGAACGATAACTAATTTTTCTAGCATAGATTAGCCACTATTTTTGCATAAACACAACATTTAGGATTAATCCTTTTACACATAACGTCTTTTGATTCCACTGCTATTGTACGAATCACTTTCAATTATGAGCATTTAAAAAATACTAGATTATGCTTGACATCAATATTTACAGTTTTTATTTTGAAGGTTTTTTAGAGTGTTTTCAGAAAAGGTGCATTGTTTTTTGAAAAATATACACATACATTACCGATATAAATATGGAACTTAGATTACCTATCAAAAAATAGTCGTTCTGGATCTTATCATCTGGAGACTTTAATCTTGTTCCGATTTTCAGTGCTCCGAATACAATAAGGATAGGAGCTACCCCGATTGCTAGACATATTGCAATAATAAGTCTTTCCATAACCCCCTTGAAAGTTGAAATGTTCAACCTCAATAGAGTTTTACTAGAATCTTTTGTTTCCGTATCAGAAATCTTCGCCTTTAGATTCTCTTCAGTAAACTTCGCCTTTAGATACTTGAACCAGGTAACATTAATCAATATCTCACCTATTAAAAAGATTAACATAAATACCACATATTTACATATCATAAAATTCTGTTTAACGTTAAAATAAGATCTTTAGTTGTTTTGTATTCTTCTATGTGTAAACTTTTATATCGTCTCCAAGTACTCGATTTATTCATACCTAAATTCTTAGCTACCACCTTGTAGTCTTTATCTTTTAAGAATTCAGATACCATTTGATATTCATTCAACTTCCAAGAGTCGATGTAACTTCCATACAACAAAAACAAATCGCTTATTACAGCAGAATTCATTTCATTTTTATCGGAAAGAATCATAAATCTATTAGAACTTGCTTTCAATTTATTAAGTTGCTCTCGTGCTTGAGTTAGTCCATCACCTAACATTTCATACGCAATATCTCTATTAATTGGAGTCTCGATGATGCCATAGTTCATCACATATCTTAATTTAATACTTAAAGAGTGCTCTATGATAAACTCCTCCATATCGAACACCAATTTGTAGCAGGACTCCATATCCTTTATTACACCTTGAAATTCATCACCTAAGGTTATAGTTAATGGAGACAAAATCGACATTTCCCATCTATTATTGATGTAATTCACTATCCTTTTAAACTCGTTAATCAGTAAAATCTGATCTGCCTTCCTGCTGTCGACAATATCAGCCATTAGTATTGGGTATTTCATAATTTTATATAACTAAGTATTTTCGTTGCACTATACATGCATAAACCACAATGTTGCATATATAGTGCAAAAATACATTTATTGCATTATATGTGCAACAAAAAACCTATTATAGAAATTGACAAATCTACAGATAAACATTACTCATAGCTTTAAATGCAACTAACAGCCCCCTTTTTGAAGTCAAATATATTACAATCTTCAACTACAGCATTAATTTTTTAGGTATGATTAAACGAATATAGAATTTTTCTAGCATAGATTAGCCACTATTTTTGCATAAACACTACTTTTAGGATAGCCCCATCCTTAGCCTTTTGTTCAATACAGCGCAAACAAAAAAAAGCAACTCTTTTGAAGTTGCTTTTTTGTTTGTGACCCGACTGGGGCTCGAACCCAGGACCCCAACATTAAAAGTGTTGTGCTCTACCAACTGAGCTATCGAGTCATTATCCATTATATTACAGCTTTTTTTTATTTAAAATCTGAAGATTTAAAAATACGCAGTGCTGCATCTGCGTTTGTGACCCGACTGGGGCTCGAACCCAGGACCCCAACATTAAAAGTGTTGTGCTCTACCAACTGAGCTATCGAGTCATTATATAATCTAGTAAATCAATTCTATTGGAAAAAAAGAGAAGAAACTCTTATATCTCTAATTTCAAGCACTTTTAAACTTAAAAGTGACCACGATCAGATTCGAACTGACACGTCTTGCGACACCACCCCCTCAAGATGGCGAGTCTACCAATTTCTCCACGTGGCCGAAATAAAAAAACGAGTTTCTTATTGGCTAGTGACCCGACTGGGGCTCGAACCCAGGACCCCAACATTAAAAGTGTTGTGCTCTACCAACTGAGCTATCGAGTCGTAAACAAGGAATGAATAATAGGTCTTAGTGACCCGACTGGGGCTCGAACCCAGGACCCCAACATTAAAAGTGTTGTGCTCTACCAACTGAGCTATCGAGTCTGCAAATTCATTCCCTGAATGCGGGTGCAAATATAGAATGATTATTTTAAAATCCAAGGGATATTTATCTTAAATTTGCTTTTTCACAAGTCTTTTTTCCTAACGTCTTATCTAACAACTATTTATTTTTATGAAAAAAATCATTCTATTAGGATACATGGGGTCTGGAAAATCAACAACCGCCAAAACACTGGGAAAAGCCCTACTGCTTCCGACTTATGATTTGGACCAATTAATCGAAGCCGAATGCCAATCTTCCATTTCTAATATCTTTTTAGAACGTGGTGAAATCTTTTTTAGAAAAAAAGAACAGGAGATATTTCAAAAACTACTACAAGCTCCCGAGTCCTTTGTGTTGAGTCTCGGCGGCGGAACTCCTTGTTATGCGAACAACCACTTATTACTAAATCAAGAACAACTCGTTTCCGTCTATTTAAAGGCAAGTATACCGACTTTATTAAGCCGACTTGCAAACGACAGTAATAATCGTCCTATACTGGCTCAAAACACCGAAGAGCCGCTGGAATCATTTATTGCCAAACAGCTCTTCGAACGCAGTTATTTTTATCATCATGCGCAACACACCATCAAAGTTGATCAAAAAGATGTCGCAACAATTACAGAGGAAATTATTTCACTATTAGCATAAATAAGCATATTCATCATCCCCTTCAAAAACCACTTGGATATGCTCTAAAAGTGACGTAGATAAAGACAAGCCTTTAAAATCGGCTTTTACGGGATATTTTTTATGGTTTCGGTCGACTAAAACAGCCGTTTTAAATTTCTTTAAAGGCACTTCCAAAAAGTGCTTAACACCATATATCAAGGTGGTACCCGAATTGAGCACATCGTCGATTAACACTACGCTTTTATTTTGATATTGATCTGAGCTGATGGAAGTGGTAATGGGTAATAAGGCATTCTGTTTGTCTATTTTGACTTCACATAAAATCACTTTAAAGTCGGCAATCTGCGCTAATTGCTCGGCGATTTTCTGTGCAAATACATAGCCGTTACTCGCTATTCCAGCCAATACAATCTCCTCCTCTTCTACAAAGGTTTCATATATTTGGTAAGCAATTCTCTTCGATTTGTGATAAATCTCTTCTTTGGTTAAAATAATATTTTTAGTCATTTTTTCTTTCTATTATAATAAATAATTCACGTCCTGCTCTAGGTTTAATCGAATTGTATGCCGTTTCTAACTTTTGAATATGCATTCGCGGCTCAAAGAGTTGCTGATACTCCACAAGTGAACCACCAAATGGAGGCCCCTCGGTTTTGAAACAATCATCAAACAACAAACCGACTAGCCTGCCTTTATCCGCGAGCAACTGACTCATCTTCTCTACGTAATTCACTCTTAATTCGGGCTGTAACGAACAAAAGAAAGTCTGTTCAACTATCAAATCATAAGCTCCTTGATGCTCAAAAAAATCTCCTAGAATCAAATGGTCAAGAGGAAAATCTGCCGCCTCGATTCTAATGTGTTCCAACGCCTCGGCAGCGATATCAATAGCCGTTACATTAGTAAAACCATTGCGATAAAGATACAGCAGTTCGTGCCCGTGTCCAACGCCTGGGATTAATATTTTAATATTTTTATCCTCAATACCGTCAAAGTATTCCTTTAAAGGGGCGGTAATTGAACCCGCATTCCAATAGGTATTATTAGCCTGATATTGTTCAGACCAATAACTGTTATTCAACACTTTCTTCTCCATCGCTATCACCACTTACATATCCATCAATATCTCTACGGTCTTTTTTAGTTGGTCTACCCGTACCGTGCGCACGATAATGCTCTTTCGACAACTTTAACAATTCCAAATGCTCAAAAGCCTCTGGAGGTGTCGTATCTTTTCGGTACATATCTACAAGTTTAGCTCCTAGCCGATTTAAAGGCACGTCTAAAACATTCATTTTATAAACAATCTGATCCTTCCTTAAAGTAATCTGGTCACCCGGAAAAACATCTCTAGATGCCTTAGCTGCCTGCCCATTAACGGTAATATGTCCTTTCTTACATGCCTCTGTTGCAATGCTTCTGGTTTTATAGTAACGCACACTCCACAAATACTTATCAATTCTCATGTTCTCAAATAAAATTCATTTATTAACCTTACAAAAATAAAGGAAAATTGTATCTTGCGGCACTAAATTATTTCAAATGAATAGATTTTTCAAACTTTTTGCACTTATAGGCTTAGCCATAGCTGCTGCAAACTGTAAAAAAAGTGACGACGACATTAAAACAGTGCCGATTAGAGACCGTGCGGAAGTATATAGCGAAGATATCGTAAAAATAGAAAATTACTTAAAGAACAACTATCTCAAAATAGATGGTGAGGATATTACTTTAGATTCTATTACAGATAAGAATACACAGATTTCTATTTGGGATCAAAAACAGTTTGAACTAAAGTCTGTGAAAATCAAAAACGATGAATACGCACTTTACACAACTGGTTCCAATATTGTAAAATATGCCAAAACAGCCGACGCGGTAGAATACACTTTGTATTACTTGGTACTAAATGAAGGTGGTGGTGAACAAGCAATTACGATTGACTCTACCTACACTAGCTACAAAGGATATACTTTAAAAAACAGGGTATTCGACGTAAATAAAACAGGTATGTGGACTACTTATCCAGCACCAATTCCTGGATTAATGCCAGCAGTTGCGGGACAAACAAAATCTGGTTATAGATTAGCCACAGCCTTGATGAAAGAAGCGACGAGCATCACCCAAAATCCTGACGGAACCTTTAATTTCGAAAACGCAGGTCGAATCATTGCTTTCATCCCTTCTGGATTAATGTATTTTAATTCTCCAACAACAGGAGAAGCTTATGCTAATCTTATTTTTGACATCACCTTAATTAGCAAATTGAGCAGAGACCACGACAGAGACGGTATTCCTTCTATATATGAAGACCTCAACGGAAACGGCGACTATTTTGACGACGATACCGATGGAGATGGTATTCCAAACTTTATGGATGTCGATGATGACGCAGATGGATTTTTAACTCGTGATGAGATTACTTATGAAGTTATAGAAAACGGCGTTACTGTCAAAAAACTTTATGAGTTTAGCGCTATCCCCTCTTGTCCAGGAGGAAGTGTTAAAAAACACTTAGACAATAGATGTCACTAAGACACCGTATAATATGTTAGTAAAAATCCCATCTAGTGCGCTAGATGGGATTTTTGCTTTACGTCAATTCCTTACTTACTACTGCCCTATTCACACCAACTACAAACGTTAGTAACCGAATCAACAACAGACGTTACTCCATTATTACGAAGGGTTTTTATAATCAAAAACCCTATTTTATTTACGGAAAATTCCCTAGCAAAAACAGCGGTATTCTTCCAATGATAGACTTAAAAAAACAGGCTGCCATATAAGACAACCTGTTTTTAATATAAAAAAAGTATTTAAAGACTTTTATTATTAAATGCTATTTACGTTTAATTACCTTTTCGGCTTTTTCAACGATAACACTTGAATTTAAACCGTATTTATCCATCAATTGTTCAGGAGTTCCTGACTCGCCAAAGGTATCGCTAACTGCAACAAATTCTTGTGCTAGTGGATGATTCAAACTCAACACTCGAGCCACACTTTCACCTAAACCGCCTAGGAAATTATGTTCTTCAGCCGTTACTACGCAACCGGTTTTGCGAACCGATTTCAAAATAGCCTCTTCATCCAACGGTTTGATGGTATGTATATTTATGACCTCTGCGGAAATTCCTTTTTGCTCTAAGATGTTTGCCGCTTCTAAAGCTTCCCAAACCAAATGTCCAGTTGCAATAATAGTCACATCGGTACCTTCGGATAACAATACAGCCTTACCTATTTCGAATTTTTGATCTTCCGCTGTAAAATTTGGCACTACTGGACGTCCAAATCTCAAATAAACCGGACCTTCATATTCCGCTATAGCCAAAGTAGCTGCTTTGGTTTGATTGTAATCGCAAGTATTGATTACCGTCATTCCCGGCAACATCTTCATCAATCCAATATCTTCCAAAATTTGATGCGTAGCACCGTCTTCACCTAAAGTTAATCCGGCGTGAGAAGCACAAATTTTTACATTTTTTTCCGAATAGGCTACAGATTGTCTAATTTGATCATAAACACGTCCTGTAGAAAAATTCGCAAAAGTTCCTGTAAAGGGAATCTTACCACCGATAGTTAAACCCGCAGCGATTCCAATCATATTAGCCTCTGCAATTCCGATTTGAAAAAAACGCTCTGGGTGATTTTTCTTAAAATCATCCATTTTTAACGACCCAATTAAATCAGCACATAACGCTACTACATTCTCATTTTTTTGTCCCAGTTCCGTCAAACCCGCTCCAAAACCTGAACGCGTGTCTTTACTTCCTGTATTTGTATATTTTTTCATGTTGTTTCTTCGATTTAAATGGGATTAATAATCTCCTAAGGTTTCCGGGTTTTGAGTCAAGGCTTGCTCCAATTGTGCATCATTAGGCGCTTTTCCATGCCATGCATGAGTATTCATCATAAAATCTACACCATTCCCCATTTCCGTATGCAACAAAATTCCAACCGGCTTTCCATTTCCTGTACGCAGTTTGGCCTGTTTCATTCCTTCTACCACTTGTTCCATATCGTTACCCTTTTCGATTTCCAAAACATCCCATCCAAAAGCTTCAAATTTCGCTCGGATTGATCCCATGTTTAAAACCTCATCTGTAGAACCATCAATTTGCTTACCGTTAAGATCAACTGTTGCAATAACATTGTCGACCTTTTTAGCAGCAGCATACATTAATGCTTCCCAATTTTGTCCTTCCTGCAATTCACCATCACCCAAAAGAACATATACTAAATGCTTATCACCATTTAACTTTTTTGCTTGCGCAGCACCTAATGCTACGGACAATCCCTGTCCCAATGATCCTGAAGCCATTCGAATACCCGGCAAATGATCATGTGTTGTTGGATGTCCTTGAAGACGGGTGTTTATTTTTCTAAAAGAAGCTAATTCACTTACTGGAAAATAACCGCTACGCGCTAAAACACTATAAAAAACCGGTGAAATATGCCCGTTTGAAAGGAAGAAAATGTCTTCGTTTAATCCGTTCATATCAAAAGCCTCCTTGCGCTCCATAACCTCCTGGTAAAGGGCTACTAAAAACTCTGCGCAACCCAAAGACCCTCCAGGATGTCCAGAATTCACGGCATGCACCATGCGAAGAATATCTCTTCTAACTTGTGTAGTTAAATCAATTAATTGTTGTGTGTTTGGTTTCATTTATATTTTTTATAGAATGATTCAGTAAGCAAATATAATCAGATTATCCTAGGTATTAACATCAAAACAGCAATTTTAGTTGCATCACTTATAATTGATAATCATCGTAAAGACATAAAATTTTAGGTTAAAAACAGTAGTTTAAAAATTTAGCACTACTTTAAGAAAACATTAAAGAATCTAACTAAACTATCCTTATTTAATACAGTAATTTTGCAGGCTCAAAAAACACAGCTTACTCCCCTTAAATTCTTTCCTATGAACCGCATTTGGCAATCGTATCTCGACTCGTATAGAGGCCTATCTAAAGCTACATGGATTTTAGCTTTAGTGATGTTAATCAATAGAAGTGGCGCTATGGTTATTCCCTTTCTTGGGGTATATATGAGTACCGAATTGGGTTTTGACTTAAGACAGGTCGGCTTTGCCTTAAGCTGTTTTGGAATAGGTGCTATACTGGGTTCTTTGGTTGGCGGATGGATGACCGACAAACTCGGACATTACACCACTCAAAATATCAGTTTATTTCTATCCGTTCCCGTTTTTATCCTATTACCATACTTTAGAGACTTTGAATCACTCTGTTTTGCAGTAATTGGATTGAGTTTTATAACAGAGGTATTTAGACCTGCCAATAGCGCTTCAGTTTCTTATTACGCAAAACCTCAAAACTTAACCCGTGCCTTTTCTTTAAATCGGATGGCCCTCAATTTAGGTTTTTCCATTGGTCCAGCTATGGGAGGCTTTTTAGCAGCCTATTCGTACAATATTTTGTTCTACACCAATGCCGTTATGGTTTTCTTTGCAGGAATTGTTTTTTTCTTCTTTTTTAGAGGTCGTAAAGGAAACGATTTAGCCCTACAATCCAAGGCGCTTGAAGCATCCAACCCAACGGTAAAATCCGCATATTTCGATAAAAAATACGTGCTATTTAGTATATTCCTCACCATTTATGCCACCTGTTTCTATCAATTATTTAGCTCCCTACCTCTTTTCTATAAGGTAAGTCATTTGCTCAATGAAACCAATATTGGGTTCCTAATTGCCTTTAGCGGTATTATTGTTTTCGGTTTTGAGATGATTATCGTACACCTAGCGGAAAAGAAATTCTCGCTTAGTCAAAACATTATCATTGGAACAGCTATTTGTGGGGTTTCATTTTTAGCATTATTATTACCAGGCGGTTTACCGATATTATATTTTGCTATGTTTTTATTGTGCGTATCTGAAATTATGGTTTTACCCTTTTCGTCAACAGTAGGTGTTAATCGTTCTACTGCCGCCAATCGGGGTTCCTACATGGCCATTAATGCATTAGCCTTTTCTGCAGCTCATGTATTTTCGCCTTTATTTGGAACTACCATAGCTGAAAAATATGGATTTGATGTCCTTTGGATAGCAACTGCAGCTTTAATTGTAATTGCTTCTATAGGTTTCTATTGGGTGATGAAAAAAATGTAAGTATCGTTTCTTAAATGCAACATTGACTTTTTGTTTCTATATTTGTGGAGAACTCCATACTATGCCTGACACAACACCCCTAATAGAAGTCCAAAATCTAAGCGTCGGTTATTCTGATAAGAATCCAATGCACTCGGTTGCCTCTGGAATTAATTTTCAGCTTTATCCCAACAAGTTGATTTCTTTATTAGGCTTAAACGGAGTTGGAAAATCCACGCTTTTACGAACCTTAAGCGGCGTTCAATCGCCTTTAGCAGGCCATATTTCAGTAGCTAATAAACCGCTTAATAGTTATTCTAAAACGGACTTGGCAACACAATTAAGTGTCGTTTTAACCGATAAAATCCCCGTCAATCAATTGACAGTTTATGAACTGGTTACTTTAGGAAGAATTCCCTATACCAATTGGATAGGAAGTTTAAGCGAACACGACAAAGCCCTGATTGAGCAAGCATTACTCGCTACAGAAACTCTAGAAATACGTCATAAAAGAGTCAATCAAATCAGTGACGGTCAACTACAAAAGGCTCTCATAGCACGCGCAATTGCTCAGGACACTCCTATTATCATTCTAGATGAACCCTCAACTCATTTGGATTTGTACAATAAAATAGCCTTGTTTAGACTCTTAAAAAAACTTTGTCAAACCCAAAATAAATGCATCCTTTTTTCAACCCACGATATGGATTTAGCATTGCAATTAAGTGACGAATTAATCTTGATGCGCCCTGAAGGACTTCTACATGATAGTACAGATAAAATCGTTGAAAGTAGTGCTTTGGACCATTTTTTCAACGACCCTTCGATTCGCTTTAATCGTGAACAAAAACGTTTTATTCTGGATGCTCATTAGCAACCGTATCTACCGTATGCCTTTTGTTTGACGAAATGTTTTCACGGGTCCATTCAATTTGTTTTTCAAACGGATGTTGACGCACAGCACAATCGGTTTTGGTACAAATTTTACACGAAAAGGGTTTGCAATCATCCATATGCACAAATAACTCTACTTCATCGCCAAAATTTTTACACACCTCTTCTTGTAGCATTTCTACTTCACGATGCCCTTCAACTATATTAAAATACCAAGGAATAGTCATGTGGCAATCAAAATGCAGTACACTACCGTATTTGATGATTCTCATATTGTGTAAGTCAATCCAATTTTCCCGTCGAATGTCTTGTAAATTTTCAACAACCGATTTTAATAATTCCTCGTCGGTTTCATCCATAATACCAGAAATAGCTCCACGTACAATCTTATAACCAGTAATGATGATGATTAAGGCAAACACAAAAGCGACAACGCTATCTAACCAAAGGTAATTGGTAAAGTAGATCAACACCAATCCGATGATAATCCCGATAGTCGAATAAGTATCAGACTGAAGATGGCGCCCACTAGCCACCAAAGCTAAGGATTTATTTTTCTGACCTTTTTTAACGGCATACCATCCTAATATATAGTTGACCACTGCAGTGATTCCTACCAATAAAATACCATAATCCAACTGCGAAATGGGCTGGGGTGCTTTTAAATTTCGAATCGCTTCATATATTATGATAAACCCAGCCAACATAATCAATGCCCCTTCCACTGAAGCAGATAGAAATTCGACTTTACCGTGTCCGTATGGGTGATTTTTATCTCGTGGTAAGGCCGATAAATACAAACTGTACAAACCTACAAAACCGCTGATAACGTTAATAACACTTTCCAAAGCATCCGTTAAAATAGCTACGGAATTGGTCAAATACCAAGCCAATACTTTTATAAGAAATAACGTAACTCCTACAAAAGCAACAATTTTTTGAAACTGATAATTTTCTCTAGCGGTAGTATTCGTCGTCATATTGTTATACATTCTAATTCTTCTACTTCACCAACTTTTAATCCTTTTAAAGTGGTTTTTCCTATGCGAACACGCACCAATCTAAGAGTTGGAAAACCTGCAGCAGCGGTCATTTTTCGAACTTGGCGAAACTTACCTTCCGTCAACACCAACCCCACCCAACTCGTGGGACCGTGCCGTTCGTCTCGAACTCTTCTTCCCTCACCAATCCATTCTGGTAAATCCGCAATTAAAAATGCTTCACAAGGTTTTGTCCAGTAACGTATTCCCTTAAATCCTATCTCAACACCCTTTTGCAATTTTAAAATAGCTTCCTCCGTAATCAATCCATCTACTTGAACATAATATTCCTTTTCAAAATGGGCGCTGCGAACTTGCTCACTGACTAATCCATCCGTCGTCAACATCAACAAGCCTTCTGAGTCTTCATCTAAACGTCCGATTGCCATAGTACCTTGCGGAAAATCAAATAATTCACCGAGTTTTTTTTTGGCTCTTTTTTTTTCGTAAATAAATTGGCTTATATATCCATGAGGTTTATAAAGCAGAAAATGACGATGCGCCTTTTCTAATTCATTATGCGCTGCAAGAGGGGCAGTACTCATGAGTTTTTGAATTTAAAATTAAGTTTTCAAAGATAGGGAAATTTATAGCCTAATCCGGTTCCGAGCATCTATTTATAAAGTGAATATTTAGTATTTTTGCAGGTATCTTCACCGCAATTTACTAAATTATCCATGATGAATCCAAACCTATATTTATATATACTTCTAGTTGTCTTACCAATTTCCACCTTCATATTTGGGCGGTACTTAGAAAAACAAAGCTCTAAAAACAATCAAATTCGAGAGGAAGAAAAAAACCGTTTCTTAGCGCAACAACTCGAACAAGCGTCTCAAAATGCGCAACAGCTCAAACAAGATAACGCACTCGAGAAAATCGCTATGGAAGAACAACGACAATTGATTAGTCAAGACAATCAAGAATTAATTGCACGAGTAGCCATACGCGATACCGAATACCACAATGCATTAGAACGCCTAAAGAACCAAAAAGTAGAGACCGAGCAATTGCGTCAACAATTTACTTTGGAATTTGAGCACTTAGCCACTAAAATTCTCGAAGAGAAAAGTCAGAAATTTACCGCTCAAAACAAGGAAAACATTCAAAACATATTGACACCACTTCAAGAGCGTATTCAAAATTTTGAAAAGAAGGTAGAAAACACTCATAAAGAAAGTATCGATCACCATGCAAGCCTGCGCCAGCAAATTATAGGTCTGCAACAATTACACCTACAAATGAGTCAAGAAACCCTAAATTTAACCAAGGCTTTAAAAGGCGATAGTAAAATGCAAGGAAATTGGGGTGAAATGATTTTGGAACGCGTCTTGGAGAAATCGGGTTTGGAGAAAGGCCGAGAATATGAAGTGCAAAAAAGCCATTATAACGGCGATGGTAATTTGGTTTATCCCGACGTTATTATCCACTTGCCAGACAATAAAAAGATGATTGTCGACTCCAAGGTTTCCCTTACGGCTTATGAGCGCTTTATCAATGAGGATACAGAAATGGAGCGCAAGCGCTATTTAAACGAACACCTGCTTTCCATTAAGAAACACATTGATCAATTATCATCCAAAAATTATTCGGATTTGTATCAACTAGAAAGTCCGGATTTCGTACTGATGTTTATCCCTATTGAAACGGCTTTTTCACAAGCACTTAATTATGAACCGCAGCTTTATACCATGGCATACGACAAAAACATCGTCATCGTAACCCCCTCTACCCTTTTAGCTACTTTACGAACCATAGACAGTATGTGGAAGCATCAAAAGCAACAGGAAAATGCTTATGAAATTGCGCGACAAGCGGGACTTTTGTACGATAAATTTGAAGGACTTCTAAGTGATTTAAATCGAATTGGTAAAAAAATGGAAGATGCTAAAATCGATTACCAACTTGCCATGAACAAATTGGTCGATGGAAGAGGAAACCTGATTTCTTCTGTCGAAAAGCTTAAAAAAATGGGTGCCAAAACCAAAAAATCACTGCCTGAAAACTTCTTACGACAATCGGAAAACACTATTGATTCCGTCGATTGAGTTAAAGTAAGAAAGCATTTTATATCTTTGCACTCAAAAGCCTAGCATTTAACTTCTACGGCAGTTTAAAAGGAATTCTAATTCTTCCTTACAAATAGGAGGTTTTTAGTGAATCCTTTTTTTTTAAACTCATCTCTTAAAACGGCTACAATGAACTACTCTATCGATGTACACCCTGCAGATATTGCCGAAAAGCTTTCTCACTTAAAAAAAAGAGATCGGGATTTAGCCTTTTTAAAACTTAATAGCGAACAAAAAGCGAGCGTTTTTTCGCTTTTGGATTTCGATATACAAACACAGATCGTCAAGAGTTTGGCGCAAGAGGATTACGCAGAAGTATTAAACAATTTAGAGCCGGATGATCGAACGGAATTGTTTGAAAATATTCCCGATGAACTGATTAAGTATTCCATCAATTTACTTAACGATAAGGAAAAGCAAATTGCCTTGGACCTGATTGGTTATAAAGAAGACAGTATTGCTCGATTGATGACACCGTTATATATACAAACCAAGGAAAACAAAACCGTTGCCGAAGTATTACAACACATCAAAAAATACGGTAAAAAAGCAGAAACGCTCAATTATATTTATGTGATTAACGACAACAATGTGTTGATCGACGATTTAAAAATTGGAGAATTATTAATGGCTGAACCCGAAACGAAGATTTCAGAATTAATTGACCGTAGTTTTGCAGCGATTATCACCACCACTCCAATGGAGGAAGCCTTTGACATCTTTGAAAAATACGACCGTTCTGCCTTACCTATCATCACTGAAAACGGCGTATTGGTAGGCATCGTAACTTTTGACGATATTTTAGATCGAATCAAGGATCGCGATACTGAAGACATACAAAAATTCGGAGGACTGGAAGAATTAAATATGTCTTACACCAAAACCCCCCTCTTGGAATTGGTTAAAAAACGAGCCGGTTGGCTGGTTGTTTTATTTCTAGGAGAAATGTTAACCGCATCTGCGATGAGTCATTATGACGGGGAGATTGAAAAAGCCGTAGTCTTAGCTCTATTTGTTCCGTTGATTATTTCTAGCGGTGGAAACTCCGGTTCGCAAGCAGCTTCATTAATTATTAGAGCTATGGCATTGGGCGATTTAAAACTCAGCGATTGGTGGTATGTAATGAAAAAAGAAATTGCCTCGGGCTTGATGTTGGGTGGAATTTTAGGTGCTATTGGATTTATTAGAATCATGATTTGGCAGGAAGCTGGTATTTACGATTATGGTGAATTTTGGCTTTATGTAGCCCTTAGCGTTTCTTGTTCTTTATTACTAATCGTGTTATGGGGAACTATATCGGGATCAATTATTCCCTTTGTATTGCGCAAGTTTAAAATGGACCCCGCGACCGCTTCGGCTCCTTTTGTAGCCACACTGGTGGACGTATCTGGATTAATCATTTACTTTACCATTGCCGCCTTTTTCCTTTCTGGAAAACTATTATAATTCAAATGAAAGGCCGACTTAAAAAGTCGGCCTTTCATTTGAATTGCGAAAATAGGAGAAGACTCTAAGAATCCGGGAATATTTTTCCTGGATTTAAAATGCCGCTCGGGTCAAAAACCTTCTTAATGCCTTTCATTAATTCCAATTCGATATTACTAAACGGTATATCCATATAGTTTTTCTGCACATAACCGATGCCGTGCTCTCCGGAAATGGTTCCTTTTAAAGCGACTGTCAATTCAAAAATTTCGCGTATGCCTTTGGGAATTTCTGACTGCCAATGCAAATCGCTAAGCTGTTCCTTGATAATATTAACATGTAGATTTCCATCGCCAGCATGTCCATAACAAATGCTTCGAAATCCGTATTTATCTCCAATTGCCTTAATACCTTTTAATAAAGTTGGCAATTCAAATCGAGGCACTACCGTATCTTCTTCTTTATAAACCGATTGGGATTTCACAGCTTCTGCAACATTTCGCCTTAACTTCCAAAGCGCATTCTTTTGATCTACTGTATCGGCAAACAGGATTTCATCTGTTTTAAATGCGGTTAACACCTCAGCTATTTTTTCTGCCTCAGCAAACAACACATCAGGATAATTTCCATCGACCTCAATCAGAAGATGGGCTTGTATATCCTTATTGATTTGGAGACTATGGTCATCGATATAGCGCAACGACCAATCAATAGCATCCCGCTCCATAAACTCTAAAGCACTGGGTATAACACCGGCTCTAAAAATAGCAGAAACCGCTTCAGCCGCTTCTTCCATTCTATAAAAAGGCACCAACATCAGTATTTCATTTGTATGAGCTGGTAATAAACGCAATACAATTTTAGTCACCACCCCTAAAGTCCCCTCACTACCTACAATCACTTGAGTAAGATTATAACCTGTGGCATTTTTTAGGGTATTGGCAGCGGTCCAAATGATATCACCATTGGCTAAAACCACTTCTAAATTTAAAACGTAATCCTTGGTTACACCATATTTTACCGCACGGGCGCCACCGGCATTTTCAGCTATATTTCCCCCTATGAAACAACTTCCTCTACTCGAGGGGTCCACCGGATAAAACAGGCCTTTAGCAGCTACGGCTTCTTGCAAAGTCTGAGTAATTACTCCCGGTTCTACGATAACTTGTAAATTTTGCTCGTCGATGGAAACAATTTGATTCATCTTCTCCAATGACAATGCAATACCACTATATATATTTAAAATTCCTCCACTCAATCCCGTTCTTGCTCCGACAGGAACTACGGGAATGTTGTTATCGAATGCAAATTTCAGTATCCACGATACCTCTACTGTAGAAACTGGTTTTAAAACCACAGCTGGTGGAAAAACCAAATCTTCAGTATGATCGCGACCGTATTCCTCTAAGGCTGCTTTTTCAACGATTACCCTAGCTGTACCAAATTGCATTTCTAACTGTTGAATGATACTCCGATCTACGGATTTATATTTATTTGATTGCATCGGTATCTTCTTTAAATTTTACATTTTTCATATTGGGCAAAAAACACGCAATAATTCCAATTAACGGTAGATAAGAACAGATGGTATAAATATGTTCGATTGAAGTTTTATCTGCCCACCATCCAAGTACTGCAGATCCTAATCCTCCCATACCAAAAGCAAAACCGTAAAAAAGTCCTGATACCATTCCTAATTTCTTAGGCAGCAGCTCTTGTGCATAGACCAAAATAGATGGAAATGCGGAAGACAATATAAAGCCAATAATTACCACTAAGAACCCAGTCCATTCCAACGATACATAGGGCAATGCTAAAGTAAAAGGAGTAACTCCCAAAACCGAAAACCAAATGATGTATTTGCGCCCTACCCGATCACCAAAGAAACCACCTACTAAGGTTCCGAGTGCCACAGATATTAGGAAATAAAACAGATATACCTGTGCTTGAACTTCGCTAATTCCAAATTTATCCATTGTATAAAACTGAAAATAACTCGTGATACTCGCTACATAAAAAAACTTCGAAAAAATCAATAGTAATAATATCGAAACCGAAAAAACGATACGCGTTGGAGATAAATCGGGCAACATCAATTGTTTTTTCTTAATGTTTTTGGATACCTGAAGAATATTTTGATACCAAGAACCTATGTAAAACAAAACCACTTTAGCCAAGAGAGCAAAAGCAACAAACCACAATATATGTCTTTGCCCGTTTGGAATAACAATCCAAGCCACCAATAAAGGTGCTAAAGCACTTCCTGTATTTCCTCCAATTTGAAAAATGGATTGTGCCAAACTGCGTTTCCCTCCTGATGCCATAAAAGATACACGAGACGATTCGGGATGAAAAATGGACGAACCTACCCCAACTAAAACCACAGCCAAAAGCACCCAATAATAACTCGATGCATAGGCCAAGGTAATAATACCTAAAAAGGTAAATACCATACCCGCTATTTGAGAGAAGGGTTTGGGGTGTTTGTCTGTATAAGCACCAACTAAAGGTTGTAATAGGGATGATGATACTTGAAAACAAAAAGTAATCATACCTATTTGTGCGAAATTCAAGTCGTAGTTGGTTTTTAGCAATGGATATACTGCCGGAATCACCGCTTGTAATAAATCGTTAAGCAAATGGGCTAAACTGATCGCAAATAAGATTGGGTAAACGGTTTTTGAAGTGTTTTTCGTCGCTATAACCGTATCGAAAGAAGTAGGTGTTTTTTTAGAAAATCGAAACATAGAAGTATGCATTTATTGCTGCGACAAAGATATGAAAGTAAGTCGAGAGGTTTATTTGCAAAGCGGTTTATTTATAGACTAGTGTCAGGGTTCGGCTGTTTGTCCTTAACAGCAATTATGCATTGATTTGTCTAAAGATTTTTAGTACTTTTACGATTAAACCCTTATTCTCGTGAGTAAAAATTTACCTCATAATTCTGCTTTAAAGGAAAACGCTGGAATTCAAGCTCCTGAAATAATCAACAGCTCTAGAATTGCTGCCTTTCAACAGAGGCGCTCCCAACAAGACACCCCTGAAACGCTGATAAAGAAAATTATCATCGGCGATAAGGTCGCATTGAGCCGGGCTATTACCTTGGTTGAAAGTATCAATCCAGCACATCACGAAAGGGCCAACACCGTTATCCAAGGCTGTTTGCCTTATGCCAACCAATCGATTCGTATAGGAATTACCGGAGTACCCGGTGTTGGAAAAAGTACTTTTATAGAATCTTTCGGCAAATTGTTAACGAGTTTGGGCAAAAAAGTAGCTGTTTTGGCGATAGACCCAAGCAGTACTTTAACTCGAGGGAGTATATTAGGCGATAAAACACGGATGGAAGAATTGGTCAAAGACGAAAACGCCTATATTCGCCCCTCTGCTTCTGGAGAGAGCTTAGGCGGAGTTGCTCGTAAAACACGTGAAACCATTATTTTATGCGAGGCTTGTGGTTTTGACACCATACTGGTAGAGACCGTAGGTGTTGGACAAAGCGAAACGGCGGTTCACAGTATGGTCGATTTTTTCTTATTACTTAATTTAGCCGGTGCTGGTGACGAACTACAAGGAATAAAACGAGGTATTATGGAAATGGCAGACGCTGTAGTCATCAATAAAGCCGATGGTGAAAATATTCGCAAAGCACAAATGGCCAAAGTGGAATACAACAGAGCCTTACATCTCTTTCCAAAAAAAGCTTCCGATTGGAATCCGAAAGTCAGTACTTGTAGTGCGATTGAACACTCTGGTATTCAGGATATTTGGCAAATGATTTTAAATTATCTAGAACTTACCCAATCCAACGGTTATTTTGACAAACAACGTCGCGAACAAAGTCAATATTGGATGATGGAAACCATCAATGAAAATGTTTTACTACACTTTTACAACCATCCCGCTATTGCTGACTTGATTATACAAAACAAAAAAGCAGTGCAAAACAATGAAATTTCACCTTTTGCAGCTGCTCAGTCCATTTTGGATTTGTATTTTAAATCCTAAACTATTCCAGTTCTCCTTCGCCATAACGAAGCATTTCACGATCGTAAAAAGCTCCAGCTTCTTCGATTAATATTTCCATTTCTGCCTCAATTTCAGATTCCTCAGACTCTTCAATAGATTCTAAAAATTCTACATCATCCGTATTTAGATTAATAATGAATCTAGGAAAATCTAAATGCACTATAAAGATATCTTCGGCATAATCCGTGTTGTCTGCTAAGACAAATTTTGGTAATTCCATGTTTATACGTTTTTTAAAACACCAGGTTTTAGTTTATACTACTTTAAAAATCTTAACTACTTAACTGTTATATATCTACAAGGCCATTCAATTCTATCGAGAAATACTTGGCTCAACAATCCACAAATCGGGGAAAATAAACCCGTCCAAATTATGCAATTCCAGCCTCTATTTACAGCATTAAACCACTTATAACTAAGCAATTACATTATATTTGGAAAGAAATAAATCCTTAAGTGACTTTTTTTCCTTTTACAAAGATACAGACTTCATCGAAAAGTATCCCTTTTTACGCTTTTTTTATCCAGCTTTAAGTAATTGATTAGCTGATTGCTGTAAAAATATTAACACTTGGCTTTTATAAAGGCTCGTAAATGGCTTATTTTTTGCCTTTACTCTCCTGTAGATATCTCTTTAAAATTGCGCTACAAGCCACAGTACAACACTGTAATTGTTCGTAAAATAAGAAATATCCAAAAACAATAAAAGGCTTATCCTATAAAATGCTATCCGAAAAAGAGTTTGTCATAACCACTTTAAAGGAAAGTTATACTATAGACCTTAATCTAAAACAATCTCATTTATGAAAAAGATTCTTTTTTGCCTATTTGTATCAGGCTTGTTCGTTGCTCCTACCGTTAATGCACAAACTAAAAACACCTATCCCAAAGGATTTCGAGCAGGATTTGGAATCAGCACTGGCTTACCAACAGATGCTGATTATGATGCTGCCGTTGGCGTGGATGCGCGTTTGCAATACGATTTAACTCAAAAAACATCCTTGACTGCAACTTCGGGCTATACACACCTATTTAATTCGGATGGAGATTTGGGATTGGTACCAGCGAAATTAGGGTTTAAATCCTTTTTAGATAAAAACTTTTACCTACAAGGGGAAGTAGGTGCCGGATTCGGTACCCATCGCGAAATGGGCAATACCTTTATTTGGTCTCCCGCCATTGGTTTTGCCAATAAATATATTGATATCAACCTTCATTACGAACGATATAACGACTATCATACCGATCAATTTGGCCTACGGATTGCCTACGGATTTAGCCTTAAAAAATAATTGTAATTGTCCCTATCTAATTTGATAAAAACAGCTGCCTCAATTTATTGAAGTGGCTGTTTTTCGTTTTACACGAGCACTACCATACCTCCTTAGTACTTCTACACAATGGGTTCCGTTTTCCACCTCTCCCTTCCGAAAGCAGGGACCTGTATAGTAAAAAAAAAACGCTTAACATAATGCCATAGCCCTACTCTAAACCAAATACTTAGTCTATAAAATAAATTCGGACAAAATTATCCTATATTGTAAATATTCGTATCTTTGTCTTTTAAACGCTACAAATTATGTTTTCAAAAACTTGTGAATACGCTATCCGAGCAGCGATATTTATAGCCGCTGAATCTTATAAAGACCAACGAGTTGGACTGAAAGACATCGCTATAAAAATTGACTCGCCTGAAGCTTTTACCGCTAAGATATTACAAACATTAGTTAAACATAATGTAATTAATTCAACCAAAGGACCTACTGGGGGTTTTGATATTCCCAAAGATTTAATCGCGCAAATCAAGCTTGCACAAATAGTTTCGGCTATCGACGGAGATGCCATATATAACGGTTGCGCTATTGGATTGAAGCAATGTTCCGAATTGCATCCCTGTCCGGTTCACAACAAATTTAAAAATATACGCGAAGAATTAAAACTGATGCTTTGCACTACTACCTTGGAGGAATTAGCATTAGGAATAAAAAGCGGTTCCACTTATTTAAAAATTCAGTAAACTCTATGATAGAAAAAATAAAAAAATTAATAAGCCCGTCAATCAGATGATTTTTAATCTATTGGATAGCCACTGCTGTGTTGACAAAAGGTCAAATCACTTCAACGTAAACCTACAGCACAATGCTATTTCTTATGGCTTTTTTTTAAAATAATAAAGGATGAAAAAGTCCTTTATTGCGAAAGGAGTTGTAATTTAGTAATAATAAAAATCACCTGTTATCCAAAACAGGATGAATGCCAAATCGAATTTCGCTTAACACATTAAAAATATTTTAAACACAATTAGCAATTATATTATGAAAACAACCGTAAATATGACTATCGGAGAAATTGTAGCTCAGGATTATAGAACTGCTGCTATTTTTTCCAAACACGGCATCGACTTTTGCTGCAAGGGTCACCGCACTATTAAAGAAGTTTGTGAAAGTAAATCGCTTGACAGCAATCGCCTACTCGAAGTGCTGGATGAAGTATTGACACATCAAACAAGTTCATCCATCGATTATAAAACATGGCCTTTGGACTTGTTGACCGACTATGTCGAAAAAACACACCATCGCTATATCGAGGAAAAAACACCCGTATTATTACAATTTCTCAATAAATTAAGCCGTGTACATGGAAAAAATCACCCAGAACTTTTAGAAGTCGAACAATTATTTAAAGAATCTGCTCAGGAACTCGCGGTACACCTAAAAAAAGAGGAACTGATACTGTTTCCCTTTGTTCGGAAGATGGTCGGTGCACAACTCGTAAATGAAAAGGTACAAGCCGCACATTTTGGCAGCGTCGAAAATCCAGTTGCCATGATGATGGAAGATCACGATCACGAAGGAGAACGTTTTAGAAAAATTGCAGATATCACCAATAATTACACACCTCCTTCAGATGCCTGTAATACCTACAAGATTACGTATGCCATGTTGGAAGAGTTTGAATCCGATTTACACAAGCATATCCACTTAGAAAATAATATTTTATTTCCTCAATCCATCGAATTGGAAAAGCGGATGGCTTAACTTTAAGTAAAAATAGCGCGAACCATATCCCGGATTCTAATGTTCGCGCTTTAAGCTTGAGGTCGATATTGACCTGGTATTGACTGCGGACTATCACCAAGAAATTCACGATAAAAGCAGCTGTCCTATTGAAGAATAAATCGTAATTGAATATGAAAAAAAGTTGGCTAATATGTTGTCTAATCAATTTTTTCCTTGCCGCAATGATGGGGGTTTTATTGCGATATGCCTATGTGCTTCCCATAGAAATCAACTATACATTTCTACTACATGGTCACTCGCATACAGCGATGTTGGGTTGGGTTTACCTGATGTTGTATTCTTTGATATTTTACGAATTTATTCCTAAAACACCTGCTAGTATAAAGCGTTACAACCGCCTGTTTTGGATTACTCAGTTTTCCATTATAGGTATGATATTCAGTTTTCCGCTACAGGGATACGCCTTGGTTTCCATAGGCTTTTCTACCCTACATATTTTCTGCAGTTATTTCTTTTTATATCTAGTGTGGCAAGGCGATAAATCGATTTATACTCCTGAAAAAAAGCTGTTATGTACAGCGCTTTTCTTTATGTTATTTTCCACTTTGGGAGTTTGGTGCTTAGGGCCTGTTGCCGCTAGTGGAGCGAAAGGAAGTGCCTTTTATCAATCTGTTATCCAGTTCTTTATACACTTTCAGTTCAATGGTTGGTTTATATTTGGCGTATTGGCTATTTTGATAAAAAAACTGCGAGTTAACAATTGTAACCTGAACCCTATCGCATTTAAATGGTTTCTATATCTGCTTATTTTTGCTACTTTATTGACCTTTTCACTGCCATTAAGTTGGTATTTTCCCTTCACCATATTACCGTGGATTAATGGTTTGGGACTTGTCTTACAAGGTTTTAGCATCTATGCCTTTTACAGACTAATCCGACCTCACTATTCTAGCTTAATTACTTTATTTTCTAAAACAACTACTTATCTATATGCCTTTGCTTTAATTTCTCTTGCTCTAAAAATAACTATTCAATCCCTTACGTTATTTCCAGATATAAGTGCCGTTTCTCATGAAATTCGAAATTTTGTGATTGGGTTTACACACCTCACTTCTTTGGGCGTGATAACGGGATTCTTACTAGCCTTTGTCAGCGATACTCTCGCATTTCAAACTAATTTATCAAAAGCTGCCTTACTGCTTTTCTTGATTTGTTTTGCAACAACAGAAATCCTACTGTTTACACAAGGGGCATTGACTTATTTTGAACGGGGTATTTTTTCTCACTACCACCTCTTACTTCTACTTGCGAGTATTGGACTACCACTGGCATTAGCTCTGCTAATTTTATCTCTGATTAAATCTTAAAAAAAAACATCATGAGTCATCACTTACTACTAATACTGCATCTCGTTGCCGCCGCTATATGGGTAGGCGGTCATCTACTGTTATTGTGTCGTTATTTGCCACAGGCTTTACGAGACAGGGATAGTAGCATCATTTCCAAGTACGAAAAAAAATTTGAACCCATAGGCTTACCTGCGTTGTTAATACTGCTTTTAACCGGTGTTTTCATGGCTTACAAATACGGAGTCACTATGCATTCGTGGTTTTCTTTTTCGAACCCCATTGAACGCGTAGTCTCGATAAAACTGACTTTATTACTGCTAACAGTTGTTTTAGCGGTACATGCGCGATTATTTATTATACCCAAACTCAGTTCTAAAAACCTGAATGAAATGGCTATTCACATCGTGTTGATTACCTTGATTGGCCTCAGCATGTTAGTCGTAGGCTCCAGCATGCGGTTTGGAGGTATTTAATTTCAAATGCTCTATTTGTCAGAATTCAATAAACATACTTTCAACGCAACGGAAATCGGGCTTTCATACAGTGAATACTAACGATAGTTAAAGGCGTGATTGGTGCCAAAAAAAAGAGTTCTTAATTGCAAATCAACATCGAGCTGCTGAGCGCATACCGCAACATATGTCATAGTCAAAACCACCGTCCCATAACTTTTGTCTAGCTCATCCTTTGTTCTCTTTAATTATCATTGACCGCTTCGGTGATTTTTTCTATCGTTTTATCATAACTAACGCCAAGCCCCTCTTGCTGGAAATACAGTTCGCCCTCGGAATTAAACACACTAATAATGTTGGAATGCGAAAAATCAATAGGTGATATTTTTTTGTAATTCACCGCTAAAACAGCAGCAAATTCACGGGTATTATCCTCCGTAGACCGCAGGAATACCCATTGATTTCCATCCATTTTATTTTCAATGGAAAACACTTTTAAACGCTCTGGTGTATCTACTTCTGGATCAATACTCACCAGTAAAAATTTCACATGTGGTTTCGTTTTATCTGATAAATTCTGTTCGATATGCCTCATATCCGCAACCAATCGTGGACAAGCTGCTTGACAAGAAGTGTAAATCATGACCATGACCAATACATCGCCACGAAATTCTTTGAGTTCTAAATCCCGTCCATTTTGATTGGTCCATTTTGACGGAAGATTGTAAATAGACAATTCCGTAATGCTCGTATCGCTCGGTTTTAATTCCATTTCTTTTTGTTTTGTTTTGGTATTACAACCCGACATTACAAGTAATAAACCCATGAGCATTAGATATTTTTTCATTTTTATTTTTTTAAGTGTTTACGATCAATTTTTTCTGTTTTTTTAAATAACATTTAAGCAGTTATCGTTCATTTTTCACACATCGAAAACCCAAATTTTTAATATTGTAATTCGCTTTAACACTACCGCGAAACGCATACCGCATAAAAGCGGCATAATTCATCAAATCTGACGCACCTACAGAACTGCTTCCACAAAACAAATTGGAATCGCCTTGCATCGCTTTTCTCGATTCACCTGAAACGAAGACGGAGTTAAAATCGGAAGTCCATTCCCAAACTAAGCCGTGCAGGTCATAAATGCCCCAGTAGTTTTTAAAAGTACTTCCAACTGGATTGTTTTGAGTCTTTGCCCGTTCATACCAGGAGAGTATATAATTGTTGTATGCTTCCTTAGAACGTGCATCGGCCAATTTTTCATCGGCCATGGCGGCATATTCCCATTCATCGAGACTAGGCAAGCGCTTTCCTTGGCATTCACAATATTTTTTAGCCGCAAACCAAGATACATTAGTAACGGCAGCATTGGGTAAATGCGATTTCCCATAATTCAAATCACCTTCCCAATCGACAAGATAATTTCCATCAGCAAATAGTTTTTTTATACTGGAGCGCCGCCATTCTGGATGGTCCTTTAAAAAGCTTAAATACTGTTCGTTGGTCACTGGATACACGTCCATAAGAAAAGCAGCTACTGCCACTCGAGACCCATCGACATCAGCACCGTAAAGCGGTATATAACTCCCTTCCTTTACAGCTGCCATCTTGGATTGTTGTCCCCAGGCCGTTGTAAAAACAACCGTGCAAAACAAACCCAATAAAAATTTTAAATTATCGCGAACTATCATAACAAAAGCTTTATTTATTTCTCATGGCTTTAACCATATCTACAGTAACTCGGGTTTTGTTGTTCCCCCAATTATCATAGATATAAGTCAATACATTGGAAATCTCTTCATCCGATAGATTCTGACTGGTCATCACACTATTGTATTTCTCTCCATTAACAACAAGCTCTCCACTTAGCCCATGAATAACGGTACGAATAGCTCTGTTAACATCTTTGTTTAGATAGTCTGACTTTGCCAATGGTGGAAAAGCACTTGGTATCCCTTGTCCCTCAGCTTGATGACAAGCAAAACACGTTCTCATATATACGTTTTTACCCTGAACCAATTGTTCGCTTAAAGTCTTCGCGACAGCAGGTTTTTTACTCTCAGCTACTGCAGGCATACTTTGAACCGTACCTCCTTCAGGCAGATAAATTCCCTCTTGAATCGTTCCAGAATAAATCTTATCATTATTTTCACCGGTCACTTTTAAAATCCCCAATGCTCCCTTGTTAAACGCTCTAAAAATGGAGTGATCAACCAGGACAAAACTACCCGGTACATCTACTTTAAAATCGACTATAGCTGCTCCTCCCGCAGGGATTAAAGTCGTCTGAACATTTTCATTAATCTGACTCCCACCTTCGAAGTGTACCTTGTCGAAAATCTCCCCGATAACATGGAACGAAGACACCAAATTTGGCCCTCCATTTCCAACAAACAAGCGCACGGTTTCTCCAACTTTTGCCGTTAGTGCATTGTCGCCAATTAAGGCGCCTACCTTACCGTTAAAAACCACGTAATCTGGGCTTTCACTTATAGCTTTGGTCATATCAAAAGGCTGGGTACCGCGCTCGCCATAACCACCTACCGTATAAAAATCTCCTTGCATCACATAATACTCCTTATCAACAGGCGGCAATCCACCTTCTGGTTCTACTAAGATTAAGCCATACATCCCATTGGCGATATGCATACCCACTGGTGCTGTAGCACAGTGATAAACATAAAGTCCCGGATTTAACGTTTTAAACGAAAAGGTTTTTTCATGGCCAGGAGCCACTAAAGAAGATTCAGCTCCTCCTCCAGGTCCCGTTACAGCATGTAAATCAATGTTATGAGGAAGTTTATTATCCGGATGATTTTTTAAGTGAAACTCCACCTCGTCTCCCACTCGAGTTCTGATAAAACTACCAGGTACACTCCCTCCAAAAGTCCAATATACATAGTTTACACCGTCTACCATTTCACTCTCCTTTTCAATAATTTCCATATTAACTACTAATTTCATGGCTTTTCGATTGCCAACGGGAGCTGGAACAAACGGCGGCGCAGTCAATTCAGCGACCATCTGACCTTTTGTTATTATGTGTTCTCCGTTTTCAGAGACACGGCTTGTAGCGGTATCTTTACAGGAAGATAAATTAGCGATAAGGAAAACGCCCACTATTACCAAACACCATTGACTTAATTTCCGATTTACCGATTTCTTTCTCATGCGATTTAATTTTGCTGTTAGTACATTTTATACATACAAAAATAAAAGACGTTAATGTCCTTTATTATGATTTTTATCATGTAAATCAGTTTTTTTTTAACCTTTTCTACAGTTGGTTTTCATTTTTTTAAACCCGAGATATTTGATAAAAAACGATGCAAAAGGCTGCTAAAAAAACCTAAAATAGCTAAGCTGTTAAACCATGGAAAATAAAAATTATGAGTTCTACATAAATAAAACACCTGACCACATATCCAAATTTCTCCAAAATCGACGTTTCTAGGGAGGAATTCTCTTCATTTTGTCTTGAGCCCGATGCGGGCATCCAACTAACAAAGCAAAAAGTCAAGACGTTAAAATAAAAAATTCCTAAAATCACTTGACTCCCCTAAAAGATTTTAACTCCCTACGGTCAAAAACAAGATCTTTTTTCGGCTGCATTGCAGTGATTTCCTAACGGATTTTTTACAAGGTCGAAAAGATTCTGTAAAATTCAAAAGTATAGTACAACGTTAAAACTATGGTTATGTCTATCGCTGTAATTATTTAAAAATTCGTGCAACTACAGAGAGCAAAAAACAACTGTCTATATAAACACAAAAATCCCAACTTTTAAGGTTAGGATTTTTTATTTATTCATACCACACGAAGGGATTGAGTTCGTCGAATTTCATTTCGTGCGGTAGCGGGGTACGTTCGAGCAAAATTTTGTTTTCAAAGATTGAGTGTACTAAAATTCTCTTCATTTTGTCTTGACACAAAACGAAGCAAAAAGTCAAGACGCTATAAAAAATTCCTAAAATCACTTGACTCCGCCTAAAAGATTTTAACTCCCTGCGGTCAGACACAAAATCTTTTTTCGGCTGCGTTGCAGCGATTTCTTAACGGATTTTTTATAAGGTCGAAAGGATTCTGCAAAATTCAAAATTAGTGTACGCAGTGAAAACGATAGTTATCGGGAGAGTAAAACCATCCATTGATGTAGTTAAAAGATTGGTCGATGAATTAGGTACTACCGTAGGATACTTACTTGGAGAAAGCGCTCAAATTAACATCCTCAAAAATCCCGAGATGCTACATCGACTCAATGAAATTGACGACTTACCAGAAGAAGTTAACGCACATATACTCTATGCTATAGACGGATTAGTCAGAGATGCCAAAACCCGAAAATCATATTCTAAATAGTTACAAATACAAAAATCCCAACTTTAAAAGTTGGGTTTTTTGTTGTTGTCAACAGTAAGATGCTGACGACAGCAGGGTTTCTTTTTGAACAAAAACATAACTAAGATTACATTTCTTTAATATATCTGCCAGAAAAAAAATATTTAAATTTCAGAACATCTTTATTAAATAAGCCATCCCCTAATACGACATTATTAAAAGGAATTTCAAAAATTTCTCCCTCTTCATGTATTGAGCTAGGGTATATATAGCTTATATACAGATTTTTTCCAAACACACTGTCTAATTTAGGTTTAGAATCCTCTCCTCTTATATGTATTTCTTCAATTAAACTATTATTCCCGTCACATATTCTAAGGTTAATAGTTTCTCCAAAAGCTCCTTGTTCTATTTTATTGAGCGTTATAGTTTTATTTGTTGTTTTGTACTCTTGAATTAAACTTATTTTATCAACTTCACAATCACATTTTTTATCAGAACATGATGTAAGCACTGCTAAGTACAATATTAAAACAACGAATTTCATGTTATTATACTTTTAAATATTTTACTAAAGTTTGAATTAAAACTATCTAAAGTTCGTATGTAATCATATCACCGCTACCCACCGCTACCGCACGAAATGAAATTCGACGAAATCAATCCCTTCATGTGGCAAAACTAACTATATTAATCTATTTTCATCAAAATAGGAGTAATATACGAAGAAGTCTTATTCTATTTTGACAAAGTTAAACCATATACTTTTATAGATAAACTGCCTTTTTAAACACAAAACTCCCAACATAATTGAGAGTTTTTGTCTTTTCTATAGACTACGCGAGAGGACTCGCGAGGTAGCCTAGCCGGATATTTTTAATACTCGCGCACCAGCGGGGGCGGGATTAGCAGCAGAAGACATACTTAGATAATTCTTGGTATTTTACCTTTAACTTCATTTAAATTAAAATACTTTTCTTGATAACCCCGCTGCCGCACGAATCCTTTCGTGTGGCAAATCAATATTCTAATATTCAACTCTTAAACCCCCGCTGCCGAACGAATCCCCCGCTGCCGAACGAATCCTTTCGTGTGGCAAATAAATATTCTAATATTCAACTCTTAAACCGCAGTTAATATACAAAGAAACCTAATTGTTTTTTGACAAAGTTGGAAGACATCCTTTTATCTAAACTACCTTAGTAAACACAAAACGCCCAATATAATTGAGCGTTTTTTATTTGACATAGACCACGCGAGAGGACTCGCGCGGTAGCGTAGCCGGACATTTTTAATACACGCGTAACAGCGGGGGAGACTACTTGGTTGTCAAGTAAACACACGAAATCACTATTAAAAAAACAAGCATAAACACATGTAAATCAAATGTTTAATATATTAACTTAATGACGTGCTCGCGCGATAGCGAAGATTTTATCCTTCGTGCACTAGCGGGGAGGACTCGCGCGGTAGCGTAGACGAATACTTTTAATAATCCCTACCACACGAAAGGATTCGTGCGGTAGCGGGGCTTTTGGTGTAGGCTTGGATTATCTTGTGGGAGAAGGCGTAAACAGCAAATTCGATAAGAAAACCGTAACCCGTTTACTCGATATAGAAAAACTAGACCCCACAGACAAAGAACACGTTTTCGCTATGCTAGATGCGTTTCTTGCCAAAAATAAATTACAAGCTATTCTTAAATAACAAAATCCCAACTTACGGTTGGGATTTTTTATTAATTGTCACCAGCAAGATACTGGCGCAAGTGCAGAATTTTACAAAATTACTTTTTAGCCCGTAAAGTATCCTTACTAACTAAAACTCCTTTGTCAAAAAAACTAATTACATAAGTAATACTATCAAGCTTTGTATATTGAAGTCCATCTTTTAGGTCATTCTTAAAATTATCTAGCGACAAGACCTCTCCTTCTTTATCACAAAAAATTGAACTCCCTTTCCTTTTTCCATCCTCAGTATGGAACAAATTATTTAAGTTTCCATTCTCATAAAAAAGAACTATTATCCCATCGGGAATACTATCATTTTTATAATATCCAAAAGAATAAATTTTATTTTCCTTATTATTATGAAAATTTATTTCATACTTACCACAACCTATATTTGATATTTTATCGATATTATTTCCATTATATTCGATTTTACAATCTCGATTAGGATTATTCGTTCCGCACTTAGTGAAAAGGCTAACGCACATTAACGGGCATATTACGTAACTGATTAACCCCCCTATTGAATTCATATTTCATACTATTATAAGTTTCCTTTGTATTTTGTTTAAAGTTATGCCATAGCGTACCCGCATCCATTTTTAAATCCGTACCATATTTACCTCTATAAACACTACTTCCCACATCATATAAATCTTGAATACCATCTGGTACTGCTCTAAGATATCCTGCACCAGAACCCCATTCTATAGCAGTCGGTATAAAGTTTAAAACGGCTTCAAATGGCGCTTTTTTAAGATAAGATTCTCCTGCTTTTTTCATATCCGATAAAGACATTAAACTACTATCGAACCCAGTTTCTTTACTCCTTAAATCCATAGTATTATAAGCTTCTCTATCTTGCGCTACTTGGATAAAAACACTTTTCATATCATTCTCATACTCACCTGCTTTATTATCCCTAGATGCCTGTTTATATTCAACTTCAGCAGTTTTGTTTGTCTGAAATAATTTCTCTCCATCCTTATTAAAAAAGACATTGAAATCATCATCAGTTTTCTTTATCATTTCTAATTTCCCTGCTTGATTTAACTGCCAATGGTCATCATTTTCCTGTGCAGCCATCCCCGTCGGGTCAATCAAATTGATTGGATTGTTGTGTACATAGTGGTATGGAGTCCATCCTGGGAACTGTTCCGCTAACGGGTCTACGCTCAAAATATACTGGTACTCGGGTCGTAATAACGCGCACCATAATAATACATACCGGTAGCGGCATCCAATTCCTTGGCATTAAACTTATAACCGTTGTTATAGTACGTACTTTGGTTTTGCTCTACCATAAGCTCTCCAAAAGGCAGGTATTCGTAATAATGAGTCGGTTTTCCGAAATTGTCCGTAATATACGAAGAAAGATTATTCTCTTCATTTTGTCTTGACACAAAACGAAGCAAAAAGTCAAGACGCTATAAAAAATTCCTAAAATCACTTGACTCCGCCTAAAAGATTTTAACTCCCTGCGGTCAAACACAAAATCTTTTTTCGGCTGCGTTGCAGCGATTTCTTAACGGATTTTTTATAAGGTCGAAAAGATTGTGCGAAATTCAAAAGTAGTGTACGCAGTGAAAACGATAGTTATCGGGAGAGCAAAACCATCCATTGATGTAGTTAAAAGATTGGTCGATGAATTAGGTACTACCGTAGGATACTTACTTGGAGAAACCGCTCAAATTAACATCCTCAAAAATCCCGAGATGCTACATCGACTCAATGAAATTGACGATTTACCTGAAGAAGATAAAGCACATATACTCTATGCTATAGACGGATTAGTCAGAGATGCCAAAACCCGAAAAGCATATTCTAAATAGGTATAAATACAAAAATCCCAACTTTTAAGGTTGGGATTTTTGTATTATTCGTACCACACCAAGGGATTCGTGCGGTAGCGGGGATTCTTTGTTTATTCGTACCACACGAAGGGATTGACTTCGTCGAATTGCATTTCGTGCGGTAGCGGGGAGAGTTACTTAACTATTAGCTCTTTATAGATAATAAATATAACGAAATTATCCAGTAATTTAAAATTACAAATATGACTATACACCAGGCAATAAAAACATTTCTTGCTTTACTAGGACTATTTTCAATTTTTTTTATAATCTGATTCCAACGCTGTTTATTTTCAAACAGAAACCAGTTAATTACAATTAATAATACCAATACTATAATTGAAAAAGGACTAATTAAACTTTTAGGCATCAATCTAATATTAGTGAAAAAATAAAATTCATTTACCAGAGACATTAACAACCACAGATTCAAAGCTAAAACACAAATCCCAGCAACAAATTCATTTGGAAACACCGAATTATTGTTTTTTGCAATTCGATAAAAAATATAATATATATAGTAATAAATCATTTTAAAAATTTTACTTAGGTCCTCTTGGTATTAAATATATTTTATTAGGTCCTGCATCATTAACCTTATTAATTTCATTTTGAAACTTAACGCCATCATCAACATAACCTTTCAATCCTCCTGGATACATCAATTCTATTGCACTATAAGCTCCACTAACTACAACCCCATATGGACCTCCCAAAAGCCCCCAAGCCCCCATTCCTGCATTAACTCCAGCTTTTACTGGAGAAACTGAATTTTGACTAGTAGGATCTATAGATGGGTCATAATAATTTGCTATACCAATTCCATCAAAAACTAATCCAGCACCAAATCCAACTTGTCCTAATCCCTTGCCTATTTTCCCAATATTAAAAGTCTTTGTATACTGATTTCCAGCCCATGAATTACCATAATATTTAGGGCTAAATCCTTGTTTTGTAGTTGACGCCCTAAATGACCCTGGACTATTTTCTAACGCTAAAGCTCCAAAACCAAAATATCCATTTATATCACTAATATCAGAAAGTCCCATTCCTCCACCTGCTGATTCCGTAGTACCATCAGCATTATAAACAGTCCCTTCTAACTCAAAAGCTGTCCCATAATAATGCCCTTCAGGAGTATTCGTTCCATCGTACTTAGCGTCATATGAAGCTTCAGCAGTATTGTTTTTAACAATCCACCCATCACTTTCCTGCGCACTCATCCCCCCCGCTGCCGAACGAATCCCCCGCTGCCGCACGAATCCTTTCGTGTGGCAAATCAATATTCTAATATTCAACTCTTAAACCGCAGTTAATATACAAAGAAACCTAATTGTTTTTTGACAAAGTTGGA